>JAGASS010000004.1 GCA_017621655.1 Clostridia bacterium | reverse complement strand
TCTCATTACTTGATTCCTCCTTCGTTTTTTGGTCGTGGTTGGCAAACCCACTCCTATTATAAACGAAGGAGGATTCTTTTTCTACTCATAGCTAAAGCTTTTTGGAACCACCAGCACCGCTGGTGGTTTTCGTTGCACAATGATAAAAACCGCCGATTCCTCGGCGGTTTTTTGTTTGGCTCCCCTTTGGGTGAGGGCAAACGTTTGCCCCCCTCTCACCGCTTCGCGGATGCTCCAAGCAGATGCCAAAGGCATCTGCGGGGGAGCCAAGACAACGCGGCGCGTCTCTTTGGTAGGGCGGGGGCAAGATCGGAACCCCCAAAACTCATTGCATTCGTTTCGGGGAACCCCGCGCTCCCGCCGTTACAAAACGGTGTTACATCACACCTGAATGCCTTTCCCCTAAAAAAACCAATAAGGTAACGCAAAGCATTACCTTGTTGGTTTTAATTGATCGACTTTTGTTATATTATGTTGAGCTTATTAGCGATATGCGGCAAATGACATTTTTCTGAATATGCTAGCAGCTGCATAGGGATCACTGAAATCGTAAGTGGAACCGGTTCCGCTTTGCTTCCAGCCCGTCGTCTTTATGTAAACCGCCTGCAAATCAGTGCCGTAAAATGCGGCTGTACCAATAGAAGTAACGCTGTTGGGAATGCTGATCGATGTAATCATCGAACAGTCGTAAAATGCCTGTCCTCCGATATCGGTAATTCCATCGGAAATAATGAACTCTTTAACTTTCCTTCCCGCTGGTGAATTGAACGCACCGTATCCAATAGACGTTACGCGTATTCCTTCATAATACGCCGGAATCACTATCGTCGTCGGAATCTGACTGGGTCTTGAAATGTAATACGTATCAAACCCTTTGCAAGCATAGGTACCATCACTCTTTAATGTATAGGTCAAATGATCTGATCCCGGCAGATATTTGCCGCAGCCGTTACACTTTCCGTTAACATAATTGTGTGACCCCGTCGCAGGATCCGTGCTTGTTTGAACGTCACCGCACGCCGTGCAAGTACGCTGACTGCTTCCCGACGTACTGCATGTCGCCGTAGAAATAGTTTTCCAGCTACCGTAAGAATGACCGCGCGAGGAGATCACCTCCTGCTTTGCGATAACCGTACCGCAGACCGAACAGTGTTTTCCATCGCTCAAACCGTTCTTCGTACAGGTCGCATCATATCCTTTATCTACGACCTCGGTGTGTGCCAACTTATCAATATCCTTTTGAGCTTTTATCACCGTTCCACAGGTTTTACAGTGACTTCCCTCGGTCTTACCTTTTTGAGAGCATGTAGCGGCAACCGCGTTATCTTTAACTTCTGTATGCCCCGTTGCCTTTACGCTCTCCTGTTTTACGAGTACAGTATTACATACCGAGCAGTGCTTTCCTTGCGTCTTACCATCCTTGGTGCAGGTAGGTGATACTGCCTTATCAACCTGTTCAGTATGTCCTTTAGCAGATACCGTTTCCTGTTTTACGAGAACGGTATTACATACCGAGCAATGTTTGCCTTCGGTAAGACCTGTTTCGGTACAGGTGGCTGCAATTGCCTTATCGATCTCTTCGGTATGATCGATGGTATGTATCTTTTCTGTCTCCGTCAAACCGCATTCGCAACTTCTTTCCCGAGTTCCTTCTTCTACGCAGGTGGGTTCCTTTATTATGACCCAATCACTGATCGTGTGAATGTGATCCGGTTGCGTTGTGATCTGTTGAGTTTCTTCGCCGCCCTTGTCGTCTTTGTTGGCTTTGGTCAGAAAAATAACAACAGGAACAGCAATGCAAAGGACTATGACCGTTGCAATAATCAATAGCGTTTTCGTTTGTTTTTTCATTTTTTCCTCCTAAAACAAAAAAGTGCGCCAACCGAAGTCAACGCACCGAAAAACGCAAACTCCGATTGTCGCCAAACAAATTTCAAGTAAACATACGGATATTCATCGTACATATCAACCTGATGGAATTTGCGATTTTACCAAATTCATACAGTTGATTGTGTACGACGAAAAAAGGTATAATTCACTCTTTCTGAAAAAAGAGAAAAATATCCCTATAGTTTACTTATGAAATTTGTTTGGCACAGACATTATAGCATTTATCGGAAGAAAATGCAATAGTTAAAATCCAATATTGTAAATTATTATATTATCTTTCAAAACAGTTGAAAAATCTTTCATTTTCTATTATAATTATGGTGTATAACTATATTTATCTATAAATATAAGAGCCGAAAGAGAAAATACTATGATAAAAGTTCTTCACTGCGCAGACATACATCTTGAATCGCCGTTCCATTCAAAGGCGGCGGAGCAATCGGCGCTTATGAGACGGGAGCTAAAAAAGTCGTTCCTTTCTCTTATAAATACCGTGAAAACCGAAAATATCGACGTTGTAATTATGGCAGGCGACGTTTTCGACACGCCGTTCGTTTCCGCAGAAACGGTTGCATTTTTTAACGAAGCGGTGTCGAGCGTGCCGAACGTGAAGTTCGTTATTTCCCCCGGAAATCACGACCCGATTTGCGACGGCGGCGTTTACTCGGGAAAATTCCCCGATAACGTCCATATATTCAAGTCAAACGAGCTGTCATATATCGACATCGAGGGCACGAATCTCCGTGTTTACGGCTACGCATTCGTCGGCACGAACACGCTTGAAGCATGTCCGTTCGTCGGCGTTACCCCCGAGGATAACAGCAAGATAAATATTCTCTGCGGTCACGCAGAGATCGGCGATCCGCTTTCACCGTACTGCCCTGTTTCCCTTACCGATGTTGAGAACAGCGGCTTCTCCTACTGCGGCTTCGGTCATATCCATCTTAACGAGGGTGTTAAGATGGCAGGCAACGTTCCTTACGCCTACTGCGGCTGCCTTAACGGACGCGATTTCGGCGAAACGGGCGCAAAGGGCGCGATAATCGTTACCTTTGACGGCGGCAAGCCGACCTTTGAAAGCAAGATAATTTCTACCTACAATTACGAGGAATCGACCCTCGACGTTTCGGGCATCACCGACGGCAGCGAGCTTCGACGCAAGATCTCAGCGCTCGTTTCCGAGTACAGCGAAACGACGTTTTTGCGCATCGAGCTTGTCGGCTTCGTTCCGACTACGCTGAATATCGACGTAAATGCCCTCGAAAGCGAGATAAACGGCGTATTTTTCCTTGAAATACGCGATCTCACGCTCCCGCTTTACGGCACGGAGCAATTGAAGAACGACCCGACCATAATAGGTGAATTTTTCCGTTCGCTTCTCCCGATGCTCGAAAACGGCACCCCCGACGAAAGACGCGTCGCGTCAAAGGCGCTCCGCCTCGGAATTGCCGCGCTGAAGGGCGAGGACGTTTCGTGATAAGAAGCAAAATAGCTTTCCCACAAAACAATATGTGTTCCACTTTATTGTAGGGGGCGACGTCCTCGACGCCCCGCATCATAGGCAAAGCATTTTTTAATCTGATATTTAAAAACTTTATTGATAGATTTGTTTGTTTTTTAAAATATTAAATGTTGCAACGGGGCGTCGAGGACGTCGCCCCCTACAACAATGTGACGATAATTTCAGCCGTCAAATAATAATCCCCAAAATAGAGGTATCCCTTGGCTAAACACAAGAAGAAAAAGAAAAAACAGGTCGCTGTGACCGAAGCAAAAAAGAAAAAGAAGTTTCCCGTTAAGCGCGCCCTGATACTGCTTTTAGTGACCGCGCTCATATTTGCCGCATATCAGGTGATGATCGCGCTTGAGTTTATCGCCGCAGTGCATATTTATTGGATCGGACTTGCCGTTTTTGCTATGATATATATCGCAGTCAACCGCGGCACGTTCCGCCCGATCTCGCATGACGATCTTTCGGACGAGCTTACAAATGAAGAAAAAAATGCGATCATAAACGAGCAGGCGCGCCGATTTGAAAAAAGCAGACCTATCCTTTACATCATAATCGCAATATTATTCACGCTTCTTTTCGACACCGCGTATCTTTTTGCAACGAATAATCTAGGACTGAAATTCTGATGAGAGTTATTTCCCTTTATTCCGGATCGTCCGGAAACTGCACGCTGATAGAAGCGGGTGAGCATACAGTGCTTCTTGATGCAGGCGGAAGCGCAAAGGCGTTGATCGCCGCACTTGAGAGCGTCGGAAGCACGATCCACCGCGTTTCCGATATTTTCATAACTCACGAGCACGGCGACCACACGCACGCCCTCTCGACGCTGCTTAAAAAGCATCCCTGCCGAGTACATATGACCGAGCAGAGTGCAAACGCAATGAATATTCAGAAAAACAGCATCCTAGATACCTGTCTTATACGTCACGGAGCTGAATTTACATACGACGTCGGCGAGCTTCATATCGAAGCGTTTCCCGTTCCGCACGACAGCCACGCCTGCGTCGGATACCGTTTTACGCACCTCGGCACATCGGTCGGCATCGTAACCGACATCGGATACGTCACGCAGACAGTTTACGACTGCCTTTGCGGATGCGAGGCGGTAATTATCGAGGCGAATCACGACCGCGAGATGGTGCGTTGCGGAAATTATCCTGCGGCTCTCAAATCCCGAATTCTTTCCGGCGGCGGTCATCTTTCAAACGACGATTGCGCCGAAATTTCGGGCGCGTGGGCGCGTCATGGCACGAAAAAACTGATGCTCGCGCATTTAAGTGAGGAAAACAATACCCCCGATATCGCGCTTGAAACGGTAAAAAAGTCAACCGACCCGTACGGCGTCGAGGTCAAGTGCGCAAAAAGAGACGAAATAACGGTTTTGCTAGAGAGTAACGATAATATCTAAAACGCCGTGTAGGGGGCGACGTCCTCGACGCCCCGCAAAGGGTGCAATGTATCTTATTGAAAGGGTTAAAAATTTTCTTGATAGCGAGTTGTGTTGCAAGAACGTTTAATCGTTGTAACGGGGCGTCGAGGACGTCGCCCCCTACAAATTCGTTTCTAAAATCCATAACGACCTCAATAATACCTTAAATTAGGACAAACTATGCTTAACGTAACTGTTCTCTGCGTCGGCACGCTCAAGGAGCAATTCCTGCGCGACGCGATAAAAGAATACTCAAAAAGAATAAGCGGTTACGCTTCCCTTGTAATAAAGGAGACCAAGACCGACCGCGAGCTGATCCCGAACCTGCCGAAAAAGGCGTTCAAGATCGCGCTCTGCGTTGAGGGAAAGCAGCTATCGAGCGAGGAGCTTGCATCCAAGCTCGACGAGCTTCCGACACGCGGAATATCGGAGATCGTTTTCGTCATCGGAGATTCCGACGGAATGGGAGAGGACGTCAAGGCGTCCTGCGACCTACGTCTGTCATTTTCGAAAATGACCTTTCCGCATCAGCTGATGAGAGTCATTCTGCTTGAACAGATATACCGCGCATTTACCATAATAAATAACGGAAAATACCACAAATAACGGTGATAAAATGAAGCTGACAAAAAATGTTGTCATAAGAATAACGGCGATGGTGCTGTTTTTATCGTTCATCGTCGCGATCATTCTATATGACGGCGGCGCATACGATTTTACATTCATAAAACGCCCCGTCGTCTATACAACACCCGACGAAACGACAAACGGCGTCGGTCCCGACGTCACTACCGACGGTGACGACACGACGGTCACGCAGCCGCCAATGAACGACGACGAGATCAAGGAAATTCTTTCAAAAATCAAGGACTTAAGCGAAGCGCTCGAAAACGGATACACGCTTTCGTATTCAAGATTCGGCAAAAATTCTGCGCTTGCGAAGACGAACGCGCCGTTTCTTGACGGAGAATTTTCGCTGACAACGCATCTCGTTACGAAAAACGTTTTCTACGAGGTTGCAAACGGTACTCTTTCCACCAAAAAAGAGACGAAATCAACTGATCTTCCGAGAATCCGTCTCTACTATGGATACGCGATCGTAAACAACGGAAAAACGAACGCGATCTATAACAAAAACGGCGACCTTCTGGTCGAAAACGTCACCCTTACATTGCTCAACCAAAAGACCTACGACGGTATGCCCGCCATAGAAAGCGGCGGAAAGTATTATAAAATAAGTGACGACGGGCTGACGGAGATCGATATAAAAGATATAAAGATGCTTCCAATCGCGCTCGACGCGCCGAGATATTTTGCGCAGTCGAATATCGACCTTTTCCCCTTTAAGGAAAGGGTGATGGAGCTGACGCTCGTCGGCACCGTAACTACTGAACCGCCCGAAACGACACCCGAAGAAACAACCGACGGTGAGACTACCGACGGTGAGACTACCGACGGTGAGACTACCGTACCCGATACGACCGATCCCGACGGAACAACGTCGGACGAAGTAACCACAACACCCGAAGTTACTACAACGCCTGAAGTCACCACGACCCCCGAAGACACCACCGATGCGCCTGCAGTGTTGAACTTGCGCACCGCAACCGATTCTTCTGAGACTACCGCAGGTGATACGGCAAACCCCGACACGACGGATGGCGATACGACAGGTCCCGATACCACAGAGGGCGAAACGACTGCCCCCGATACTACCGAAAGTGAGACCACAGCGCCCGAAACGAGCGAGGGTGAAACTACCGCACCCGATCCCGAAATTCCGCCCGTTACCGAGCCGAACGAGGGCGATATAATTGAGAAGGACGGAAAGCTCTACCGCGTAAGCTACCGCGAGCTTTACGGCTATAAAAACAGCGCAGGAAAGGTCGTTATCAAGCCGCAATATACGATGGCTTACGACTTCACCTCCGACGGTATTGCCTGCGTAGTTTACGAGACTTACCGCTATCTTTTCATTGATACGAAGGGAAACCGCGTGATTTCGCTTCTCGACACTCCCTACGTTTCCCCGTCCGACTTCAACCATAAAAAGCATTACCAATCCCTATACGGCGGAATAAATAACGACGTAAACGATATGGGAATGTACTTTTGCAGCGACGGTCACGTCATGGTGCGCTATGCGCTTCTTGACGCAAAGACCGCGACAAAGCTTGTTAAGACCGTAAATCTGCTCTACACCAAGAAGGGCACGAGAGTCACTCCTCCCGGAAGCTATTCGATTGAAAATTATTCCGACGGAATAATGCTCGTCTCCAAAAACGGCAGATACGGATATATGAACGTCGACAATTCCTGGGTATTTTCCCCCGTTTTCGATGAGGCGCGACCCTATTTTCAGGGACTTGCCGTTGCACACACCGACAGCGGTTACGGAATGGTAGACACCGAGGGAAACACCGTTCTTCCCTTCATTTTCGACTATATTTCCGACGTTTCCGACGGCAGAATTGCCGCATATTCGGAGGAACTCGGATGGCAGATCTATACAGTAATAAGTAAATAAAGGAGAAAAAAGATGAAAATTGACGCTGCAGTAAAATTCATAATCGTTCTGCTCGTTATAATGATCGTTTCGCTCGGCGCGGCGCTTCTTATAATGAACAACGGTGACGACGGTGATAAGGAAAAGAATCCGTCCGTCACGACCACGGCAGGCGACACGACAAATCCCGATTCCACCTCCCCCGACACGACAAATCCCGATACTACGACCCCGGATCAGTCAACCACGCCCGGCACTACGACTACCCCCGACGTAACGACCACGCCCGAGGTTACCACTGACCCCGACGTAACGACAGGTCCCGATGAAATTGATCCTCCCGTAACCCCCGACAAGCTTCTTATTGAAAAGAGCTTTAAGTCAGATACCGGTGTTGCTCTCAATCTCCGCGCTGACGTTACCGCTTACGAGCAGAACGGAAAAGCTTATCTTACCGTTGAGCTTTATCTTGAGCATTACAGCATCAGCTTAAAGGGCAGATACGATAACGTTCTTACCGTCGACGGCGAAGAATATAAGTTCTCAACCGACGCAATAAAGCAAGAGGAAAACCAAAAGGGACAGACTCTGCTTTATACTAAGACTATTGAAGTCGAAAGCGGCGATACGGTCAGCGTAGAGGCAGTTTTCAACAGCAAGGTGACCTACAGCGGTGTCAAGCTTGATACCATCGAGCTTGCCGATACGGTGAATATACCATGAGTGACCGCGCACTTTTCGGACCGGGCGGAAACTCCGAGAGCTTCTACGCCGCAGGAAACAAATCGACAAAGCAAGCACCGAAATGGCTTTATGAGATCGGTCTTGACGCATACGAATATCAGTGCGGAAACGGCGTGACCGGCTCCGATGCGAATTTCATCGAGGTCGGAAACAAGGCAAAGGAATACGGCATTGCGATGTCGCTTCACGCGCCGTATTTCATCTCCCTTTCGGGCGTTGAAACCGAAAAACGCCTTAAGAGTATTGATTATATACGCAAAAGCGTTCACGCGGCCGAGCTTCTCGGCGCTGACCGCATAGTTATCCACACGGGAAGCGCGTCGAAGATAACTCGAGCAGAGGCGCTCGCGCTTGCCTCCGATACTATCTCGCGCGCTCTTGAGGAGATAGAGACTGACGTAAAATTTGGTCTTGAAACGATGGGCAAGATAAATCAGCTCGGAACGCTTGACGAGGTCATCGAGCTTTGTAAGATCAGTCCGCGTCTTATCCCCGTTGTTGACTTCGGTCATCTGAACGCACGCGATCTCGGTAACGTTTTCGTCACCGAGGACGATTACAAGCGCGTTTTCGATAAGATCGGCTCTTCCCTTGGTGACGAGGTCGCGAAAAATCTGCACTGTCATTTCTCGAAGATCGAGTTCACAGGTGGTGGTGAAAAGAAGCATCTTACCTTTACCGATACAGTTTACGGTCCCGAATTTTCGCCTCTTGCGAAAGTTCTTTACGAGAATAACCTCACGCCCCGTATCATCTGCGAAAGCGCAGGAACGATGGCTGAGGACGCGCTCGAGATGAAGAAAATGTACATAGGTGCTTTTGATGTCTGACGAAAAATACATGCTGCTTGCCCTTGAAGAGGCAAAAAAGGCGGCTGAAAAAGGTGAAGTTCCGATAGGGGCGGTCATCGTCCGCCGCGGCGAGGTCATCGCCTCGGCGCACAACGAGCGCGAGACGGTCTTCGACGCCACCGCGCACGCGGAAACCTCCGCAATCCGACGTGCCTGTCAATATCTCGGCGGTTGGCACCTGACCGATTGCACCCTTTACGTTACCCTTGAGCCATGCCCGATGTGCGCAGGCGCGATTATAAATTCGCGTATTGACCGTGTTGTCTTCGGCGCATACGACAGCCGCGAGGGGTCGTTCGGAAGTCTTATTAATCTCGCTTCGTATCCCTATTCCTCGCGCCCCGAGATCGTCGGCGGAGTTATGGAAACGGAATGCAAGGCGGTTTTGAGCAATTTTTTTAAGAAAATAAGGGAAAATAAGTAATTTTTCAAAAGGGCGATCTTTCGCCCTTTTGTTTTTTGAAAAGGCAAGACGACGCCCCGATGCTTCGACACGTTGTTTGTAGGGTGCGACGTCCTCGACGCACCGTTTGAAAACGATGTTTCTTTACGTAAAGACGGGCGAACGCAGTTCGCCCCTACGGAAACGTTTGATATTTTCACGGTAGGGGCGACCTCGGAACCCCAAAAACTCGCTTCGCTCATTTTCGGGAACCCTCGCCTGTGCTCGCCCGCAAAAAAACGGTGTTACTTTGTTCACGTGCGGACAGTCGAGGGGAGGGGTTCCCCGAAACGAGCGAACGCGAGTTTTGGGGGTTCCCGAGGTTGCCTGTCCCTACAAATTGACGTTCGATATATCTCTTGTAGGGGAGAGTTTCCCCTCCCGCACAAAAACAAAATAATTATTTTCAAAAATCACTTGACAAATCTTTCTTTCTGTGGTAGACTATATGTCGCACGAAAATAATGCGCCCTTAGCTCAGCGGATAGAGTGCCCGGCTACGAACCGGTAGGTCAGAGGTTCGAATCCTCTAGGGCGCGCCAAGAAAAAAGCAAGTCGAAAGACTTGCTTTTTTCAATGAAATTTGCCCTTTCAGGCAAATGAAATAGCTTCGCTATGAAATATTTGCTTCGCAAATGTGAAATATTCGCTGACGCGAATATGGGCAAATTTTATTTCATATTTTGCCGATAGGCAAAATATTTCATGATCCGCAGGATCATTTCATATCGCGTATGCGATATTTCATTTTTCTTCTCCTCCCCCTCGGGGGATTTTTTATTTTCATGAAAATTTCTTTGAAAATTCACACATATTCATTGACAAAATTTGCTTTTTGGTTTACAATATAATTAATAATGGGGGAGAATGGTTTATTATTATTCAACACCCAAAATTCGGAGGAAAAACATGGCACAGAACAAAAAGACTTCTGCCGAGCTGCGTGAAGAGATAAACGCTTCGTCGGCGGACGCAAGAGTCCTTCTTTCCGCGCTTTTTGACGAGGGTACCTTCCTTGAATTCGGCACCTACGTGAAGCAGGGTGAAGGAAATTTTGAAGGAGTAATTACCGGTTGCGGATCGGTCTATGGACGTCCCGTTTACGCGTTCGTTCAGGACAAGACCGTCGACAAGGCGGCGTTTACCGCCTCTCACGGCAAAAAGATCTGCGCCCTTTACGATTCGGCTCTCAAGGCAGGCGCACCCGTTATCGGCGTCTTCTCGGGAGCAGGAGCAAAGGTAAGCGAGGGAATCGACTGCCTCTCCGCCTACGGCTCCGTAATGGCTAAGATCAGCGAGGCGAAGGCGCTTATACCTCAGATCGCCGTAATAAACGGCGCATGCGGCGGCGCTTCGGCTGTTCTTTCCGAGATGTTTGATATAACTGTTGCGACCGATAAGGGCGAAAGATACCTTATCCCGAACGGCGATTCGATCGGAAATCCCGACATCGTGATCCCCGAAAACGAGCTTGTAGCGACTCTTACAAAGCTTCTTTCGCTTCTCCCCTCTAACTGCGAGGAGGGAACCGTCATCGGCGACGACTGCGAAAATATAAACGAGCCGCTTGACGTAAATGCGTACGTCGACGGAGACGTAAAGGACCTTATCTCTGCCCTTTCCGACGACCGCGCGCCTATGTATCTTTCCGAAAATCTTTCGAAGGAGCTTGTTACGGCTCTTATCACCTTTAACGGCAGAGTTGTCGGCGTCGTTGCAAACCAGCCGACCGAAAACGGCGGTGCGCTCACCTGTGCTTCCGCGAAAAAGGCGGCTCGCTTCGTTAATCTCTGCTCTGACTTCGAGATTCCCGTTATCACTCTCGTAAATACAGTCGGCTTCAAGGGCGGCTGCAAGAATTATCTTACGGCTCTTTCCGACCTCGCATTCGCATATACGAACAGCGAAATTTCGGTAACCGCTATAATCGGTAACGCATACGGCTCGGCATACACGCTTATGGGATCAAAGTCCCTCGGTGCGTCCTTCGTGTTTGCCCTCGACGGCGCAGTTATCTCGGTGCTCGATCCCGACACCGCAGTTGAGTTCCTCTACGATTCCGAGCTGAAGGAAGCAGCTGACCCGAACGCTACACGCGCTTCGCTAAAGGAAGAATGGATCTCAGGCCCTGCCTCGGCTCTCAATAACGCTCGCTCGGGCGATATAGACGACATCGTCTCAGGTACCGAGCTTAAGCAGAGAATGGCATCGGCTCTCGAGTTCCTCGCTTAACGGTGGCTGATATGTTTTATATGTCGTTTCTAAACTTTTCGAAGGAGGTCGCATCCGACCTTACCCTCTCCGAAAAGCTCAATCAAATCTTAACGACGGGAATCGGCGGATATATTTTGGTTTTCGCCGTTCTCGCGCTCATCTGGTTTATTCTCGCCCTCTTCGGCAAGGTGTTTGACAGAAAGCCGAAGATAAAGAAGGTCGAGACCGTTGCCGCACCAAAGGCGGAAGCGATACCCGATGTCCCTGCTCCCGCAGAGCAGGACGAAAAGCCGATCGTCGCCGCGATAGTTGCCGCGATCTCCGCTTACGAAGGCAAGCCGACAAGCTCCTTCAAGGTCGTATCATTCAGAAAAAAGCACTAATCGGATCAATTGAAAGGAAGATAATAAAATGTCAAAGCTTTATAACGTAACCGTAAACGGCGTAGTTTACGAGGTAGAAGTAGAAGAGGTCGGCGCATCTAACAATGTCTCCGCACCCGTAGCAGCTCCCGTAGCAGCAGCTCCCAAGGCGGCTCCCGCACCTAAGGCAGCACCCAAGGGAAACGGCACTCCCGTTAACGCTCCCATGCAGGGTACTATTCTTAAAATAGCAGTTTCGAACGGCCAGTCGGTCAAGAAGGGCGACCTCGTTTGCCTCCTTGAAGCAATGAAGATGGAAAACGAGATCTTCGCTCCCTGCGACGGCACAGTTACCTCCGTTACCGTCTCCGCAGGTCAGACCGTTGCGACCGGTGAAGTTATCGCAACTATCGCATAAGGGTAAAAACCTATGGTTGAAGCATTAAAAACGTTCTGGGAGTCAACGGGTATCTATTTAGCTTCCCTCGATACGACTCTCCTCATCAAGTACCTGATAATGTACGTCATTATCGGTGCGCTCTTCTACCTTGCGATTTGGCGTAAGTTTGAGCCGATGCTCCTATTACCCATCGCATTCGGTATGCTTCTAGCTAACCTGCCCGGCACTGAGCTTTATCATCCCGAGCTTTTCCTTGACAAAACGGTCAATTTCGGTCAGGTGCTGAAGGAAGGCGGACTGCTCGATATTCTCTACATCGGCGTCAAGCTCGGTATTTATCCGTCGCTCATATTCATGGGAATCGGCGCGATGACCGACTTCTCGCCCCTTATCGCTAACCCGAAATCGCTCATGCTCGGTGCAGGCGCACAGTTTGGTGACTTTGCCGCATTCGCAGGCGCGCTCTTCCTCGGATTCAACGGTAAAGCCGCTGCCGCTATCGGTATCATCGGCGGTGCTGACGGACCGACTGCGATTCTCGTCACAAAGGAGCTTGCTTCGACGCTTCTGCCGGCTATCGCTATCGCGGCATATTCCTATATGGCGCTGATTCCGATAATTCAGCCGCCGATCATGAAGCTCGTTACGACGAAAAAAGAGCGTCAGATCAAGATGACCTCGCTCCGTAAGGTTAGTAAGACCGAGCTTATCCTTTTCCCGATAATCGTTACCGCTGTCGTTTGTCTTATTCTTCCCTCGGCAGCACCCCTTGTCGGATTCCTCATGCTCGGTAACCTCTTTAACGTAACAGGCGTTGTTGACCGTCTTTCAAAGACCGCGCAGAATGAGCTTATAAATATCATCACGATACTTCTTGGTGTTTCTGTCGGCGCGACAGCTAACGCTGAAAACTTCCTTAAGGCAGAGACGCTTTGCATTATCGCTCTCGGTCTTACCGCATTCTGTCTTTCTACGCTCGGCGGACTTCTCGTCGCGAAACTCATGTGCAAGCTCACAGGCGGAAAGATCAATCCCCTCATCGGCTCTGCAGGCGTTTCCGCTGTCCCGATGGCGGCAAGAGTTGCGCAGATGGTCGGTCAGAAGGAGGATCCGAGTAACTTCTTACTCATGCACGCAATGGGACCGAACGTCGCAGGCGTTATCGGCTCGGCAGTCGCCGCCGGTTGGTTCCTTTCGATGTTCTGATAAAGGAATTTTCATTAACAATAGTAAATTGAGAACACCGTCTTGCCTTCCCTTTGGGAAAGCGAGAAAACGTGGCAAAGCTTTGCCACGTTATTTGTAGGGACAGGCGTCCCCGACTGTCCGCACAAAAACTATGTTACATTCTACACGAACACCTCATCCGAGGTTTACCTCTTACCTTCCTCCCGCTGGGGAAGGCAAGAAAACGTCCAAAAGATTTTATAAGTATATAATAAATTGAGGATAATATAATGCAAAAGGTTAAAATTACAGAAACAGTTCTCCGCGACGCGCATCAGTCGCTCGCGGCTACGAGAATGACGACCGACGATATGCTTCCGATAATCGAGAAGCTCGACGGTATTGGCTACCACTCACTTGAAGCGTGGGGCGGTGCGACCTTCGACTCCTGCCTCCGTTATCTTAACGAGGATCCGTGGGAGCGTCTGCGCAAGATAAGAAGCGCCACTAAAAACACCAAGCTTCAGATGCTTTTCCGCGGACAGAATATGCTCGGCTACCGTCACTATGCAGACGACGTCGTTGAATACTTCGTTCAGAAATCGATTGCAAACGGAATTGATATAATCAGAATATTCGACGCGCTTAACGACCCGCGTAACCTCAAGACCGCAGTTGAAGCGACAAAAAAGGAAGGCGGACACGTTCAGGCAGCCATCTCCTATACTACAGGACCCGTCTTTAATAACGATTACTTCGTCAATTTTGCGAAAACGCTTCAGGATATGGGCGCAGATTCTCTCTGCATCAAGGATATGGCGGGACTTCTCACCCCCTACGCCGCTTACGATCTCGTAAAGGCGCTCAAGGATAACGTTTCGCTTCCCATTCAGCTCCATACTCACTATACCTCCGGTCTTGCTTCGATGACCATTCTTAAGGCGATCGAGGCGGGCTGTGATATCGTTGACACCGCGATCTCCCCCATGGCTATGGGTACCTCGCAGGCGCCGACTGAAGCGATAGTCGCGACCCTCTCGGGCACCGGCTACGATACGGGACTTGACCTTAAAAAGCTCGACGAGGTCTGCCGTTACTTCGCTCCCATCCGCGCGAAGTACGATGAAAGCGGACTCATTTCCCGTTCCGTCACGAAGGTTGACGTAAACGCGCTCATTTACCAGGTTCCCGGCGGTATGCTCTCGAACCTCGTTTCGCAGCTCAAGGCGGCAGGTAAGAGTGAGCTTCTTCAGGAGGTCCTTGAGGAAGTACCGCGCGTAAGAGCCGACGCAGGTTACGTTCCGCTCGTTACTCCGACCTCGCAGATCGTCGGTACTCAGGCAGTTCTTAACGTCCTTATGGGCGAAAGATATAAGCAGGTTTCAAAGGAATTCAAGGGAATTCTTGCAGGTGACTACGGTAAGACCCCTGCCGAGATCGACCCCGAGTTTTCTAAAAAGATCCTCGGTGACATAGAGGTCAAGACCTGCCGTCCTGCCGATCTTCTCCAGCCCGAGCTTGATACCCTCCGTGAGAAGTGCAAGCTCTATATGGAGCAGGAGGAGGACCTTCTCTCCTACGCGATGTTTGAAAACGTCGCTATGAAGTTCTTCGAGAAGCGCCGGGCAGAAAAATATGGCATCGATATGAAGAATTCCGACGCGGAAAATAAGATTCATATAGTATAAAAACTAAAAAGCAGAGGCGTTTGCCTCTGCTTTTTTATTCTGAATATAGCTCGTCAAAGTACCACTTAGCAGGGTTTTCGTGGATGTATTTTATATGTTCTTCGTAATCTCTTTGATCTCTTATAATATGGTCATAAAATGTTCTTTGCCAAATTTTTTCACCGCATTCTTTGTTACAGAATCTTTTGAAGGTTGATATAAAGCGCGATACGATCGAATGCTGTTTTGTAGGGGGCGACAACCTCGGGAACCCCAAAAACTCGCTTCACTCGTTTTAGGGAACCCCTCACCTCGACGCCCCGCCTGCCGAAACGAACAAAATTATATGAACGTGATTGGGCATTATTACGTATCGGTCAACCTTTATATTCTCATAATAGTCATTTAATTGATTTATGTATTTATCCGCAATTTTTCCATAATAGGACAGCTCTATTCGTTTTGGCAAATACGAAACGTCGCTTTGCGGGGCGTCGTGGACGTCGCCCCCTACAATGTGTGACAGAATCTTTCTTCTGTTTTCGGTACATATCGTAAGAAAATATGCGCCGGGAGAATTGTAATTAAAATAATTTAACCTTGTCGGTTTCCTCTTCGGTAGTTCTTTTTCATTTTCCATTATCATCACCCATTTTATTTTAGCACAGATACCGAAAAAAGGCAACGTAAAAGCAGAGGCATTTGCCTCTGCTTTTTTATTATTTAGAGTGCTGACAAATCAAATACCGCGCAGGAAATGCTCAAGTGCTCTTCCCATAAGCGCGTGACCCTTGTATCCGGGGTGACAACCGTTTGCCTGATACATATTGCGCCTAAAGGAAACTACCCACGGGTCAACGTTCACCGACGGCTCCTTGGTGTAGAAGAACGGCGTGCCGGGGCCGCACATATCGAAACAGGCAACGCCCCACTTGTTTGCTAAAAGCCGTATCGCGTCGCGATGTCCCTCATCGCAACCAAAGGGAACGATAAGGCAAATGCGTGCGTCGGGATACTTCTCGATAAGATACGGCAAGACAACGTTATATCCGCCGTAGTAGCTGGTATTTTCCTTGTCATCGATAGTGCCGAGCTTGCCGTAAGCATGGTCGTTCCAACCGAAAAGGATGGTCAAATAATCGATCTCATCGGGAAGCTGGGTATATCTGCCACCCTCGGTGGAGAAGCAGTCTGGTTTACCCTCAATGTGCTGCATTGTGCTGCCGGAAATACCGCAGTTGTAAAATTTCATGTGATTACGCTCGGCAATTTGCCAGCCGTAGGTCATAAGCGAGCCGTCGGGCGCAATACCTGCAGGATCCATGTCCGCGCCATAGGTAATAGAGTCTCCAACGGTAACGAGGATTTTGCCTTCCAACATAGTATTTTTCCTTTCTTACGGGTTTGTTTGTAATTGATCACAAGTCCCTTGCCCAAAATCATATCATAAACCGATCAAAATTGCAACATAAAATAATAAAAAAGCAAAGGTGTTTATAACGCCTCTGCTTTTTATTCTGAATATAATTCGTCGAAATACCACCGAGCGGGGTTTTCGTGGATATATTTTATATGTTCTTCGTAATCTCTTTGATCTCTTATAATATGGTCATAAAATGTTCTTTGCCAAATTTTTTCACCGCATTCTTTGTTACAGAATCTTTTGAAGGTTGATATAAAGCGCGATACGGTAGAATGCTGTTTTGTAGGGGGCGACAACCTCGGGAACCCCAAAAACTCGCTTCACTCGTTTTAGGGAACCCCTCACCTCGACGCCCCGCCTACGGAAACGAACAAATTTATATGCACGTGATTGGGCATTATTACGTATCGGTCAACCTTTATATTCTCATAATAGTCATTTAATTGATTAATAGTGTTATCCGCAATTTTTCCGTGTGATAACAGTTCCACACGTTTTGGAGAATACAAAGCGTTGTTTTGCGGACAGTCGGGGACGCCTGTCCCTACAATGCGTGAAAGCAAAGTTCTTCTGTTTTCGGTACATATCGTAATAAAGTATGCGCCTGAAGAATTGTAATCGAAATAATTTAACCTTGTAGGTTTTCTCTTCGGTAGTTCCTTATTCATTTCATCACCCATTCAATTTTAGCATAAACATTCCTAAATGGCAATATAAAAAGCAGAAGCAACACCGCCTCTGCTTTTATTTATCGTCATTTCCTTCTTCAAGATTAGACAATGCAACCTTTACCGCTTCAATTACAAATGCAGAAAAGGTGCAGTTTTTTCCTCTAATTGCATTTTCAACGTCTTCAATAACATCATTTGGAAATCTTATACATTTATTTGTCGTTTGCGGAATTGACGGAATTTTGAAATTTTTCATTGTAATTCCTTTTATCACTTATTGTTATTCATATAATCTATCATTTCGTTTATAATTTTAATTTCGCTCGGCGAAAGATTCGATAGCTTTTCCAAAATCTCACTCATTTCATTATCAACCGTATATCCGGTCTGCAAATAATCAGCGCTGATATTTAACGCCTCACATACCTTGACAATATTTTCCGGACGTATAGCTTTTTTACCACATTCCAAATTTGAAATCATCTGCACGGAAACGCCAATTTTTTCTGCCAATTCAGCTTGTGATAATTTCTGCTTTTTTCTCTTATTATAGACTCTTTCACCTATTTGTTCTAAAAAAGTTTTGTTTGACACATTACATCCTCTTTTAATATTATTATAATTATTATAATATCCATAGGTGATATAATAAATCATCTATAAGCGTTGTAATGTTGACAAATTATTCTATAGGTGATATTATATTTATTAAATCATATCATAAGTGATTATAGGAGGAATCTTTTTTGAGCATTAAAATAACCGTCGGCGGTTGCAGAGATTTTAACGACAGTGAATACATATTCAAATGCCTTGACGAATACATAAAAGAATTATGTGATGAAGAAATAATAATTATTTCGGGACATTGCAGCGGTGTTGATGCTATCGCGGAAAAATATGCGGAAATAAAAGGTTTTAAGACTATGATTTTCCCTGCAGAATGGGATAAATACGGTAGAGCCGCAGGACCGGCAAGAAATAAAAAAATGGTTGAAGCTTCCGATATTGTTATTGCTTTTTGGGATGAAAAATCGAAGGGAACTAAATCGCTTATCAATCTTGCAAAAAAATCTGACAAAGTCCTTAAGATATATATAATATAAAAAGCAGAGCTTTCGCTCTGCTTTTATTTATTACTCAATCGTCAATTTCGATTGAGTTAGTGAGGACTTTTCCGTCGCTTACGCGTATTTCGTAATTATACTCGTTTCTGCCGTGCTCAAATTCGACCTCGTAGACGAGGGTGCCGCGCTCATAGTCCTTTTCGACCTCAAGGTCACGGACCTGCTCACGCGTAAGACCTGCTTCAGAGAGTGCGATATTTATTGCCTCTTTGCGCGTGATCTCGGTAACTTCGGGCTTTTCGGATGCAGGCGGCTGTGTAGCCGGCGGTTCCGTCGCAGGTGGATTCGTTACGGGTGGCTCTGTTACGGGGGGCTGTGTCGTATTTGCAGAAATCGGTCTTCTCTCCGGCTCAATTTCTTCGCGGAGGATCTTACCCGTCAAAGCGTCGATTTCAAACGAATACTCTTTATTTTCGTATTCAAATTCAACCTCCCAGACGAGCTTTCCTCTTTCGTGATCTATTTCGGTACGTTCAAATCTTATATTTTCACGCGTCAAGCCGACTTTGGCAAGTGCGATGTTTTCTGCTTCATTTGCGCCTATTTGCGCTGAGGTGACGTTTTTTACAAGCGGTGCTGCTGAGATCATCATTGCAAGCAAGCTGATGATCAAAACTATTGATGCGGACAGTATAAATTTCTTTTTTAGCATGGTTTTCTCCTTTCATTTAATCAAAAACGGCAGAGGAGCTTCCTCTGCCGTTTCTTTACATCCGGCAGGGCGAAAAATCGTTTTTAGGCGATGTCGGGTGTTTATTACTTATTACCTATTACTTATTATTATGCTTCCTCGAATACTTCCTTGCCGAGACCGCAGGTAGGGCATACCCAATCCTCGGGAACATCTTCCCAGGGAGTGCCGGGTGCTACGCCGTTATCAGGATCGCCGAGCGCAGGATCATATTCGTATCCGCAGGGGCAAACGTAGATCATAGTATTATTCTCCATTTTCTAAAATTTGTTATTAAATTAAGACCAATGAGCATTTGCGGGAAGCCAACTTAATGGCTATGACCGCCCTCACCCTTATACAATATCTCGCCCTTTGTTGAAACAACGTAGGTCAGTGACTTTCCGTTTACATTAACGTAGATATTGTAGCAGGATTTATTCTTATAAGTCCCTTCGTGAATATGCGGATCGCTAACCTGATCTGACGTTACTCCAAGATCCTTTAGAACTATCTTATACGCTTCGTCAGAGGTTATCGTTTCGTCGCTTTGTACCAACAAAATCAGACCCACTATACACACAACGGATACAACAGCGGTTATTATTGCTGTTTTTATGCCGGACTTTTTTCTTTTTTTGGTTTTCTTCATAGATTACTTGAAGTATCTGTTAAGAAGTCCCTCGAGTGCCTTACCGTGTCTTGCCTCGTCGCGAGCCATTTCGTGAACGGTGTCGTGGATAGCATCGAGATTGTTCTTCTTTGCGCACTTAGCAAGATCGAACTTGCCTGCGGTTGCGCCGTACTCGCAGTCAACGCGCCATGCGAGGTTATCCTTGGTGGTCGCCTTCATGTTCGGCTCGAGGTCCTCGCCGAGAAGCTCTGCGAACTTTGCTGCGTGCTCAGCTTCTTCAAAAGCTGCCTTTTCCCAGTAGAGACCGATCTCGGGATAGCCCTCTCTGTGAGCGATTCTTGCCATGCAGAGGTACATACCAACCTCAGAGCACTCGCCCATGAAGTTAGCCATAAGCTGATCGTAGATGTACTTCTTATCTTCCTCGGAAACGTCGGGGTTATTCTTAACGGTCTTTGCGTAGATGCCGTACTCATGCTCAGCAGCAAGAGCAGCATTTTCTTCCATTACCTTAAACTTGGATGCCGGAACCTTACATACCGGGCACTTTTCGGGAGCAGCGTCTCCCTCGTGAACGTAACCGCAAACTGTGCAAACGAATTTCATAATTTTTTCCTCACTTTAATTAAAATTTATTTTTTTGTTTTTTATATGTTTTCGGATTCATGACCGACACAGTCGGGGCAGAGTCCGATAAACTCAACGATGTGACGCTCGACCTTGAAGCCGTTAAGCCCTTCGGCTATCTCTTCAAGTCCGTACTGGTACGGCATTTCGACGTCTTCGACCTTTCCGCAAACGCGGCAAGAAACGTGATAGTGTTTTCTTACGCCGTATTCGTATCTGAGTGTTGAATCCGGAGCGTAAACTCTCTGCGCCGTTCCGTCCTCGACCTCTCCCGCAAGAACGCGGAAGACTGTCGCTCGGCTGATAGATGGATGCTTTTCGTGAATGTACTCATACACCTCGTTCGGCGTAGGATGCTTTCCCATAAAATCCTTAAGCGCATCGAGAATGATCGATTTTTGAAGCGTATTTCTTTTCTTCATTCGGTCACCTCTCTTCTTTCTATCGATATTATATACTAATTGATACGGAATGTCAATAGGTTTTTGAAAATTTTTCAAAAAATTTTTTTGAGGGAGTTTCAGATCAATTTAAGCGGATAAAACGGGAGATTTGACGGGCGAACGCAGTTCGCCCCTACGAGGGCGTTTGGAATTTTCCTGTAGGGGCGAGCATTGCTCGCCCGCACAAAAACGATGTTACTTTGTTCCCGTGCGGACCGTCGAGGTAGGGATTCCCCGAAACGAGTGAATGCGAGTTTTTGGGGTTCCGAGCAACCCCCCGCCCTACGGTGCGTCGAGGACGTCGCACCCTACAAAAATATTCAAACGCTTCGCTATATATAATAATGAAAGAAATTTTAACAAACCAAAAAACTTTACGCCTACCCTTGACAATTCAATATTATTTTATTATAATATATTTTGTATAAGTATTACTATTTACTTTACATATGAAATTATTAAAATTTAATAACAAGGAGGTGTATTATGGGACCTACCGAAATCATCATCTGCGTTGTCGCGGCTGTTGCATCTCTTTTTGTCGGCTTGCTTGTAGGATTTATTATTCGTAAGAAGATATCCGAGGCAAAGATCGGATCTGCCGAGCTTGAAGCTAAGAGAATCGTAGAGGAAGGCGAAAAAGCCGCCGAAACTCTCAAGAAGGAAGCTTTGATCGAAGCAAAGGAAAAGATCATCAAGGACAAAAACGAGTTTGAAAAAGAGCTTCGCGAGCGCAGAAATGAGGTCACACGGCTCGAAAGACGTGTCGCACAGCGTGAAGAGACCCTCGATAAGAAGGTTGAAAGCTATGAGCGTAAGGAAGAAATACTCCGTACCAAGATCAAGGAACAGGAAGACCTTATGGCGAAGGCCGAGGAGATCCGCCAGCAGCAGCTGACAAAGCTTGAGGCGATCGCAGGACTTTCCAGAGAGGAAGCGAAAGAAGAGCTTGTTCGTCAGATCGAGGACGACGCTAAGCACGAGGCGGTCATGAAGATCGTCGAGATCGAATCGCAGCTCAAGGAGGACGCTGACCGTAAGGCAAGAGAAATTATCTCCCTTGCAATTCAGAGATGCGCATCCGATCACGTTTCCGAAGCAACCGTTTCCGTTGTCGCTCTGCCGAACGACGATATGAAGGGACGCATTATCGGACGCGAAGGACGTAACATCAGAACTATCGAGACGATGACCGGTGTCGATCTCATTATAGACGACACGCCCGAAGCGATCACAGTATCCTGCTTCGATCCCGTAAGACGCGAAGTTGCAAGACTTGCTCTTGAAAAGCTTATCCTTGACGGACGTATTCACCCGACCAGAATTGAGGAAACGGTTGAAAAGTCACGCAAGGAAGTTGACAACATCATTAAACAGGCAGGCGAAAGAGCTACGTTCGATACAGGAGTCCACGGACTCAATAACGAGCTTGTTAAGCTCCTCGGACGCCTACGCTACCGTACAAGCTACGGTCAGAACGTGCTTGACCACTCTATTGAGGTCGCACACATAGCAGGTATCATTGCCGACGAGCTGGGCGTTGACAGCACGCTCGCTAAGCGCGCAGGACTTCTTCACGACATCGGTAAGTCGATGACGCAGGAGGTCGAGGGCTCTCACGTACAGATAGGCGTTGATATCGCAAGAAAGTATAAGGAAAACCGTGACGTCATTCACGCGATCGAGGCACATCATAACGACGTTGAGCCGCAGACGATCGTAGCGATGATAGTTCAGGCGGCAGACGCAATCTCCGCCGCAAGACCCGGCGCTCGCCGTGAGGACCTTGAAAATTATCTCAAGCGTCTGCAGAAGCTTGAGGAGATCGCAAACTCCTTCCCCGGAGTTGAAAAGTCCTTCGCTATTCAGGCAGGACGCGAGATCCGCGTAATGGTCAAGCCCGAAGAGGTAAACGACGATCAGATGATCCTCACCGCACGTGAGATCGTTAAGAAGATCGAAGGAAGTCTCGAATATCCCGGACAGATCAAGATCCAGCTTATCAGAGAAAGCCGCGCTATCGAATACGCAAAGTAAGTTTTCCAATTTTATGTGCATAACGCACTTTGAAATAGATTTTTCATATAGAGCTGATTTGAAACTTTCGGATAATTCCGTTTTATATATGATCTATTTTATAAGGAACAAGACCTCGTTTGAGGTCTTGTTTTTTTGTTTTTAGAAAGATGCGCCACGTTTTTTGTAGGGACAGGCAACCTCGGGAACCCCCAAAACTCGCGTTCGCTCGTTTCGGGGAACCCCTCACCTCGACTGTCCGCTCGGAAGCGATGTTACTTTACTTAAAACGGGCGAGCAATGCTCGCCCCTACAAGAGAATTTTGAACGTCCTCGTAGGGGCGACCCTTGGGAACCCCCAAAGCTCATTGCATTCGCTTCGGGGAACCCCGATATTGGTCGCCCGCATAATAACGATGTTACTTTGTTCCCATGCGGACAGTCGAGGACGCCTGTCCCTACATAATAACGTTCAATATACCTCATAAATAATTGCTAATCCCACCATTAAAATTGTAAACATTTTGTTAAAAATTGCGCAGAAAAATCCACAGATGTTGAAATTTTCCGCTATATATAATATAATATATATAACTATAATTTTAATCATTAGTAGGATAAAAATGATAAATATAAACGACAACAATCAGTTTGATGAAATATGGGCGCTCGTTCGGGACAAGCTTCAGGAGATAAACGGCTACGACGATATAGTTATGAAGCTCTGGTTCAACGACCTTAAAATGACCGTGCTTACCAACGATACCGCGGTCTTTATGGCAAATTCCGATTTCAAGCGCGATATAGTATATAACCGCTATCTCGATAAGATAAAGGAAGCTCTTTTTGAGGTCATCGGCTTTGAGGTATCGGTTTCGGTGCGTTCTCAGCAGAACGAAAAGGAAACGACCGAGAAAATCAAGGCAGCTGCCGAGGAAAACCACATTCCGAAAGCTGAAATATATTCTACTGTCGGTGATAATAAGGTTCTTAACCGTGCGGCAGTTCCTGCGGCGTTTGCGGAATTTACCTTTGATTCCTTCGTTGTAGGCGAATCGAATAAGTTCGCACACGCAGCGGCACAGTCGGTTGCTAACCACCCTGCGCGTCAGGCAAATCCGCTGTTTATATACGGTCCTTCCGGACTCGGTAAGACGCATCTTCTTTATGCTATCGCGAATAAGCTGAAGGAAAATTTCCCGTCGTATAAGGTCGTTTACGTCAAGGGCGAGGAATTTACGAATCAGATGATAGATTCCTTTGCGCACGATCTACGAAATGAGTTCCGTGAAAAATACCGTCAGGCGGACGTTCTGCTTATCGACGATATTCAGTTTATTGCAGGTAAGGCGTCAACTCAAGAGGAATTTTTTAATACCTTTAACCATCTTTACGAAAACGGAAAGCAGATAATCCTGGTTTCCGACCTTCCGCCGCGTGATATCGAGCGCCTTGAGGAGCGCCTGCGTACACGGTTTGAATGCGGAGTTATCGCAGATATCAATCCCCCCGATTTTGAGCTTCGTGCCGCTATCGTTAAGAAAAAGGTCGAAAAGCTCGGCGTTAACTTCTCCGAAGAGGTTATCAACTACATAGCGGAAAACCTGACCGATAACGTACGTCAGCTTGAGGGCGCGGTCAAGAGAATTTCGGCGCAGTGTATATTAACGGGTGCCGAGGTCTCAGTCGACCTTGCGATAAGATGTATCTCCGACCAGGTCGTCGGATCTGAGCCGGTAACGGTGACGATCGATAAGATACTCTCAATGGTCTCGCAAAAATACGGAATCACAGTCGATGACCTGAAGAGCAGAAAGAGAACGAGTAATATCGCTTCGGCAAGACACATTTCGGTCTATATAATAAAGAAGCTGACCGACCGTTCTCTCCCCGCGATCGGACGCGTTTTCGGACGCGATCATACGACGATAATAAATTCCATTGAAACCGTCGAAAAGCGTATGGCAACCGAGCCGGCGTTTGATAACGAGATCAAGGATCTTATAAATAGGATCAAGAAGCGTTGATAAATCAAAAACCGATTATTTATAAGAAGTTACATTGTTTAAAAACGGGGCGTCGAGGACGTCGCCCCCTACAAATATGTAGATAAGAGTTTTTATGTTTACAATAGAGTGAGCGTGGGTGCATGCGGCGGGAGCAAGCCCCCGCCCTACGATGAAACGTCACGAAGCTTCCTTAATCCGAAAGGGGATTCCAAAGGGGAAAACGTGTGCAGAATTTTGCGCAGGCAAAATTCAAGCCGGTTTGCCCCTTGGCGTGGTTCTTTTGTAACTTTTCTTGCACGAGCAAGAAAAGTTAAGAAAAAATACATTACCTATGTAACACCTCATCCACCACCTTCGGTGGTCCCCCTTCTCCCGCTGGAGAAGGTAGATAACGTGGCAAACATTTCCTTTAATGTGGATAATTCTTTATAAAATCAAAAGTTATCAACATTTTTCCACAGCTTATCAACATATTATTCCCATGTGGACAACTTCTAAAAAATCCAACCGCTTATCAACAGCAATTTTTCGACATTTACACCTCGAAAAACAGTACGGCATAAGCGTTTACAAACTTTTCCACAGTTTCAACAGCAACTACTTCTATATCTACTAAAAATATTATTATTTATTTCTTTCTACGCGCTGCGCGCGAAAATAAAAAACGAAATTTGAAAGCAACCGAGCAAAGCTCGGCGGAAAGGACCGGATCATGAAAATAAAGGTAATGAAAAGCGAAATTCTCGAGGCGGCGATCCCCTCGGTAGGATTTGCATCCAATAAAAACACGATCGCATCAACTGAAGGTATACTTCTTAATACCGTTTCCGATAAGGAATGCGAGCTTACCGCTTACGACCTTGAAAAGGGTATGAAAACGACTGTCACCTGTATCGTTGAAGAAAGCGGTGCCGGTATTATCAACTGCCAGAGATTTATTCAGATAATTAAGGCAATGCCCGACGGACTTCTCACAATAGAGATAAACGAAAGCAACCTTAAGGCAAAGATCTCGGCTGGAACGTCGGAATTTGAGCTTTACGCGCTTTCCGCATCCGACTTCCCGGACCTTCCCGAGCTTAGAGGCGACCGCGGATTCAAGATCCGTCAGGACGCGCTCCGCGCTATCATACAGAAAACTCAGTTCGCTATCGCAGTTAATTCCGTAAAGCCCGAGCTTAACGGTCTTGATCTCAAGGTCGAGGACGGAGTCCTCTCGGCAGTTTCCTGCGACGGAAGCCGTCTTTCGGTAGTAACTGAGACAGATCCGATGGAAAGCGTCGGTACAAGCGAGCTTGCCTTTGACGTAATTATCCCCGGTAAGAGCGTTTCCGAGCTTATGAGATTCATTTCCGACAGCGATAAGGAAATGGAGATTTATGTTGCAAGAAAGCACATAATCTTCTTCATAGGTCGCTTCGTGCTCTTTACGAGAAGAATCGACGCGCAGTATATAGATTACGACCGCTTTATCCCAAAAGCGCCTAAGATATTCGTAACACTTGATACCGTAGACCTTCTTTCGGCGCTTGAAAGAGCGCTTCTCGTCACCGAGGAAAGAAGACAGGGACAGATCCCAAGCCCCGTTATCTGCACAGTTAAGGAAGGACAGCTTACCATCGCTTCCTCCTCCGTCACGGGTCGCGTAAACGACGTAATTTCCGTTCACCACGAGGGCGAGGACATCGAGATCGGCTTCAACTGCCGCTTCCTCTACGACGCGATCAAGGTATGTGACTGCGAGAGAATCAAGCTCTGCCTTACCTCTCCTCTCATGAGCATGACTGTCGAAGAAGCAGGCGAAAACCCGAGTAAGTTCCTGCTCCTCATTCTCCCCGTTCGTCTTAACGGATGATCATACGGAAGATCGTCTATAAAAATTTTCGTAACATCGAATACGCGTCGGTCCTCCCATCGGAGTCCGTCACCGTTTTTAACGGCTTAAACGGGCAAGGAAAGACGAATATACTCGAAGGGGTGTATTTCTTCGCGGGCGGCAGATCCTTCCGTACAGTGCACGAAAACGAGCTTGTACGCTTTGGAACCGAATACGGACAGATAGAGATGACGTTTTTTGACGGCAAGCGCGAAAACGAAATGCTTTTCCGCTTCGTGCCGAGGATAGGTAAGCGCTTCTGCTCTCTTAACGGAGTTCCGATAACGCGCCTGAGCGAGGTCGTCGGAAAGTTCCGCGCCGTGCTGTTCTGTCCCGAGCACCTGTCGATAGTCAAGGACGGGCCGTCGGTGAGACGAAAATTTATAGACCATGCACTGTCGCAGACCGATACCGATTATCTAAGGTCTCTTCAAAAGTATAACGCACTGCTTTCACAGCGAAATGCGCTGATAAAAATGGCGCGTGACCGTCGGGATGATAATATATTCTTACTTTCCGACGTTTACTCCGAGCAGCTCGCTTTAGAGGCAGAGATAATATCGGAAAAACGCGATATTTACGTGTCGCGTCTAAGCGTCGTAAGTGACGAGATAATAAACGATATGACGTGCGGCAAGGAAAGCTGCAAGCTTGTCTATCAAACGCGTAAAACAAAGGAAGAATACCTCTCTCTCCTTACCGAAAACCGCGATAGAGAATTACGCTTCGGCGCAACGCTGTACGGTACTCATAAGGACGATATAGAAATAATGCTGAACGGACGCGAGGCGCGTGCATTCGGCTCGCAAGGACAGCAAAGGTCGGTCGCGCTTTCTATGAAGATCGCCGAGGGCGAGCTTTCACGCGAGGTCAGCGGAACTTATCCTGTATTTCTATTTGATGATATTTTGAGTGAGCTTGACGAAAAAAGACGTGAATATCTCCTCTCAGGCATTGAAAATAAGCAGGTAATTATCACGTCCTGCGATAAAATTGATACACCCTGTAAGGTTTATAACGTAAATAATGGGGCTGTTGTGTGACGTTAGAATTTACCGAGTAACGTAATAAATTTTTGCAACACAATGTAGGGGGCGACGTCCTCGACGCCCCGAAATACCACAATTAAATTATCTGAAGGGATAAAATTGAATTTATAACATTAAGTGTTATAAAACAAAAATTACATCACCTTTGAAACGGGGCGTCGAGGACGTCGCCCCCTACAATTACGCGGGAGCAATCATTAAGCATAACGAAAGGCCTACGCAGTATGTTCTTACATGCAGGAAATAACAAAAGTCTACGCCTAAAAAACATAATCGGCATCTTCGATATGGATACCGCAACGGTATCACAGGATACGAAAAAATTCCTCAAGGGTAGAGAAATAAACGGTATGACCGAAGCACTTTTTGAAGAAGTCCCGAAGTCATTTATACTCACAAACGACGGAAAAGTGTACTTTTCCCAGATCTCAACGCAAGCCCTCATCGGTAGAGTTGAATAAAAACAGAGACGAGAATCGACCTTCTCCTGAGGGAGAAGGGGGACCGCGATAGCGGTGGATGAGGAGTAATTGAGTGATACCATATAACAAAAAACTTGTTGAGAACGCGAGAACTCTTCGAAAGAATATGACTCCTGAAGAGAAAAAAATATGGTACAAATTTCTAAAACGCCTACCGTTCAATGTTAGACGACAGCATAACATCTGCGACTATATTGTTGATTTTTATATTGCTGAAAAGAAAACGGTAATCGAATTAGATGGTGCTCAGCATTATGCCCTCAACACAAAAACGATGATGCTGAAAGAGACAAAAAGCTATCTCAGTGGGGAATTACGGTGCTGAGATATTCAAATTTTGATTTAAATAATAATTTCGATGGGGTTGTAAAAGATATTTTAAAAAAATTTAATTTGACCTTTGATAATCTAAAACCCTTAAAATGACACCTCATCCGTCGGCTATGCCGACACCTTCTCCCACTGGAGAAGGTAAAAAAACGTCTTCTAAAAGCTAAACATACATTGTATCTTTATAGTTATTAGTGATATGTTCTAATGTCAATATATAAAACTATGTCTAATATTACCTTCCCCCTGAGGGGAAGGCAAGACAACATGGCAAAGCTTTGTTTCCATTATGGAAAGCAAGAATGCGGAGAAATCTCCGCAAAGAAAGGAAAAAAAGATGACACAGAATCAAACCTACGACGAAAACCAAATACAAGTCCTTGAAGGACTTGAGGCGGTAAGAAAAAGACCGGGTATGTATATCGGTACGACGTCTATACGCGGACTGCACCATCTCGTTTACGAGATCGTCGATAACAGTATCGACGAGGCGCTCGCGGGTGAATGTACCGACATCATAATCACGCTCCATAAGGACGGAAGTGCGTCGGTTCAGGATAACGGACGAGGAATCCCCTCCGCTATCCACCACAAGATGGGAATCCCGACTCCCGAGGTCGTATTTACGATCCTCCACGCGGGCGGTAAGTTCGGCGGCGGCGGATATAATATCTCGGGCGGTCTTCACGGCGTCGGTGCGTCGGTCGTTAACGCGCTTTCCGAGTGGCTGACTTACGAGGACTGCTATAACGGTGAAGCGTTTACCGGCTCGTTTAAGAGAGGTAAGACGGACAAGCCGTTTGAAAAGATCGGTCCGACATCGAAGCGCGGTCTTTACGTTCGCTTCATGCCCGATTCCGAGATATTTGAAGAGACTGTGTTTGAATACGATACGCTTCTCAACCGTATGAGAGAGCAGGCGTTCTTAAACCCCGGTATCAGGATCGTTATGCGCGACGAGCGCGGCGAGGAGACCCGTGAGGACGTTCTCCACTACGAGGGCGGTATTAAGTCGTTTGTAGAGCATATAAACAAGCAGAAGCACAGCGAGACCGTCGGTGACGAGGTCATCTATATGAAGGTCCAGAAGGGCTTCCAGTCCGCTGAGGTCGCGCTTCAGTATACGACCAAATACGACGAGACGATGATGTCGTTTGCAAACAACATCATAACTCCCGAGGGCGGTACTCATGAGGCGGGCTTCAAGGCAGCTCTTACCGACGTAGTTAACGAATTCGGACGCCGTCATAACTTCCTTAAGGGCGACGATAAGCTCACGGGTGAGGACGTTCGTGAGGGACTTACCGTAATCAT
The DNA here is from genome assembly GCA_017621655.1 of Clostridia bacterium. Classification (GTDB taxonomy): domain Bacteria; phylum Bacillota; class Clostridia; order Oscillospirales; family CAG-272; genus Colimorpha_A. The sequence goes on along the minus strand of JAGASS010000004.1, from coordinate 5,629 downwards.
CAGCGTCAAGCTCAAGGACGCGCAGTTTGAAGGTCAGACGAAGGGTAAGCTCGGTAACTCCGAGATGCGTTCCTTCGTTCGTCAGCTCGTTGTTGAAAAGCTTTCCGAGTATTTTGAAGAGCATCCGGCAATTACGAAGCTCATTCTCGACAAGGCAACCTCTGCCGCACACGCTCGTGAAGCGGCTCGTAAGGCGCGTGAAACGGCGCGTAAGGGCGTTCTCGACAAGGGCTCGGCTCTTCCCGGTAAGCTCCAAGACTGTCAGGAAAAGGATGCAGAGCATACCGAGCTGTATCTCGTCGAGGGAGATTCCGCAGGCGGTTCGGCTAAGACGGGACGTGATCCCCGATTCCAGGCGATCCTGCCCCTTCGCGGTAAGGTACTTAACGTAGAAAAGACAAGACGCGACAAGGTTTATGCAAACCAGTCGCTTATCCCGATAATTCAGGCACTCGGCTGCGGAATCGGTGAGGAATTCAACCCCGAAAAGCTCCGCTACGGCAAGATAATCATAATGGCCGATGCCGACGTCGACGGTTCGCATATAAGAATACTTATTCTTACGTTCCTCTTCCGTCATATGAGAAAGCTTATCGAGGACGGTCACGTTTACCTTGCACAGCCGCCGCTCTATAAGGTATACCGTAAGAGCGGTAAGGGCGAGGAGCTTTACGCCTTCTCCGATGAGGAAAGAGACGTTTGTATTGAGAAGCTCGGCGGCGGAGCGAATATCCGTGCCGACCGCTACAAAGGTCTTGGTGAGATGAACCCCGAGCAGCTCTGGGAGACCACGATGGACCCCGAGAGAAGAACGCTTCTCCGTGTAACGATGGAGGACGCAATGGCGTGCGACGCGATGTTCTCGCTCCTCATGGGCGACGCTGTCGAGCCGAGACGTGAGTTCATCGAGCAGAATGCGAGATACGCGGAAAACCTTGATATATAAGTATTTTTCGTTAAGATTAGAGCCGTTATCCACATAATTGTAGGGGGCGTCGAGGACGTCGCCCCCTACAAAATCGTGGCGCGGTTTCCAAAACGAATTGATAAACCTTAAACCTACAATTATTCATTTATTCACAACCCCAAAAACAAAATTGTGGAAAAGTAAAACAGTTTTCCACAATATGACCGATTCTGTGGAAAACTTTTAAGAAATACCCGATAAAACAGTGTGTAAAGCCGATATTTTGACGCTTTACAACGCGAAAAGACAGAAATTTCTGTTGATAAAACTGTGGATAACTCAGAAAAATGTGCAAAACTTTTCCACAGTAAAGTGAATTTTCCACGCATAAAAGGCAAAAAAATTAAAACGGCGACGGTTTTCCACAACGCCGAACAAAAAATTTGAGCCGACGCAAAAGTTTTCCACAGGGAAAACCTGTGGAAAACCAAGAAGAGAAAAGGAAGAAAAAAATGAGCAAAGAAGAACAGAAGCCGATTATTTTTCCCGACCAGAAGATAGTTGACATTGAAATGGAAAGAGAGGTAAAGACCTCCTTCATCCAGTACTCGATGAGCGTAATCATCTCCCGTGCGCTTCCGGACGTCCGCGACGGTATGAAGCCGGGACAGAGACGAATCCTTTACGCTATGCACGAGGACAATCTCACCCACGACAACCCGTTCCGTAAGAGTGCGACGACCGTCGGTAACGTTCTCGGACGTTATCATCCGCACGGTGACTCTGCCGTTTACGGAACGATGGTTCGTATGGCGCAGAACTTCTCTTACCGTTATCCCCTTGTTGAAGGTAAGGGTAACTACGGTTCTATAGACGGTGACCCCCCTGCAGCTTACCGTTATACCGAAGCGCGTCTTTCTCGTCTGAGTGACGAAATGATGCGCGACCTCGGCAAGAACGTCGTTAAGATGAACAAGAACTTCGATAACACGCGCGACGAGCCGGACGTGCTCCCCTCGCGCTTCCCGAACTTCCTTGTTAACGGTGCCGTCGGTATTGCTGTCGGTATGGCGACGAACGTTCCGCCTCACAACCTCGGCGAGGTTGTTGACGCGACTGTATTCCGTATGGAAAACCCCGACTGTACCGTTCCTCAGCTTATGGACTACATCAAGGGCCCCGATTTTCCGACTGCCGCAACCGTTTACGGCGTAAACGGAATCCTTGAGGCATACACGACGGGTAAGGGACGCGTTATGGTCCGCGCAAAGGCGGATATAGACGAGGAAAAGCGTACTATCACGATCACCGAGATACCTTATATGGTCAATAAGAGTATGCTCGTTGAGGCGATGTCGGACCTTGTACGCAACAAGCGTATCGAGGGAATAACCGACATCCGCGACTTGTCATCTAAGCACGGCATTAAGATCGTTGTCGATTACCGCCGTGACGCAAACGGTCAGATAATACTTAATCAGCTTTATAAATATTCACAGCTTCAGGATACCTGCTCTATAAATATGCTCGCGATAGTAAACGGCGAGCCGAAGATCCTTTCGCTTCCTCAGATCCTTGACGAGTACATCAAGCATCAGGAGAACGTTATCCGTAACAGAACGGTCTACGACCTCGCAAAAGCGAAGGCAAGAGCGCATATTCTTGAGGGTTACATTATTGCTACCGACAATATCGACGAGATCATAGAGATAATGAAGACCTCCGAGAGCATTCCTGCTGCTAAGGAAACGCTTTGCGAGCGCTTCGGACTTTCCGATATTCAGGCGCAGGCGATAGTTGAAATGACTCTCGGTAAGCTCACAGGTCTTGAAAGACAGAAGGTCGAGGACGAACTTAAGAAGCTGACTGAGCTTATTGCCGATCTTGAGGATATACTTGCTAACGATTGGCGTATTCGTGAGATCATCAAGAACGACCTTCTTGATATCAAGAACCGCTATTCCGATGCACGCCGTACAGACATCGTTCCTGCCGAGCAGGAGATCGTCTACGAGGACCTCATTGAGCGTCATACCTGCGTTATCACGCTCACGAAGGACGGCTACATCAAGCGTATCCCCTCCGATACCTACTCGGCACAGAGACGAGGCGGTAAGGGAATTATCGGCATGACGACGAAGGAAGAGGACGTCGTTGACCAGATGGTCGCAGTCAACTCCCATTCGCACCTGCTTATGTTTACCACAAGCGGTAAGATCCACGTAAGAAAAGCGTATCTTATCCCCGAGAGTTCGCGTACCGCAAAGGGAACGGCGGCTGTCAATATCATCGAGCTTGAAAAGGACGAGAAGATCACGGCGCTCGTGTCTGTTGATAGCTTCGAGGGCGAAAACTGCCTGACCTTCGTTACCAAGAACGGTATCGTTAAGCGCACACCTATCTCCGAGTTCGCTTATCAGAGAAAGGGCGGTAAGCGTGCGATCACCCTCGACGAGGATGACGAGCTTATCTACGTTCGTCTGACAAACGACGAGGACGAATTGTTCCTCGCGACCGCACAGGGTAACGCAGTAAGATTTGCAATCAGCTCCATCACCCCGACGGGCAGAAGCGCACGCGGCGTTATCGGTATCCGTCCCGGTGAAGATGATTACGTTGCCGGTGTAACGGTAGTTGACGAGAGCAAGATGCTCCTTACCATCACCGAAAACGGCTTCGGTAAGAGATGTGAATTCTCTGAATTCGCCGCACATCACCGCGGCGGTAAGGGTATGAGATGCCATAACATTACCGATAAGACCGGTAAGCTCGCTTGCATCGCGGCGGTCGACGAGACCGACGATATTCTCCTCATTACCGACGAGGGAATCGTCATCCGTACCAGAGTAAATGAAATTTCCATCTACGGAAGAACCGCCTCCGGCGTCATCGTAATGCGTACAGATGCTAAGATCTGTAACTTCGCAGTCGTAGAAGAGGAAGAAGAAACCGAGGAAGAAACCGATACCGAAGCAGTTGAGGTCGAAATAGAGGAATAAAAAATGAAAGCAGAGGCGAATGCCTCTGCTTTTTAAATGCTATTAGTTCTTAATATTAGTATATTATTAATCAATTAAATCACCGCGCAAAACAGATCCCCAATCAGTAACAGTTGTAGTGTATCTAAATTCTTTTGTTATTTTATTTTCTCTATATTTATCACTAAATTTGTATCCGCTCATTTTTCCTTCTAAAACAATAGTCCAGTCGCCATCACTATTTTTCTGAGCAGAGGAATACGTATAAATTGGTTTTTCATATGACGAAAAACCAAGTAATAAAGACAATTGGTCAGCTGTTTCATTGGAATATTTTGCTTTGGAAATTGCCTCGTTTTCATCAATAGTATCTTCTTCGCTACATGCTACGCAGAGAGTGAGACATAACACGAGCCCAAAAATTAAAATTAGAACCTTTTTCATAATTATATATCCTTTTATTTTATTTTAGATGCACGTTTCTTTTCGCATAGTTTACAAAATCCTACCGCGCGCCCATCGTAAGCTAATGCTTCTTTTTCCGAGTAAAATGATTTCATATTTGGATTTCCGCTTATAGCATTATGACAGTATCCTTCAATATGAAGTTTTCCGGTTCTGGTATTGTATAAATATTTTAACAAGATTTTTATTACTCCTAATTATAAGATACACAACGGATTAAGCTGATTATTTATCAGATTTAGTAAGGATTTTACCATTTGTCGTAATAAGCTTTCCCTGTTCATAGGTTAACTCCATAGTAACATCTGAAAAAACGCAGATCAAAGTATTATCTTTTATTTCCCAAGTTCCATCATCACTCTCCATTGCTGCGGTGTTCATATCTAAAATTAACATCGAGCATTTACCATTTTCTTCAATTGAAAGAGTAACAAAATAATCTTCTCTATCTTCTTCTGGGGACATCCACACTCCAATAACATCCTTTTCTGACAGCTTACCACAAGCCGTAAATAAAGTAACGAACATTATTGCGCATAGAATAATACTGATTGTTTTAATTGTTTTTTTCATTTGTTTTTCCTCCAAAAAAATTAAATACATTAATTGTTGAATACTATTCACCAATTCTTTGCTAATTATAGCATAGAATAATAAAAAAGTAAATAGTGTTCAACAAATTTTTTTATTTATCGGGGGAAAAATGTTTAAGATCAAAGCATCGGATGGGAAAAATAACATTACAGGTCAAAAAATAATGCAGATACGCAAGGAAAAGAAAATGTCTCAAAGAAAGTTAGCGGCGAAAATGCAGCTTCTCGGATATGACGTAGACCATTATTTTATTCGCCGCGTAGAAAACGGCGAGCGTTTCGTTACCGATATTGACCTTGTTATTTTTGCAAGAACGTTGGAAGTGGATATTGTGCAGTTAATCTCTGTTGATAGTGATTTGATATGATATTATGGGCGATGAAATGGATAAGGAACTACCGAAGAGGAAACATCCTCGATTAAAAAAATACGATTATAGTTCAGCGGGCGCATATTTTATAACAATATGCATAGATGGGCGAAAATGTCTGTTATCACGTATTAAAAATTTCAACGACGCTTCCGTAGGGCGGGGGCTTGCTCCCGCCGTTACCAAAGGTATAGAATATACAAAATACGGATACCGTTTTTCTAACAACAATAATTGTTCTTCTGCTATTTGCCCGTATTTTGTATATTCTATACCTTTGGTAACGGCGGGAGCAAGCCCCCGCCCTACGGAAGC
>JAGASS010000017.1 GCA_017621655.1 Clostridia bacterium | reverse complement strand
ACGATACCCAAGGTGGTGTTCTCGCATATCCATTATAACACCTATTTTGAATTCTGGCGAGTATGTTTTGTTTTTTCTGCCTGTTTTTCCCATAAAAATATGCACCTCCAAAAGTGTCTAACTTTTGGGGTGCATATCAAATTGAGCGAACTTTTTTATTTATGCCTTTTTCTTTTTGATGATTATTGCTGTTACAACGCCTGCAATAACCACAACAGCTACAATAACGATTATCCAAACGACTGCTTGGTTATCGCCCTTATCTCCATCACCGCCCTTGCCGTCATCATTCGGATCGGTTACGTCGGGAACTGTAGTGTCATTCGGCTTAGTTGTGCTGTCGCTATCGGGATCAGTCGTATCAGGAACAGTAGTATCACCGGGAGTTACGTCGGGATCTGTTGTATCGCTCGGCTTGGTAGTAGTACCGGGAGTAGTTGCTGCGGTATTCTTGTATCCGCAGATGTCACAGATATTATCGTTTCCGTAGCTGTGCTTACAGGTAGCTCCGCAGCTCGAACAGGTACCGTTAGTCCACTTATGCTCGCATTCAGATGAAACCAACGCGGCATCGAGCGAAAGCACTCTCATAGAGATCGTGTCGGAATCGGTCACTGTTGCCTCGGGTGCGGCGCTGAAGGAAAGATATACCTTCTCGCCCTTGTCAAGATAAACGCTTCCTGCGGCTCTTGAGATAGTTCCCTGAACGTTACTGCCCGTGAATACGTTAGCCGTGCTTCCCGAGAAGATAACGTTGAGATCGCTATCGAGGATCTCGTAGGTCATTGCGTAATTCTTCTGGGTGGTCGCGTTATAATCCCAGTCATGAAGGAGAAGTGCGTTCAGGTTATACTGTCCGTTTTGAGGCGCTGTAAACACGATTGCAGATGCGATGCTCTTGTTAGCGTTACCCGCACCGTAAGGTCCAAACATAAGGTTTCCGTTAGAATAATGATAAGCTATGGTAACGTTACCCGATTTTCCCTTATAGATTGCCGCGCCGGCAGTTCCTCCGTAAATTGCAGTCTCTCCGCGCTCAAGCGAAAGGAGCTTCTTGCTCGTTTTATCAATAGCAGCAAGTGAATAATGATCGTTCGACTTGAACGAATAGCCGCTTTGCGTAAACTTAAGTCCCGAGCCGTCAAAGGTATATTTCTTGACTGCGGGTGCAGCGCTTGCATTAGCGTCAATAAGCGCAATATTGATACCGTTGAAGCTTCCTGCGGCCCAGTATCCCATATGGTCCGAGGGAGTCATCGTAGAATTGAAATATTTTACATACCAATCCGCGACGAAAAGCAGCTTTTCGCCCTTCTTAAGCTTGATAGTACCCGAAAGAGTGCCGGAATAGTTGTCTTTATTTGTCGGCTGGGTAATATTGTATATTACGCCATCCTTCATAACCGAGAATACTATCTGCTTATTTCCGGTTTTATTTGCGGTGGTAGCGATCGAAGATACGGGCACCTCGTAAACGTACTCACCGTCCTTGGGGGCAGTAAACTGAACAACTGCCGATTTTCCGTCTTCCGGGAACACCTTTATTCCGCCGCTTGAAGCAGATGCAAACGTTCCTCTTCCGTGTCCGCCGGCAATATTTATGTAAGTAGCTCCACAGGTGCCGTTCCAATTGTTTGAAAGCTCACCGGTCTTAGGATCCATATAATAGAGTCCGAAATGCTCGCTTTTGGCGTTAGGGGCTTCCAAAATGTCAGAGGGCAGTGTCCACGAGTCCTTAAGCTCGACATCGCTGCCTGCGCCGCCGCCGTTCAGAACGTCACGCTGAATGGTGTACACAAGAGGATTTTGCGACGCACCCGATTTCTGACCGCAGTTAATGGTCTTGAATTCAATGCGGTCGGCGTAAACGGTTATCGTCATTGCCTGAATGATCTTCGGCTCTGCGGAGGTAAGCCAATCGGGATCAAACGAATACTTGTAGAAGGAGGCAGAACCCATAAACGACGAAATAAATGAGGTCGGCTGTATACTTCTGAATGAAACTACACTGCCGTTCTTATCGTAATGAGTAATTCTTTCAAAGGTGTCGCCGGATATATATCCGCTATCGCTGTCATGAATGTGACCGAAAAGATAGATGGCGTTACGGTACTTCTTCATCACGTACATAAAGTTCGTGTAGTTAGTACCCTTTATAAGACTTGTTGAGGCAGGGCCGCGGCTATCCTGGAGAGGATAGTGACCAACGATAAACACTGTCTTATCGGCACCGATTCCGGCAAGCGTTTCATCGAGCCAATTAAGCGTTCCGGCTGTATAATAATCACTCTTTGCATAGGGAGGATTAAGAATAATAAAGTCGAAGCCCTTGACATTAAAGTGTGCGCCGAGCCAATTGTTTTCAGTAACCGTATTAACGCTGTTTGGAGTATCGTCCTTCTCTGTATAAAGACTCTTGGGCTGACCCGCGGTCTCCACCATTACATTCTGGAATCCTTCATAAGAGTTATAGTCGCCCGCAGAGAAAACGCCTTCCTTAAGACGTCCGACCTCGTAGTCATGGTTACCGCACGCCCAAAGGGTAACGCCGGTTGTCGATGCAGCAGACGAATACTTCTTATACTGAGAAATAACTCTGTCGTAAACGCTCTTTTCCCAACGGAAGTCGACCTTCTGCTGGTCCTCGTTGTCGGAGACCATATCTCCGCCGTCGAGAATAATATCAACGCCCTCTGCCTTGAGTGCGTTCATCGCCTTGATATACGACGAGCGTAAATACGGATCAGAATT
>JAGASS010000016.1 GCA_017621655.1 Clostridia bacterium | reverse complement strand
GAAAAGTTGGAAGAGTATATTCATTACTACAATAACGAGAGAATATCTCTCAAACTAAAAGGAATGAGCCCAGTTCAATACCGAGCTCATTCGCAAATGATTTAATATTTGATTTTGTCTAAACTTTGGGGTTCACTTCACGGTTTCGTTGAGAGCTTTTCATATTAAAGCGATTCGAGAAGCTTTTTGCCTTCTTCGATATAGAGTTCACCGACACCTGCACGGAAACGTGAGCTTCTTGCTTCGTATCCACCCTCGTCGTATGCGCTCATCATCGGGAAATATCCCGAGTATTCGTCAGCAAGACCGATAACGAAGACACAGTCATATCCCTCTGCCTTCTTAAGTGCGACCTGGATGTCGGAGAATGCTTCACCCGGCATAGTGATGAATCCGATCCTGCCAAGCTTAGCCGCAGACACGCCTGTTCCGAAATAATCGGGAGCGTTCATCATATTGACCATTCTGCCTGCCTCTGCAACAACAGTAGTAAGCTCCATTCCTTCATAGGGAAGCTCGTTATCTCTGCCCGCATTGTGGAGGTCGTTTATACGGATAGCTTCGGGAAGCTCCTCTTCCTTTGCCTTATTTGCAGGAACGTTTACGGTAATTGTCTTATAATTGAAGGTATCCGGCTCAACGTACTCTACCTTGTCATATACCTGCATTACAGCAGCGGCAACAACGTTACCCATGTGACGTGCATGACCGTAACCGCGCATAACGTCGTCAAAATCGTTTGTAAGGTCGTTATTGTCTCCGCCCTTCGGGAACACGTTAACGTGGTTAATATCGCCGAGAGCGCCGTTATAAAACGCGAGGGAGGTATTGTCGATCGCCTTTTCAAACACTCTTCTTGCAAATCCGGGCCAGTCAGCAGAAAGCTTGCAGCCGCCGACAACGTCGGGATGGTTTGCATAGTTTACCATAACGATGGTATTCGCGCCCTCACGGTCGAAGCGAAGAACGCTTACTTCCTGATCGATCTCGCTTATCGGTTTAAGAATATTGGGGTTGCCTGCGCCGGGATTTGTTCTGATAGAGCCGTCCTTCATGATAAAGCGGCGGCAGAAGCCGATGTGGGGAGCGTTGCTCTTACCGAATCCGAGCTTTGCGGGCTTTTCATCGTCGATTGCAAATTTAACAGCATCTACAAGCTTAAGAACAAGCATCTCGGAATACTGCTTTATAAGCGGATCGTTAGACTCGAGACTGTTATGAGGCGAGGTGTGCGTATGCGTAGCGTTTACATGAACGGTTCCCTCGGGAATATTGTATTTCTCTTTGCAGATGCGTACAACTTCGGCGATAACGTTCTTTTCAAGGTGACACGAGTCTACCGAAACAAAGACCTGTCTCTTATCACCAAGCGATATTGAAACAGTGTTTGCCTCGAGATCATCGAGAATACCGTCTGCCAGTCTCTGAATAAAATATCCGGCAACCTCGATACCCATCATCGGGTTAACGTTAACTCGTGAAAATCCTGCTTTTAACATTTTATGTTCTCCTTATGTTTGATTATATTTTTAGCATAAAGCTAATTCTTTTCTACTAAATAACGCCGTTAAGCGCGAAATAATCCTGCAGTGCGTCAACAAAAACATAGATATTGATGCCAACAAGAGCCAAGTCGATATAGAAGGCAAGACCGAGAGTTTTTACGTCCTGCCAATACCACTTGAACGCAGTCTTTGGCGATGCACTCAGGTTTGCAATGAACTCCTTAAGTCGGGTCTTGACGGCATTGAAGTCCTCGGTAAAGGCACCGATTATTATACAGGAAATATGAAACAGTATTCCAAGACCGCACCCGACTGCCTTTGCAGATGCCCAGTTAAAATCAGCACCGAATCTGCCCTGCCACTTCATCATCGCACCAAAGGACAATGAAGTCATTACGACCGACGGAAGAAGCATAAACAGTATGAACGCCCATAGACCTTGATACGGCGTTTTTTTCGGTTTGAATATCAAACTGTCTCACTCCTTTTAAGTTCCTTGCTACTTCTTGGATTATATCATAAAGCTTTTGAAATTTCAATAGTATTTTAGCCGAAATATTGATAAATGACGCCTTAATCTATTGATTTGTCAATTGATTTATGTTATACTGTTCTAAATAAAATCAGCTTGTACGGAGGTTATTATGATACTTCAAGCACACATGGGTGTCAGTAAGCGCTACCCCGAAAATACAATGTTAGCTTACAGAGCCGCTTATGAGGAAGGTTACAAAATTATCGAACTGGATATGAAGTACACGAAGGACGACGTTTGCGTCGCTATTCACGACTTCTCAATCGCCCGTCACGCGCGTAATATCGACGGATCGCCGCTTGAAAACGACATTAACGTTATCGATCTGTCTTACAGCGAGCTGTTAAATTATGACTACGGCATAGCCAAGTCCGAAAAATTCAAGGGTACGAAGCTTCCGACCCTCAAGGAGATACTTGATTTCGCTTGCGAAACTAAGATGAAGCTCAAATTTGATAACGTTATTCAGAAGTTCACCGAAGCACAGCTAAACCTTTTCTTTGACGAGATCGAGGAGCGAGATCAGATCGAGCTTTTCGGATTCACGTCAAACGATCTTGCTTTTGTTCAAAAAGTTGCCAAACGCTTCCCTACCTGCGCGATTCACTATGACGGTCCCGTAACCAAGGAGTCGCTTGACAACCTTAAGGAAATAGCGCCCAATAACACTCTTTACATTTGGATGCCGCTTAATAAGATCTCTTGGCTCTCTTATCCGCCTGCTGATAAGGAACAGGTCGAGCTTGCAAGAAAGTACGGTTACGTCGGTCTTTGGATAATTGATGATCCCAATGACTTACCCAGATGCAAAGAGCTTGGAGCCGACGTTGTCGAGACAAACGGCGGGCTTACCGTTGATATGCTATGATTAAATACGATTTTCATATTCATACTGACAATTCTCTCGACGGTCGTCAAAGCGTTGACGACGCCTGTCGTGCAGCAATTGAAAAGGGTTTAAAAGGAATAGCAATAACTGATCACGCCGATATTTGTTTTTTCGAAAAGGAAGACACGGTAAACCGTTTCAAAAAGGTCATATCCGAAATAGAAGCCGCAAAGGAAAAATACGACGGTCAGCTTGAGATATATACCGGAATCGAAATGGCAGAATACCTGACTAACGCTAAAGGCGCGGAAGCAACTCTGGCTGTAGGTGAGTACGACGTTATTCTCGGATCGGTACACACCGTTTATCGCGAGGATATACCGGATAGCTATTCAAGAGTAGACTTTTCGCTTCTGACGAAAGAAAAAGTTATCTCGTTTATCGATCTCTATTTCGATAAGATGCTCGAAATGATATATAAGACAGACTTTGATATTCTTTCCCATCTTACCTGCCCTCTTAGGTACATAAACGGAAAGTATAAGTGCGATATTGATATTCATATATTCGAAAGCAAGATCAAAAAGATACTGAGCGAGATAATCGAGCGCGGTATCTCCCTTGAGATAAACACGTCGGGATACGCTTCAACCGTTCCCTACTTCATGCCCGAACACGATATTCTGACGCTCTACTACGAAATGGCCGGCAGACGCGTATCAATAGGAAGCGACGCTCACGTCTCAGCTAACGTTGCCGTAGGATTTGACAAGGCACTTGATATGATAAGATCGGTAGGGTTTGATAGTTACGTTATATACAAGCAGAGAAAGCCCAATTTCATAAGCATATAGGAGAAAATATGAAATTAGAAAACGGCTCGATCATAATTGAGAATACGCATTTGAAGCTCACGCTTGGTCTTGACGGCAAGGCATACAGTCTTATCTGCAAAGACAGCGGCAAGGAGTGCATTGATCAGAATGAGATCATGCCCGCCTTCTCAGTGACCGAGGATCGCCCCGTCAACAATGAGCTTAAGCTCTCGCATCCGAATAAAAAAATGACCTTTGAGTCGAAGAGCGCAAAAATTGAAGGCAATGCCCTCATCATTGGCTTTGAACTTGTAAGGTTTTTCGCCAAGATTGAGGTTGAGGAAAGAGACGAGTACGTTACATTCAAGCTCGTAGATTTTCCTTTCGCACGTGAAGGAATCGGAAATATTGACATGGACGTTCCCCCCGTTGCATCTATGCGTCTGCTTCAGCTTCCAATAAAGAAAATGACGAAGTTTGGCGATTGGCTCAGTGTCGTTCACGATGACGAAACGGCTGTTGCACTTGTTGCTACCTCGCCTTTTGAAAGCATCACGTCGCACAAGCAGAAGGATGCTATTGTTCTTACTGCCGATGCAGTTCGAGGTGTAAAGGTTATAGGTTGCACTGCCGCATTGGTTGTAAATTCGGAAGACAAGTTGCTTGACAGTATTGACACATTAGAGATCGACTTCGATCTTCCCCGCGGTGTTCAAAGTAGGCGCTCAAAGCACCTTAACGGAAATATATATTGGACGTCGTGCGTCAACCCGACGAACGTTGACAAGCATATTGAGCTTGCGACCCGTATGGGCATGAGGTATATGCTCATTAATTACAAGGCGATCGTAAAGGAAGAAAACAGATACAGCTACTGCGGAGATTACGATTATCTTCCCGAGTATCCCGAGGGCGAAAAGTCTCTCAAAGAAATGCTTGACAAGATAAAGGCGGCAGGCATTATTCCCGGCTTCCATTTCCTTCAGACCTTCATTGGTCTTAACAGCAGATACGTTACCCCAGTTGCCGACCACCGGCTTAATCTTATAAAGCATCTCACGCTGTCTCGACCGCTTGGTTGCGACGATACAACTATATACGTTGAAGAAAATCCCACCGAGTGCCCCAAGCATCCGAAATGCAAAGTCCTTCAGTTCGACGGTGAGCTAATTTACTACGATTCTTTCTCGGAAGAGTATCCCTACCGCTTTGAGGGATGCGTAAGAGGTTATTATAACACCAATATTATTCCTCACGAGCGCGGACAGATCGGCGGTGTTCTCCATATTTGCGAATTCGGCGCTACAAGCGTATATATCAACCAGGAATCGAGCTTGCAGGATGAGATCGCTGACAAGCTGGCGGCAATCTACAATCAGGGCTTTGAGTTCGCATATTTTGACGGTTCTGAGGGTACGGGCGCTCCGTTCGATTTTCACGTATCTAATGCCCAATACAGAGTCCTAAAGAAATTTAATAGACCCGTTCTCTTCTCCGAGGGGGCGGCTAAGAGCCATTTTGGCTGGCACTACATGAGTGGCGGAAACGCATTCGACGTCTTCCCTGCTGATATTTTCAAAGAAAAGATCGTTGAACATCCTTTTGAGGAAGCACCTCGTATGGCTGAGGATTTCACTAGAGTCAATTTCGGTTGGTGGAATTATAATCCTCTAATGATGCCCGATCACTACGAATACGGTAACGCGCTCGCGTTCTCATGGGATTGCCCTTCTACCCTCAAAATACGCTCTCTCACCTTCTCTGACGGAAATCCGAGAAACAAGGATAATTTCGAGATATTCCGCCGATGGGGCGAGGTAAGAGAAAAGAATATTTTGACTGAGAAGCAGAAGCTCTCACTTCGTAACTATAAGCAGGAGCACATCCTTCTCATTAACGAAGCAGGCGAGTACGAGCTTGCCGAATACAACCGCGTTGAGGGTGCCGCTAACGGTAACGATGATATTACCGCTTACACTCTTACCCGTAACGGAAAGTCCTACGCAGTTATTTGGCACACTAAGGGACAAGGCGAGCTTACACTGCCCCTTGACGCAGATACTCTCACCTACGAAGCTGATCTTGGTGGCGAGAAGCTTCAGCTTATTAAGGACGGAAACGTCACGAAGCTTTCTGTCGGTGACAGAGCTTACCTTTCTTCTAATATAAGGGAATCCGAGCTTATAACAGCTATTAAGAACGCTGTTTTAGCATAACAAGCCAATTTCACAAGCACACAGGAGATAATTATGAAATTAGAAAACGGCTCAATCATAATTGAAAACCCACATTTGAAGCTTACCCTCGGTCTCGACGGTAAGGCGTACAGTCTTATCTGCAAAGACAGCGGCAAGGAGTGCATCGATCAGAACGAGATCATGCCTGCGTTCTCTGTTACTGAGGATCGCCCCGTCAACAATGAGCTTAAGCTCTCGCATCCGAATAAAAGAATGACCTTTGAGTCAAAAAGCGCAAAAATTGAAGGCAATGCCCTCATAATTGGCTTTGAGCTTGTAAGGTTTTTCGCCAAGATTGAGGTTGAGGAAAGAGACGAGTACGTTACATTTAAGCTCGTAGATTTTCCTAACGCAAGAGAAGGAATCGGAAATATTGACATGGACGTTCCTCCCGTTGCTTCTATGCGTCTGCTTCAGCTTCCTATAAAGAAGATGACGAAGTTCGGTGACTGGCTCAGCGTTGTTCACGATGACGAAACTTCTGTCGCTCTTATCGCAACATCTCCTTTTGAAAGCATAACCTCTCATAAGCAGAAGGATGCAATAGTTCTTACTGCCGATGCTGTTCGAGGTGTAAAGGTTATAGGTTGCACCGCCGCTTTGGTAGTTAACGCCGAGAATAAGCTCCTCGACAGCATTGACAGATTAGAGATCGATTTCGATCTTCCCCGCGGAGTCCAGAGCAGACGAAGTGAGCATCTTAACAGAAATATATTATTTACAGGATGTGTCAACCCTACGAACGTTGACGAGCACATCAAGCTTGCAAAGCGTATGGGCATAAAATATTTGCTCATATACTACGAAGCAATTACAAAAGAGGCGCCCGGATATAGCTACGGTCTATGCGGAGATTATGACTATCTTCCCGAGTATCCCGAAAAAGAAAAGTCCCTTAAGGAAATGCTTGATAAGATCAAGGCGGCAGGTATTACTCCCGGATTCCATTTTCTCCAGACCTTTATTGGCTTGGAAAGCAGATATATTACTCCCGTTGCCGATCATCGGCTCAATCTAATTAAGCATCTGACGCTCTCTCGACCGCTTAGTTGCGACGACACCACAATATACGTTGAAGAAAACCCCTTTGAGTGTCCTAAGCACCCGAAATGTAAGGTCCTTCAGTTCGGCGGTGAGCTTATTTACTATGAGAGCTTCTCGGAGGAATATCCCTATCGCTTTGAGGGATGTAAGAGAGGTCATCTGAATACCAATGTTGTTCCTCACGAGCGCGGACAGATCGGCGGCGTTCTCCACATCAGCGAGTCAAGTGCGACAAGCGCATATATTAATCCGGATTCCAGCTTACAGGATGAGATTGCCGATAAGCTTGCTGCGATCTATAACCAGGGCTTCGAGTTCGTATATTTCGACGGATCCGAGGGAACCTGCGCGCCCTTCGATTTTAACGTTTCTTACGCACAGTACCGCGTAATTAAAAAGTTCAACAAAATGCCTCTCTTCTGCGAGGGTGCGGCAAAGAGCCATTTCGGTTGGCATTATATGAGTGGCGGAAACGCTTTCGACGTATTCCAGGCAAACGTTTTCAAAGCTAAGATGGTCGAGCATCCGTTTGAGGAAGCTCCCCGTATGGCTGAGGACTTCACGAGAGTTAATTTCGGCTGGTGGACCTATAATCCGCAGATGATGCCCGATCACTATGAATACGGTAACGCGCTTGCGGTATCGTGGAATTGCCCCGTAACGCTTCAAACCTTCAGTTTACATTTCCACGAAAGCAACCCGAGAACGAAAGATAATTTCGAGGTAATGCGCCGTTGGAGCGAGATCAGAGAAAAGAACGTTCTGACAGAGGAGCAGAAGCTTTCGCTCCGCAACACTGATCAGGAGCATATCCTTCTCATCAATGAAAACGGCGAGTACGAGCTTGCCGAATACAACCGCGTTGAGGGTGCCGCTAACGGTAGCGAAGATCTCACAGCTTACACGCTTACCCGTAACGGAAAGTCCTACGCAGTTATTTGGCACACTAAGGGACAGGGCGAGCTTACCCTTCCCCTTGACGCTGATACCCTCACCTATGAAGCAGAGCTTGGCGGTGAGAAGCTAACGCTGATCAAGGACGGCAATTCTACAAAGCTTTCCGTCTCCGACAGAGCTTATCTTTCGGCTGATATGAGCGAAGCAGAGCTTGCAGAAGCAATCAAGAACTCTGTTTTGGCATAATAAATTGATAAAAGCCAATTTCATACGTACATAGGAGGAAGTTATGAAAATAGAAAACGGCTCGATTATAATCGAAAATCCACATTTGAAGCTCACACTCGGTCTTGACGGTAAGGCGTACAGTCTTATCTGCAAGGACAGCGGCAAGGAATGCATTGATCAGAACGAGATCATGCCCGCATTCTCAGTTACCGAGGACCGCCCCGTCAACAACGAGCTTAAGCTTGCACATCCTAACAAGGAAATGACCTTTGAAGCTAAGAGCATAAGACTTGAGGATAACGCCCTCATTATCGGCTTTGAGCTTGTGCGTTTCTTTGCAAAGATCGAAGTCGAGGAAAGAGACGAATACGTCACCTTTAAGCTTGTAGACTTCCCTAATGCGCGTGCAGGAATCGGTAATATTGATATGGACGTTCCTCCCGTTTCGGCGGTGCGTCTTCTTCAGCTTCCGATAAAGAAAATGACGAAATTCGGCGACTGGCTCAGTGTCGTTCACGACGACGAGACCGCCGTAGCTCTTATCGCTACCTCGCCCTATGAGACCATCACTTCCCATAAGCAGAAGGATGCAATAGTTCTTACTGCAGACGCAATTTGCGGCGTGAAAACCATCGGCTGCACCGCCGCATTGGTAGTCAATGCAGAGAACAAGCTTCTTGACAGCATTGATACCCTTGAGGTTGATTTCGACCTTCCCCGCGGCGTTCAGAGTAGACGTTCCGAGCATCTTAACAGAAACATATACTGGACAGCTTGCGTCAACCCAACTAACGTTGACGAGCATATTAAGCTCGCTACTGCAATGGGTATGAAATACATGCTCATTTATTACGAAGCAATCACAGTAGAAGAGCCGGGATATAACTACGGTCGCTGCGGCGATTACGACTATCTTCCTGAGTACCCTGAAAAAGAAAAGTCACTTAAGGAAATGCTTGACAAGATCAAGGCGGCAGGTATCACACCAGGATTCCATTTCCTTCAGACCTTCATTGGTCTTAACAGCAGATACATAAGCCCCGTTGCCGACCACAGACTTCTTATAAAGAAGCATCTGACTCTGAGCAGACCTCTTGGCTGTGATGATACCACTATCTACGTCGAAGAAAACCCCTTTGAGTGTCCAATCCACGAAAAGTGCAGAATTCTTCAGTTCGACGGCGAGCTTATTCACTATGATAGCTTCTCAACGGAACCTCCTTATCGCTTCGAGGGATGTAAGAGAGGTTATCTTAAGACAAACGTTACCTCTCACGATCGCGGACGCATCGGCGGTGTTCTTCATATTTGCGAATTCAGTGCGACGAGCGTTTACATCAACCCCGATTCCAGCTTGCAGGATGAGATCGCTGAAAAGCTTAAGTCGATCTACGATCAGGGCTTTGAGTTCGTATATATGGACGGCTCTGAGGGTACCTGCGCACCCTACAATTTCAACGTTTCCTACGCGCAGTACCGCGTTATTAAAACATTCAATAAGTTCCCTCTCTTCTGTGAGGGTGCGGCAAAGAGCCATTTCGGTTGGCATTATATGAGTGGTGGAAACGCTTTCGACGTATTCCAAGCAAACGTTTTCAAAGCCAAGATGGTCGAGCATCCATTTGAAGAAGCTCCCCGTATGGCTGAAGACTTTACGAGAGTTAATTTCGGCTGGTGGACATATAACCCTCAGATGATGCCCGATCACTATGAATACGGTAACGCTCTCGCTGTATCGTGGAATTGCCCCGTAACGCTTCAAGCATTTAGCTTGCATTTCCACGAAAGCAATCCGAGAACGAAAGATAATTTCGAGGTAATGCGCCGTTGGAGCGAAGCAAGAGAAAAGAACATTTTGACTGAAGAAGAAAAGCTTTCCCTTCGCAACACGGATCAGGAGCATATTCTTCTTATTAACGAAAAGGGTGAATATGAGCTTGCAGAATACAACCGTGTAGAGGGTGCTGCTAACGGTAACGAGGATCTCACCGCATACACGATGACCCGTAACGGAAAGACCTACGCAGTTATTTGGCACACTAAGGGACAGGGCGAGCTTACTCTTCCCCTTGACGCTGATAAACTTACCTACGAAGCAGAGCTTGGCGGCGAAAAGCTTCCGCTTATCAAGGACGGTGCGAAAACGAAGCTTGCTGTCTCCGACAGAGCTTATCTCTCGACAGACATAAGCGAAGCCGAGCTTGCAGAAATAATTAAGAAATCGGTACTTGCATAATCATGAAATACGATATTACAGCATTAGGCGAGCTGCTTATTGATTTTACGCCATACGGAAACGCGTCCGACGGAGCAAAGCTCTTCGGGCGCAACGCCGGCGGCGCTCCCGCCAATCTTCTCGCCGCTATCTCAAAATTTGGCGGAAAATCATACTTCTTTACAAAAGTCGGACGCGACATGTTCGGCGATTTTCTCATCGATACGATGAAAGAATCAGGTGTTGACACTAACGGTATCTCGGTCGATGATATTCACAATACGACGCTTGCTTTTGTCTCTCTTGATGAAAGCGGCGACAGAGATTTCAGCTTCTACCGTCGATTCGGTGCTGACGCACACTTGTCAGCAGAAGATATTGATACCGAGGTTATCAAGGAATCAAAATTCTTCCATTTCGGTTCCCTTTCGCTCACAAACGAACCGATGATAAGCGCTACAGAAAAGGCACTTAAGGCAGCAAAGGAAGCAGGTTGTATAATAACCTACGACCCCAACTACCGTCCTCTGCTCTGGGACAGCGAGGATCACGCAAAAAAAGCCATGAAGGAATACATGGCTTACGCTGATATAGTTAAGGTCGCTTACGAAGAGGCGCTGCTTATCAGCGGTTGCGATAATATTGAGGATGCGGCAAAAGCACTTCTTGATATCGGAATGAAGATACTGCTGATTACTGACGGCGGTAACGGTGTTCGTTATTACTCAGGCGCAGGAAACGGCTTCTTACCGACTATCAAGGCAAACGTTGTTGACACTACAGGCGCAGGTGACATCTTCTTCGGAAGCTTTATCTACGGACTGATAAAGGATGGAATCGAAAAAGATGCTCTTCCCTGCGTAAGCATCGAAAAATACGTTAAAACCGCGATTCTTCTCTCTGGTAAAAGCACCGAGAAAAAGGGCGGAATCGCATCAATACCCGAATATATGGAGGCATAAAATGAAAGCAGCAGTTTTTTACACAAAAGAAGATCTAAGAGTTGAGGAGCGCGAGATTCCCAAGGCATACGGCGACAAGGTGCTTATCAAGATCAAGGCGTGCGGCATTTGCGGCACTGATATGCACATTTTCGACGGCGACGAAGGCGCGGCACCTACCCCCGCAGGAACTACTCTCGGACACGAGTTTTCGGGCGAGGTCGTTGAAATTGGTGAAATGGTTAACGGCATCAAGGTCGGTGACAAGGTCTGCGTTGACCCTAACAAGCTTTGTAACGAATGCTCGTTCTGTAAGGACGGCGTCGGTCATTTCTGTGAGAATATGATCGGTATCGGTACTACAGTTGACGGCGGATTCGCAGAATACTGTCTTGTTCCTATGTCGCAGGTATATAAGTTTGAAAAGGATATTACCTTTGCCGAAGCAGCTATGACCGAGCCGGTTGCATGCTGTCTGCACGGAATTGATATGTGCAATATCAACTGCGGTGATACAGTTCTCGTTATCGGCGGCGGTATGATCGGTCTCATCATGCTTCAGCTCGCAAAGCTTAGGGGTGCGGCTAACCTCATTCTCGTTGAGCCGATTGCTGAAAAGCGCGAGCATGCTCTCAAGCTTGGCGCTGATATCGTAATCGACCCGATAAACGAAAATACCGCAGAAGTCCTTGCAAAAAATAACATAACGAGAATCAATACCGTTATTGAGTGTGTCGGTAAGACGGCAACTATCGAGCAGGCAATTTCCCTTGCAGGCAAGTATTCGACTGTTATGATGTTCGGTCTTACAAGACCCAATGACGAAATTAAGGTCAAGCCCTTTGAGATCTTCAAGAAGGAGATCATTCTCAAGGCGTCCTTTATCAATCCCTACACGCAGTCGCGTGCGCTTAAGCTCATAGAGAACAAGAAGGTCGACGTTTCTTCTATGATCTACAAGCAGATACCCATCACCGAGCTTCCTGCTGTCCTCGCAGACAAAAAGGAACGCGGCAAGGGTAAGTACATCGTTACCTTTGATTGATCGCTATGAAAAAGGATAACGCCCCCAACAACACTACTGTTTATATGCCAATATTTATGTGTATCGGTATAAGCGTTGGAATGGCGATAGGCGCACCTTTCGGAAACATCCCAATCGGTATGTGTATTGGTGTCGGACTCGGCACCTGCATTGGCGGAATTATTGATCATAAGAATCGCAAGAAATCGCAGGATAACTCATCTGATGATAAATCCGAGGAGTAAATAGAATCAAGACCCTATGACTTCAAGTCATAGGGTCTTTTGTTAATGTATATTGAACAGCTTTGCGGCATTGTTATATAGAATATCTTCGCGTTCTTTTTCGGTAAGATCGATCTTCAAGAATCGTTCGACCTCTTCCTCGGGTTCCCACATCGGATAATCGGTTCCAAACAGAACACGATCTGCTCCGTATGCCGTAATCAGTTCTTTCGCCTTTTCGGGCGATATTGCATATAGCGACGATGAGCAATCAACGTAGAAGTTATCGTATCCCTTAAGCTGCTCCGTTGCTTCCTCCCAAATAGACCAACCGCCAAAATGCGCCCCAATGAACGTCAGATCCTTGTAGATGTCAAGAATCGGAATAACTCTATTCGGGTTAGAGTAGTCATAACGGTTATCTCCCGTATGAACGAGAAGAGGCAGTCTTCCCTCGCAAAGCTCGTATATCTTGAGCATACGGTAGTCGTCGAGCTTGAAGCGCTGAATATCGGGATGGAGCTTAACACCCTTAAGCCCAAGCTCGATTATTTCGTTAACGTCCGCTTCGACATCTTCGCTGTCGGGGTGCAACGTGCCAAGTCCCGTAAATCTGCCGCCGCTTTCGGCAACGGAAGTTGCGATAAATCGGTTTATGCTCGATACCTGCTTCGGCGTCGTCGCAACCGACTGAACTATAAAGTGGTCAATTCCCGCCGCTACTCCGTGCTGAAGAAGCGTCGAGGTCTTTCCGTCCATACGCATCGGGATGTCGTAAAATGCTCCAGTGCTGTCAGATGCCTTTTGCGCAATTTTGTCAGGATAAATATGACAGTGCGCGTCAATTATTTTGTATTCTTTCATGGGTATTCGCTTAATATTTACAAGAGAAATAATCAGTCGATTGGCTTCATTGTGGGGAAAAGAAGAACGTCGCGTATGGAAGCGCTATCGGTAAGAAGCATTACCATACGGTCGATACCGTAGCCGATACCGCCTGTGGGAGGCATACCTAGCTCAAGTGCATAGAGGAAGTCCTCGTCGGTAGTATTTGCTTCCTCGTCGCCCTGTGCGAGCAGTGCTTCCTGCGCCTTAAAGCGCTCACGCTGGTCAATCGGGTCATTAAGCTCGGAATATGCGTTGCACATTTCCCAACCGTTCATGAACATTTCGAAGCGCTCAACGTATTCGGGATTCTCGGGCTTCTTCTTTGTAAGCGGAGAAATCTCTATCGGGTGATCCATAACAAACGTCGGCTGAATGAGGTGTTCCTCAACGAACTCTTCAAAGAAGAGGTTAAGGATATCGCCCTTGAGGTGGCGCTCCTCATACTCAACGTGGTGTTCCTTCGCGACTGCACGTGCTTCTTCAAGAGTTTTGATCTCGTTGAAATCAACTCCCGAGTACTTCTTGACAGCATCCACCATAGTGATGCGTTCAAAGGGCTTACCGAGGTCCATTTCGACACCGTTATAGGTAATGGTAGTAGTACCGAGAACTTCCTTAGCTACGTGACGGAACATATTTTCCGTAAGATCCATCATGCCGTGGTAATCGGTATACGCCTGATAAAGCTCCATAAGAGTGAACTCAGGGTTATGACGTGTATCAAGTCCCTCATTACGGAAAACTCTGCCAATTTCATAGACCTTTTCAAGGCCTCCAACGATTAGACGCTTTAAGTATAGCTCAAGGGAGATACGAAGCTTAACATCGATATCAAGTGCGTTAAAATGCGTATCAAAGGGTCTGGCAGCCGCGCCGCCTGCATTCTGAACGAGCATTGGAGTTTCTACCTCCATAAAGCCCTGTCCGTCGAGGTAACGGCGGATAGCGTTAATGATCTTGGAACGGTTAATAAAGGTCTTCTTTGCTTCCTCGTTCATTATGAGGTCAACGTAACGCTGACGGTAACGCATATCGGTATTGGTAAGACCGTGGAACTTCTCGGGAAGTATCTGCAAGCTCTTGGAAAGAAGCGTAACAGACGTTGCGTGAATCGATGTCTCGCCCGTCTTCGTTCTGAAAACAGTACCCTTTATTCCGATAACGTCACCGATATCGAGCTTCTTAAAGGAGGCGTAAGATTCCTCACCGAGATCGTCGCGGGTAACGTACGACTGTATGTTTCCTGAAAGGTCCTGAAGGTTGCAGAAGGATGCCTTGCCCATGATACGCTTGGACATCATTCTACCTGCTACGGACACTTCCTTGCCCTCGTATGCGTCAAAATCCGCCTTTATCTCAGCTGCATGATGAGTCTGATCGTATTTAGTGATGACGAAGGGATCCTTGCCCTGCGCCTGAAGGTCTGCGAGCTTTTCGCGTCTGACCTTTAAGAGCTGACCTATATCCTGTTCCGGCTGATTGTTATTTTGTCTTTCGTTATCCATTGTTTTTACCTGCCTTTAGGTATTTTTACTTCATTATCTCTCTGATCTCGAGCTTAATAACTCCACCGGGAGTATGAACGTCGACTGTGTCGCCAACGGCTCTGCCGATGAGCGCCTGACCGATAGGAGACTGATCGGAGATCTTATTTTCGATCGGGTCTGCCTCAGTTGAACCGACGAGAGTATACTCGATCTCTTCCTCGAATTCGATGTCATAAACGAGAACGCGGTTTCCGACGTTAACTGCGTCGGTATTTACCTCGCTATCGGAAATGACCTTAACGTGCTTAAGACTCTCCTCAAGCTCGCTAATGCGCGCTTCGGTCTTTGCCTGCTCGTTCTTTGCCTCGTCGTACTCGCTGTTTTCTGAAAGGTCACCGAAGGAAAGCGCAACTCTTATCGCCTCGACAACTTCCTTTCTCTTAGTCGACTTGAGATACTCAAGCTCCTCCTGAAGCTTCTTGAGTCCTTCTTCGGTAACAATGATCTGCTTTGCCATAATGTTTTCTCTCTTTCTTTGTCTATAGTACTTTATTGTTTATTATTTAGCCGCGAGTGCATCTGCGGCAACCTTTAGCTGATTATCATTTTCATCTGTCAATTTATAGAAACCGATCTTCTGAGCTTCCTCGGAAAGATCAACAATGCTATCGGGAATTACTCCAACGCCATCATAATTGACACCGCAGGGCGGATCGTATCTTCCCGTTGTGAACTTAAATGCCGAGCCATCGGGGAGCAGATACATACTCTGGAAAACGCCCTTACCGTAGGTCTTATTTCCAACAAGAACGGCATCGTACTTCCCTTCCTTCGCGTAATCGCGAAGTGCTGCCGCGAAAAGCTCAGCCGCACTTGCGGTATTCTCGTTTACAAGGACTGCAACGCTTGCGTCAAGATAGGATTCCTTTGAATCAAATGATGTTTCGTTGCCCGAAGCATATCTGATATATGCAAGCTTGCCTTTTGGAAGAATATAGTCAAGCGTAGTTAGAATGCTGTTCAGCTCGCCGCCGCCGTTATTTCTGACGTCGAAAACGAATTTTGTGCATCCTTTGGACTTAAGGTCCTCGACCGCCGCCTTGAATTCATTCGGAGTCTCGGCGTTAAAAGACGATATTCTTATAATACCTATCGACGTATCTTTAGTATAAACTCTGTGCTTCACCGTAACAACAGCCACCGAGTCTCGAACACAAACGATGTCGCTTTCGGCGCCGTCTCTGCTAACCGTGATCTTGACCGACGTGCCTTTATCGCCCTTGATAAGATCGACGGCTGCATAATATCCAACCTCGTCAACGCGCGTACCGTCAATAGCTACAATGAAGTCACCGACGAGTATCCCGCTTTTTTCGGCGGGCGAATCGGGCACTACGTCAATAACCTCGATCGTATTTGAAACAAGGTCATATATAACGTTAACACCGATACCTACCGAGTTACCCCTGAATTCATCAAGGTAAGCTTCGTATTCTCTTGATGTCATATACTGACTGTATTCGTCACCGATTCCCGACAGGTAACCGCGAATAACCGCGTTCTTAAGCTCTTCATCGTCGACAGTGCCAAGATAATTTTCCTTTATCACCTGCTCGACGGTCATAAGGGAGCTGAGGTATCCGTTCTCGGTAAGAAGCGAATTGATTTCCTTGTTATGCTGAACGTTCATGATCACGAACGTAGCGTTAAAGGTAACTATCATCGCAACAAGGACGGAAACGATGACTGTTAAAAGTGAAAACTTTTTATTCATGTTATGCTACTCTACTTAAATACCCTTGCCCAGCCGCGTTACGGGCTGGGCATAGGTCTATTATATTCAAATGAAATCGCAATAATTCATTACCAACCCGAGGGGGTAAGCTTGCCCGTAAGAACCTTATTCTTTATTGGGTCAACATATTTTCCGTTATGGAGGATAACGAGCCACGATTCTGTACTTGATCCGTCCTTATGAAGCGGGTCAGTCTTTTCTCCGTTTACACGGACCTCAAAGTGAAGATGGTATCCTGTAGAGGAACCTGTCTTTCCTACGTAGCCGATAACTTGTCCGCGCTTAACCTTAGCGCCAACGCTTACTGCTCTGCTCGACATATGAGCATAGCAGGTAGCGATCTTTCCGCCGTGGTCGATAACAACGTAGTTACCGTAGCTGCTATTATACTTCGAAATGATAACAGTGCCATCGTCAGCTGCATATATCTTATCGCCCGCTATGTCACCCGAGCCGGGTCCGACTATGTCTATTCCCTGATGGAAATCCTTTTCGCCGAATACTATACGTTTTCCGTAAGGAGAACTGATACGCTTATTTACAGGGTCAACAGGCCAAAGAAGCTTCTTATTTGCATCCTCGAGCTGCTGCTCCTGATACTTCTTAATAAGCTCTTCAAGCTCTTTGTCAAGTTCTTTTTCAAGCGCAACTGCGTTCTTCTTGATCTTTTCGTACGCCTTTTGGTCACTTTTTAATTTCTTGAGCTGCTCTTCTGCCTCATCCAAGCTCTTCTGAAGCTCTTTTTCGGATTCTGCCTGATAAGAGCCAAGCTCAAGCGTTTCCTTCTTTGCGTTCTCGATAGTAGACTTCATTCTGTTGAGGTCAACTATCTCTGCCTCGAGATCATCAAGGACCTTCTGCTCGTATGTAATTATCGAGCCGAGATTATCAACTCTCGTAAGGAAATCGAGAAGTCCCTCTGAGTCGAATAGGATCTCAAGATAGCTCATCGTTCCGTCCTCATACGAGTGACAGATTATCTCAAGGAAATCCTTATACTTATCGGCAATACTTTGTTCCTTCTCGTAGATCTGTGTTTCAGTCTGAGATATGAGAAGCTCGTATTTTTCAATAAGATCCTTCGTATTTGAAATATTATTCTGCAAATTACTGATCTTTAATTCGATCTGCTCTACTATTTCAAGATAATTTTCAATATTATCCTTTAATGCATTGAGCTTGTTATTCGCGTCGGTGATCTTCTTATCGTTTGCCGCTATCTTATCCTCAAGCTTCTTAATATCAGCTTCGGTAATTTTTGCGGCATCGGTTACCAGTATATTGTTCGGCATATAGGTTGCCATAAATACTGACAGCATCGAAAAAACAAGCACCGATGAAATTATTTTAACGATTTTTTTCATCTATTTTTCCTTTAAGCTTACGCTTTCAAATTCTTTCTTATTGATATCATACTGCCTATAAGACCGGTAAGAACGCCCGTGATGATACAACCAAAGAAGATGATAACTCCGATCTTGGAGAAAGGCACGATCTCAATCATGGTAAGGTCTGCCGCGACCATCTTGTGTACGTAGCCGTACGCGTACCACTGAAGGAAGAACGCTGTAAGACCCGAGAAAGCACCGATAATCGCTCCCTCAAGCTGGAACGGCAAGGATATGAACCACTTTGTTGCTCCGAGATAGCGCATAATTGAGATCTCTTCACTGCGGTTAGCAACTGTGAGCTTGATCGTATTTATAATAACGAAAATACTTACGATGAAGAGGATCACCATAAACCACGAGAAGATCACTATGATACCGCTTTTCAGATTCTCGATCGTTTTAGCGATGTCTGCGCGGCAACGGACCTTATCAACGCCCTCAATGCTTTCTATCTGCAGTTCAAGCGCGTCTACCTTGGAATTATCCTCGTATGTGACAAGGAAGGTGTCAGGGAAAGGATTATTGCTTTCCGAAAGGAAGGACTGAAGACCGGGATAATCCTTATACTGATCCATCTGGTCCTTCAGGGTCTCCTCTTTTGAAACGAAGACGATTCCGTCCTTTGCAACGTTATCAAGCAGTGCTATCTGCTCTTCAACGTGCTTGAGCTTAAGCTCGGAATCGGAAGGAAGAGGAGCTGTCGTTTCACCGTTTGAATCGTATGTGAGCGTGTACTCATCAAACTCGGGCATTGTACTCCAAATAGCGTAGAAGCTTATTCTTCCGCCCTTGACGTCGTCCTCGCCGATGATATACTTATCTGTTATTGTTCCTGTCGAGCCGTCGTGTGAGAGCGACCAACCGAGAAATTTGATAGTAGGATTTTTGGGGGAGGGGTCCTCGGGAAAAGTGATCGTTGAGCCGACAGAGTATTCATTGGTATCGGTCTCCATCTCTTTTTCAAGAGCAACGCCACTCATATTATAGCTAGCAGCAAACTTATTTTCGTTCGGCTTTCTTTCCCATACAGCGTAGAAGCAGATCTCGCCCGCAACTGCGTCTTCGGGGTTTACGGTGTATTTATCTCCTGCTTTGTACTGAACCTCAGTGCCGCCAAGCTCGGTAGTCCAGCCGAGGAACGTGTTTCCGACTGATGTTGGTCCTTCGGGAAGAGTTCTTGTATCTCCTTCCTTATAGGGGGCGTCCGTATATACGAAAACGACTACTTCGTTCAGATCGCCGATCGAATTAAGGTTTGCGTTTATATTTATGAGCAGCATTGAGAAGCAGCCCATAACAATCAGGCAGGAAAGAAGCACGATGACCGATGCGATAGTCATCATTCTGTTTCGCCACATTCCCTTGAAAGCAGATGATATGAAAAATGACGGTCTATACCTTCTCATTGAACATACCTCCCACTCTGTCACTAACTACGACGCCGTTTTCAATCGTTACGACGCGCTGGTGGAAATAGTCAACAAGCTGTTTTTCGTGTGTTACGACGATAACCGTCTTGTTTTTCTTATGAATCTTAATGAGCAGATTCATTATTTCAAGACTGCGTCGGGGGTCAATGTTACCCGTCGGCTCGTCTGCAATAATCGTTTTAGCGTTATTTGCAAGTGCTCTTGCAAGAGCGACTCTCTGCTGTTCACCGCCCGAAAGCTGATTCGGGAAGACGTTTCTCTTGTCGATAAGTCCGACGGTCTCAAGCACCTTACCGACCGTTCTCTTAATCTTTGCCTTCGGCTCGCCAACGATCTCCATCGCAAATGCAACGTTTTCGTATACCGTCATATCGGGTATCAGTCGGAAGTCCTGGAAAACAACGCCGATGCGGCGTCTGTAGTACGGGATCTTGCGCTCAGGCATATTAACGAGGTCGAACTCGTCGACAGTAAGAGAACCTTCTGTTATAGTCTCCTCACGCGTAAGAAGCTTAGTAAGAGTAGACTTTCCCGCGCCCGAAGCACCGACTATAAATACGAACTCGCCGTCCTCGATCGTAAGATCGACTCCGTCAAGCGCGACCGTACCGTTATCGTATATTTTTTTGACGTTTTTGAATTCTATCATAACGCAAATATCGACTTTCGTAATTAAAGCTTAAATTTGCCTTTGCAGTTACGCAAAAGCCGGAGCAGCGCTTTTTAGGCGCTCCTCCGAGTTTTGAAAAGGTCAAATGTCTAGTTAGAATTTCGAGGGCTTAGAGGTAAGGTACATCTTAACCATAAGCGCAACCTTAAAGGTTATAGCGTGCTCGAACTCACGGAGGTCGAGGCCTGTAAGCTTACGCACCTTTTCAAGGCGATAAACGAGAGTATTTCTGTGTACGAAGAGCTTACGAGACGTTTCGGACACGTTAAGGTTATTCTCGAAGAAGCACTGGATCGTCATAAGAGTTTCGCGGTCGAGACTTTCAAGCGAGCCCTTCTTGAACACTTCCTGAAGGAACATTTCGCAAAGAGTCGTCGGGAGCTGATATATAAGACGGCCGATTCCGAGATTTTCGTAGCTTACAATATTCTTTTCGGTATCAAATACCTTTCCGACCTCGATAGCAACCTGTGCTTCCTTGAAGGAACGGGCAAGGTCACGGATGTTCTCAACAGCAGTACCGATACCAACGGAGACCTTAGTATAGAACTCGGCACCAAAGGTATCAACGATGCTCTTAGCGAGTTTCTCGATCGCCTTCATATCGACGGAGGGCTTGACCTCCTTAACGAGAGCGATATCGTTCTCGCCTACGCTGATAACGTAGTCCTTATTCTTATCGGGGAACATATTCTGTACCATCTGGTAAGGAACGATCTCGTTCTTACCGTGGAACTTGATAAG
Source organism: Clostridia bacterium (assembly GCA_017621655.1). Classification (GTDB taxonomy): domain Bacteria; phylum Bacillota; class Clostridia; order Oscillospirales; family CAG-272; genus Colimorpha_A. The sequence goes on along the minus strand of JAGASS010000016.1, from coordinate 144,084 downwards.
AAGAACTATACGAACGACGTCGTTACTGAAATGAAGCTCCTTCGACTTAGGATAAATATCAGTCGGGAGAATATTATCAAGGATCACGTTCTTAATGAACGATGCCTTATCGTACTTATCGTCGTAAAGACTCTTTACGCTGCTCAGAGATACAGCGAGAATAGAGGCAAGGCGCTCTGCCTGCTTGTCCTCACCCTCAACGAATACAACGAATTCAGCTCTTACACCGGTATCGAGAGGACGGTAGGTATATCCGCCTGTCATAACGGTATCCGAGGTATAAGAAAGCTCGTCGCGAATTCCCTGACGAATACCTCCGATCTTCGTTAAGTCACTGCAGGAGATGATGATCCCGTTGCTATCGATGACACCGATAACTCGGTCAACAGCATCCTTCATCTGATGAATTATTCCCTGAAACAAGCGGTTAGACATATTTTGCCCTCCAAAATTAGTTAAATAGAAATAATTTATATGCCAAGCTCATAATAGAGCGACAGACACGACAGAACGAACGTCGGCGCGGTCTCGCAACGAAGTATGCGAGGTCCGAGTCCCGTAAGAAGCAAGCCCTTATCTTTTGCGAGCGCGGCTTCCTTTTCGGAAAATCCGCCCTCGGAGCCAACGATTACTGATACTTCGCTTACGTCTTTTCTAAGAAGCTTTCCGAGAGGAAGCGTCCCGTCTGCCTCGTAGCAGAAAAGCGGAAGATCGGCTTTCATGGCTTCATCAAGCATCTGCTCGTAAGTAAGAATAGGCGTAACAGTCGGAACGATTCCTCTTCCGCACTGCTTAGCCGCCTCGTATGCGATACGGTTAAGGCGCTCAAGCTTGCGCTCGAAGCCGTCGCCCGCCTTAGCGATACATCTTTCGCTCATAAACGGCGTAACGGAATATGCTCCGCATTCGACTGCCTTCTGAACGACGGTATCGAACTTATCACCCTTCGGAAGCGCGATATAAACACGTATCTTAACGGGCGATTCCGAAAGACACTTCCCCACCGACACGACCTCCGCCATGACCTCATCATCCGAAAAGGAAACAAGCTCACAGTGAAGCAACGTTCCGTCTGGCAGACACACGGATATTTCCTCGCCTTTTTTCATACGAAGCGAGCGAGAGATATGATAGGCATCTTTTCCGCTTATTGTAACAGTATTTCCGCTATACGCGCTTGAGTCAACAAAAAATCTCTGCATAAACGAAAAGCCACCCGTATCCGACATCATTTAGGTCTATACCGTATAATACGATAATTCTTATATAATATAATACAATAATTTTGCATATTTGTCAAGTTTTTTGTCGCGTTTTTTGTAAATAAAAACGAAACGTATATAACAAATGAACAAAAATCGGCATAATTTATGTACTATTAAGATAAATACCCCCGAGGATAGCTTCCTCGGGGGTATATGTCGATTTTGATTACTCCTCGACGGGTGCCTCTGTCTCCTCAGCGGGAGCTTCGGTTGCCTCAAGAAGAGTGCGCATCGAGAGACTGATCTTGTGATTCTCGGTATCAACTGCAGTGATCTCTGCGTTAACTACGTCGCCAACACTAAGAACGTCGGAAGGAGCAGCAATCTTCTTATCGGTGATCTGATAGATGTGGATAAGTCCATCAACTCCGGGAACTACCTCAGCGAATGCGCCGAAGGGCATAAGACTAACGATCTTAACCTCAGCAACGTCGCCTACGGAGTACTTAGAGGTAAATACGTTCCAAGGATTGGTCTCCTCGGTCTTGTAGCCGAGAGAGATACGCTTTGCTTCAGCGTCGAACTCCTTAACGAATACCTTGATCACCTGACCAACGGATACTACGTCAGCAGGGCTCTTGATTCTGGTCCAGGAAAGCTCGGTTCTATGTACCATACCGTCAACGCCGCCGAGATCTACGAATGCGCCGTAAGATGTGATAGACTTAACTTCGCCCTCGTACTGCTTACCAACCTCAACGTTTGCCCAGAAGTCAGCTTCAAGCTGCTTTCTTGCCTCGTTCTTTGCCTTGCGGATAGAAGCAACAGCGCGCTTTCTGTCCTCTCTTACTTCGATGATCTTTGCCTGCTGTACAGTGCCGACAAGCTCATTAAGGTCGAAGTCCTTGGGGGTTCCGGTCTGCGATGCGGGAACGAAGATACGGTTTCCGTCGTAGTTAAGAAGAACGCCGCCCTTGATAACTTCGCATACGGTACCTTCGATAACGGTGCCTTCGTTGTAAGCGTCGAGGATCTTACTGAAGCGAAGCTTATTGTCTATTCTCTTCTTAGAGAGAGTAGCAACGCCGTCGCGGTCGCTTACCTTGATAACGACTGCCTTGATCTCGTCACCGGGCTTGAACGCTTCGGTGAGCTTAAGGGTAGGATCGTCTGTTACTTCGTCGTATGCGATTATGCCGGTAAACTTTGCGCCGAGATCGACGTGAAGCTCTCCGGAAGATACAGATGTAATAACACCCGTTACCGTTTCTCCTGTATTTAAAGTTTTCAGCGAGCTTTCAAGCATTTCTGCAAAGTTCTCGCTTGCGGATTCCTCCGCCACTGTGTTTTTGGTCTCAATTTCGCTCATGTGTTTTATAACCTCCTGTATTATCCCGCCGGGTGTTGACGCCCCTGCGGTTATTCCCACCTTTGAGAAGGGTGAAAACTGAATTAAATCAAGCTCTGACGGGCTTTCGATGAAGAAGGTATTAGGAAGCTCCTTCTTCGCTGTTTCGTAAAGCTTATTTGTGTTAGAGCTGTTTCTGCCACCGACTATCAGCATAAGATCGGATACCTTGGCAAGCTCGCCTGCCTCAGTCTGCCTTTTCTCGGTAACACTGCATATTGTATCAAATATTATCGGATTTGTACATACCTTTTTAAGAATTTTTTGAGTTTTTTTCCATTTGTCGGTATTTTGTGTCGTTTGCGCAACCGCAATTGTTGAAAAAGACCCTATTTCGAGTTTTTCCGCGTCCTCGGGGGAGGAAATAACGACGGCTTCGCTGTTTGCGTAGCTGACTATTCCCTTCACCTCGGGATGTGCTTCGTCTCCGAAGACGACGAGGCGGTCGTATGTATTTTCCGATACTATTTTATGTATCTTCTTAACGTATGGACAGGTCATATCACAGACCTTGAAAAAAGGATTCTGCTTTTCAAGCGATAAAAGCTTATCGGTTATCTCCTTGGTAGCGCCGTGAGTTCTTATAACGACGGTACAGGGATCATTTTCGGTCGTTTGAGAAAAGATCCTATCGAAATCCGTTTCGTCTATAACCGAAACTCCGCGTTCTTCAAGCTCGTTTACGATATGCTTATTATGTATAAGCGCGCCGACCGTATATATCTTGCCGTTCTTGGGATCGCGAGTCAGCTCATATACCTTCTCAACTGCTCTTGAAACTCCAAAGCAAAATCCCGCGCTCTCAGCTACGGTGATCTTCATGCTTCGTCACCAAGCTCTGTGATCTTCGAGAAGATGTATTCGGCAGACTTTTTATGATCATCGCCGCCGGAGATCGCCATAAGCTCGTCGAACGTGATCTCTTTGCCTATTATTATTACGGTCTTGCGAAAGAGCTTGACCTTGTGATTTTTGACCTTGATATATATCGGCAATACGCCGACCTCCGCCTTATGCGCGATCATCGAGCAGCCGAATTTGACCTTCGTAGTCTTAGGGTCAACTCCCTTATGACGGGTTCCCTGCGGGAACATCATAATGGATTCGCCTTCCTTAAGCATATTTATCGTCTTTTTAATTGCGGCTACGTCTGAACCTTTTCTGTCGACCGAGTATGCGCCGAGCGCCTTGAAAAGCAAACTCAGAAGCGGTATACGCATCAGCTCTGCCTTAGCCATATATTTCGGATTATGCTTGATGGCCGCACCGATAACGATAGGATCGACCATTGACATGTGGTTAGCGCAGATAACGTAAGTCTTTTCGGGACGCTCGTTTTCTTTGCCTATAACCTGAACTCTCCAGAGCTTACGGATAAGACCTGCGAGAAGGAATTTTGCCTTAGAATAAAAGCTCATGATATCTTGCTCCTGATTATCGCAAGAGCCGCCTCGACGGTTCCTTCTCTATCGAGCTCAGAATTATCGAGAATAACAGCGTCAAGCGCCGCAACAGCAGGCGCGACCTTGCGCGTGGAATCGTTTTTATCGCGGGTAAACATTTCGCTTTCGACCGCCTCAAGCGTCGTTTCAACGCCCTTTGCGGTAAGCTCGAGATAGCGGCGCTTTGCACGTGCTTTTTCGTTTGCGCAAAGGAAGATCTTAACGTCTGCATTCGGAAGGATAACAGTTCCGATATCGCGTCCGTCCATTACGACGTTATTCGTCTTAGCCATATTTCTCTGAAGATCGAGAAGGAATGCTCTGACCTCCGGAATCGCGGAAACCACCGACGCCGCCATAGAAATATTCGGCATTCGTATCTCGGCGCTCACGTCCTTGCCCGAGAGATAAACGTGCTGCGTGCCGTCCTCAGCGTAGCTAAGTGACACGTCAACCGACGGAAGAAGCTTGATAACGGCTTCGCTGTCAGAGGGGTCAATTCCCTTTTCGGTAACGCAATACGCAACGGCGCGGTAAAGTGCGCCCGTATCAACGTAAATATATCCGAGTCTGCGCGCTATTTCCTTTGCAAGATAGCTTTTTCCTGCACCCGCAGGGCCGTCAACTGCTATATTTATCATCACATTCTCCGATCAAACTGTTTTGGTCACACATCCGTATTATTGTAACACACTTTAATTATTTTTTCAAGTATAATTGAGAATATATTTTGAAGTTTTATCAAAAAAGTTGTACGTTTATTGACATTGGCGCTTTAGTGTGTTATACTGTTGGCATCATAATTACGGAGAAAACTATGGAAAAGATCAAACCTCGCACGCTATCCGGCTTCATGGAGCTTCTACCCAAGGAACAGATGCTTTTTGAAGAGATGGTAAGCATTTTAAAAGAAACCTATTCGCTATACGGCTTCTCGCCTCTTGATACGCCTCTTATCGAGGCATCGGACGTTCTTCTTGCAAAAGGCGGCGGTGAAACCGAAAAGCAGATATATCGCTTCACCAAGGGAGACAGCGACCTTTCTCTTCGCTTCGACCTTACAGTGCCGCTTGCAAGATACGTTGCACAGCATTCCGCAGAGCTTACCTTCCCCTTCCGCCGTTATCAGATCGGAAAGGTCTACCGTGGCGAAAGAGCGCAGAGAGGACGTTTCCGCGAATTCTATCAGGCGGATATTGATATAATCGGCGACGAAAAGCTCGATATAATGAACGAAGCGGAAATTCCGTCCATCATCTACCGTGCATTCACTAAGCTCGGCTTGCGCCGTTTCAGGATCCGTATAAACAACCGTAAGATTCTTAACGGCTTCTTTGCCATTCTGGGTCTTTCGGAGATCGCACCCGAGATCATGCGCACCATCGACAAGCTCGAAAAGATCGGCGCAGAAAAGGTCACAGCTATGCTTCTTGAGATGGGAGTAAGCAACGAGAATGCCGCTAAAATAATCGAGTTTATCGGTACGACCGGCGACAGTGCGGCAGTTATTGAGTCTCTCAACAAATATAAGGGACAGAACGAGCTTTTCGACCTCGGTGCGTCCGAGCTTGAAACGGTCGTTACCAATATGCGCGGTTTCGGCGTTCCCGATGACTTCTTTACCGTCGACCTCACGATCGCTCGCGGTCTTGACTATTATACCGGTACAGTTTATGAGACGGTTATGCTCGATCATCCCGAGATCGGTTCGGTTTGCTCAGGCGGACGCTACGACAACCTTGCTGAGTATTATACCGACAGAAAGCTTCCTGGTGTAGGAATTTCGATAGGACTTACGCGTCTGTTCTTCGTGCTTGGCGACAGAAACCTGCTTAACCCCGAATACCCCGCATCTGTTAGCGACGTGCTTATCATTCCGATGACAGACGATATGGCTCCTGCCGTTAAGCTCGCTACCGAATTCCGTGAAAACGGTGTTCGTGCGCAGATCTATACCGAGAAAAAGAAGTTCAAGGCAAAGATCGGTTACGCAGACAAGCTTAATATTCCCTACGCGGTATTCCTCGGTGAAGACGAGATCGCAAACGGAAGCGCAACCGTCAAGAACATGAAGACCGGTGAGCAGAACACGCTTCCCTTCTCCGACGCAGTATGCGCGGTCAAAAACGCAATTTTGTCTTTTGAAAAAACGACTGTAATTTGTGAATAATCCCTTCTCCTTGCCGAGAAAATCGGCAAGGAGAAATTTTTTAAAAAAATTTGAAATTAGGTATTGACAAAGTGCAAAAGTAGTGATATAATCTATCATGTTCTGCGGATGCGGAATACAAAATACGCGGGAGTGGCGGAACTGGCAGACGCGCACGTTTGAGGGGCGTGTAGTTCACACTGTACGGGTTCAAGTCCCGTTTCCCGCACCATACCGACAGGCATTGCCTGTCGGTTTTTTATTGCTTGTTACCCTTTGATCTGTATTGACAATGGATTTTTACCGTGTTAATATTATTGTGTCACACTTTTACAGAGGATGTAAAATGCTACTGTCTCAATTCAAAAAGGAAGACCTCAAAAATCTAAGCGTTGAAGAAAAGACTCGCCTGCTTTTCGATACCGTTTATGACGATGACGGCGGAAAAGCGCCCGTCGGAATCGTTCTCGGATGCTCATACGTTCCGTATATGGAAGAAAGGATCAACGGTGCCGTTGAGCTTTACAAAAGCGGCAGAATCGATAAGCTCATGCCGACAGGTAGCGTGATTGCCGATCTTCTTCCCGAGAAACGCATAACAGAAGCCGAGTATATGGCTGAGGAGATGATAAAGCTTGGCGTAAAAAAAGAAGATATAATTCTCGAAAACAACGCCACGACGACAATAGAAAATATGATATGCTCGCAGCTTGAGATCAACCGCTATTACGGGAACGGTACAACTTGTGACGTATTTATCGTCAGCTCGCCGCTGCACCTGCGCAGAAGCAAGATGATCGCTGACCTTTATATGCCGAAGAACATTAAAAAGCACCTTTACCCCTGCCCTACCGACCGTCACGGCAAGGATAACTGGATGAATTTTCCCGAGTCTATCGATCAGGTAAACGACGAGATCACCATGATGTGGGTCATGGTCGCAACGGGTCAGGCAGACGATATTGAATTTTAAAATAAAAACGCCCCATGGGGCGTTTTTATTTTTTATATTATCTTAGATTTCTGACGGAAAAACATACATCGCGTCATCAACTACCAAAACAGAGCCGCCGTACACGGCTTTTATAACGTCAGAAAGCTCTACTGCGTCATATTCCGAAACCGATAGCTTGACTTTCCCATCACTGATTTCTCTGTCAATCTGAGCAAAAACAGGTAAATAGCGCGCATATTTTTTTGCTATTACCCTGTATGCAGGGGAATATTTTTCCCTGAACGCATCTGAGTGTCTGACTGCCGAATATCCGCATTTCTCCCACTCCAACATCGCTTCGTCGAATTCATTAACGTCAAGCTTTATCTCTCCGTCAGTAATAAGTGTTCTTGCGACCTCAAGCTTTTCCTTCAGCTTAGATAAGCCGTCCTCTTTTTTTGCAGACAGGCAAAAAAGCTTTCCAAGGGTCTTCGCTTTAAGTCCGACGTTCAAATATGAAAGATGTACTCTTACATAGTCGCCGTCCAGCTCTTCGATCAACGGTTTGTCCGTTTTTGATACGCCTTCATACTCATTTTCAATATACAAAATCGCGTTATCAAATGACGACACGAGATGATCGCATCCGAATGAGCTGTGAAAAATGAATTTGAACAGATCCTGTATTTTAAGCTCGGGATATTTTCTATAATGGGAAATCAACAGATCTTTTGTTTTCTTATTTGTGTACATAATTCCACTTTTCTTTTAATATGGAACAAAAACGCCCCGTTACGGAGCGTTTTTGTTATTACGATATATTAATTCTTCTTTTTCTTTGCGTTAAGTACAACCACAACTATTACAGTTGCAAGAACAAGCACGCCACCTACTATCGCAACGATAACAATAGGATTAACGCCGGAGGAATCGCCGTTATCGCCCTTATTGCCGCTATTGTTGTCAGGATCAGGCTCGGTCACACCCGGCTTAGTGGTATCGGGAGTGGTAGTATCAGGATCTGTAGTATCGGGATCTGTAGTATCGGGATCTGTAGTATTGGGCTTAGTAGACTGCTGAGGTGCCTCGTTTACAAGGAACATGTTGAGAGCCACGTTCTGCGAGGACGACTTCGTAGACTCAGCATTCCCGGTTACGAGTATGTATACCTTTTCATTTGCCGCGAGCTGAACGTTAAGCTTCTTCCAATCAAGCGTACCGTACTCAAGCTTTTTCTCTTCGCGAAGAATAGAGCCGTCTCCGCCCTTAACGAGCACAACGTCAACATAGCAAACCTTACCGTTTGCATCGATGCCCGAGTACTTATTAAGGTTTACAACGATATTATACTTGCCGGCAGCAGGTGCAGTAAAGACTACTGCGGCACCCCAGTTATTTGCGGGGTCACACATAAGGTCCAATTTTGCCTCGGGTATCTCACTCTTACTAACAGTATATATTTCCTTGCCGGGGACAAAGTGACCGGGCCAATCGGGACTCCAGGTTGCCTTCGAGGTAGATTCAAGCTCATAGAACATCTGATTGGCAATATCATAAGCCATGAACTCAAACTGTCCGCTCTTTATATTTCCGACATCGAGATCACACTGATAAGAAGCGGTTGCTGCTGAAACGCCGAATGAGGAAACCAAACCGGTAACCAGGATCATAAACATAAGGGCTGCTGCAAAAATGCGACTGAATTTTTTCATATTTGCCTCCAAACATTGATTTTGAACTTTTTGCCAACAATTTATTCCATCAATACGTCAAATAGAATAAAAAATGTCATAAAATTGATAACAAGTTGTTCAATATTGAAAAAAATTTTAATTAATTTCAAAAATAGTATAGCATTTTGATAAACATTGTGCTATAATTAATTAGCACTAACATTATCAATAATTTGTCATAGGAACTAATTATGGAGAACAAAGATATTCGAAGCGAGCAAAACCCGCAGGCGATGCACGACGGTATTCATTTTTTTACTGATGTGCTCGAGCATAAGAGTCCTGCCTCGCCACATATTCACCAGCTCGTAGAGCTTCTCTACGTAACGTCAGGAAGCGCACTCATCGTGAGCGACGATACGCAGTGTAACGTATCGTCGGGCGACATGGTGCTTTTCAGAGCAAACGCCGTACACAGCATTTATCCGAATGATAAGTGCGAATTTTCGGTATTGTTCATCTCGATACCGCACGTAATTTCTTATGCCTACAAAGAGGACGGCATGAGATATTCCATGCTACTCTCCCGTTTTCATGCCACAAACAAAACTGTATGGAAAAAGGAAGAATGCGCTTCTCTCGGTATAAAAGAGCGTTTCAATGAGCTTAAGAAGCTATCTGCCGAATCCTTCCTCGGAAAAGACATTTTGATGAAGGCAAACGCCGCGATCATTATCTCGGCAGTGCTGAAGGATCTTTCAGAGCAGTCGAACGCTGACGAGGTATTTGCCGACAGCTCTGAGAGCTTGTCGAAGAAGATGGACGACGCCATCCTTTACATAAACGAGCATTACAGCGAAGACCTTACCGTTGCATCAATGTCGGAGCGACTTTTTATGTCCTACTCATACTTTTCCCGTAACTTCAAACGGGTAACGGGGCGTTGCTTTAAGGACTTCTTGAACATAACGCGGATCAACAACGCAGAGATGAAGCTTCGCTCAACCTCCAAGTCCGTCACTCAGATCGCAATGGAATGCGGATATAACAATATAGCGTATTTTTCTGCAATGTATAAAAAGCTTAAGGGGATCTCACCAACCTCGGCACGTGATACCGAAATCGCAAATTAAACAAACCAAAGCCGCTTTTCAGCGGCTTTTTTCATTTCTTTCCTATTGAAATATATCTTAAAACGTGATATACTGATATGAATGTATATTTTCATCACGTAAGGAGTTATGAAAAATGTCGGTTAAACTAAGCAAGATCACTGCGTTTGTCGTAGCAGTGCTGACTGTATTCACGTCTATCGCCTTTGCTCTTCCCTTTCAGTATAGAGTAAACGCGGAAGAAGGTGCAACGTCAATAGAAAGCGAGGCGGAATTCCGTTCCGCACTGGAGGGAAACGGAGGCAGCTATTCCCTCTCCTCCGATATAGCTATCTCAGTTGCCGAATACGAGGAATATCGCTATACGGTAAAAAAGACGGTCTCTATTGACCTTAACGGTCACAAGGTAACCGTCAAAAACACCGCTAACCTCGCTGACAACACAAACGATTCTACGCTTATAAAGATTGAAAACGGCGGAAAGCTCACGATAAGCGATTCTTCAGAGAATGAAACGGGTACTCTTTCCTACGTCGGCGGAATACATATTTACTCCGAGGACGAGGAATATAAAGACTTCAAGGTCGTGACCGGAAGACATCTTATATACCTTTCCGAAGGTGCTGCTCTCACGGTTAACGGCGGTAACTTCATCGCCGGAAATACCGAGAAGGAATGGCTTCACAGAGCCGCAGGTGTAATTGACAAGAAATTCGAGTACTATACCGGCTTTGCCGAGAATACCGTATGCGGCACAGTCATAACCGCTTCTACAAAATCTACCGTTACAGTTAACGGCGGTAACTTTGAGGCAAACGGCAGAAAGCGTCAGAACATACTTCCCAACCTCAAGGGTTGGAATGAGGAAAGACCGGCTTCTGTATGTATCAGAGCCGAGTCGAAGGCAAACGTCGTTGTTAACGACGGTAACTTCGTCGGTGCACACGGTGCTGACGTATTCGCTCTTGACGCTACGTCAAAAAGCAGCATTAAGGCGGGAAGATTCGAGACAACACCCTCAACTAACGAACGCGTTGCCGATTATATGGATTTTGCGGCGGTAAACGTCAGCAAATACTACGGCAAGCTCAATCTTCCGACTGTATTCATCCCCGGAAATTCACGCAAGAATCTCTATCAGAACGGTGCCGCTATTGAAAAAACCGCTGACGCTGTCGACGGCGCTACCGTTTATCTCATTCCGAACACGGCAGATTTTGCAAGCGTAACGTCTTCCCTTACCTCGGGAAGCTATACACCCGGAGCAAAAGCCACTCTTTCCTCCGGCTACACTCCTTACTTTACCGCATCCGACAGCAAGATCTCGTATTCGTGGTACGCGATCTCCATTGACGGAAGCGTAACTCCTATTTCCAATTCCAACAGCACGTCTCTTAATCTCGCTAAACTTTCAAGCAACGGTGTTACCCTTTCGATCGGAAGCAGATACTCCTTTGCCTGCGTTATAACCGAAACGTACCGCAACTACAAATTAACGACGATTTCAAGAACTCTTAATCTTGACACGACTAATAAAAACATTCTCGCGGCAGTCTCTCTTACCCCTTCTACAATTGATGACAACAACCATTATTATGTCGGAAACGCTCCGACCTTCAAAGTGCCGTCAAACGTAAATTACCAGATAGACAGCGTCAAGTGGTACGAAAGAAACTCCGTTACCGAAATGGCTTCCCCAGTTACCTTCAAGGAAAATACCAGCTATTTCGTCGTATTCCAGCTTTCTTCCAAGGGAAGCTACATCTTCACAAGTGACACGAGGATCTCGTTCCTCCCCGGCGCATCCTATTCTTCCATAGCTCCGTCTGTTGACGGCAAAAGCGCAACAGTATCCGCCTGGATATTCACAGCTTGCTCTCACAGCAGCACCGAATACGTAACGAACGCCTTTTCTCACGATAAGGTCTGCACGGTTTGCGGTCACGTTATTTCAAGCGCAAAGCACACCTATTCCGATTGGGCAGAAGACGGTACGGCAGGCATAACCGTTCCTATGTCGAGAAAATGCACCGTCTGCTCGCACAAGGAAAGCTCGGCTGTATTCGCTCCCGTCGATAACGAGAAGACTCCGATCTACGAGGTCAAGGTGGATTTCGGAACTCCTACTGATGCCTCGGCTCCGGCAAAACCGACGATCGCCTCTACCCCCGACAGTTCGAAGGTCGTTATTGACAGCTACACTTGGAAGACGAATACAGGCGCGAATTTCACAAAGTTTGCTCTCGGAGGCAAATACGTCCTGACAGTTGTATTCAAGCTTAACGATCCCGACAATAACGTATTCTCCGAATCGACTATCGCTTCGTCAGTTCATCATTCCGTTTCGGCAATTACGCTGAACGATGATAAAACCGAGCTTACCGTTCAATATTCGGTTTCTACCACCGTTATCGGCGAAAGACAAATATATATTCCGACGGTTAAGATCGGTGAGCAGATCTCGAAAGCGAATATAAACATTTACGGCTCCGCAACCGTTCATTGGTACAAGGACGGGAAAAAGATCGGGTACTGCGATTACGCAAATGAGACCGAGACGGATCACGATTATGATCCTAATGACGGAATCGACTTCCTGACGCACACCTTTGAAGCTGACAGCGTCTACTACATTCGTGTAAACTGGAGTGTAACCCCCGGTAACCAGATAGACAAAAACAAGGTGACCTTGACAAACGCCGTTCCTCACACAACGTCGATAGTGAGCGGTGAATACGGATTTGCCTCGGCGTGCTTCATCACTAAGACCGCCGACAAATACATAAGAAGCGTTAAGGTACTCGGAATCGTTGAGCCGGTTGCAGGTGCATCCGCTAAGACTTCCGGCGCAACAGTAGACGCAAACTGCACCGTAAAGAGCATTGAATTCTCGACGGGCGGCAGCAAGGCGACCAAGTTCACCTGCGGCAAGGAATACACCGTTACCGTTACGCTCGCGTCAAAGGACGGATACGCCTTCGCTCTTGAGTCCGCAACAATAAACGGACATGCGGTAACCATAACAGAAAGCGGAGACAACGTTATCCTTTCCTGCACCTTTGCTAAGATCGAACACAATATCGACAACAGAAATGCAACGGTGACACTTCCTACGTGCCTTACCGACGGAAGCATCGTCGGCAAATGTAAGAATTGCTCGGCTAAGTCTGAAATTGAGCTGGAAATGACGGGGCACTCGCTCGTCGAAGTGATCGGAGTTGCAAGCGACTGCTCTAAGGAAGGCGTAAAGACACATTATTTCTGTAACGGATGCCTTAAGCTCTTTAATGATGATAAAGCAATAACCGAGATCACAAGAGAGTCGGTTGTGATACCGAAGGCAAGCAACAAGCATATAGGAGAAGGCGTAACCGTTCACGACGGTAACAACCACTTCACCGCCTGTGTCGGATGTGAAAAGCCGCTTTCCGATGAAATCGCTCACAACTACGGCGACACGAAGACTGACGCTGAGGGCAATGAATATTACTCCTGCGAATGCGGACACTCCGTTCCTCTTACCGGACCTAAGCAGCCAGGCTTCCTTATCGGAGGTCTTGAGGAAGACGTAGTTCCTCCCAGCAAAAACGACGGTCTCAATTTCGGCAGCTTCTCCCTTGACACGATCAAGACGATACTCATCATAATGATAATCTTCGTCGTACTCCTCATAGGTGCTATTATCACTATTTCGATCATCCTGATCGCAACCCGTGACAGAAGCGGAAATCAGGCGCTTCCGGATGAGGTCAGCTCAAAAAAGCAGCTAACGTCATCAGGCGCGAAAAAATAACATAAAAAAGCTTGACCGATCGGTCAAGCTTTTTTTGCTTCAAGAGGATTCCACTTCCCTTTTTTATAGTGAATAACGTATAAGACGAATATAAGCAGATTATGTGCTATCATACAGCCCCACGCTGCTTCAAGCCCCTGCGAGAAAAATACCGTTACGATAAAAGTACCGAGTATCCTGACTCCCCACATTCCTATTACGTTGAATTTGAATGGCGTTAGCGTACGTCCGACGCCGAGAAGCATTCCCTCGATTATTATCGAAACGCCGTAAAACGGTTCGGAAAGCGCGACCATTCGCAAAACCGTCGCGCCAAGCCGTATAACGTCGGGATTGTTTGAGAAAAGGTCCATAAGCGTCGGCGCAAAGGCAAAAAGAAGTCCACCCGACGCTATCATAAGCAGTATTTCGATCTTGATTATCATAGACGTCATCTGCTTCATTTTCATGTTGTCTCTAGCGCCGTATGCGTTGCCTGCAAGTGTAGCTACTGCCGTCTGCATTCCGTAGCCCGGAATATAAAAGGCGGATTCTACGGTGTTTGCAAAGGTGTGAGCCGCCGTTGCGACCTCGCCGAGAGAATTGATCATTGAAGCGAAGCAGACGTATCCAAAGGACGTACAGAATCTCTGCAGCATATTCGGCAGAGCTACCTTAAGACATGGACGAAGAACCTCCATATCGGGCTTTATGCTTTCGCCGCGAGGGGATAGCATCGGATGCTTAAACAGCGCCACGGTAATGAGGATCCCGCCAACTGCAAATGCAATTGCGCTCGCAATACCCGCGCCTATTACTCCCAATCCGAAGCCGAACATCTTTATATTCGTACCGAAAATTTCAACAGTTCTCGTGTCATATATCATAAAGAAATTGAGAACGACGTTTAGGATATTGACGAGAACTCCTACTCTCATCGGGGTCTTGGTGTCTCCCGATGCGCGAAGTGCTGTACCGAATATAACGCTTGCTGCTCTAAATAGCATCGGCGTATACAGAATAAAGAAATACAGTGCAGCACTGTCACGCAAACGCGGCTCGACGTTCATTAGCGTCGGAACGATGGGACTTAACGCAAGCGGAAGGACGGTGAAAATACCTCCCGCTACAAGCGTTACGAATACAGTCTGAGCAGATGCACGCTTTACCAGCTGTCTATCCGAAGCGCCTATTGCCTTTGCTATTATGGCGAGGAAGCCAACGCCAAGAGCAGATATAGTGCTACCTAGAAGCCAGTTTACCGTCGTCGTTGAGCCGACCGTTGCTGCGGCATCAGTACCAAGTGAGCCAACCATTGCAAGGTCTACGTACTGCACCGCCGTTTGCATAAGCTGTTCAAGCATTGTCGGCCATGCAAGCGAAAATATGAGGGCGATCATCGCCTTTTTTGTCGTTGCATTTTTAATATCAGTCATATTTTCTCCAAAATTTGATCTTCAAATATATTACCATTTCGGTATGCTTTTGTCAAGAATTCTTTTCTGTTGACGGCAGAAATATGATGTGATATAATATTCATGCTTCTAATAAGAAGGGGGATATTTTATGAACATCTGGCACGATATTAATCCTAAATTTATTAATAAGGATAACTTTACCGCCGTTATCGAAATCCCTAAGGGCGGTAAAAACAAATATGAGCTTGACAAGGAAACGGGTCTGCTTCGTCTTGACAGAGTTCTTTATACGTCAACTCACTATCCTGCAAGCTACGGCTTCATTCCGCGCACCTTTGCCGATGACGACGACCCGCTTGACGTTCTCGTTATTTGCGCCGAGCCGATAAATCCTATGACTCTCGTTCAGGTATATCCTATTGGCGTTATGCGAATGCTTGACGGCGGTAAGAACGATGACAAGATAATCGCAATTCCCTTTTCTGATCCTAACTATAATACGATAAGAGACATCTCCGAGCTTCCGAATCATATTTTTGAGGAAATGGTACATTTCTTCAAGGTATATAAGCAGCTTGAAAACAAAGAGACCGCTGTGCGTGATCTGTTCGGTCATTCCGAGGCGCTCGAGATAATTCAAGAATCTATCGACCGCTACGAGAGATACTACGCCCACTGATGCCATCAAAAAAGGTGTTATCCGTATGGATAACACCTTTTTGTTTTTATGAATATAGATCGTTCAAAGCATCACGGACGCTTGACTCGGTAGACGGAAGCTGACCCGAGTCGGTCGTGCCGCCCGTTGCACCCTCATCGGGATGGAGAATGTGCCACATACAAGCGAGATTGTATCGGCTTGAATCTCGGTGTGTTCCGGTATAGAATCCCGTCGGAAGCAGATTCTGATAATAACAAACCGAATAATTTATTCCGACAAAGGAATAGTCATCCGGAAGTATCTGTCCCGTGTATTCAGCGTCATCAACGTATATATTATACGGGAACTGACGCATTACGTTAAGCAGACCGACCTTAACGAGGTTTTCCTGAGGACAGTACGGGGTAAACATACCGTTTGTTTTTCCGTCTCTGTCTGCAAGGAAATGTACGTCGCAGTATTCTGTCGGCTCTGTTCCGCGTACAAAGTAACCGATCTCGGCGCGACTTCCGCGCGGATCCTTCTTGCAGGCATCTGTAAGAAGCTTACCGGAATCCTTACAGTAGGTCGCTGTCGTAACGCTTCTTGGAACGGTAAAGGTCTTAAGCTTTTCTCCGCCGTTTTTGGATTCTTCGATCTTATCGGCTACAAGCTCGCCCATTATCTTGTTCCACATCGTCTCGGGAACGCCGCTGAACTTCTCAAGCGAACGAGGCATTGAGTAACCGAACCAAATGCCGCATACGTAATACGGCGTATATCCTACAAACCACTGGTCCTTCTGAGAGCTTGTCGTACCGGTCTTACCTGCACAGTCGATCTTGCTTCTCAAGGTAACCTCTGTAGCAGTACCGGAATCAACGACCTCTTCGAGCATCTTCGTCATGATAGCCGCGTTTTCAGCGCTCATTACGATCTCGCTCTTTCTAGTGTTTTCAACGACCACGTTTCCATTTGCATCGAGTATCTGGAGAACGATTCGCTCATCATTAAATATACCGCCGTTAGCAAATATCTGATACGCCGCGGTCATTTCCTTGACCGTTACGCCGTAGGTAAATTCACCCATCGCAAGCGGTGCGTAAGAAATATCCGAGTAAATAACTCCTGCGGAGTTCACACGTCTATCAACGAGTGTCGTAAGACCGAGCTTCTCGGTCAGATAGTCAAAGGAGTTCTGGAGTCCTACTTCATCGAGTGCTCTCCATGCGATAGTGTTTTTCGATACTCTGACGCCTTCGTGAACAGTCTGAAGGCCTGCATAACGGTTAGGAGTATTATGAGGATAGCCCGTCTTTCTCGAATAGCTTATAGCTCCAGTTTCGGGGTCAACGACCTGATTGCCGAAGTTTATCGGAACATCGTCGAACACAGAACCGTAGGTGAGAACGCCAAATTCAAGTCCCGGTCCGTATACGGAAAGCGGCTTAATAGACGATCCCGACGGACGTCTTGTTTGTGTTGCATAGTTAAGACCGAGGTTGAGCGTTTTCTGTCCGCGGTCTCCGACAAGTCCGAGAACGTTACCCGTTTCGGGGTCAATTACGACTGCAGAAGACTTCGGCTGAATAGGCGACTCGTCGTAACGAGGCCAGTTTGAATCGTTTTCATAGTATTTTTCGAGAACCTGCTGTACTTTGGGATCCATAGCGGTAACGATATTAAAACCGCTTGTCAAGAGGATCTTTGAAGCATAGCTCTCCGAATAACCGAATTGGTCAATAAGTAGCTGCTTTGCTTCCTGCTGAGCTGCATCGGTATACCAGGAATTTATAGAAAGACCCGTATCCGAGTCTTTATCCTGCGGATTGAGCACAAGCTCCTGCTTATATGCGGCAGTGTACTCCTCCTGAGTGATTCTTCCCTGCTCGTACATCAGCTTTATGACCTGATTACGGCGCATAGCATTATTCTCGGGATGGATTATCGGGTCCCATTTAGACGGGTTCTGCGTTATCGCCGCAATTGCCGCCGCCTCGATCAGTGTAAGATCCGACGGCTCCTTTCCGAAGTAAGCGTAGGATGCGGCACCGACTCCGTAGCACGACTGCGAGAGATATATATTATTGAGATACATCTCAAGTATCTCTGTCTTATCGTATCTCTTTTCAAGGTTAAGCGCCTTAAAGATCTCCTGTGCTTTACGCTGGATCGTAACGTCATCGTCACCGGTAATATTCTTGATAAGCTGCTGAGTGATCGTAGATCCGCCCTGCGAGCCACCGCCGAGGAAGTAATCAAGCGTGACCTTTACAGTTCTGACCCAGTCGACACCGTCGTGGCTCTCAAAACGCTTGTCCTCAATAGCAATAAATGCCTGCGGAAGGTAATCGCCCATATCGGAATAAGAGACCCAGGTACGGTTCTCTGCGGCACTGAGCTGCTCATATTCGACGATGTTGCCGTCTGCGTCTACGTAGCTGATCGTAGTTGTAAGACTGCGCTCCTGAGCCATGATCGAAAAGTTGTCAACGCTCGTATCAAGATGATTCTTTACGTAAAGCAAGAAAGCACCGCCGACTATAACGCCGGTTATAACTCCGATAAGACCGATAGTTATAAATATACTGAACGCCCAGCCAAGGCCCTTAAGAAGCGCCTTGCCGAGAACGCCTACGCTTTTTGCGAACTCATCGTTCCAATTTATCTTCTTTTTATTTTTATTCATAGTATGAAGCTTGTTCCTTTCAAAACTACTACTCTTATATTAAACCCAACATTTGAACACAGTATGAATTATATAAAAATTCATAAAGCTATTTTATAACAACACTGCCCGCACCGAGAATTTCGATCAATTCGTTGATAACGAAATCGGTCGTAGCTGTCATTATTGATGAAGAAACGTATCGCTTGCTCTCGCTTTCATAGATAACGACAGGCGTTTTCCCTTCGAATATCTCACAAAAGGCAATCGCTCTTTTGAAGAGTGGCGAGGACATGCTATCGACCTTCAAATATAGCTTTTTCGGCTTGTCCTCTTGCATTTTGATCGGCTCTTCCTTTGGTGTTCCAACGTACTTATCGTCGCTTACAAGCGGCTTTGCTCGTCTCATTAGGAGCTTTACTTCGTCGTCCTTATATGAGACCTCGCCTTCAATCGCGATCGCGTTATCAAGAGTGAGAATCTGTCCGAATTCCGTAACTGTTTTTGGGAAAACAAGGACCTCGATCTCGCCGCTTCTGTCTTCAAGAGATATAAACAGCATGAGATCACCGTTTTTCGTTACCTTTTTAGTAACCGATGTGATTGCGCCAACGACGGTAACAGTTTGCTTTTCCTTATATTCATGCTCAAGGACGGTGCGGATATCTGCATGCGGTATATCGGAAATGTTCTTTCCGTAATCGTCGAGAATATGTCCCGAGAAATACATTCCCGCGCTTTCCTTTTCAAAGCGAAGCTTTTCACGAAGTGTAAACTCCGGAATATCGGGATACCTTACCTCAACAGTATCGGACGAGAACATATCTAACTGACCGGCAACACTTCCGTGTGCCTTGCGGTTAAGTGATTCGATTATCTCGGAATACGCAGATAGCAGTCGGCTTCTGTATACGCCCAAGCTATCAAATGCTCCCGCCTTAATAAGCGACTCTATCTGACGCTTATTGAGGTCGCTTCCCTGCATACGGGAAGCAAAATCATAAAAGGACTTAAACGGTCTTAGCCGCCTTTCATCAACGACTCGCTGAATGAACTGCGCACCGACGTTCTTTATCGCGGGAAGTCCGTAACGGATATTACCTCCGCTGACGGAGAAGCCCGTTCCGCTTTCGTTAATATCGGGCGGGAGCGTCTTTATTCCCATTTTCGCGCATTCCGTTATATATTCGCCCATCTTCGCCTGATTGCCGAATACCGACGAGATCAGCGATGCGTAATACATCGGCGCGTAATGGGTCTTGAGATATGCGCTCTGATAAGAAATGAAGGCATACGCTGCCGCGTGGCTCTTTTTGAAGCCGTAATTCGCGAAATCAGTCATCTGACCGTAAAGCTCGCGAGCATCTTCTTCGGAATAACCCTGCTCAAGCGCGCCCTTGATAAAATTATCAAGCTCTTTTTCGATAACGCCCGGCTTTTTCTTTGCGATCGCTCGACGGACTATATCTGCCTTGCCGTAGCTGTATCCCGCAACCGAACGGAATATCTGCATTACCTGCTCCTGATAAACGATACATCCGCAGGTCTCGTCAAGAATTTCACTGAGACACGGTATCTTGTACTTAATCTTGCTTCTGTCAGCACGATTTTCGAGGAATCTCGGTATCGCGTCCATCGGTCCGGGTCTGTAAAGGGCGATGGCGACCATTATATCGGTTATGCTTCTCGGCTTCATCTGTATAAGAAGCTGACGCATTCCCTCGCTCTCAAGCTGAAAAAGTCCGTCTGTTCTACCCGTCGATATAAGCTCGTAGGTCGCCTCGTCATCAAAAGGTATTTCGGAGACGCGGAATGAATCCTTTTCTACTCTGACGAGCTTTTCGGTATCATCGATAACGGTAAGATAACGAAGCGCAAGAAAGTCGAACTTAAGAAGTCCAAGCTTCGCTACGGTATCCATATCAAACTGCGTAACGACGGTATCGCCGTTTACCGATAACGGAACGTACTCGTGAACCGGCTTGTCGGTAATTACGACGCCTGCCGCGTGAGTAGAGGAATTTCTAGGCATGCCCTCAAGCGCCGTTGCAATGCGTACAAGCTCTCTTATCTCATCGTCACCGTCGCATAGCGCGCGGAACGATTTATCGTTTACCGCCTCGGTAAGCGACACGCCGCCCTTATGCTCGGGAAGCGCGCGCACTACGCTGTCGACCTTTGAATATGCCATACCGAGCGCGCGTCCGACGTCACGGAGAGCCGCTTTTGCCGCAAGCGTACCGAAGGTCACTATCTGCGAGACGTGGTCGGCACCGTAGCGGCGAGCAACGTAGTCGATGACCTCGTCGCGTCGGCGGTAACAAAAGTCTATATCAAAGTCGGGCATACTGACTCTTTGAGGATTGAGAAAAGACTCAAAGAGCAGTCCGTATCTGACGGGATCGACCTCGGTTATTCCGAGCAGATAAGCTATCAAGCTTCCTGCGCCCGATCCTCGTCCGGGGCCAGTAGGTATCATTTTTGATTTTGCATAGTTTACGAAATCGGAAACTATGAGGTAATAGGACGCGTAGCCCATTGAGGTAACTACGACGTGCTCGTAGTCGATACGAAGCTTATAATCCTCGCGTTTGAGCCCTTCGCCGTAAACTATACTGCCGTCCCTTTCACGGCGCTCAAGCCCCTCGTAGGCAAGCTGACGCAGATATTCCTTCGCGTTCATACCGTCGGGCGGATCAAAGCGCGGAAGAAACGTCTTTCCGAAAACGAAATCGTAGTTACACATCTCTGCGATCTTAGCGGTGTTTTCGACAGCACCGTCGTATCTGCCGAGAAGCTTCGTCATTTCGTCTCCGCTTTTCATATAAAACTCATCAGTCTCAAAGCCGATGGGTCTGCCGTCTGAGATGACGTTATTCGTCTGAATACACATCATTACCGATTGCGTAAATGCGTCTTCCTTACGCAGATAATGGACGTCGTTCGTAGCTACAAGCGGAATTCCCGTTCGTTCTGAAATTCCCGCGATGCACTCGTTTACAATTCTCTGCCCCTCGATGCCCTCGTCCTGAAGCTCAAGGTAGAAGTTGCCTCTGCCGAAGATGCTATCTAGCTTTTTCGCGTATTCCTCCGCTTCGCTCACGTTACCTGACATAACAAGGCGCGGGATCATACCGCTAAGGCAGGCAGAGAGGCAGACAAGTCCCTCTGCGTGCTCGGAAAGCAGATCAAGGTCGATCCTCGGCTTACGGTAGAAGCCCTCCGTATGAGCGCAGGAGACCATATAAGTCAGATTCTTATATCCAACTTCATTTTTAACAAGAAGAACAAGGTGATTCGGCTCGTTTTCGCCGCTTCCCGTTTTATCGAAGCGCGATTTTGACGCAACGTAGACCTCACAGCCGATGATCGGCTTGATACCTGCGTCCTTACAAGCGTTATAAAATCCGACGACTCCGTACATCACGCCGTGGTCGGTTATAGCAACCGCACTTTGCCCAAGCTCTTTTGCTCGCTTCGGTATCTCGCTCAAGCGACAAGCGCCATCAAGCAGGCTGTATTCGGTATGCAGATGCAGATGCACGAAATCGGACATCGCCTTATCCTCCTTTCAGTGAATTTTCAAAATAATCAGTCTATAGTTTTAAGGAATTCGATACATTCCTTTGCCTCGGTAATTCCGTCTGGAGTGAGAGTTTCGCTCTCAACTACGATGCCGAAGCCGTGCTCATAGGCATAATCGCGGACCTCTTTAATGGGTGCTTCGCCCTTGCCGAGAGTCTTTCCGACTCCGCCCTTGAAGCCGTCCTTAAGGTGAATAACCTTGATCCTGTCCTTCAAGCGCTCCATGACCTGAATCGGGTCGCATCCTGCGTTGAACGCCCAATAGGTATCTATCTCAAAATCAATATTCGTTCTCTTTTCAAGCTCGGAATGGATCGTTGAGCCCCATGAGCAAACTTCAAACTCATGTGAATGATTATGATAGGAAAGCGTAATTCCCTCTTTATTCAATATCGGCTGAGCGAAGTTCATTACCTCGCAGAATTTTTCGATCTTCTCGAGTGTAGTAAGATCGGCGCCCGGAACGATAAAGTTACGGTTTCCGATAGCTTTATGATATTTTACTGTTTCCTCGATCCTATCGGGGGTAAGCTCATCCCAACTCGAATGAGTACCCGAAACGGTAAGACAGTTTTTATCAAGCATTTTCTTTACTTCTTCTGCCGTGTGACCGAAGAAGCCCGCAAACTCGACCTCCTTGTAGCCGAGAGAGGCAACTTGCTCAAGCGCTTCGGAGAGATTCTTCTCCGTAATGTCGCGAACACTGTAAAGCTGAATCCCATAAGTATATTTCATAACGGTCTCCTTATAATTTTTCAGCAAAAAGCTGAATTTTCTGTAATCTGTGGTTTACACCCGACTTAGTTATCGGCGGAGTATGCATTTCGGCAAGCTCCTTTAAGGTCGCGCTCGGGAATGCCGCGCGAAGATCGAGAGTTATCTTTAATTCGTCGGGAAGCTCGTCCAGCTTTCCTGCCGAAACGATCTTTTCTATCGCTCGCATTTGTGCTTCAAATGCCGCCGCCGTTTTTCCCATATTAGCCATTTCGCAGTTATTGAGGCGGTTTATATTGTTTCTGAAATCCTTGTACATTTTTACGTCAAGCATTTTGAAGGTCGCCTTATTAGCTCCCAAAATACCAAACATATCAAGCACGCTTTCGCTGTCCTTGAAATAAACGCCGTAAAAACCGCTTCTGCGTTCGATCAGCTTCGGATTCGTACCGATTCCGTCAAGAAGCGACATCAGCATTTCTGCCCTCTCGTTACCGCGGACGAGAAACTCCATGTGATATGAGTTCTCGGGATAAGTAACCGTTCCGCAGGTGAGAAACGCGCCCCTGACAAACGCTCTGACACATTCCTCACAGCCGTTTATCTCTGTTTGCGTGTCAACGACGGATGAAATTTCGAGTAGCTCGCAAAGCTCTTTTAAGCGGTCTGGGTCTGTTATCGCGGTAAACGAAATATCGCTTTCCTTGCGCCGCCCCGTTATCTCCTTAATAAGCTTCGCGTAGTGCATTACAACCGACGGATTTTCGCTTTCAAGATAAAGCGCACTACCGTCAGGAGCGTTCGTGCCGAATATCATTCCGCGCAAAAACGCCTTTTTACAGCACTTATTCTTTATGTGCGAGGATGCTATTTCGTTTTTGACATATTGTGAAAATGACTCGTACATATTATTTATCTGCCGGATTCTCTATATATTTTACTTCGGTCTGAAGCTCGATTCCGACGTTTTCCTTAATTACTTCACGAATATGGTCGATAAGCGCAAGAACGTCAGACGCGGTTGCGTTACCAACGTTGATAACGAATCCCGCGTGCTTTTCCGACACCTGCGCGCCGCCGATTGTATAGCCCTTAAGACCTGCTTCCTCTATAAGCTTGCCCGAGAAATATCCGGGGTAACGCTTAAATGTACTGCCAGCCGAGGGATAGTTTAGCGGCTGCTTGTCGATACGCTGCTGCATAAGACCGTTCATTTTCTCGGTAATTTCAGCATTCACGCCCTCGTTCAAAGCGAGCTTTGCTCCGAGAATTATCTTATCGCTATCCTGGAAAACGCTTTCACGGTAGCCGAAGCAGCAGTCCTCTGCCTTAATATCGTATATCTCGTCGTTTACGCCGTCGTATACCTTGACGGAAACGCAAACGTCCTTGATCTCTCCGCCGTAAGCGCCTGCGTTCATATAGACCGCACCGCCGACTGTACCGGGTATACCATATGCGAATTCAAGTCCTGTAAGCGAAGCTTCTGCTACTACCGAAGCAAGATGAGTAAGCGAAGCTCCGCATCCGACCTTAACGGTATTTCCGTCGATCTTTATATCCTTTATCTGCGTCGTAACGATAACAGCGCCCTCGTATCCGCTGTCGGAAAAGAGAAGATTTGAGCCGTTACCGATAACGATATTCGGGATACTTATACTGTGGCAAAGAGCCGAAAGCGACGCAAGCTCGTCGGGCGTCGACGGATATATCACGTAAGACGCGTTGCCGCCTATGCGGAATGACGAGAGCGAGGAGAGAGGAAAATCGCGTCTGAACGTCAGACGCCCCTCTCTTTCGGCTTCCTCGATATATTGCTCAAGAATACTTGAGTTTGAGAGCATATTATCTGCTCCTTTCGTTTTTTACATATTATATGAAATATGCCGTAATGTGTTATCAGTTCTTAACGGTGAAGCGGTGGAATACCTTTTTACCCTTCTTAACGATAAGTCCGTCACCGAAGGCATCAAGCGCTACGCTTGCGTTGAACTGTACTACCTTTTCGTCGTTTACGAGAATACCGCCCTGCTGAATAAGACGCTTTGCTTCGCCCTTTGAGGGTGCAAGACCGCCGAGAACGAGGAGATCGGAAACGAGAATAGAGCCGTCAACAAAGTTTTCAGCAGTAAGCTCGGTCGTAGGCATATCGGCAGAAACACCGCCGTTTACAAATACTGCTCTTGATGCTTCAAGTGCCTTATTTGCTTCCTCTTCACCGTGAACCATCTTAGTAAGCTCGTAGCCGAGGATCTCCTTTGCCTTATTGAGCTGTGCGCCCTCCCACTTGTCCATCTCGTTGATCTCTTCGATCGGGAGGAAGGTAAGCATTCTGATGCACTTAAGAACGTCGGAATCAGCGACGTTACGCCAGTACTGGAAGAAGTCGTAGGGACTCGTCTTCTTAGCGTCGAGCCAAACTGCGTTACCTGCGGTCTTACCCATCTTCTTGCCCTGGGAGTCGGTAAGCAGCGTTATCGTCATAGCGTGTGCGTCCTTGCCGAGCTTTCTTCTGATAAGCTCGGTACCGCCAAGCATATTCGACCACTGGTCGTCACCGCCGAACTGCATATTACAGCCGTATTCCTTAAAGAGGTAATAGAAGTCGTAGGACTGCATGATCATGTAGTTGAATTCAAGGAAGGAAAGTCCCTTTTCCATTCTCTGCTCGTAGCACTTTGCTCTGAGCATATTATTAACCGAGAAGCACGCGCCGACCTCGCGAAGAAGCTCAACGTAGTTAAGCTTGAGCAGCCAGTCAGCGTTATTTATCATCTGTGCCTTGCCCTCGGAGAAGTCGATGAATCTCTCCATCTGACGCTTGAAGCATTCGGCGTTATGGTCGATGTCCTCTTTGGTAAGCATCTTTCTCATATCAGTTCTTCCCGAGGGGTCACCGATCATGGTGGTACCGCCGCCGATAAGAGCTATCGGCTTATTGCCTGCCATCTGAAGACGCTTCATAAGAGTGAGCGCCATAAAGTGACCTGCTGTCAAGCTGTCAGCAGTACAGTCAAATCCGATATAGAAGGTCGCCTTGCCTTCGTTAATCATAGTCTTGATCTCATCCTCGTTAGTTACCTGAGCGATAAGACCTCTTGCAATAAGTTCGTCGTAAAGTGTCATAATGTTTTTTCCTTTCTTATGCGTCGCTTCCTGCCGTATCAAGCATTTCTGCCGCCGACTGAAGAAGCTTATCTGTGATGTTTACGCCGCCCATTATACGGGCAAGCTCGTTTATTCTTCCCTCTCGGTTAAGAGGAGTTACGGAGGTTTCTACCCTACCGTCAATTTCCTGTTTCTTTATCAGATAATGCTCATGTGCCTCTGCGGCTATCTGCGCCGAGTGAGTAACGCATATTACCTGATTCTTTTCGGACAGTGCGCGAAGCCGTATTCCGATCTTCTGCGAGGTCTTACCAGATACGCCCGTATCTATCTCGTCGAATATCAGCGTTTCGCCCTCACTTCCGTAAGAGTTTATATTCTTGAGCGCGAGCATTATTCTTGAAAGCTCACCGCCCGACGCGATCTTCGACAGCGGCTTAAGCGGCTCGCCCGGGTTTGCAGATAAAAGGAATTCGATAGTGTCAGCGCCCTGCTTTATCAACTTCGTTTTGCCGTTTTCGTCGAGTGACGGCTTGATCTCTACCTTGAAGCGCACCTTCGGCATTTCAAGATACGATAACTCATCTACAACGATCTTTTCAAGTGTTGTCGCCGCCCTCTGACGGTTCTCCGTCAGACGCGAAGCAAGATCGGTCGCTTTCTTTTTGTGCTTTGAATATTCAATTCTAAGCTCATCAAGAAGCTCGTCCGCCTGCTCGATCTCTTTAAGCTCCTTTGCCGCTTTATCACGGAAGGAGAGAATCTCTTCAATACCGATTCCGTACTTTTTTTCAAGCTTTGAAATAAGGTCGAGACGCGTTTCTATACCGTCAAGCTCACTTTCGGGATCGTCGTAATCCGCCTCTGCTATATCCGAAACGGTAAGACCTATCTCTTCAAGCTCGTACGTCATATTATTGAGCTTTTCTATATACTCTTCCGCATTCGGCACGTATTCAGAAATGCTTTCAAGAGCGGATGCTGACTTCTTTATAAGCTCATATGCGGGAAGTGCTTTTTCTCCGCGGTAAAGAGCTTTTGTTATAAGACGCGATTGCTTAAGTATTTTTTCTGCGTTCTTTACCTTTTCGCGTCTTTTCTCAAGCTCCTCTTCCTCGCCGAGCTTTAATTTCGCTTCGTCAATTTCGTTTACCTGATAGCGAAGAAGCTCGCTCATTCGCGCCTTTTCTCTTTCGTCGCGCTTGAGTGAAAGCATCTTCTTACGGCAGTTTTCGAGCTGATCGTAAACTGCCGAATATTCATTCAACAGCTCATCGTTACCTGCATATCCGTCAAGATACGAAAGCTGAGCCGAGAGCGACATTAGTATTCTGTTGTCATTCTGACCGTGAATATTGATCAGGTACGGCATTATTTCCCTTTGGAGAGACGCGGGGATAGTTCTGCCGTTCAGCTTCGTTTGCGCCTTGCCGTCAAGGTCAAAAGTGCGCGTAAGCATTATACATCCGTCCTCGTCCGCTGTTATATCAAGCTCCGAAGGCAGGCGCGAAAGCGGCGCGTCAATATCGGTAAATAGTCCCGATACAGTCGCTCTCGTTTCGCCGTTTCGGATCAAGTCCTTACTCGGACGAGCACCGAGAAGCAAATTTATACAGTCGATAAGAATACTCTTACCTGCGCCCGTTTCACCCGTCAGTACCTGAAAGCCGCTTTCAAGATCAATATCGGCGTGCTTTATGACGGCGATATTTTCAATGTGAAGTGATGATAACATCAGTTCCCTCTCGTTATCTGCTTAAGTTTTTCGGAAAATTCAATTGCGCCCGTGTTATCGCGCATCATGACGAAAATCGTGTCGTCGCCCGCGATGCTTCCGACAAGCTCCGACCAGCCCATTCCGTCGATTGCGGCAGCAGCCGCCTGAGCCATACCTGCGTAGGTCTTAAGAACAACGAAGTTATTGGCGAAATCGACCTTTATTATCGTCTCTCTTATAATATTTCTGTACTTTGCCGAGATGTGAATATCGTCACGTGGTGAGAGCGCGTACTTATAACGGTGATCGGGGGTTGAAACCTTAACGAGTTTGAGCGAGCGAATATCGCGCGATACCGTCGCCTGAGTTACGTCAAAGCCCGACTCACGGAGCTTGCTTATAAGCTCGTCCTGCGTTTCTATGTCGAATTCCGTTATGATCTCGATTATTTTATTATGTCTCTTATACTTCATTTCCGTTTCCTCAATCAGACATTTTTTCTCTTAAAATATCATAAAAGCTGACGTTACGCTTTTTATTCAAGCGAATAAAATCTGCGCTCACGCTTGAACGGCGTACCATTACCGAGTCACCGCAGTAGAGCATATCGGCTTCGTTACCGTCAACTGTCAGATGTGACGGTGACGGCTGAGGTGAAAGGTATTTGATCTCTATATGAGAATCCTCGGGTACTATTATCGGTCTTGCGGTAAGCGAATGCGGACATATAGGCGTTAGGCATATACCCTTGAGCTTTGGGGAAAGCACGGGGCCGCCTGCCGAGAGAGAATACGCCGTTGATCCCGTTGGTGTAGCAACGATAAATCCGTCGGAGCGATAGCGTCCGAGTGAGCTTCCGTCGCAGTATACCTCGGTTTCAAGCAGACGCGAAACAGTTCCGTGTGAAAGAACGACGTCGTTTATCGCGACCATCTTTTCTTCCAATTCAAGTCCGTTTTTTACGGTAGATACCTCAAGAAGCGCGCGCTTCTCGATATAGTATTCGCCGCTGAGGACTGCGTTAAGTCCTTCGTTGTCGTCGGGCGAAAGCTCTGCAAGATAGCCGACGCGTCCAAGGTCGATACCGAGTATCGGTACACCGATCACCGCACCTCTCCTTGCGGCTCTCATGATCGAGCCGTCACCGCCGAGAACGATTATCATATCGGGGCAGGACGAAACGCCTTTATTAACGCCGTCTATAGTCGTATCCGCATCGCAGTCGAGCCATATATCGTCTCCGCGTTCCTTGAGAGTCGCGATAAGCTCCGAGGTATATTTAAGACCCGGATCCTTTATTACTGTTGATGCAACTTCAATCTTCACTATCCTGCCTCCTTTCGTTATCTAAAATGAAATATGCCAAAAATTCCATATTACCGTCTCCGCCCTTGATCGGCGAAAGCACGGTATTTATATTTTTAAGTCCAAATGAAGCGGCGCAGTTAATAACGTCATCAACCGCTTCTTTGCGTTTCTTTTCGTCACGGACGATACCGCCCTTGCCGACGCCGCTCCGTCCGACCTCGAACTGCGGCTTGATAAGGGAAATTAATATTCCCTTTTCTTTCATAAGCGGTACAATCGCGGAATATAGCTTCGTTTGCGAAATGAACGAGACGTCCATTACCGTTATATCCGCTTTTTCGGGTATCTCTTTTTCGCTCAGATAACGCGCGTTTACGTTTTCAAGTGAGATAACGCGACTATCAGAGAGAAGCGACTTATGAAGCTGACCGCTTCCCGAATCTACCGCGTATACCTTACTCGCGCCATGCTTGAGCAAACAATCCGTAAAGCCACCAGACGATGCGCCTATATCAAGGCAGACGGCGCCCGTAGGGTCGATTCCAAACTCGCGGAGCGCGCCCTCAAGCTTGAGTCCGCCGCGGCTGACATAGGGACAGACAAGATCGGTTCGGCAGGATATTTCATCATCCTCACTTACGTCAAAGGCGGGCTTTAATATAAACTTGCCGTTTACAGTCACCGATCCGCTTTCGATCAGATTCTTTGCTTTCGTGCGCGTTTCGGAATAACCCTTTTCGGTCAAAAATTGATCGAGGCGCATTATACTTCTCTATTTGAGAGATAGCGCGCGAACTGAGTAAGCGTTTCGCTACCATCGTATTTTGAAATGACCGAGATCGCCTCGCCTGTCAGCTCGTCGATCTTTGCCTTTGCCTCGTCAATAGTCATAAACGAAAGGAACGTCGTTTTATTGTCCTCTGTGCCGTAATCAAGAATATCGTCCTCAATCTGGAATGCCAAACCTATGTTCTCAGCGTATTTTTTCACGTCGGCATACTCGTCAGTTCCCTCTCCGTATCCCGAAGAAAGGCAACCGAGAAGTGCCGCTGTACGAATGAGGCAACCCGTTTTCATGCGGTTCATCATAAGATGCGTCTTTTCGCTCAAGCGCTCTTTTTCACCTGCAAGGTCAAGCACCTGACCGCCGATCATTCCGTCGGCACCGGCATTCTGAGCGAGAAGAATAGTTGCCGCGACCTTGTTGTCACTTGAAACGTGCTCATTCATTGCCGGGACCTCAAACGCCTTCGTGAGAAGCGCGTCGCCCGCAAGGAGCGCGTTTGCTTCGCCGAAAACTACATGATTCGTCGGCTTACCGCGTCTTATATCATCGTTATCCATACAAGGCAGATCGTCGTGGATAAGAGAATAGGTGTGTATCATCTCAATAGCGCAGGCATAAGGAAGCGCCGCCTCCTTTTTTCCGCCGAGCATTTTCGCGACCTCAAGAGTAAGGAAGGGTCTTATTCTCTTTCCGCCCGAGGATGCGCTGTATTTCATCGAATCGGTAAGCACCGAAATTTCATCAATGCTTCCCGAAAGGTATTCATCAATAGCCGAGCCGATCAGCTCCGCATTTTCTTTAATTGTCAGTAAAAGGTCTTTCATCGTAGCCACCGTTTCCGTTATTAACGAGAATGTTTATGCGCTTCTCTGCTTCGTCGAGCTTACAGGAGCAAAGCTTAACAAGGGCAACGCCCTCCTCAAACATATCAAGGGATTTATCAAGCTCCGCCGTACCGCTTTCAAGCTCTCTTACTATTTCTTCAAGGCGGGATAGCGCCTCTTCAAATTTAATTTCTTTTTTATCCATATCATTCACGCTTTCTGTTTTGAAACTACCTTGGCATTTATGCTTCCGTCTGTCAGCTTAAAGGAAACGTCATCGCCCTCGTTTAAGTCATCAACGCTTTTAACGAGCTTTCCGCCGTCCTTGAATACTGCCGAATAGCCCTTTGATATAACCTTTAGCGGACTGACCGCTTCAAGCACCGACGAAAGCCGAGCAAACTTTTGCTTTTCGGTCGTCAATTTATAATTAACTGAGCTTTCAAGCTCCTTTGTAAGCGATATGAGCATCATACGCTTGTCGTCTATATATGCCGACGGCTGTGTTAGCGCGCGCCGCTCGGAAAGCATTTTCAGCATCTGACGGTGACTCTTAAGCTTCGCTTCGGTCAGCGTCTGCATACGCGAAACGACGTTACCGAATTTTCTTTTAAGCTCCTCGCTCTCAGGCACTGCAAGCTCTGCCGCGGCAGACGGTGTCGGCGCGCGTTTGTCTGAGACAAAGTCGCATATCGTAAAGTCAGTCTCGTGACCGACAGCCGAAATAACGGGAATGTCGCACTTGAATATTTCCCTTGCGAGCGATTCACTGTTAAACGCCCAAAGGTCCTCGATCGAGCCGCCGCCGCGACCGATTATTATTACGTCAACGGTTCCGGTTTCGTTAAAATACTTAATTCCGCGAATAAGGTCTGCTTCCGCTCCCTCGCCCTGCACGAGCGACGGAAAAAGCACGAGCTTTGCAAACGGGAAGCGTCTACCGCACACGTTTATAATATCACGCACTGCCGCGCCTGTCGGCGACGTGATTATACCGACTGCCGACGGTATCTTCGGAAGCGGCTTTTTAAGGTCTGCTCTGAACAAGCCCTCCGCTTCGAGCTTTCTTTTAAGCTGCTCGTAAGCCAGCGTCAATGCGCCGACCCCGTCCGGCTCGAGGGAGGTCGCGTAAAGCTGATATGCGCCGTCGCGCGGATAGACCGAAACGCGCCCGTGAAGAACGACCTTCATTCCGTTTTCAGGACGGAATTTGAGCTTGATAACGGCGCTTTTGAACATCACCGCCGATACTCTTGCGTTCTCGTCCTTGAGCGAGAAATAATAGTGCCCCGAGGAGTGATAATTCAGGTTGGAGATCTCACCCCGAACGTAGACGTTTGATAGAACGGGATTGCCGTCGATCAGCATCTTGACATATTCATTTAAGCCGTGGACGGTCAGTATCCTCGATTCATCGGGCATTTTACAGTTCTCCCATAATCTTCATTTCAGTAAGCCGAGCGATACCTGCGGCATTATCGCAGGAATACTGATTTTCAGCGAAAAGTCCGCCGAAGCGCTCGGTAAGCGTTTTATTTATATATCTGTTACTCATAACGCCGCCTGCGTATATTATCGGCATCTCGCCGTACTTTTCAAGCGCGTTTTCGGTGAGCTTACTCAGCACCGCGGTTATATGCGAAAGGACGAAATCTGCTACGTAGCTCTTCTCGGCGCCGTCGTGAATAAGCTTCTCCGCCTTGTTTTCAAGTCCTGAAAGGTTGAAGTCAAAGCCGTCGACCGTAATCTTGCCCGGCTTGACCGCCGACGGATCGTTCGATAGTGCATCAAGCTCTTTTCCGCACGGGAACTTAAGTCCCATCAAGACTCCGATACGGTCTATCGCCTTACCGCAGGAAATGTCCTTCGTACCGCCGAGAAGTGTTATCTTGCCGTTTTCAACCAATGTCAGCTCCGTCGTTCCGCCCGAAACATGGAAGGCAAGGAACGACGAATGATGAAGATCCTCACGTCCGCAACTGTATAGCGCCGCCGCTATATGTCCATGCTGATGGCTGAAGCGGTATAGCGGAACTCCGTGCGTGCATGCAACGGCAGTTGCCACCGCAATTCCCGACAGAAAGCACGGCATATACGAGCCGTCAACGTCTCTCGGTGTAGCAGACACTCCGACTGCTCTTGGGGAAACCTCACCGATCGTTTCAAATACCTTCGGCAGATTTACCGTATGCTGAAACACCGCGTCGCTCTGACGCAGTCCCCGTTCGCCCTCGCCGACGGAAAGCAGGATCCTGAGATTATTCTCCACTCTGCCGCTACGCGACGTCGCGAGCGAGGTCGTATAGTTACTTGTATCTATTCCGAGGCAGGGATTCATTTTTTAAGTCCGAGCTGCTCTGCAACTGCGTTAAGCACGCCGTTTACAAATGCGGGTGCTTTATCGTCGTCAAACTTCTTTGAAAGCTCGACTGCCTCGTTTATCGAAACGGTGAAAGGAACGTCGGTCTTCATCATTTCGTAAACTGCGATTCTCATAACAGAAAGAGACACCTTGCTCATTCTCTTCGTCTTCCAGCCGATAGCGTGCTGAGAAATTATATCATCGATCTCACCTAGATTATCGAGAACACCGAAATAAGTTTCGGTAAGATACTTGTCGTTTTCAAGCTCTCTGCTCTCCTCGGCAAGACGGTAGGTCTCCTCTGCCGTTACGTCCATATTAAATTCCTTCTCAAAAAGAAGCTCCATTACCGCCTCTCGTGCTTTGCGTCTTTCCATAACTGTTCCTTTTCAAGTCGATTAGTAGAATGAATATGCAGTATATACACTACTATTACTGTAATTATACATTATACCTTTTTTTCCTTACTTTGTCAACGGAATTAGGGTATTTAACTTAAAAAATTACATCTTATATATAGTTATATATTATATACTCATTTTTGAATGGGAATATATGAATAATGCAAGCCATATACATAACTGTGAATATTCTTTTTTAGGCGGAAAAATGTATGATAAAAAGAAGACTGCGCTTCGGCGCGTTTTTAATAGCGGTATCAGTTATTATGCTCGGTGTCGCGCGGCTCCTCAGTCACGAAAAAATGTACAGAATGACAAGCGGCGAATACATAAAATGGGTAGATTTCGATGTCACCGCAGAAGCAATGAATGACGCGCTTAATATATCTCTTGACGCATACAAAAAGGGCTACGACGCCGACTTCGTCAAGCTTCTTTCCTACCTCGGCGCAAAATACGGCGGTGATTTCAGACACTACAAAAAGAAGGATCTGACCGATATTTACGACAAGATAAAAAACGGCGAAAAGCTCGATACTATAGGCGCAAAATACAACTACTATCCCTATTATCTTGAAGCTTACGGCGCAGTTTTAAGCGAATACGTCGGTGAGTTTTATATCGACGGGAAGCAGTATTACGGGCTTCGCGCTTTTTCCCCGATTGCAAAAGGATACTACTATAATCATTCCGATGATTTCGGTGCTTCAAGAAGCTACGGATACAACCGCAAGCACCTCGGTCACGACCTTATGGGATCCGTCGGCACGCCCGTTATCGCTATCGAAAGTGGCTACGTTGAAGCCCTCGGCTGGAATCAGTACGGCGGATGGCGGATCGGCATACGATCATTTGATAACAAGCGTTACTATTACTACGCGCATCTACGAAAAGATCACCCTTACGTTAGCGATCTCAAGGAGGGCGACATGGTAAACGCGGGTCAGGTCATTGGCTATCTCGGAATGACCGGCTACAGCGCAAAGGAGAACGTGAACAATATTAAAACGCCGCATCTTCATTTCGGCATCCAGCTCATTTTCGACCCAAGCCAAAAGGACGGCTATAATCAAATATGGATCGATTGCTACGAGCTGACAAAATTCCTTTCGCAAAACAGAATGGGCGTCGTCGTTTCAACTGACGGTAAGGATCGAGTCGCCGAAAAGGACGTAATTATTTACGATATGCCAGATTAATTTATAATTATATCTTGAAATTCCGTAGCGAATAATGTATAATATACTTATCAAAATTCGGAGGAACGGCTTTGGAAGGATTCAAGAAATTCGTTAATAATATACTTTACCCTGCCTGCTTTATATTCACGGTCATAGTGTTTTCGTTTTCAGTTTTGAACGCACTTATGGACTTCACTATGCCTTATGTGTTGACGCCTAAGACGCTTCTTCCTTTCATTGTGTTTTCCCTGATCTTAAGCTGGTCGAACGAGGTTTTCCGCAACAGAAAAATGTCTTTCCCTGCCGCGCATTTCATTCATTACATCATCTTCCTTTTTAATGTACTGATCTCGTTTATCATCCTTGAGCAAAGACAAAACGTAGTCGGAACTCTTATCGCCTTTTCGATCCTTTATCTCATTGGTGCCCTTGTTGCCTTGATAGTCCGCAAGGTATCTCCGAAAAAGCCCGATGAAAAGAAAACGACTTACAAAAAGCAGTTCAAATAATTCAATACAAAAAAGATAAACCGCCGAAAGCGACCAAACGGTTACTCTCGGCGGTGTTATTTACAGATACATATACGCACCAATGACAGGGGAGGTCTTGTCATCGTAAACGAGCCAACCATCCTTCAAAGCCTGCTCAAGCACATAGCGCCGATCGGCTCCGTTCTCCTGAAAAGCAATGAACCTTAAGTTTTCATTGCTTGCAATACTATCGGGAAGATCCTCCACAATGATCTTATAGGAGAAGTCCTTGGCTTCTCGGAGCATTTTCTTGATTTCCGTTGCTGTATCCATCAACGACTTCTTTTCTTCATCGGTGAACGATTCAAGATATCTTTCCTTTGCACCCTGTTCAAACACGACGATGGTAGGCTCGTATCCCGTCTCGGTCTTTTTGATATAGCCGTATGAAAGCAGACGATCCATCCAATATGCCTCACATGCTTCCCACTTTCCTTCGACAACCGCTTTTAGGGTCAATGCCTCGTCGTGAGTCAGATACTCGGGGGTCTTCATCCAAATATCGTCATGCTTGTATTTGAATTGTTGGAAATACACAGCGGGCTGATCCATCCGCTCCTTTGGGCAACCGTGAAGGCCTACCCAGGGAATATCGGGAATGTCCGCTTTTTGATAGCCTACGATGTCCCAACATCCTCCGTTGGGACGCTTGGTGTAGCCTTTTTTGTAATAACCCTCGGGAGAAGCAGAGAACGCGAGCATATCAAATGCACGCATCAAGAGCGTCCACTTGGCATCCTCGTACGTTTGATACTTTCCAAAACAGCTGATGCCATGGGCTTCACAGGCCTGAGTAAATCCATCGATGAGCTTGGTAAACAACCTCGTGAGCTGCGGTATCATGCGTTCGTTGTATGCCCATGTTTTTTCCTGTGCATGACTACTCAAGATGGGAAAAGCAGTCTCATATTTGTTTCCATTATGAACGAGCATTGTCTGCTCGACCAGATACCTTAACTCGTCCTCCATATAAGGAAGTGCCACCCCGAGTTCGAGGGACAACTCCCCTGCGGTGGAGGGATTACCATAGGCTTCAAGTAAAATGTTTTTGTAGATTTTGTGGTTGAGAATTGTCCATGGTTGGCCAAATTCTCCAAAGGAATCACAGCTACAGCTGAAATCAATCTCCTCCGGCTTATAGCTTCTTACACCAAATTCTCTTGCCATATCCATACCTTCTTTCAAAATTTGTCTTGCACGGAGAAGCCGAGACTTCACCGAGTTTACTGAAAGCGAGAGCGATTCTGCAATTTCACGAACGCTTTTGTTTTCTATGTAGTAGGCAACGACGATGTTACGATAATCACTTTTGATGAACGCCAGCTCGCGCCGAAGCAGAGCCATTTGCTCCGTATGTATCATTTCATCAAGGATATTTTCGCTTTCGTCTTCAATTTCATAATCGCCGATATCGGAACCGGTTACCGATTCGTTTCTATTATGCTTTTCCTTTGCCCATGCCGAATAACGGTTACGCGCGATTTTCCAGACCCACGCCGAAAAACTCGTTGGGATAGTGCCTTTATTCAAAGCCGCAATTATCTGAAACGCAATATCTTGCGTCAGATCTTCCGCATAGCTTTCGGTAAATTCATTTGTAAGCCGATCACGCATCTCGCTCGCTTTTTGCATTTCCTCGCCTCCTTTCATCCATATAGTGTGGCGTTTTTGAATTTGGTTGCATCAGTTTTAAAAATTTTAAGGACAGAGAAATATGCGTTCTCTGTCCTTAGCTGCAATATATAACGTGTTAATAATGCCTTTCCTAACGGTCAATAACGGACAGCACCTTTTTTACGTTCTTATTACGAGGTCGCAGTTAATTGCCGGCTCGTATTTTTCTATATACGCGTCCTCCTCGGGGCGAGATTCGCTTTCATATTTTACCCAAGCGATATCTCCGCCTGCTTCTACGATCCTCATTTTTCTGCTTTCTTCGTCGGTATCGAAATAGAGCTTTATGTCGTAATTTCCGCTTCCGAACGAGCCGAAGCCGTCATTGATAACGAGCTTCCCTGTCTCCATCTCGGAGGCGAATACAGTAGATATGACCTTGCACGCAAAGCTTTTGCCCGATGCCTTTCTTCCGTCAAGAGCGACAGTTACCTTTTCCGTCTTCCCGAGCGCCTCTGATATAAGGCAAAGACCCGGGATAACGGGCGAAATGTCAGAAGAAATAATGCGGTATGATGCACCGTAAAGACGCTTATACAGCGCGCTGTGCGTCACGCTCCCCTCGCACTTATCAACGTCGCGTGCGTTCTGCGGAAGTATTCCCATAACGCCGGAACGGCGAATAAGAGATATTTTGCGCTCAAGACCGTCGGTGCTTCCCTCCTTTGGCGTCAGCGACATAACGGAAAGAATATTATCGACCGAAAGATACGCCTTTATCGGCGCGAGATTAAGACGCGCATATCCGCCGCCTATTGTAACCGTAAACGGCTCAAGCACGTCCGTCTTGGTCTTATTCAGCTCGTCAAGCAATACCTGAGCGTCATTATCGCCGTCAAAGACCTCGCCGTATTCGCTTTCATAAGCGAGCGTGTAGTAATCCTCCGCCATCATCTTGGGGTAGGCACGTGAATGTGAAGAAAGTATATCGTAAAAATTTGTGCGCATATTAAAATTCCTGCTTCAAGCTTCTTTCAAAGAGTGAATATAGCGTCGATTTGGGATCGCCGTTTTCGTAAAGCACCTTGTATACCGCCTCGCATATAGGAAGCTCAACACCGCTTTTTTCGCTCATATCCATAAGCGCCTTAACGGTATAATATCCCTCTGCAAGCTTATCGAAGTGCTCACCCTTGACAAACATTTCACCGTAGCCGCGGTTATGCGAATACTTTGAGAAAACGGTCGCCTCGTAATCTCCGAGATGGCAAAGACCGTATGCCGAAAATGGATTACCGCCGAACGCCTCGATAAGACGCGAAATTTCTCTTGTGCCACGCGACATAAGTGCGCCTTTGAGCGACGACAAACCCAGTCCGTCAAGCATTCCTGCCGCGATTCCTATAACGTTTTTTGATGCGGCTCCTATTTCGTTACCGATAAGATCAGATCCGTAATAGAAACGGATAACAGGGCTTGAAAACTCCTCTACGAGCTTCTTTTTGATCTCGTCATTTTTACTGTCGATAACCATACAGTTCGGTATTCCGCGAGCGAATTCCTGAACGTGACCCGGTCCGATCCAAACCGAAACGGTATTGGAAGGATCAAGTCCTTCTTCAACTATCTCGCTTAGGCGCTTGCCCGTACCAATCTCGATTCCCTTCATACAGAGAACGAAGTTTTTGCCCTTAACACCAAGCCCGTTAAGCTGTGCAACAAGCGCGCGAAGTCCCTGCGATCCAATAGAGATTATAACGGTTTCCGCGTCATGCACAGCCGTTATATCGGTCGTCAGCTTGATCTCATCGGGATACGTGATAAGTCCGTTCGTTCTCGTGTCGCGAAGCTGAATAAAGCTTTCGGCGTCACTTAGACCGTATACGGTGACGTCGTGCTTCTGATTGTTAAGATACCACGCGATAAACGAACCCCATCTACCGCATCCTATAACTGTGATTTTCAAAATAATTACCTCTTAATTACATCATTTGCCTAAATATTCTTTGTAAGTCGTATAGCTGATGCCCGAATAATATGCTTTAAGAATATATCTGTAGTCGTATCCGAGATTTCCAAGCTCATATATTCCGTATTGGCTCATTCCGACACCGTGTCCCCAGCCGCGGCTTATAAACGTAAAGCTGTTAGCTGCCGCGGTAGTTGTCAGGGTTTCGCTTTCGATTATTGGCGAAAGCTTTGAAATATCAGGGAGAACCTCGCCGTTTATACCGATTATCGTCGGATATATCTGAGAGTCAAGAGCAAAGGACATATCGAAGTCCTTAAGTCCGCTTCCGGTCATGACTTTCTCGCTCTGACTGTCGTAGAAGGTCTTTATTCCGTCTGCTGTAATGACCGAGAACTGCTGACGACCCGTTACTGTATTCAAAAACGGATTTCCGAGCACGTCAACTCCCTCGGGCGGATTTGGATTTGTTGCACCGAAGCCAAGCATTGTGTACTTAATGCGATCAACGCTTTCACCCGATTTTGCAACTACAAAGTTAGCAGAGTCAACATAGCTTGAAAGCAGCTTTTTGATCTTGTCCGCGCGGGTGACGGTCTGACAATTGCCGTTTGCATCATAGAATTTGATCTCGGTAACATAGGTCGTATTGTTACCTGTTTTGGTTATTTTTATATCGGTTACAGGACCTTTAAGATTCTTATATCCCTTATCTACAAGTCTGTTATAAAGGGCTGTTCCCGTAACCGTATAGGTCTTTTGACCTCTTGAGTACGTCTCGTATTTCTCCCAAGGTGTCGCAACCGCTTTGAGGTACGGATAGGTAGCAAGACTGCTTCCCCAGACATCTGTACAGTTGGCAGTACATCCGCCTGTACTCGAGGAATAATACGTTCCGCACAGAACGCCGTTTGAGGTCGCTATTATTCCTTTGGTCTCAACAACTGCTCGCCAAACTCGCTCGTCAGTCGGACCGTAGCCGTTAAATACCTGACAGCACGCCTCGTTGCACAGATCCCCTGAAAAACCGCCGTGTCCGTTCAGTCTCTTTATCGAGAAGCTTCTGACTGCGATTGAAAACGCTTTTAAGGTTTCAATCGGCCACCACGTATGTATCTCGGCTGCGCAAACTCCTGCAATATAGTTTTCGAGACGAACAAGATTGACGATCTCTATTCCGTAATACTCGGTCGGACAATGATGTGAAAACTCCATATATCCGTCGTAAGTACGCGTGGTCTCGCCACTGCTGTACTTATGCTTCATACGCATAGTGACGTTAACGTCCGGGTCAATACGGTGTGCGCCAAGACCGAGAAGCACGTATGTCTGCGGAGATCCGTGAAGCCAAATAATATTATGGGTAGACGGATCAATTACGATCATATCGTTGTTAAGAGGAGCGCGCACACTTGAAGCGAGCACTGCTTCCGTAAGCTCACCCGAAAGCGGTGATACAAAGGGTGGATCAGTTACTTCAGGTGCAGTCGTATCCTCAACGGTCGTATCCTCAACGGTTGTATCCTCAACGGTTGTATCCTCAACGGTTGTATCCTCAACGGTTGTATCCTCAACGGTGGTGTCCTCAACGGTGGTGTCCTCAACGGTTGTATCGTCTTCAGTCTTACTGTCGGAAGCACCAGCTTCAGTAGTAATGTCTTGGGAAGTATCTTCTTCTGATGTGACTTCAGACGTATCGACTGTATCTGTCGCGGTGTCTTCTGCTGTCGTATCCGATACTTCGGGAGTTGTATCGCCCTCTGTCTGCTCGGGTGTGGTCTCCGGCTCCGGAGTCGTTTCGGGTGGCGGCGGTGGAGTCAACGCCTCCTTTATCAGCGAAAGCGCCGCCTCCGCCTCTTCTGCCGTTGCGAACTGTCCTATGAACACGTGACGTTCAGCGTGCAGATATGCGGGAAATACGTTATACTCAGGAAAGACCTTCTTTATTTCATCTATATCCTCAAGATAGTTGTCATCGGAAAGAACGTCAATATGATACGATCCGACCTTCGTTTCAGCGGCATTTGATGCCTTCTGATATTTGGAGGAAGCGTATTTCAGGTTAACGTGGCGCGCAACGTGCACCTCGGTCTGGGGTAAATATCCGAGGTTGATCGTATTGCGTCCCATGGTTGAATAAACAACGTCAAATCCGTATTCGGCTGTAAGCTTAACGGAAACGGTTATATATTCGTCGTAGCATATGCCGACGCGCAAGTTGATATTCCAGGAGCTGTCATCCGAAGCTTCATTTTCAGCCGCATGTGACCTCGGCGCAAAGAATATCAGCACGTAATAAAACGTTCCGACGAGCATTGATAAGGCGAGAAGCACGACCAAGACCCGCGCCCAAAAACGCGAATCAAGCTTTAACCTCTTCTTTTTTGTACCGTTATCAGTCCGCAATTGAATACGCTCCTCTCACGAGCAAGCTTACGCTGTCACCCGTAACAATAATTCCTCTGCCGTCCGCCTTCGGAATTATTATCTTATGGTTTGCCTTGATAAGCGAGCCGTTAGTTACGACCGTGCCATCTGTCACGTCAACAAGTCCCTGCCCCGCTTCGATATTTGACGAAGCGGTAATAAGAGTCGTCGCATTACCCGAAAGCAGAACGATCTCACAAACGCCCTTTGACATCAGTGTATCTCCCTTACTGAGGGTAACAAGCGTCAGCTCTCCCGACATCATGTCGGTAATATCGCTGATTTTGACATATTGACTT
This sequence comes from Clostridia bacterium, assembly GCA_017621655.1. GTDB lineage: Bacteria > Bacillota > Clostridia > Oscillospirales > CAG-272 > Colimorpha_A. Next base: position 102,837 of record JAGASS010000016.1, on the reverse strand, counting down.
TCGATCTTCTCAAGCACCTGCGACATTATCTGCGGTCCGAGCACGTCGTTGACGTAGCTGAGCGAAACAAGCGGATCGTTTTTGCTCGAATACGCCTCGTCGGCAGAAACACCGAAGGTAAGTATCGTTATAATCATAACGAAGATTATTGCGGATTTCTTGAGTTTTTTCATAAATTCCTCCGAATTAATCGGCGTCCTCGGGGTATATGCCAATCATACCGCTAAGACGCAAAAGCGTTAAACGTTTTCTCATAAACGGCGAATACCTCGTACAGTCGTTGAACAGCTTTCTGTCCTTTCCTATGTCGTCTACGGTAAGGCGACAGCCCGCCTTTCTCATTGCTTCCTTACATTCCTCGTAGGAAGGAACTTCTCTTATGATCTTTCTTATGTTATCCCAGTTTTCCTCGATCGACTCGGGGGTGATTCCGTCGACTATGTTTTCGGGGAAATTGACTGCCTTGATGTCATCGGCAAGATCGCCGTAGAAGGCATACACGTCGTCCCAGTCAACGTTTTCATACTTTGCGCTTATCTTTTCGATAGAAGCGAGCTTCGCGTAATATTTGAGCAGGTTGAGAGTAGAAACACCGACGTCGTGTCCGTGGTAGTTCGGGATGATTCCGTCAACAAGCTCCTTACACTCGAGAATATGACAAACGATATGCTCAGCGCCGCTTGCGGGACGGGAGTTCTGCATAAACGACATTCCTACGCCTGTTTTAAGCAGTGCTTCAAATATTTTACCTGCAGTTTTCTCGTCGTTAACGGTGACCTTGTCAGCAAGCTCAACAAGCTCGTCAACTGCGTCTCTGGTAAGTTTAGCTACCTTCTCACAATAAAGCTCCCCTGTAAGAAGACTTGATATCTTCCAGTCAACAAGGCCGACGTATTTAGCGATCATATCACCGAATCCCGCAGACTTAAGATCAGAAGGTGATGATGCGAGGATCTTAGTATCGCCTATTATAACCTCAGGACTCTTAGCAGAGTAGCTGAACTTGAAGCCCTTGTCTACGATCGGCGCACCGTAAGAAGCGAAGCCGTCCATAGAGGGAGCTGTACCGAAGATACAAAGGAGCTTATCCTGTCTTGCTGCAGCAAGACGGCAGGGGTCATTAATAGAACCCGTACCAACGGAAAGAACGCCGATCTCGCGGTCTTTAATAAGGTCTTCTACCTCGTTTACCTCCTTCATCGTAGCAACGCGGAGGGTGTCGTATATTTTATATTCAATATCAAAATCCTTAAGGGACTCAACGATTCCGTCAGCCGCCTTAAGAGTATCCTTATCGGCAACGAGAAGGAGCTTCTTCGGGAAGCCGTTTCTCTTGAGAACCTCACCGACGGTGTTGACGGCGCCGGATTCAATAACTATGTCCTTAATTGCGGTATCGTGGCACATTCCGCATGAGCAGGGTCCTTTAAGTGAATTAATGAGTTCAAGTACGTTTGACATGTTGTTATAACCTCGATTCTTAATTATAGATTTGCTTTTACGCTGTCGGGCATTGCCGCAGCATCTTCATCATAAATAGTCCAACCTGTAGTCGGAAGCTTGTTTTTCTTGTAGCTCTTACCCGATGGAGTAAAAGCTGCTATATCCGTCGTAACGAATACGACGTTTGCGTTCTTCACCTGCATGAGCGTTACGCCCTGAGAGGTTCTCGTTGCCTTTTCGGGAACAAGAGAGGTCGATATGGTCATTACCCTGCCGTTATCTGCAACTAGCAGTATATCCTTATCCTCGCCCTTCTCGCATATAACGACGCCTGCCGGCTCGCAAGCGGAGGAATACGCCGCGGTAAGCTTACGTCTGTTACCCTTTGTTTCATATGCGGAAAGCGGTATCTTAACGCCCTTACCGTTTTTGAATATAACGACAGCGTGTCCGCCGTAAAGATCGCTCTTATCGAGCTTCTTCATAGCTATCGCCTTTTCGCCCTCATCAAAGCCGAGCTTTGCGGGAATATAGTCACCGAGAAGCGACGCCTTCGTCGTATCAAAGTCACAAACTCTCGTCTTATAGACCTGCGCCTTATCCGAGAAGAATATCAGCTCGTCTGTGTTCGACGCGTCGATTGAATCAACGAGGAAGTCGCCATCTTTAAGCTTCTGCTCGTCGTTTCCGCGGAGCGAAAGGAGAGTGATCTTCTTAAAATAGCCCTCTTTTGTAAAGATAAGCTTGACGTTATAGTCTTCGATATGCTCGCTTTCGTCATATACCTCGACATCGTCGGCACCGATAAGCTGTGTCTTTCTTTCCTTACCGTACTTCTCTTTTATCTCCTTAAGCTGAGATGCGATGCGGTTCTTCATTCTCGTATCGGACGCGATAAGCTGCTCGAGATCCGCGATCTCCTTCTGGAGAGATTCGATCTCCTTTATACGGCTGATGATATACTCTCGGTTGAGATAACGGAGCTTGATCTCAGCGATATACTCCGCCTGGATCTCGTCGATCGAGAAGCCTTTCATAAGGTTTGGCACAACGTCCGCTTCCTTTTCAGTCTCGCGGACGATCTTTATCGCCTTGTCGATGTCGAGAAGGATCTTGCCGAGTCCGAGAAGAAGATGAAGCTTATCCTTCTTCTTTCCGAGGTCGTAGGTAAGCTCACGGCGCAGGCACGTCATTCTGAAGTCGATCCACTCGTTAAGTATCTCTTTGATTCCGAGCAGACGCGGCGTGCCGTGAACGAGTATATTGAAGTTACATTCAAAGGAATCCTCAAGGGGCGTCATCTTGTAAAGCTTAGTCATAAGCTTATCAGGATCAACGCCGCGGCGAAGGTCAATTGTCAGCTTGAAGCCCTGAAGGTCGATCTCGTCACGGACGTCAACGATCTCCTTGAGCTTTCCTTCCTTGATGTAACCCGTTATCTTCTTGATTATCGCTTCGATAGTGGTCGAATACGGAATTTCAAGAACGTCAATACAGTTTGCGCTCTTGTCGTATACGTACTTTGCTCTTACCTTAAGTGAACCGTGACCTGTCTCGAAGATCTCCTTGTATTTCTCTTTATCGTATATGAGATTACCGCCGCCCGGGAAATCGGGTGCCTTGATAATGCTCATAAGGCGCTCGGTATCGGTATTCGGATTTTTAAGGAGCTGTATCGTTCCGTCGCATATTTCAGCAAGGTTGAACGAGCAGATCGAACACGCCATACCGACTGCAACACCGAGGTTCGGCGAAACGAGAATATTCGGGAACGCCGTCGGGAGCAACGTCGGCTCCTTCAGCGTATTATCGTAGTTGTCAACGAGGTCAACTGCGTTCTTATCTATTCCTGCGAATATCTCGGCGCTGAGCTTATCGAGCTTACACTCGGTATAACGGGGCGCAGCGTAGTCCATATCGGAGCTATAGTGCTTACCGAAGCTTCCCTTTGAATCAATAAAGGGATGCAGAAGCGACTCGTTAGCTCTCGTCAGACGGACGAGCGTTGCGTATATTGCCTGGTCACCGTGAGGGTGGCGCTTCATCGTCTCACCGACGACGGTCGCGCTCTTGACCTTCTGCCCCGTAAGAAGTCCCATCTTATACATCGTATAAAGGAGCTTTCTGTGTGCCGGCTTGAAGCCGTCAATATCGGGAATCGCACGCGACACGATAACGCTCATCGCGTAAGGCATAAAGTTTTTTTCGATCGTTTCGGTTATGAGCTGCGGGCGGATCTCCGCCTGAACAGTCGGAACCGAAATTCGGGAAGCGGCTTTTTTCTTTGCCATTTTTTCTTATCCTGTTCTTTTTTATTTAAGCGTAACTACGCTGAATCCGGCTGCTTTTATCAGCCGATTGAATACCGCAAGACCGATGCCGATCTTTGACGGCATTCTTGCGTAAATATGTTTAAGATCAGTCCTACCGTCCATCTTGCGCAGGCATTCAAAGAGCATTTTCGCCTGTGTAAGAGTATCGGACACCGAGCCGCACGAGATAACGTAAGCGTTATTTATATACGGCAGGTCCTCGTCGAAGCAAATAACTCCGACGTCCTCTCGGTCGGAAAGATACGAATAAACTTCCTTATCGCTTCCGTCGAGAACGGTAAGCGGAGTTGACGGCGCGTAGTGACGGTATTTCATACCTGGCGCAAGGGGCGTGCCGTCGAATTTTTCGGTAACTGCAGGATCAACGCAAAGCCCGTCACCGAAGAGTGACAGCATTTCAAGCGTTACCGCACCGGGACGGAGAAGCTGTATCGTCTTGTTTTCAAGCTTTACGATCGTGCTTTCAACACCGAAATCACAGCTACCGCCGTCGATTATCGCGTCTACCTTGCCGTTAAGATCGTGATATACGTGCTCAAACGACGTCGGACTCGGCTTGCCCGAAATATTCGCAGACGGCGCCGCTATCGGAACGCCCGAAAGCTCGATAAGCTCTCTTGCGATATGGTTCGACGGAACGCGCAAGCCAACGGTATCAAGCCCGCCGGTCACGCTATCGGGAATAAAGCTTCGCTTCTTCAGAATAACGGTGATAGGTCCCGGCATAAACGCGTCTGCAATTTCAAAAAACAGAGGCGTCGTATGCGCATAAATACCTGCGTTTTCATATTTGTCTAAATGTACTATCAGCGGATTATCGGACGGGCGCCCCTTTGCAGCGTATATCTTTGACGCCGCGCTTGGGTCTAGCGCATTACCGCCAAGACCGTATACAGTCTCAGTCGGGAAAGCGACGATTCCGCCCTTTTTGATTATCTCCGCCGCCGGTATAAGAGAATCCTTGCCCTCATACCGAATTATCAGAGTTTTCATTTTTCACCTGAATTTTTTAGTTTCTCGGCAGTATCTGCCGCGGCGAGCGCATCTATCAGCCCGCCGATGCTTCCGTTAAGGAACGCGTCGAGAGTATGGACGGTATAACCGATACGGTGATCCGTCACGCGTCTTTGCGGAAAATTATAGGTTCTGATCTTCTCGCTTCTGTCACCCGTACCGACCTGTGTGCGGCGCGCATCGGCAAGCTTGCCCTCCTGCTCGCGACACATCTGATCGTACAGACGCGTACGAAGAAGCTTCATCGCCTTGTCACGGTTCTTGTACTGCGATCTTTCCTCGCGGCATTCAATTACCATTCCCGACGGCTTATGGATAAGTCGCACGGCACTTTCGGTCTTATTGATATGCTGACCGCCCGCGCCCGAGCTTTTCATAGTCTCAACGACGATATCGGCAGGATTGATCTCAAGCTCGACCTCCTCCGCCTCGGGAAGGACTGCGACGGTAACGGTCGATGTGTGTATTCTTCCCTGCGACTCGGTATCGGGAACTCTTTGGACGCGGTGAACACCGCTTTCGTACTTAAGTCGTGAATATGCGCCGTTTCCCTCAACGGTAAATGATATTTCCTTATATCCACCAAGCTCGGTCTCGTTGACGTATGCGGTCTCAAGCTTAAAGCCGGTTTGAGAGGCATACATACTGTACATACGGTAAAGATCGTAGGCGAACAGTGCCGCCTCCTCACCGCCTGCTCCTGCTCTTATCTCAACGACGACGTTCTTTTCATCGTTCGGGTCCTGCGGAAGCAAAAGCACGGTAAGCTCCTTTTTGATCTCCTCGATAAGCGGACGGCAGAGCTTTATTTCCTCGTCTGCCAGCTCCTGAAGCTCTTGGTCGCTCTCACCCTGAAGAATAAGCGCTTCTTCAAGGCGAGAGGTGACCGACTTATATTCGCGGTATTTTTCGATTATTGGCGAGAGCTTTCTCTCCTCCTGCATAAGCCGACGGAGCTCCGAGGGATCGGTAAGTGCCTCGGGAGTCGAAAGCTTATGACAGACGCCGCTGTAATAAAGCTCCGCCTCCTTCAGCTTGTCAAGCATTATTTTACAAACGCGGCAAATGCCTTATAGGTCATATAGAGGTCAAGCTTCGAAATTGCTTCATAGGGAGCGTGCATCGAGATGACCGGAACGCCAACGTCAAGGGTGTCTATATTGTGATTAGCAATGAACTTTGCAACGGTTCCGCCGCCGCCCTGGTCGACCTTACCGAGCTCTGCCATCTGCCACTCAACACCTGCCTCGTTAAGCATATTTCTTACGTAAGCGGTAAACTCGGAGGTAGCGTCGGACGTGCCGGACTTACCTCTCGAGCCGGTAAACTTGGAGAGAACGACACCACAGTTAGCGTAGCAAGCGTTCTTTCTTTCGAGAACCTCGGGGAAATTCGGGTCAAACGCTGCGTTAACGTCAGCGGAGAGGCACTTCGAATTTGCCTTAACCTTGCGGTAATTTGCGCCGAGAGCGTCACAGACCTCTTCAAGAATGTCGGTAAACGCCAAGCTCTGCATACCGGTTACGCCGTCAGATCCGACCTCTTCCTTGTCGGCAAGGATGGCAAATACGGTCTTCTTGGTGTCGGGATTGTCAAGAAGTGCGGTTACTGCAGGGTAAGCGCAAACGCGGTCATCATGACCGTAGCCGCCGATAAGAGAACGGTCAAGACCGATGTCTCTTGCCTTGAGTGCGGGAACTGCGGTAAGCTCCGCGGAGATGAAGTCCTCCTCGGTAATGCCGTACTTTTCATTAAGAATGCGGAGAAGGTTGAGACGGATAGCACCGTCGGTCTCTTCCTCGCGGTATGGCTCTGTTCCAACGATAATGTTAAGACCTTCGCCCGTGATTCCCTCTGCGAGAGTCTTCGTCATCTGATCCTTTGCAAGGTGAGGAAGAAGATCGGAAATATAGAAGATCGGATCCTCCTCGTCTTCACCGATGCAGATGTCAACGACCTCGCCGTCACGCTTGACCATTACGCCGTGAAGCGCAAGCGGAACGGTCGTCCACTGATACTTCTTAACACCGCCATAGTAGTGGGTCTTGAACATACCGAAGCCGTCTGCCTCGTAAAGAGGATTCTGCTTGAGGTCGATACGGGGAGAATCAATATGTGCGGCAACGATATACGCGCCGTCCTTTTCAATGTCGTTTTCGCCGACCTTGAATACGATGAGCATCTTGCCTCTGTTGTTATAGTAGTAAGTACCGCCGACCTGAAGCTCGTCGCCGAAGTGGTACTCGGTATAGCCCTTCTTTTCGACCATAGCGATAGCGTACTTTACCGCTTCTCTTTCGGTCTTTGCATTGTCAAGGAAAAGCTTATATGCTTCAGCATATGCAAACGATCTTTCAAGCTCGTCCTCGGAAATAATGTCGAATACGTTTTTGTTCTTGTATTCGAGCTGTGATTTAAGTTCTTTTACGTCCATTTTCAAATTCTCCTTCGGAATTATAATTTACTTATTAATCCTCGCCTCGTGGCGGCGCAAAACGCCGACAAGACGCGTAGTTTCGGTGTAAATATTGTGCTCGTTACGGATCGAGTTATTAAGCTCGTAATCCGCCTTTGAGGTATAGTAAATATTCGCCTTCTGCTTGCTCAGGCGAACGCGCGCCTCTTCTTCTGAGATACCGTCGCGCTTCATGATACGGCTGACCTGTGTCGGTGTGTCGGCGGTCACGCAAATTACCTTTTGACACATCTTATCAAATCCGCTTTCGTAAAGCATCGGCGCGTCGATAACGACTATCTTCTCGCCCTCGCTCTCGCGCTCATCGAGCCATTTTTTCGTCTGACGCATTATGTGATAAAAAGCGATAGAATTTAACTGCTCGTATTTTTCTTTATCCGTAAAGGTAAGGTTAAAGAGCTTCTTTCGGTCGATCTCGCCGTCATCTCCGAGAATAATATCTCCGAAATTGCGCACAAGATCGTCGTAGCACTCGTTTCCCTTCATATAGACGTCACGGCAGACCTTATCGGTATCAAGGCAAGGTATTCCGACGCTCTTCATTATGTCGGATACGTAACCCTTACCGCTTCCCGAGCTGCCCGTCAGTCCTACTGTAAGCATAGTTCCTCATTCTCCGACGGAAAACCGCCGTCGGTCGGTCAAACGCGAATGTCTACCGAGCCGTTATCAGCCGACTCGTATGCCTTCTCCATTATAAGCTGTACTCTCGCTCCGTCCTTAAAATCCGGCTTCGATACGCTTCCCTTCTTTATCGCGTCAAGGAAGTCGCGGTAAGACTCAACGTGTCCCATAAGCCAGCCGACGGGGGCTTTGAACGACGGGAAAATTCCGCCCGGCGCTGGGTATCTGCCGACACATTCGATATCGGTAAATCCGCCGTCTCCGCCTAAAACGCCTCCTGCTCTATCTCCGTCGTAATACCGCAGATAGTTCGGCTGCATAAGCGAATACTTGAGCGCACCCTTTTCACCGTATATTTCAAACGAGAGATCGTCATTCGTTCCGATAGCGAGCTTATTTGCTTCGATAGTTCCCATACCGCCGTTTTCAAGCTCAGCTGTAATGTAAAACGCTTCGTCAGCGTTGGTTTCCCACGCTTTGCCGTCAACGCCGAGACGGTTCTTATGATATATCTGACTTCTGCCGCTGACCGAAGCTATCTCGCCGCAAAGGTGACGGACGAGGTCGATAGCGTGCGAGCCGAGGTCGAAAAGAACTCCGCCGCCGCAGATGTCGCGATCCTGCTTCCAGCCCGCCTTTTTGTTTGGGTCAATACAGCTTGCGTGAAGATAAGCGACGCGGAAGGTTATCACGTTTCCGAGCCGTCCGCTTTCCACAATTTCCTTCGCTCTCATTACTGCCGGCATAAAGCGGTTATTGAATACGATACGGCAAGTAAGTCCCTTGCCTTCGGCTAGATTGCAAAGCTCCTTTGCTTCTTCGTAAGTGACCGCAAGCGGTTTTTCGCAGTAAACGTGTTTACCCGCATTAAGTGCCTTTTTAACGGTTTCATAGTGATAAATATTCGGCGTGCAAATATCGACTATATCAATATTCGGATCGTTTATGATCTCGTCCTCGCTTTTGCAGGCGCGTCCAAGGGAAAACTCATTAACTGCTTTGACAGCGTTCTCATAATGCCCCGAGCAGAGAGCGACTATTTTATCGTTTTCATATCCGGCTCCGTAGAAGAACGGCAGGTTTTTAACCGAATAGGTATGCGTCTTTCCCATAGCTCCGAAGCCGAGCAGTCCTATATTCATCAGATAATACTCCCATTATACAATTATACATAATATATTATAGCAGACCTTTCTGAATAATTCAAGTATTTTTATTGATTATTATAAGAATAGAAGTAAATTATCTTGACTTTTTGCATTTTTGAGATATAATCTATAGTAGAGTTATTATGGAAAGGATGACTATCATGCTCACTCATAAAATGACAATCGCGGGGCTTCAAAGACATCTTCCTATCTGCCCCGTAAACGAAAACCTCAGTATCGGCGCATTCGTAATTTTCGGTGACGCAGAGCTTACTGTTGCCTGCGCACGCGACCTCCTTAAGATCGTTCCCGAATACGACTACCTTATAACCGCAGAGGCAAAGGGTATTCCGCTTGCACACGAAATGGCAAGACAGCGCGAGGACGATTTCTATTTCGTCGCGCGTAAGCACCCGAAGCTCTATATGACGAGCGTCTTTGACGTTCCCGTCCGTTCGATCACTACCGATGCAGATCAGCACCTGTATCTTGACGGCATGGATGCCGAGAGAATGAAGGGCAAAAAGATCCTGCTCGTTGACGACGTTATCTCGACAGGTGAATCCCTTAACGCACTTGCTGTCCTCGTTGAACAGGCAGGCGGAATCATCGTAGGAAAGGCATGTATACTTGCTGAGGGCGACGCTCAGGAGCGCCCCGATATCGTATACCTTGAAAAGCTTCCGCTTTTCCATCCCGACGGAACTGTAATGGAGTGATCCTATGAAAAAGCACCTTTTACCCGAAAAAGGTAATTATTATAAGGCGAATCTTCACGTTCACACGACGATCTCCGACGGATCGCTTACCCCCGAGGAGATAAAGGAAGAATACAAGAAGCGCGGATATTCCGTCGTCGCTTTTACCGACCACGAAGCGATGGTGCCGCACAAGGACCTTGACGACGATGAGTTTCTTGCGATAACCGCCGTTGAGCTCGCGACAAACGCCGAGATCACTCACGGTGCGTACAGCTACCGCGAGACCTGTCACATGAATCTCTATGCCAAGGACCCAAACAAGACGGTCTGCTCTGTATACTCGAAGTCACGCCTTTGGCCTGCTCATGCCGAACAGTATATGGCTGATGAAATGAAGGAGATCGACTTCAAGAGGACCTTTACTCCCGAGTCAATGAACGAGGTAATTGCAGCCGCTAAGGAAGACGGCTTTATCGTCTCCTACAATCATCCCGTATGGTCGCTCAACCACTACCCGTTCTATTCAAAGCTTAAGGGCGTTTGGGGCGTTGAGGTGTATAACGCAGGGTGCGCAAGAAGCGGCTATCCCGATACAGTTCAGCCGCTTGACGATCTTCTCGCTCTCGGTGAAAACGTCTTCCCTCTCGCTACAGACGACGCGCACGGCAAAAAGGACACCTTCTGGGACTATTTCGGTGGCTGGGTAATGATCAAGGCAGACAAGCTTGATTATACCACCGTTATGACCGCGCTTGAAAACGGCGATTTTTATTCGTCGACAGGTACCGAGATACACGATCTCTATATTGAGGACGGCATACTCACCGTCAAAACCTCTCCTGCAGTGTCAGTTGAAGTTGCAACCGAAAGACGTCACAACAGATGCGTAAGATCCAAGGACGGAGTGCCGCACACAGAAGCGGTATTTGACCTCAAATCCTACATCGCCGATTCAGCGCACAAGCTAAAGACCGATCCGCCTGCATATATCCGCGTGACAGTTACAGATGCACAAGGATACAAGGCGTATTCAAGAGCTTACTTCATAGACGAAATACAGTAAAAAAATGACCGAAAACCTAACGTTTTCGGTCATTTTTTATTTATGCACTTTTTTATCTTTTTTCGGACGCGTGATCGCCTTGAAGATCTCGTAAGCCGCCGTCAGGATCACGGCAGGAATCAAAGCCGCAAGAGCCGCATATGGCGACATACGAACAATTCCAAACAGCTTTCCAAAGCTTGGCAAAGCAAATGCGAATGCGATGAACCCAACGACAACTACAAGCATCGTAACATACGCGCCGTTCACTCTTACGTTCTTATCGAAAACGCTCTGCTCTCGTTTACATTCGTTCAGCATCGCTATCTGCGCAATAATGAAGCTTACGAAGCAATATGCAGTAACGGCTGATTCGGGCATTACTGAGTTCTTAGTCAACAGCATAGCGCTGACCGCGGTAACAACCGCCCAAAGAATGCCCATCAGCGCGGCTTCGGGATTCTTAATAAAGGGATTATGCAGCTTACCGCCGACGTTCGCTGATGCTTTTACAAGCGAATAATCGGGCTTTTCAAAGGCGATTATGATTATCGCCGCGAAGTCGGTTACAAGACCAAGGAAAAGAATCTGTGAGGGAATAAGCGCGGTAAATCCGCAAAGAAGTGATATGAATACAAGCAGAAGCCGAGCTATCTGCGTGCTTATCATATATTTAAGCATTCTGTGCAGATTATAATACACAGATTTTGAGCAAAGGAAAGAATCGACGATTGCGTTAAAGCCGCCCGTTCCCGAGGAATCGGGTTCGGAAACGATAACGTCTGATACAAATTTCAGCGCCTCGCAGCCGATCTGCCCCGAATTTGCGTCTTTACTGTAAATAGGGATATTATGTCTTGATAGGTCAACGCCGCTACCGCCCATACGATCCGAAAGCGTTACACTTTGCGCAAAGCCGACGTCGGCTTCCTTCATAAGAATTATCTCGTCAAGCTCCGAGCAGAGATAGCCGACCTTTTCACCCTTTTCCTGCAAATAGCGGACTATCATTCGTTTTTGAGTCAGTGACAAGCCCTGATACACAGTATATTTATCAAGATCGGCTCTGATAATTCCTTCCTTCATTCCCGAAAGCGCCCTTCCGGTCACAAGCTGATCGGGTCCCGCAGCAATACCGAGAGATTCGGCAACTACCGCGTTATTTTCGCTTTCGTCGGGCGAGAGCATAATTACCTTAATTCCTGCGTTCTTACAGCGCAGAACGTTCTTTGCCGCATCAGGAAGAATCGGCTCTCTTATCGCGAGCAGACCCTCGAGGGTAAGCTCGGTATGACAGTTGGCTACACGCCTGAGATTATTATAAACGGTATCCTTTGACGCTATCGCTATTACTCTGTATGACTGACGGGCAAGCTTTTCCGCTTCGATATAGAAGTTATTCAGCTTCTCGTCGGTCATGGTATAAACTCGGCTGTCCTCAGTATAGTAGCGGCAAAGAGGAAGAATACTTGAATAGTCGCCGCGCAAGCTTACGAAAAAGCCGTTTTCATAGTGAACGAGAGTTGTATCGAAGGCAGAGCCACGCGTTCCGCGGTCGACGTGCTCGACCATCGGGTAGCGTTTTTCAAGACCTATATTATATTCGCTCAGCCCCTCTGCCGCCTTGATTATTGCGTCCTCTTCAGAGGTATATATGTTCTCGCCGAGCATATTGTTACGCGTGAGCATTCCTGCTCCGTACTTACCCGTTGAGATAAGCGCGTATCGTAGAACTCTTGCGGCGTTTTTCTTGAAGCCGCGGTCTTCCTTTGCATATACGTCTCCGTTTGCAAACACCTTTTCGAGCGACATTCCGCGTATATTGAATGCGCCTTCCTTAGGCACAATCAGGCAAGTGAGGTTTTTAAGGTCCTCAAGCTTTGAGCTGTTTTTTATCAGCGCGCCTCTGTTTACCTCTTTTTTGCGGTTGAGCGCACCGAATATGCCGCAGGCGAGGACTATATAGCCGAACGCGGTATAAAACTCGCTCATAGACGATACAGCAAGAGAAACGCCTGTCATAAACGACGGGAAGATGCCGTTATTCGTTGATTCGACAAGAAGCGACAATGCGGTCAAAATGAAAACGCCCGTCGTCATTGCAAGCGTCCAACGGCGGCAGAATACCGCTATGCGCTCGAACACCTGCAGTCGCTCGTGAGAAACGATCGGCTGATTTTTCTTCATCTTGCAGACCAGCGTCTCGCCGCCGATCTCACAGCAGATAGCTTTTGCGTTACCTTTTGTTACGATAGACGACGCGAAGAGCATATTCTTCTGATTTGCAGGGGCAATATCGTGGTACTCCTCGAAGCGCGATGATTTACGCACAGCGTGAGTAACACCCGTTACGTTCACCTCAAGAACTTCAAGGTCATTACTTTCAATAAGACGCGCGTCACACGGCACGATATCGCCTGCAGAAATATAAATAACGTCGCCGCGGACAAGACGCCGCTGCTTGATCATATATACTCTTCCCTCGCGAAGCACCTTTGCGTTCGGAAGCGCTCCCTTACCCATATCGTCAAGGACGCTTTGCGACTTCATATACGTTACCATTGCGACGATATAGTAGGTAATAAGCACCGCGAACATAACGAACAGGTTTTCAGTCTCCTCAAATATTGCGGCTATGAGAAGCACAGTCAGCATGAGAAGCGAATTAAAATCCGTCAGAAGGTGAGCAAGATATGTCTTATAGTTTTTCTTTGGTGTCGGGTATATATCGTTTTCACCGTCAAGCTTTCTTCGTCTGCGTACTTCTTCACGGTCTAGTCCCGTTCCGACGTTCGTGCCGAGAATAGTTGCAGTCTGCACGGCAGATTTATCATACCATTTTTCAGCCATATCTGCTCTCCTTTCTTTGAGATTTAGAAGCATTCTGCGGTCATCCTGAGCCAAGCCCGACAAAGGGGAATCCAATAGAACGCAACGAAGCTACGCCACGTGATTTGTAGGGACCGGCGTCCTCGACGGTCCGCTGCTCCTCCGCTCAGTCTAATCGCTATTTTACAGATTTTTACCACGTTTTTGTAGGGCGGGGGCTTGCTCCCGCCGAATAAAATCAAGCTTAAATAGTTTCAACGGTCAGCTTTTCGCCGTCGTGATCAAGAGAAATACCGAAAATATTCTCGGTATAGCCGCTGATAAGCTTATCTGCAAGCTTATCCTCGACCTCTTTTTCAATATATCTGCGCATATTACGCGCACCGTATTTATCGCTGAACGACGCATCGGCAATAGCTTTCGCCGCCTTATCGGTATAGACGAATTTGATATCCTTTTCAGCCAAAGCTCTAACGAGATCGTTAAGCATAAGCTTCGCAATTTCCGCGAAGTTTTCTTTACTTAAGCGGTTAAATACGATTATTTCGTCTACACGGTTAATAAACTCCGGGCGCAAGAAGGTAGAAAGTGCCTTTTCGGTGCGTTCCTTATCTGAATCGTGACGGCTTGCAGAAAAGCCCGCAGAGGATGAAGATACCTCCGAGCCGGCGTTCGTCGTCATAACTATAACGGTATTTTCAAAATTGACAGTTCTTCCCTGCGCGTCGGTGATTCTTCCGTCGTCGAGGATCTGCAGAAGAATATTCATTACGTCGGGATGTGCCTTTTCGATCTCATCGAAAAGCACTACGCTGTACGGCTTACGGCGGATCTTTTCGGTCAGCTGTCCTGCCTCATCGTAGCCGACGTATCCGGGAGGAGCACCTATTATCCTCGATACTGAGAATTTCTCCATAAATTCCGACATATCAAGGCGTATAAGCGTTTCGGGCGAATCAAAAAGCTCTGAAGCGAGCACCTTTACAAGCTCAGTCTTACCAACGCCCGTCGGTCCTGCAAATATAAAGGAAACGGGCTTACGCTTCGCGCTTACTCCCGCGCGGTTTCTTCTTATCGCGCGGACGACAGCGTCAACTGCGTGATCCTGTCCTATGATCTTACCCGATATGCTTTCCTTAAGGCGCTCGAGCTTGGCAAAATCGTTTTCCATTATCGAGGACGCAGGAACTCCCGTCCATATTTCGATAACTCTTGCGAGGTCTGCGCCTGTAAGCGCGAGCTTTTCCTTCTCCTCGCGGAGCGAGTCGAGACGCTGATTAAGGTTTATCTCCTTGACCTTTATCTCTGCAAGCTCCTCGTACTTCTTATTCTGTGCTTCCTGCTCGGTCTCCTCGCGCGCCTCTATTTCGGCTTTGCGAGTAGCAACGTCGATCGCTTCCTTCTCGGCTGCTCTGAATTCATTAAGCGCCTTTGACTTAAGCGCAACGTAAGAAAGTGCCTCGTCAAGAAGGTCTATTGCCTTATCGGGCAGGTATCTGTCAGTTATATATCTCTCCGAAAGGTTTACCGCCTTATAAAGAAGCTCGTTCGAGACGGTTATACCGTGGAAATTTTCATAATAATTTTTGATGCCCTTGAGTATCTCAACGCAGTCGCTTAACGACGGCTCGTCGATCATAACGGGCTGGAAGCGACGTTCGAGCGCAGCGTCCTTTTCGATGAATTTCCTGTATTCGGTCAGTGTCGTTGCGCCGATGACCTGGATCTCACCGCGAGAAAGGGCGGGCTTGAGGATGTTTGCGGCATTCATACTGCCCTCAGCGTCGCCTGCGGACGCGATAGTATGGACCTCGTCGATAACCAGAATAACGTTACCGAGCGCCTTTACCTCGTCGATAAGTCCCTTCATTCTCGTTTCAAACTGACCTCTGAACTGCGTACCTGCAACGAGCGCGGTCATATCAACGAGATACACTTCCTTATCCTTGAGACGGAAAGGAACGTCGCCCGATGCGATCTTGGAAGCAAGTGCTTCTGCAACCGCAGTCTTTCCGACACCCGGCTCACCGATTAGACAAGGATTATTCTTCTGACGGCGGCATAGTATCTGCATAACGCGCTGAAGCTCGCGGTCACGTCCGATTATAGCATCGAGAAGTCCGTTTTTCGCCTTATCGGTAAGCGAGGTGCAATACTGAGAAAGGAACTTCTTTTCCTTCTCTTTTTTGTTCTTTTCGTTCTTTTCGTTCGGCTTCTTTTCGGGTCTGCCCCTCATGGGCGGCATTCCGCCGACCGAGCCGAGGATCTTCATAAAGTCGATTGCGGGAGCTTTTCCCTCGTCGTCCGCTTCATCAATTACTGCGGGAAGATCATTTTCGTCGATATCCGGCTCAAGACGGTCGAGATCGTCCTCCGAGATACCGTACTGATTCATAAGGGCGTCGACCTGTGCAATACCAAGTCCCTTGGCACAGCGCAGGCAATAGCCTTCGTTTTCAATTTTATCGTTTATCATTTTGCCGACAAAGACGACCGCAAGCCGCTTGTGGCATTTTGAGCAAAGCTGCATATTATTTCTCCAAACTGGGTTTTCGCTTATTTTATAAGGTTAAAGGGATCGAATTTACCGATGAATTTTACTACTATCGAATTATCGATGACCGTTTCGGGTACGACTCCGTCGTAAAGGACCGAAAGGTGAGGAAGCAGAGCGCATATTGCGAGACTGACTCCCCACGCAAGAAGTATTCCCGAAACGCCTCCCAGAAGTGCGCCGAGAAGCTTATCGGCAGTTCTGAGAAGCGGAAGCTTTACGACCGCGCATACTATTATCGAAATTATAAAGAGTACAAGATACAAAACGACGAAGATTATCAGAAATGCAAGTGCTCTTGATATTGCCTTTGAAAGAGGCGAAGCCATTTTCTCGGCAATTCTTGCGCGCTTTTGCTCCTCGGTCTCCTCTATGTCGCTGTTTTCAAACAGCTCTTTTACGTCTTCGGGATCTGTTCTGAATCGGTCAAGAGACTTTTTGAACGCAGTCGGCATTTCGTTAATGAGCGTATCGGTATCAACTTTGGGTATCGAATCTTTTGCAGCCGAGACCACAGACTTGTGAACGAACTTATCGTTCAGCGTATTACCCAATGCGGGACTGAACTGAACGCTGCCGATTATTGCTGCGATTACAATGACGATTCCGATAATGCTCTTGATAAAGCCCTTTTTTATTCCGCGGATCAGGCAACCTGCAAACGCGGCTATTACAATAACGTCAATTAAAAGTGACATTGCTATACCCCTTCAAAACTACTATTTGCCGAAATCAAGCGGCTCGGCTCCGCCGGAATAACAAACTATTACGCTATCCTCATAGAACGCTACGTCCTTTGCGTTCGGCTTAACGGGCGCTTCCTTTACGGTCTTTGAAACTACGTCGATAAGCACTGCTCTGTCTTCAAAAAGCAGACAAACCTTGTCGCTTCCGGGAAGAATTTTTATAAGCTCTCCCTCGATCGAGGACGTCATTATAAGCTCTCCGTTCACGTCGTAAACGTTTACCGTTTTATCGTAACCGAGGACCGTCGTATTATACACCGAAACGATCAGCGACGAGTTAAGCTCGAGATTATGTGACGAATGACCGCTGAGCTGAAGCGTTGCCCGTTTATCGCCCTTAGGCGAATAGATCACCGCGCAGTCGGAATAAACAACAGCCAGGTCTCCGTTTTTCAGCCACTCGCTTTTTAGCGGTATCTTTCCCTCTTCGGTCACGGTAAAATCGGGCTTCTCGCTAGATATTCCGAGAACGAGTATTTCGCTCTCAAAGGCGCCTTCCTTATCGTAGACCGATGCGATCGCAAGCTTATTGCCTGCGTCATTCATACTTATCGAAAGAACGTATTTATCCTTTTTAACGGTATTTTTCAGATTAAAGTTCTCATCGTATATATACACGATGCTTCGGAAGCTGTCGTCACGCGTTACAACTGCGTAGCTTCCCTTATTTGACATATCTGCAAGAGTTATTGGATATTCATATCTTTCCTCATGCAGCTTTGCAAAGGAATTATGTACCGAGTAGGTATGCGTCGTATCGCCTCTGTCGTATATCAGCATATATTTATCCGATATAACAAGGCGAGGATTATAAAACTTATTAGTATCACTGTACGACAGCGCACCCGACGGCTTATACAGCATCGTCGAACCGGCGTTTATAACTGCCAGCTCTCCTCTGTAGATACCGAAGGACGAGGTCGAACCGCCGTTATATATTACCGAGTCGAACTTGCTTCCCGAAAGGACACCTGTAATATCGAGGTCCTTTAATAGATATTGAAAATTCTCCGGCGTTATGTCAGAGCTGAATGCAGTCAGCATCGTTACGGCAAAAACGAAGGTCAGCAGAATAGATATATACTTTAGGATAGCATATTTATTAGCTATCTTTATATAATATGGGTTTTCTTTTTCAAACGCACCGTCGTATTTTGCTTTAGGCATAACGACCGAGCTTCTCTTTTTTATAAGCTTGTATCCGCGTTTTTCCGGTTTATCATTTTCAGACGGAACCTGTGGCTTTTTCTTTTCCTCCATTTTTGCCTCCTTTCTCAATACTTTACGTCGTATAGATACAGTCCTTCTGCCGGAGCAGTCGGACCTGCGTTTTTACGGTCCTTGCTTTCTATTATTTTCGCAATATCGTCTTTTGCGATCTTGCCGTCGGAAACTGCGATAAGCGTTCCGACGATTATTCTTACCATATTGTAGAGAAATCCGTTTCCGCGGACCGAGACGGTTATATTATCGCCCTCTCTTGTAACGGTACAAGAATAGACTTCTCTTACGGTATCTTCAATTTTTGATCCCGACGCCATAAACGCTCTGAAATCGTGCTTTCCGACAAGAGACTGCGCGGCTTCATTCATTATTTCGGCATCTAGCTTTTTCGGGAAAAAGTATGCTCTTCCCTCGCTGAACGGATCGCGTGTAGATGAATTACAGATAATATATCTGTACTCCTTTTCCTTGACGGAATAGCGCGGATGAAAGTCCGCGTCGGATTCCGACGCATCTCTTACCGATATATCGGGCGGAAGATGCGCGTTAAGTGCCGACGGCAGCTTTTCCGGCTTGATCTTAGCGTTTTCGCTTTCAAGCGTTGCCTTGAACGCGACGGCGTGAACTCCGCTATCGGTACGCGAGCAACCCGTAATTTTCGTACCGTCACCAAACAGCGCGGAAGCGGCATCGGTCAGTTTTTCCTGAACAGACACGCCGTTTTTCTGCTTTTGATAGCCGCAGTAGCTTCTGCCGTCGTATGAAATTGTCAGTAGGTACTTCACAGCTTATCTTCCTATATCATCCATATCGGGAAATAAATATTTGACAGTACTATTACCGTCCCGAGAATTACCGTGGCAGTGAAGAGGATAACGTCACGCGCACCGAAATGCGTTTTAGTCATTCTCGTTCTTCCGCTTCCGCCTCTGTAGCATCGGCACTCCATCGCAACCGCGAGGTCGCTCGCACGGCGGAACGCTGAAATAAACAGCGGTACGAGAACAGGTATAAGCGCCCTAGCTCTCTTAATAAGTCCGCCTGACGAGAAGTCGGCTCCGCGCGCCTTCTGCGCACACATTATCTTGTCCGTCTCCTCAACGAGAGTCGGTATAAAGCGCAGTGCTATCGACATCATCATCGCAAACTCGTGTACGGGTGCCTTTATCTTATTCAGAGGCGACAGCAGACGCTCGATACCGTCGGTCAGCATGATCGGAGACGTAGTATAAGTCATAAGTACCGAGCTTCCGGTCAGAAGACATATTATGCGCAGTCCCATGATCAGAGCGAAAACAACGCCCTCGAGATATATCGTGATAAACTTCCAATGGACAAGGATATGGTCGCCTTTATAGAAAAACACGTTATATATCGTCGTAAATGCCAAAATAAATATCAGCGGCTTAAGTCCCTTTACTATTATCTTTACCGGGACACCCGACAGCGCGATCAGCGCCAGCGTCGCCGCCAAAAGTATAATAAAGGACATTATTGAATCGCAAAGAAATACCGCAACGATATAAAGAAGCGCCGCTATTATCTTCGTTCTGGGGTCGATCCTGTGAAGGAATGATCTTCCCGGAAAAAACTGTCCGAGGGTTATATCTTTAAGCATTGCCGCGTCCTCCTATCTTTGAAAGGATCTCGGCTCTTGCCTCGTCGACTGTGAAAATATCGGTCCTCACGTCAACGCCCTTGCTCTTCAGCTCACGCATGAACTTCGTTATCTGCGGAACGTCAAGTCCGACCGACAGAAGCTTATCAGTCTCAGAGAATACCTCGCGGCAATTTCCCTGCATAAATACCTCACCGCCGTTCATAACGATGAGCTTATCGGAATAGCGCGCCATGTCCTCCATACTGTGGCTGACGATAACGACAGCGTTCTTACGCTTTCTTTGGTACGAATAGATACCTCCGAGTATCTCCTCGCGTCCGATCGGATCAAGTCCCGCCGCCGGCTCGTCGAGGATAAGAACGTCGGGATCCATTGCCATTATTCCCGCAATAGCCGCGCGTCTTTTCTGTCCTCCCGAAAGATCGAAGGGAGAAACCTCAAAGTATCTTTCCTCAAGACCGACGAACAGCGCCGCTTCTCTAATACGGCGGTCGATCTCGTCTTTATCGAGTCCCATATTTTTCGGTCCGAACGCGATATCGTCGTATACAGTATCCTCAAAAAGCTGATACTCAGGATACTGGAATACAAGACCGACCTTATGACGCAGAGTCTTAAGATCATATCCCTTTTCCTTTATGTTCTTTCCGTCGAACATGACCTCGCCCGACGTCGGAAAAAGAAGACCGTTTAGCAGCTGAACAAGCGTCGACTTACCGCATCCCGTATGTCCTATAAGTCCCGTTATGCAGTTATCCTCAATTTCGATATTGATATTACGCAAAGCGTCCTTACGGAAGGGCGTACCTTCACTGTAGGTATAGTTTACGTCTACAAGCTTTAATTTCGTCATTTTTTCAGCCACGCGGAAAGAATTTCCGCACCCTCCTCTTCGCAAAGAATATCGGAAGGGAGATCTACGCCGTGATTCGACAGATCGTAAAACAGCTCAGTCACCTGAGGCACGTCAAGACCTGCGCGGCGAAGCTTTTCAACGTTTGAAAAGACTTCCTTCGGCGTACCGTCAAGGAACACCTCGCCCTCGTTGATAACGACGACACGGTCAGCTTTTACCGCTTCGTCCATATTGTGAGTAATATGGATGACGGTAATTCCCTGCTCACGGTTAAGCTTGGCGATCGTATTCATGACCTCTGCTCTGCCCTGAGGGTCGAGCATTGCCGTTGATTCGTCGAATATGATACATTCCGGCTGCATCGCAATAATTCCGGCGATAGCTACTCTCTGCTTCTGTCCGCCCGAAAGACGGTGAGGCGCGTGCGTTGCATACTCAGACATTCCGACAGTCTCAAGAGCGCTGTCGACGCGGCGTCTTATTTCAGACGGCTCAACGCCGAGGTTTTCGGGTCCGAATGCCACGTCCTCCTCAACTATCGTTGCGACAAGCTGATTATCTGGATTCTGGAAGACCATTCCGACCTTTCTTCTTATCTCAAAAAGATCGTCTTCGGTTATTTCGGGATCGGTAATATCAAGTCCGTCTATATATATTTTTCCTTCATCGGGTGACAGTATCATGTTAAGAAGCTTCGCAAAGGTGCTCTTTCCAGATCCGTTATGTCCAAGGACACAAACGAACGATCCCTTTTCAATTTCAAGGGAGAGATTTTTCAGCACGTAATGCTTATCTATACTGTCTTCATCATCATAGGTGAAGATAAGATCTTCGACCTTTATAAAAGGTACTGACATTTTATATCCTTTAGCTTTTATTTAGTCCATCTCGAGGACGCTCCGCAAGGAAGCGACCAACTCGTCTGTTTTACGGGAAGTCCGATCTCGTCCGAGATCACCCTTCCGCCGTGCTTCGGTATTATGTTCTTTCCGACTATATATCCCATCGTCGAAGCAGAAAGCCCCGTCGTATAGGAATTCAGCAGGAAGAACAGCGGATCATCGGAAAGAAGAGTTGACGCAAGGGCGACGAAGCTGTCGATATTATCCTCAAGCGTCCATTTTTCGCCGTTCGGTCCGCGTCCGTATGAAGGCGGATCCATTATGATCGCATCGTAGGTATTGCCTCTTCTCTTTTCTCTTTCGCAGAATTTGAAGCAGTCGTCGACTATATATCTTATCGGTGCGTCGGATAGACCGCTGAGCGCCGCGTTTTCCTTGGCTCTCTGCACCATTCCCTTTGATGCGTCAACGTGGCAGACCGATGCGCCTGCCTTAGCCGCCGCGACCGTCGCTCCGCCCGTATAAGCGAAGAGGTTAAGGACCTTTATCGGACGGTTCGCGTTCTTAATAAGCTCGGAGAACCAATCCCAGTTTACCGCCTGCTCGGGAAAAAGTCCCGTATGCTTGAAGCCCATCGGCTTTATCGAGAAGGTGAGATCGCGGTAATTTATCTTCCATTCCTCGGGAAGCTTATTTTCGTTCCAGCTTCCGCCGCCGCTTTTAGATCGATTGTATACTGCATCCGCCTTTTTCCATGCCGAATGAGCTCGGCAGTTTTTCCAGATGACCTGCGGATCGGGGCGTATCAGTGTATAGTCTCCCCACTTTTCAAGACGGCATCCGTCGGAGCAGTCAAGAAGCGAATAATCCTTCCAGTTGTCAGCTGACCACATATTTTAGTCCTCTTGTGTATTAAAGATGTCGAGCTGGTTTCCGCTTACTGTATTGTTTCCGTAAGGTATACCAAGGTGCTCATATGCAAGACGCGTTACGCATCTGCCTCGAGGTGTACGGCTCAAGAAGCCGATCTGCATAAGGTACGGCTCGTAGACGTCCTCGATCGTTATTGCCTCCTCACCGACTGTTGCGGCAAGGGTATCGAGACCGACGGGACCGCCGCCGTAGAACTTGATTATGACCTCAAGCATTCTTCTGTCGACAGCGTCAAGACCGAGCTTATCAATTTCAAGTCGGTTGAGCGCGTAGTCGGCTATATCTCTGTCAATAACTCCGCTTCCCTTGACCTGCGCGAAGTCACGAACGCGCTTGAGAAGTCGGTTTGCTATACGCGGCGTACCGCGGCTACGCGAGGCGATCTCCCTTGCGCCGTATTCGTCTATCGGGATATTAAGTATTCCCGCGCTTCTCTTTACTATTGTTGCAAGCTCGTCCACGGTATAGAGTTCAAGCTTCAATACAACACCGAATCGGTCGCGTAGCGGAGTTGCTATCTGACCGGCACGCGTCGTTGCGCCGATAAGAGTGAATTTCGAAAGACTGAGCGGTATGCTTCTTGCCGCAGGTCCTTTACCGATTATGAGGTCGACTACGTAATCCTCCATTGCGGGATACAATATTTCCTCAACGGTTTTCGGCAGACGGTGTATCTCGTCGATAAAGAGAATATCGTTTTCGCCGAGGTTTGTAAGGATAGCAACGAGGTCGCCGCCCTTTTCGATCGCAGGACCTGACGTTACTCTTATATTAACTCCCATTTCGTTTGCGATTATCGCGGAAAGAGTCGTTTTACCGAGTCCGGGAGGGCCGTAAAGAAGAACGTGGTCAAGCACCTCGCCTCTGCTCTTTGCGGCGTCTATATAAATTTTAAGCTGCTCCTTTGCCTTTTCCTGACCGATGTATTCGTCAAGCGTTTTGGGGCGGAGCGTCGGCTCGTTTTCTCTGTCTTCACTTTCCGAGAAGGACGAGGAAACTATACGCGACTCAAAGTCATATTCAAATTCGCTATCAAATTCAGCCATTATTCCCTCTCCTTACTTCATAAGCTTTGAAAGTGCGTTTCTTATCAGCACCTCAACGTCAAGCGACGGATCGAGTCCCTTGAGCGCATATGCCGCTTCGCTTCTTGTATAGCCGAGGACGAGAAGTCCGTCGGTTGCGGCGGCGATATTGCTTGAGCCGGACGATTCGGTTTCGGTTTCGAGAACGTAATCTCCGTCGGTCGAAAGCTCCTTGCCGATCTTGTCTTTAAGCTCGAGAATTATCCTCTGCGCGGTCTTTGAGCCGATGCCCTGCGCCTTTGCTATTGCCTTTGCGTCGCCGTTTACGACTGCCTGTGCAAAGCGCTCTGGGGACATAAGCGAAAGGATCGAGATCGCAGATTTTGCGCCTACGCCCGACACCGATATAAGCATTCTGAACGAGGACAGCTCCTCAAGCGTATAGAAGCCGTAAAGCTCCATTGCGTCCTCCTTGACGCTTAAATGCGTGTAGAGGCGGACGTTACTTCCGATCTTACCCGCAAGCTTTCCGAGCGTGTTTCCGCTGATATTTATTCTGTATCCTACGCCCTGCGCGTCGATCACCGCATTTACGGGATCGGCGAGGACAAGCTCTCCGCTTATGTAGTAGTACATAGCTTTCTCCTTATTTGACGTTATAGTAGCCCTTGATGCGCGATCCGCCCGTGTGTGCGTGGCATATCGCTATCGCCAGTGCGTCGGCGGTATCGTCGAGCTTCGGCATTTTTTCGAGCTTGAGAATCGTCTGCACCATCATTTGCACCTGCTTCTTCTCCGCTTTTCCGTATCCGACGACCGACTGCTTGACCTGAAGCGGCGTATATTCGTATATCGAAACGCCTTTTTTCTTCGCCGCAAGAAGGGCGACGCCTCTTGCCTCGGCAACCGATATACCCGTCGTGATATTATTCGTGAAGAAAAGCTCCTCTATTGCCATTTCGGCAGGACGGTACTTTTCTATAAGCGCCGTCATTCCGTCGTATATCTGACTCAATCGGTCCTCGACCTTCGTATGCGCAGGTGTCGTTATCGCGCCGTATGCAATTGTCGTGAAGACGCCCTTTGTACAGTCGATAACTCCGTATCCGACTATCGCAAGCCCCGGGTCGATACCCAAAATAATCATTTTTTGCCTCTTTTCTCTCGTATATAAACACCTTGGGCATTATAATTCATACTATTATATCACATTGAGAGAAATAAGTCAATTTATACTCCGAAAAATTTATAATTTTATAATAATATATATTTTAGTTAAATGTGTTTACACGGTTGGAAAAATGTGTTATAATTATTTTAACTATTTTTTGCGAGGAAAATGATGAAAACTGCTTTCAAATCATACCTGACGAGGTTTAACGCGTGGCGAAGAGATCACAGCTTCCTCTTTTTAGCGTTTATAATCCCCGTAATGATAATGTGGATGATATATATCGCCCTTGAGGTGTTCCCTTTCGGAAACAACTCGGTGCTCGTCCTCGACCTTAACGGTCAGTACGTAAACTTCTTTGCCGACCTCAAGAACAAGCTCGCCGAGGGCGGATCTTTCCTATATTCGTGGACAAGGTCCATGGGCGGCGAATACATGGGCATTTTTGCTTATTACGTTTCCAGCCCATTCTCCTTCCTTGTTTCGCTGTTTTCGCACAGCAATATAACCGAGGCACTTCTGCTTATCATCCTTCTCAAGGCAGGCACGATGGGCGTTACGATGTCGTATTATCTCAACGAATCCTACAAGACGACACCGCTTAACACGATAATCTTCTCGACCTGCTACGCCCTCTCTGGCTATGCCGTTGTTATGGCGAACAATACGATGTGGTTTGACTGCCTTATCTATCTGCCACTCGTTACGCTGGGAATCGAGAGAATAATAAAGCGCGGCGACTTTAAGCTCTTCGTCGTTTCCCTTGCGATGTGTCTGCTTACCTCGTTCTACATCGGATATATGGTCTGCATTTACGTTGCGATCTACTTCTTCTGCTACTACCTCGCAAGCTCTCACAGATACGGAAACAACTTCTGGCTTGAGGACAACCATTTCTTCAAATCCTTCGGAAGAATTATCATCTATTCCGCTATTTCTATTGCGATTTCTGCGATAATCGTTCTTCCCGCCTACACCTCGCTCCAGTTTGGTAAAAACACCTTCTCGGATCCCGATTTCGCCTGGACTCAGCGCTTTGACTGGCTTGATTTCATCGTCAAGCTTCTTCCCGGCTCATACGACACCGTTCGTCCCGAGGGGCTTCCATTCGTATACTGCGGTGTAATTACCCTTCTCCTCCTCCCGATCTACTTTATCACCTCGCGTATTAATTGGCGTGAAAGAATGATGACGGGCGTGCTTCTTTCGCTCCTTCTCTTCTCGTTCAATATCAACGCACTCGATATGGTATGGCACGGCTTCCAGAAGCCGAACTGGCTGAACTACCGTTACAGCTTTATATTCATTTTCCTGATACTCGTTTGCGCCTACAAGGCGTATTCGAATCTTCAGCACTCAAACTTCAAAAACGTTGCAATAACGGGCGGAATACTCGTTCTTCTCGTTGCCATTATACAGAAGCTGAGCTACAAAAACGTTGACGATTTCAACACCGTCTGGTTCTCGATAATCGCTATAGGCGTCTTCTGCATAGCTCTGTATTTCGTTTATCGGAAAAAGTATAACGGAATGGGAACGGCAGTAGTTTTGCTTCTCGTTTGTGCTGAGCTTTTCGGTGCGGGTCTATTAAACGCATCTGCGCTCGATGAGGACGTTATCATGTCCTCGCGTGACTCGTATAACAACTATTACGAGGCGGTACAGCCGATGGTCGACTATGTTAAGAAGATCGATAAATCGCCCTTCTTCCGCATGGAAAAAAATTTCCACCGTCAGTACAACGGACGCACGAACGACTCGATGACGCTCAATTACTACGGCATTTCAAATTCGACCTCGACTCTCAACAAATCGATAATCGATCTTCTTCACCGCTACGGCTACGCGTCTAAATCGCACTGGTCACAGTACCTCGGCGGTACACCCGTTTCCGATGCGTTCATCGGAATCAAATACGTTATCTCAAACGAGCAAATAGAAAATCAGGTATGGAATGAGATCCATACGATGACCGTCGATAAGAAATACAGACCCGAAATTATCGGTTCTCCCGACAAGCTCTATCTTTACGAAAATCCCTATGCTCTTTCTCTCGCCTACGGCTCTTCTGATATGATGAAATATTTTGAAATATCCGATTACGAGTCTCCTCTTCAGCTTATGAACGCGATGGCAACGGCTGTTTTGGGCAGTGACGAGGAGATCGTTCTTTTCGACGCACTTTATCACGACGATACGGTATATACGAACATCAGAACGGATTTTGCTACGAATCACAGAAAGTACAGCGCAAGAAGCACGGGTACTGCCAAGATCGATTATATCGTTGAGGTAAAAGCCGGCGAGCCGGTTTATATGTATATCCCGACCGATTATCCGAGAGAATGTAATCTTTCGGTAAACGGCAGACACATCGGCACGTATATGGGCAATAAGAGCGACTGCGTGCAATATCTCGGAATCTTCGACGAGGATCAGATGATAACCGTTACGCTCACGCTTACCGATGAGCCGATATATATCAGAAATAACCAGGAATATTTCTTCGGTCTCAATACCGAGCTGTTCAAGAGCACCTTTGAAGAGATAGCAAAATCAAATCTCAATATTACGAAATTCGAAGAGGATCACATTGAAGGCACAGTAACGATAACCGAGGGTCAGTCGCTTCTCGTTTCATCGATTACTTTCGACGAGGGCTGGATAGTTGAAGTCGACGGAAAGCGCGCAGACCTCATCAAGATCAACGACAGCCAGATTGCAGTAGAAATTTCCGAAGGCACTCATAAGGTGACCTTCACCTACCGTCCGAAGTGCTACGTTTACGGCTCTGCAATATCTATAATAGGCGTTATTTTCTTTGCCGGCGCTATCGTTTACGACGTACTGAAAAAGAAGCGCGACAAGAGAAAATGGGCAGAGCAAAATAATATTTTCTAAAAGAATAAGCCCTTGTTAATCCGTCAACCCTTTTAATAAATACTTATGAGGTGACGGTTATGCAAGGGCTTAATAATTTAAAAAACAACGGCGTTCACGGATATGTTTTTATGATCTCCTGCGGTGTAATTTTCGGTGCATTTCTTGAGCTTCTTTATCACGAAAGAGTGATCTTCGCCGCCTCGATCATAATGGGCATTTATTTTGCAATAATCCACAAAATAAACCGCGCTTTGACCGACGAGCCGATATACACGCGGGCGCTTCTTTCGACCTTCGCGATAACAGCTGTCGAGCTTGCGCTCGGAATCGTCACGAATCGAGTTATGCACCTGCATTTGTGGGATTTTTCCGACAGTCTTTTTCACGTTCTCGGGCAGATATGTCCGCGTGAGAGCATTATCCGTTTTATGATTGCATTTCCCGTAATATATTTAAGTAAAACGGCTGATAAAATACCTATTCAATGGGAGCAGAAGACAAATGGCTAAAAAGAAAAGCAGAAACAGAAAACGCAAGCTTAAGGGCTTAAAAGCACTTTTAGCTTTAGCTCTGATAATTTGTGCGGCTATCGCACTGAAAGCGATACCGGGTGCTTGGGAATTTCTTTCTAAGTATCTTCCGTTCATAGAAGAGCCGAGGCAGATAACGGTCCCCGACGGCGATATGGCGGTACATTTCCTTGACGTCGGTCAGGGTGACTGCTCTCTCATAGTTTTACCTAGCGGAAAAACGGTTCTCATTGACGCATCGACCAATGACGAGGGCGATAACATAATCGAATATCTCTCCTATCAAAAGGTGAAGCACATTGATTATTTCGTTCTCACGCATCCGCACGCCGATCACATCGGCTCGGCAAAGCAGATAATTGAAGCGCTTAGCATTGGAAAGGTCGTTATGCCAGATATTGAGACCAATACTGCGACTTTTACCAATCTTCTTCTGGCTATTGATAAAAAAGACATACCTATTCACGTTGCCAAGGTCGGCGATATTATCAAGCTTGATAACGCAAATATGAAGATCCTGGGACCTGTAAATAAGACAGATGATCTTAACAATATGAGCATAGTTCTTCGGCTTGATTACGGAAAGACCTCGTTTATGTTTACAGGCGACGCAGAAGAGCCGTCCGAAAAGGATATGCTTGAAAAGTTTTCGTCGAGCGAGTTCCGCGCTGACGTTCTGAAGGTCGGTCATCACGGCGCAAGCACCTCAAGCTCGCTTGAGTTCATTACCGTCATCAGTCCCAAATACGCAGTCATAAGCTGCGGAAAGGATAATACATACGGGCATCCGCACACCGAGACCATCAAGACTCTTAACAAGCTCGGAATCAAATATTACCGCACAGATAAGGTCGGAAATGTCGTCTTCTCAAGCGACGGCGAAAAGGTAACTCTGCTCCGCCCTACCGCATAATACATAACGATCCCCCTGCAAGCGCAGGGGGATCTCTTTTTTACCGTGGCTCGATCATCGAGCTGCCGGTCAGCTCATAGAGGTTACCGAAGCGGTAGCCCATACCGGAAAGAGTCGTCAGAAACTCATCGAGTATCGCGGCATTCGTGCTTGACGTCGGATGAAGAAGCAGTACCTCGCCGTTGTGAAGACGGCTCATAAGCTTATTCATCGCTTTTTCGTTTGGCATCTGCCTATTATTGTCCCAGTCGTCGTATGCACAGCTCCAGAAGACCGTTTTATAACCAAGCTCGGATGCCCATTTGAGGTTTTCAAGGTTGAATCTTCCCTCAGGCGGTCGGTAAAACGGGCACAGCCCGTGTCCGACGTTTTCGAGCATTACGTCATTCAGCTCGTCAAGCTCTTTCCTAAATTCCTCTATCGAGGTCATTTTCGTCATATCCTTATGATTTGACGTGTGATTACAGACAAGGTGACCCTCGTTTACCATTCTTGTTACAAGCTCGGGATTCTTTTTTACAAGATTTTTCAGAACGAAGAACGCTCCGCTTGCATCGTGCTTTTTTAGTGTATCGAGTATCTTCTCGATATTTCCGTTTTCATATCCGCAGTCGAAGGTAAGATAGATAACCTTATCGTCCTCCGTCGCGTCTTCGTCAAGATAATATCCGCCGTATTCCTTAATAAAGGTAAACTCGGTCGGAAGCGGAGGCGGATTTCCGCTTTCGCTTTTTTTGCAGTACCAGTTAAAGCAGTTTGAATTTTTAAGCGCACCGATCTCAGAGCCGCCTGATGCGTAACCGATGACCGGTAAAGCAAACGCGAGCAAAAGCGCCGTTATGATTTTTATTTTCATCATGCTCCTCCGCACTTGTTTTCGCGGCTTTGTGCCGCAAAGTTATTATGTGCTTCTCGGATCGCAAAATACTAGAAAAAAGTTGGTTTTCGGCGTTATTTTTACCTGTCGGTCACATTTTTTGACCTGTTAAGAACAAAATATTTACTTTTTTTGACGTTTGTGTTATCATTTAATCAGCAAAGGAGGGATGAAATGAAGCTACGCACTGTTATATGCGACAGCGGCGAGGACGAGATCTTGATCTCTTGCAAGGAGAGAAACGAAAAGGTCATATTTCTTGAAGACCTGATCAAAAACGCGATCGGTCATAACGATTCGCTTTTGCTTTCATCGGGTGACGTTCAATATT
This sequence comes from Clostridia bacterium, assembly GCA_017621655.1. GTDB lineage: Bacteria > Bacillota > Clostridia > Oscillospirales > CAG-272 > Colimorpha_A. Next base: position 72,721 of record JAGASS010000016.1, on the reverse strand, counting down.
TCATCCCGATAAAGGAGATCATCTTCTGCGAAAGCTTAGACGGTCATACCGTTTGTCACACAAAGGACAAGGTCCTATCGTCTCCATATCGGCTTTTCGAGCTTGAAAAGATACTTTCGCCTACCTTTTGCCGCGCGTCGAAATCGACGATCATAAATTGCCGCGAGGTCTATTCCGTCAGAAAAAACCTTGCAGGTCCGTCCGAGATAGCTTTTCGGTCGACCCCGAAAAAGGCGTATCTGTCGCGAAGCTATTACAAAATGTTTATGGAAAGAATGAATGAAACGAGGTTATAATTATGAAATATGAAAAGGATTTTGAAACGAAAAAAGGCAAAAAAGTCCATTTTAAGCTGTCGGTAAACCGACTTGCCTTCGGTCTGCTTTTCATCGCCTGCGCGGTGCTTATCATTCTCGATGCAGTCGGATTTTCTCTCGGATTTTTAAGCGGCATTCCCGCGTGGGTTTTGATACTTACCGCGCTTAATCTTGTTTGGCTTATAGATCTGATCGTCAAGCTTAAAATATCAGAGGTATTCATCCCTATCGCGTTCATTTTCATGCTGCTTGAGAAGTATATCGCAGGTTGGTGCGGTCTCGGTAAGAGCAACATAATCAACAACTGGCTCGTATTCCTTTGTGCGCTTCTGCTTATGATCGGCGCGAAGCTTATCACTCCGAAAAGAAGATTCGGAAAACGCTTTTCGAAGATAAAACACAACCACACCTCACCCGGTACTGCTTCGACGGTATACGTTGACTGCGAAACCGAGGACGAAACCGTTACCGTTAAGAACGAGCTTGGCGCTTGCAACGTATATTTTTCAAACGTTGAAAGCTACAAGGGCGGTATGGTGCTTGAGGTTTATAATGAGCTTGGAGCTATGACGATACACGTTCCGAAGGAATGGAACATCGTTACCAATATCAAAAACGAGCTTGGCGCGGTATCAGCGTCCGAAGAAGAAGGCACGACAGATAAAACGATATTCATTAACGGCAAAAACGAGCTTGGCTCGGTACGTATCACAAGAGCTTAAATTAAACATAAAAAACACGCTTCTTTTGAAGCGTGCTTTTTTGATTATTAGAATATGCCGGAAAGATTGAGTTCATCGTACACGGATATTGACAATTAAATACTTATATGGTATGATGTGTTTATAGCAATATATTGATTTTTATATGTCTTAATTTGATGATTTATGGCAAAATATTGATTTTATGGAGTTGTTATGAACAATAAAATAAACTTCTGTTTAGAGAACGAAATCGACGATGAATTCTCAACCGGTCTCTATTCGGGCGGAGTAAGCAGATATATAAATATACATATGAATTTTGAAATACTTATCGTCGAGCGCGGTGAGGCGCTTTGCTCTATCGACGGGCGTGAATACCGTATTAAAGAGGGCGAAGCGGTGTTTATTTTTCCTCTTCAGCTGCACAGCTTCAGGACAATCGGGGATGCTTCTCTGCGACGCGTTTCCTTTTGCGAAAATATTATTCTTACGCTCGCAATTGCTATTAAACAAAAGAAAGCGGAAGATCCTGTTTTCTCACCTAAAAAAGAATTTCTAACCTATTTTCTATCCGAGATGAACGAGATGTTCGGCGCTGACGAGGTATCGTTTAAGCGAATCATGCCGTTGTCGAAGAAGATAAATGTCAAAGGTCTTTTATACGCTATTGGAGGCAGCTTTCTTTCACAGGCGAAGCTCGTCCCGTTTACGAATTCAAAGAACTCAGTAATTGACGTCATTCATTACATAAGCAAAAATTACACTGCCGATATTACCCTTCGCGATGCCGCTTCGTCGCTTGGATATAATCATCAGTATCTGTCGCGCGAGCTAAACAAAACGCTTGGTGTAAACTTTTCTACGATACTATATCAGTACCGTATCAATCACGCATACGCTCTCCTTAAGGACACCACTTTGCCAATCAATCAGATCGCCTTTGAAAGCGGCTTCAAGAGTATTCGCAACTTTAATCACGTCTGCGCAGAGATGTTCGGGAAAACACCGAGAGAAGTCAGGATCGATTCCGACGTAGAGTGATTATCTCTTGATTTTTGAGCATAAATGAGTTATAATATGTCGGTATGATAACTTAATCTTAACCAAAGAATTTGAAAAAGGTGTTTAATATCCAAATTGATATGTAAGGATTAGACTTGAATATATGAAACTTTTATTTAAGCAACGTTTATTTTCGTGGTTCGACAGCTATGACATTTTCGATGAAGCAGGCAATACGGTTTTCGTTGTTAAAGGCGCATTGTCCTGGGGTCACCTTCTTAGGATCTATGATGCAAACGGAATAGAGCTCGGCTACGTCAAGGAGAAAATTTTCACATGGCTTCCGAAATTTGAAATGTATATAGGTGATCAATATGTCGGCTGCATCAGTAAGGAGTTTTCTTTATTCAAGCCAAAATTCAACATTGATTATAACGGCTGGCACGTCGAAGGTAACTGGCTTGAATGGGAATATTCGATAGTCAACTCCGCCGGGCAGGATGTTGCTTCTGTGTCAAAAAAGCTTTGGAACTGGACTGACACTTATATAATTGACGTCTATGATCAGCGTGATTCTCTCTACGCATTGATGTTAGTTCTTGCAATAGACGCAGAAAAATGTTCCAGAAAGGACTGAGAGAAAGCTTATCTTCAATAAATTGTACTGCGCTCATCAGATCTTCAAAATGAGGTCAGAACGCACGGGGTATGGAAAGGAATTATCAAATGAACACAAAAGAATTATCAGAAATCAAACGCCGCTTCAAGGTCGAAAGAACGAACATTTCTCGCATTCGCGGCGCGCTTATAAATGAAAAAAAGGAAATCATTTCCCGATTTGATCAGTCGCTCAACATTATCAGTGAGGAAGAAGCGGAAGCGATTCTCAAGACCCTCAAAAAGGTGCTTTCCGGCTCGCTTAACAAGAATCTTATCGATATTGCCTTTACAAATCAGCAGGTTCTCGACAGCTCCGAGCACAAGATGCTGTCTGCTCTTAAAGCATCGTCACTTGCTGATGACAAGGCGCTTGACGAGCTTATAGAGTCGGTCAGAATTTCGTATAAGTCGGAAGGCAATTATCTTATAATTCTCGGCTCCGACGCCTACGACGTGCCGAGCTATGGCTCAGACGGCAACAAAAAAGAGGACAGCGGCGAAGTTTACTCCTACATAGTCTGCGCTATCTGCCCTCTCAATATGACGAAATCAACTCTCGGCTACAAGCTCACCGAAAATGCGATAAAAAACAATCTTCCCGATTGGGTAATAGGTGCGCCCGATGCGGGCTTCCTCTTCCCTGCCTTCGACGGCAGAAAGACGAATATCTACAACGCGCTTTTCTACAACCGCGACAAAAAAGACAATAAGGCGGAGCTTATTGAAGCTCTCTTCCGCCGCGAAGCTCCCATGGCTGTCGCAATTCAGAAGCAGGTTTTCACTAACATTTTCCGCGATACGATCGCTGAGGAATGCAGTATCGACGTCGTCAAGGACGTTCAGGATCACCTCGGTCAGCTTATAGAAGAACATAAGGCACTGAAGGATCCCGAGCCGCTTACCGTTTCAAAATCGACTGTCAGCGACATTCTCAAAAACTGCGGTATAAACGAAGAGAAGGTCACCGAGTTTGAGACACAGTTTGACCAAAGCTTCGGCGAAAAGGCGACTGTTTCTCCCGAAAACCTGCTTAACGTCAAGCAGTTTGAGGTCAAGACTCCCGAGGTTTCGATCAAGCTGTCTTCCGACATGTCCGATCTCGTTGAAACACGAGTTATCGACGGACAGAAGTTTATTATGATCCGTGCTGACGGAATCGTTGAAGTAAACGGCGTTGAGATCAACATTAAATGATAAAAGCTCTGTTGCAATTTGCAACAGAGCTTTTGTTTTACAGATACGAATACAGTAGGTGATTACTGCGTGAATCAAGAGCTGTAACGTCGGGGATCTCATAACGGTTATCGTTTGAATCTCTGACGATCACACGGTTTGTACCGTAGAGCTTTTTAATATCGCTGTGGCGGTTGCGAATTTGAAAGGTTATTACGCCTCTATCGGTATCGACCGTCCATTTAAGCATTCCGAATTTATCCTCGCATTCAAGCAAACGTGATATTTTCGGGATCATATAGTATTCCTTGAAGCACTCTTCAAGCACCTTGCGCGACTCTTCGTCTATCTCATCGAGCTTACGGACAAAGCCGACTTCCTTTTCGTTTTTGTCAAGGAGAGTTATATACATTTCACTGTTTGAAAATGGAAACAGCTTTCTCGGTTCAAGGTCCTCGATAACGCTTCCGTCCTTCTTGATAAGGCGGACAAGATACAGATCGGTACGCTCAAGGCGACCTGTATATTTATCAATATAATAGCGTGCCATATACTTCCCTCCTTATGCGAAGTTCTCTGCCTTACGGCTTTCAGCGAGCTTGTCCGACATCGACTGTATCTGTACGAGGCGGAAATACTTGCCCTCCATAGCCATAAGCTCCTCGGGAGTACCGCATTCGATTATCTCGCCGTTATCCACGACTACGATCTTGTTTGCTTTTGAAAGCGTTGACAGACGGTGAGCTATCATAAGCGTCGTCCTGCCGCTGATAAGCTGCTCAATTGCTTCTTGAATAAGATGCTCAGTTTCCGAGTCTACCGATGCAGTTGCCTCGTCAAAAACGAGGATCTTCGGATTACGGAGCATCGCTCTTGCGATAGAGATTCTCTGCTTTTCGCCGCCCGATAGTCCTACGCCGCGCTCGCCGAGCACCGAATCGTAACCGTCGGGTTGACGAACTATAAATTCATGCGCGTTTGCGATATCCGCCGCGTTGATTATCTCGTCTGCCGAGAATTTACTGTCACCGTATGCGATGTTATTGTAAATAGTATCGTGGAACATCTGCGGCTCCTGCTGAACGTAGCCGATGCTTGAACGGTAATAGTGCATATCAATGTCTCTTATATCAACTCCGTCGATCATAATCTGACCTTCGTAGTGATCGTAGTAGCGGAGAAGCAGATTTATAAGCGTCGATTTACCCGAGCCGGTCGTTCCGACGATTCCGACTATATCACCCGGCTCGATTACAAGATTTATGTTTTTAAGCGTCTTTTTCGTTCGGTCAAAGGAGAAGTTTACGTTCTTAAACTCGATCCTTCCGCCGAGGTCAACGTCTGTCATTCCCTTTCCGAAATCATGCTCCGGCTCGGCGTCAAGAATGTCCATGATCCTTTCAAGGGATGCCATCGCGTTTTGCATCGAATCGGAAAGATTTGCAAAGAAGTTTACGGGGCCGTAGAACATACTTGCGTAAGAAATGAACGAAACGAGAAGACCGACCGATATTGATCCGCCGTTACCCGTCGATATTCCGTTAATGACAAGGTTTCCGCCGAGCGCCCAGATCACGACGCCGCCACAGCTTATAAGGCAGTTTACTATTGCAGGATATGCGTTGAGTATTTTTCCTGCCTTCGTATCTATTGTGCGCCATTCCTCGACTGCGTTTGTGAAACGCTCTGTAGAGCGCTTTTCGTTTGTATATGACTTTATTACTCTGATACCGGGAATGCTATCGGTTAAAACTGACGTTACTCCGGACGAGCGTCTCCAAATTCTGCGGTAAAAGGGTGCGATCTTTTTTCTGAATATTCTTGCACCGATAACGACAAGAGGAACGGGAGTAAGAGAATATAGCGTCAGCTTCCAGTTTATACACAGCATTACGATGACTATACCGATAAGCGTAAAGAACTGCACGACAACTTCCTGCGTTATTCGGAGCATAAATGCCTGTATGGTTGCCGTGTCACCGCTTATACGGTTAATAACTGCACCCGTTGAGGTCTTATCATAAAAGCGCATCGGAAGATACTGAGCTTTTTCGTAGACCTCACAACGCAGACGCGCTATTATCTTATTTCCCGAGACTCGAAGCATATATCCTCTTATACCGGTGAAGAGATAATGGACTATATGAACGCAGACGAGGGATATTACGACAACTGTCAGCATCTGACGGTTTCTGTCCGGAATAATATCGTCTACAAGCGTTTTTGTGAGCAACGGCGGTACAAGCGCGAGCGCGGTCGTAATTACCGAGATCACGACAGAGATCGTAAGTATAACGATCTCAGGGCGGAGATATTTCCAAAGCTTTTTGAAGACTCTGCCCTTGTCCATGCAGTGTATACACGGTACTCCGGGGGCAGAAAGAGTTCTTCCGCACTTTGGGCAAACCGAAAGAAGCTTCTCGTATACCGCCTGCATGACGGAAAGCGCTTCATCGGTGCTTTCACCGTCGCGAATATCGGTGACGTACTTTGCCGCGGCGTCGCATAGAGCCGTTACGGTAAAGGTAAAGCGGAAGAGGTCGTGAGTTTCACCGTCAAAGGTCTTTACTCGCATCATTCCGTTTCCGTACATGCGTTTACAGTATATGCTTTCAACGTCGGAAAAGGCGTAACGGCGCGACTCTTCGCTTTTACCGAAATCGTAGGTAAAGATCTCGGAATCTGTTGCAAGAAGCACACAAGTGCTGTACTTTGCCTCGTTTGAAATCTCACCGACAACAGCAAAACGAATCGGCTTTTCTTCGCTTCCCAAGGAACGAATGGTTTGGATCTGAGCTTCTGTGAGTTTTTGATTAATTAGCAAGCTATCCATCGCATTTTGCCGCCTATTTTGGCGCTCTCCTTTAATTAGTTCAAGCATTATACTACACATTCAAATTGATGTCAATGGATTTTTAAGTATTTTTTTGACATATTTTTTTATAGGAAAAGCGGACCGTAAAATACGGTCCGCTTAATTATTTATTCTTCGGTTTTTGCCTCTGCGATGATCTTCTGAGCGATATTGCCTGGGACCTCCTCGTAGCGAACGAACTTATAGGTGAATCCGCCCTTGCCCTGCGACATAGCGCGGAGAACGATCGGGTAATCGGTCATTTCTGCCTGAGGAGCTTCAGCTTCTACAAGCGAATAGCCCTTCTTGCCTGCGATATGGTCCATACCGAGGACGCGTCCGCGGCGCTTGTTAAGATCGCCTATAACGTCACCGACGAGAGCTTCGGGAACTGTGATCTTAAGAGTTCCGACCGGCTCGAGAAGCACGGGGTTAGCGTTTATAAGCTCCTTATACGCAAGGTTAGCCGCAAGCTTGAACGCCATTTCCGACGAGTCAACGTCGTGGTAAGAGCCGTCATAAAGGTCAGCCGCAAGTCCTACCATCGGGTAGCCCGAAAGAACGCCCTTCTGCATAGCTTCGGTAAGTCCCTTTTCGACTGCCGGGAAGTAGTTCTTCGGAACTGCTCCGCCGACAACGCTTTCGGTAAATGTAAGTCCTTCCTCTTCGCTCGGCGAGAAGGTTATACGTACGTGACCGTACTGACCGTGTCCGCCCGACTGCTTCTTATGCTTACCTTCTGCCTGAATGCGCTTCTTTATGGTCTCTCTGTATGCAAGCTTCGGCTTGCTAAGCTCAACGTCGACCTTGTTTCTGTCCTTGAGCTTATTCACGATGATGTCAAGGTGAATATCACCGAGACCCGAGATGAGAAGCTGCTTCGTTTCAGCGTTGTTCTCGAAGAAGATCGTCTTATCCTCGTCACGAAGACGCGCAATACCCGTTGCGATCTTATCCTCATCGCCCTTGCTCTTAGGCGCGATAGCCATTGTCATATACGCCTTCGGGAAGGTTATCGGCATATAGGGCTTCATATCCATATTGGTAAGCGTATCGTTTGTCGCGGTATCGTTAAGCTTCTGGATCATACCGATGTCACCGCAAGACAGCGCCTCGACTTCCGTCGTCTTCTTTCCTCTTACCTCGTAGATGTGACCGAACTTTTCGACAGCACCTGTACGGAGGTTCTTAAGCGACATAGTATTATCGAGGTTACCCGACATTACCTTGAAGAACGTCTGCTTACCGAAGGAATCGGCTACTGTCTTGAATACGAATATTGCCGGCTCACTACCTTCCTTATCGATTGCAACGTCGTTACCCTCGTTATCGGTCTCGACCTTCTTAGCTGTATGACGGGGATAGGATTCGTTGATAGTATCAAGAAGGGTCGCAACGCCCCACATCTTTCCAGCAGAGCCGCAGATAACGGGACAAATCGAGCCGTTAATGATTCCCTGATGGATGGCTTCGACTGCTTCCTCACGAGTAATCTCTTCGCCCGCGAAATACTTCTCCATAAGCTCGTCGCTCGTTTCGGCAATTGCCTCAAGAAGCATATCTCTATACGTGTCTACGTCATTCTTGAATTCATCCGGGATCACACCTTCAGTGTAAGAGCCGTCTTTGCTGAATACACGGGTCTTAAGATCAATAAGGTTAAGGAATCCCGTAACGGCACCGTTTTCAACCATCGGAATAAAGAGAGGACATATACGCTTGCCAAAGTGCTCGCGAAGCTGATCGAAGACCTTGCGGAAACGGCACTCGGGATCGTCGAACTTATTTACGAATACGGATTTGGGAAGTCCTGCCTCGGTCGCATATTCCCATGCGAGCTCGGCACCGACCTCGACTCCTGCCTTACCGTCGACTACGATAAGAGCTGCGTCGGCAACTCTTACTGCCTGCTTGACTTCGCCGACAAAATCGAGGTATCCGGGGGTATCGAGAAGATTTATCTTAACGTCCTTCCAAATTACAGGGGCAACTGCCGTCTGTATGGAAAAGCCTCTCTTGATCTCTTCGGAATCAAAGTCACAGACAGTATTTCCGTCAGGGGTCTTTCCGAGACGGTCGGTCGCCTTTGAAAGATAAAGCATTGCCTCGGCGAGGGAGGTCTTTCCGGAACCGCCGTGACCGAGAAGGCAGACATTGCGAATTTGTGCTGTTGTGAACTTGTTCATAGGTTTAATTCTCCTTGTGTAAAATACATGATGCTCTTCGTTCTAAAAAACATCACCTTTTTAATTATATAACACTTTTTGGTAATTTTCAATAGGTGCAAAGAAAAAAGTGATGTGAGAACATAAAAATAATAAAGCGTTTTTTGTGCATTTTTGACAATATTTGACTCCTTTACTATTTTTAGAACGCTATTTTATGTATATTTTGAAATTTATAATTACCATTTTGCCGATAAAAACGTCAATATTTGATTAGATCATTTCTTCTGTATTTGATACATCCTCATTATTACTATTGACAAAATTCGCATACAAATTTATAATTAATCTGTATGTTAAATATGATCAAGAGGTTTTACTCATGAATCGTTACTTTGGAGAATTCAAGAAATTTATCAGCCGCGGAAACGTTGTTGACATGGCTGTCGGTGTTATTGTCGGTAGTGCTTTTTCCGCTATAGTCACTGCTCTTTCAAATAATGTGTTGAAGCCGATCGTAAATTATCTTTTAGCTGTAATATTTGATGCGGAGTCGCTCACCGAATTGTATACCTTTTTGAAAAAGGCATACATAGACGTTGTCAATGACGAGGGAATAATAATCGGTCAGGAGATTGACCTTGCGCAGTCTATTTACATTGATTGGGGCGCGTTGATTAACGCCATACTCAGCTTCTTTTTGATTGCGATCGTTCTTTTTACTATTGTCAAGCTTATCAACAAATTCCGCGAGGAGCAAAAGGAGTTTGCTGAAGTCATTGCAAAAAACACCTTTAACCGCAAAGAAAGAAAAGAGCTCCGCGAAAACGGAATCAAACCGCGAGACAGAAAAAGAGCACTAAAATATTTCGAGGAGAAAGAAGCCAAAGCGGCTGAGGCGGCAAAGCTTGAAGCAGAAGAAAAGGCGCGTATTGAACGCGAGCTTAATCCAACTACCGAGGATCTTCTGAAGAAAATCCTTGATGTTCTGCAAAATAAATAATAATCCTTATAAGAACTATAATACCCCCGACCGATCTGAGATCTGTCGGGGGTATTTTGGTTTGATTAGAAAACACATCAAAAGAGTATTTCGTTATTGTATTTCGTTTCGATATTCGAAGCAAAAAGATGCGAGTCGTTAGAGAGCTGAAGCACCTTCGGAACGACGAATCCGTCACCTGCAAACTCAATTACAGTCATTCCCGAATGTCCCATATCGAAGCGCGTTGCGAACTGCGAATACGGTATATCAAGTAGTGTACTGAGAAATTCAAGACCGAAGCCCTGGTGTGCAAACAGTGCGACTCTATCGTCATTCGGACGTTCAGCGATATATCCGTTACCCTCGTGACGGTAGCCGAGCGAGAGCATAAACGCGTCGGTCTCACGTCTGATTCTCGCCATCTCGTCGCATAACCACGGCATCTTATCGAAAAACGGATGCTTGTACCATTCATAATCGAGCTTGCGCACCTCATCGGAAACGAGAACGGGACGCGATTCTCGGTGACGGAAGATCCAGTCGCGGCTTCCGTCGCTTCCCGTATAGAAAAGTGCCTTGCCCGAATAGCTTTCGTTACACCAATCAAGTATTTCTATCTCCTTACCGAGCGCCTTTGCGGTCGGCGTCGCGGTCATTATCGCGCGATTTGAGCTTGAAGCGTATATCTTCTCGGGATTACAAACCTTCATTCTGCTTACAAGCGCTTCCGCCTGCTTTTCACCCAGCTCCGTCAAGCTGTCGGGATTGTATATCGGATCTCCGTGTCTAACGTAAAACAGTAACATAACAGTTCTCCTTATGAGAAAACGGGGTGCAATGCACCCCGTTTAATATTAGTTGTTAACGAGCTTTGCGATCTCGTCTGCGAAGTTCTCTTCTCTCTTCTGGATTCCTTCGCCCTTTTCGAAACGAACGAAGCCCTTGATGGAGATGTTTCCGCCGAGTGCCTTTGCGGTGTTCTCAACGTACTTAGAAACCTTCTCATGATCGTCGCTCTTTACGTATTCCATATCAACGAGGCAGTTGTTATCGTAGAACTTACCGATCTTACCGTTGATGATTCCCTCGAGAACCTTCTCGGGCTTGCCTGCCATCTTAGGATCGTTTGCGAGCTGCGCCTTGATGATCTCCTTCTCGCTGTTGAGAACTTCTGCGGGAACGCAGGTTCTGTCGAGGTAAGGAGTAGGATATGCGCCGACCTGGAGAGCAATGTTCTTAGCGAACTCATCGAAGCCGTCCTTCTCTGCACAGTCGGTCTCGAAGTTTACGATAACGCCGATGGAACCTGCACCGTGAATATAAGTGCTGGTTACGCCCTCAACAAGCTCAAAACGGCGAACGGTGATCTTCTCACCGATCTGGAATATAAGCTCCTTAAGCTTTGCGTCAACGGTGTTGCCCTCGTACTCGGAAGCGAGGAGTGCTTCAACGCTTGCGGGGTTAGTGTCGATGATGCACTTAAGAAGGTTCTTAACGAAGGTCTTGAAGATCTCGTTCTTAGCAACGAAGTCAGTCTCGGTGTTTACCTCGATGATAGCGGTCTTGTTGCCTTCCTTGAGGACGTCAACGATACCGTCAGCAGCGATTCTGGTAGCCATCTTGGACTCTGCCTTAAGCTCACCCTTCTCACGAAGGATCTTTATTGCCTTTTCTACGTCGCCCTCTGCCTCAACAAGTGCCTTCTTGCACTCCATCATACCGATACCGGTCTTTGCGCGGAGATCTGCAACGTCTTTAGCGGTTATATTAGCCATTGTGGTCAATTCCTTTCAATATTAAATTTTATGAGAATTAAGCGTTCTCGGTTTCCTCGGTAGCTTCCTCTGATGCTTCAACGGTAGCTTCGGTCTGCTCGCCCTGCTTACCTTCGATAACTGCGTCTGCAATTACGGAGGAGATGAGCTTGATAGCGCGGATAGCGTCGTCGTTACCGGGGATAACGTAATCAGCGTCGTCAGGATCGCAGTTGGTATCGATGATACCTACAACCGGAATGCCGAGCTTCTTAGCTTCTGCGATTGCGTTCTTTTCTTTTCTGGGGTCTACAACGAAAATTGCAGAGGGGAGGCCTTCCATGTGCTTGATACCGCCGTAGGACTTCTCAAGGTCGGAGATCTCCTTCTGAAGAGCTGCAACTTCCTTCTTGGGAAGGAGGTCGAAGGTTCCGTCTTCCTGCATCTTGTTAAGAGCGTTAAGACGAGCGATAGACTTCTTGATAGTCTTGAAGTTAGTGAGCATACCGCCGGGCCAGCGCATATTTACATAGTACTGTCCGCAACGAATTGCCTCTTCCTTGATCGCGTCAGCGGCCTGCTTCTTCGTACCAACGAAGAGAATGTTTCCGCCTTCGGTAGCTACATCACGAACGAACATGTAAGCTTCGTCAAACTTCTTGACGGTCTTCTGAAGGTCGATGATATAGATGCCGTTTCTTTCTGTGAAGATGTACTCTGCCATCTTGGGGCACCATCTTCTGGTCTGATGTCCGAAATGGACGCCTGCTTCGAGCAGCTGTTTAATGGTTACTACTGACATTTTATGTCTTCCTTTCTTCGGTTTTCCCACCACGGCTACACAGGTTATTCACCGAAGAGCGTGCCGTGTGTGTATTTTTTAACCAAACGACAGTATAACATATATAATTACCAATTGCAAGCGATTTTTCAGGATTTACAAATTATTTACAATTCAATTCGCTATTGCTTTATTTTTCCTTATGTGTTATAATGTTTTCACTACTTTTTCGAGGTAAATTTTATGAATGATTCTACTTCTGATCAGCTTTTGAGCTTCATTTCAAGCTCGACCTGCTCGTTTCTCGCGGTCAAGACCGCGTCGGAGCTTCTGAACGAGTGCGGCTACAAAAAGCTCGGCGAAAATGAAAAATGGGAGCTTATCCCGGGCGGACGTTATTACGTTACGAGGAATCAGTCCGCTATCATCGCCTTCAATATTCCGGAAAGCATCTCTTCCCTATCCTTTATGATCTCGGCGTCTCATTCCGATTCGCCCTGCTTCAAGGTCAAGCACAGCCCCGAGACCGACGCTTCGGGTTACACGAAGATAAACGTTGAGGCGTACGGCGGAATGCTTCGCTCGACCTGGCTCGACCGTCCGCTTTCGGCAAGCGGCAGAGTCACTTATACAGAGGGAAACAAGGTCGTAAGCAAGCTCATCGACCTTAAAAAGCCGCTGTTTATGATTCCATCCGTTGCTATTCACATGAACAGAAACGCGAACGAAAACGCATCGTACAACCTCGCAACCGATATGCAGCCGATAACGGGAACTTCGAGTGCGAAGGGCTCGCTCATGAAGCTTATTTCCGAGAGCATCGGTATTGCGGAAAATGACATTATCGGTCACGAGCTGTTCCTTTATCCCGTAGATAACGGCACTGTTTGGGGAGCTAATGACGAGTTTATTTCCTCACCCCGTCTTGACGATCTGCAGTGTGCATACGCGTCGCTCCGCGCGCTTACCGAGTCGAAGACCGCAGATGCAGTTGCAGTCGCTTACGTTTCGGATAACGAGGAGGTCGGCTCGGGCACGAAGCAGGGTGCCGATTCCACATTCCTTTACGATACTCTGTCGCGCATCAATGTTTGCTTCGGTAACGACGAGAACGGACTCAGGCAGGCGCTTGCCTCGTCCTTTATGGTTTCGGCTGACAACGCGCACGCAGTTCATCCGAATCATCCCGAATATGCCGACGGAAGCCACCGTCCCGTAATGAACGGCGGTATCGTCATCAAGCACGCCTCGTCGCAGACCTACACGACCGACGCTGTTTCGAGCGCGATCTTCACCGCTCTCTGCAAGAAGGCGGACGTTCCGCTTCAGCATTTCGTAAACCGCTCCGATATGCGCGGCGGATCTACGCTCGGTAATATTTCGGGTACTCACGTTTCGATAAACACCGTTGATATAGGTCTACCGCAGCTTGCTATGCATTCTTCATACGAAACCGCAGGCGTTAAGGACACCGATTACCTAATTTCCGCTTTGAAAATGCTCTTTACCTCGTCAGTTAATATGACTGCCGACGGTGAGTATGAGATAAAATAACTTCGCTATATATTTTGAGAATCTTCCCTCGCCTACTTAGGCAAGGGAAGATTTTTGTTTCCAAAACTATTAAAACACATAATATTTCATATACTTATCGTGTGAAATTTCCTCCGCAACCAACGGTTGCGGATAAACTTCCAACTTGTGTTGCTTGATTTATGGTAACGCATATGGTAACATTAGCATATTAATAGTGTAAAATCGAAATATTGAAAGGGACTTTTATGACGATCGGTGAAAATATTGTATTTCTTCGCGAGAAAGCAGGTCTTTCTCAGGAAGCACTCGCTGAAAAATGTTCGGTTTCAAGGCAATCAATTTCAAAATGGGAAACGAATCAGTCGTTTCCGCAAATAGACAAGGTAATTCTGATGTCGGAGATATTCGGTATCACCGTTGACGAGCTTTTGAAGGTTAACCAAAAATACGCCGCTCCGCCCGTCCTCTCTCCGTCCGGCAAATACTTCGGCACTGACGGCTTCAGAGGCGAAGCAAACGTCGGGCTTACCTCCATGCACGCATACAAGATCGGCAGATTCCTCGGCTGGTATTACGCCTCTCCCCTATACAACGGTGAAAAGCACGGTAAGCGTCCGAGGATCGTTATCGGAAAGGATACGAGAAGATCAAGCTATATGCTTGAATATGCTATCGTTGCCGGTATAACGGCTTCGGGAGCAGACGCTTATATGCTTCACGTAACTACAACTCCGAGCGTTTCTTACGTTACGCGTCAGGACGAATTTGACTGCGGAATAATGATAACCGCGTCCCACAATCCGTTCAGCGATAACGGAATCAAGGTAATTAATAGGCACGGCGAAAAGCTTGACGATTACACAGTTTCTCTTATTGAGAGTTACCTCGACGGTGATATGGGCAAGCTTAACGTAAAATCGGACGACATACCGCTTGCACACAAGGAAAAGATAGGATGTATCGTCGATTACGTCGCGGGAAGAAACCGTTACGTCGGATATCTTATCTCGCTTGCATCCCATTCCTACAAAAATCTCAAGATCGGACTTGACTGTGCAAACGGAGCTTCGTGGATGATAGCGAGATCGGTATTCGCCGCATTGGGCGCAAACGTCACGATGCTCGGAACCGAGCCGAACGGACTTAATATTAACGACGGCTGCGGCTCTACTCACATTGAAAATCTTGCAAACGCCGTGCGCGAAAAGCATCTCGACGTAGGATTTGCCTTTGACGGTGATGCCGACAGATGTATTGCGGTTGACGAAAACGGAAATACCGTTGACGGTGATGCGATAATATATCTTCTCGGAAAACGCCTAAAGGATCGCGGCATGCTTAAAGGAGATACCGTCGTTGCCACGACAATGTCGAACGGCGGACTGATCTCTTCCCTATCGGAGCTTGGAATAAGCTGCGTTCAGACCGACGTCGGCGACAGATTCGTTTACGAATGTATGCAAAAGAACGATTACGCGCTCGGCGGTGAGCATTCGGGACATATCATCGTTAAAAAGTACGCTACGACGGGTGACGGCATTTTGACCGCGATAATGATAACCGAAGAAATATGCGACCGCAAATCTACGCTGTCAAAGCTCACCGAGGATATGAGATATTATCCGCAAATAATCGAAAACGTACGTGTTGCAGATAAGGATGCGGTTCTTAACGACCCAAGCGTACTGGCTCTTCTTGATTCGATAAGGGCGCGTATGCTTCCGTCCGAAAGAATAATACTGAGAAAAAGCGGAACTGAGCCGCTTATCAGAATCATGGCCGAATGCGAAGCGGCGGAGGATTGCAAGAAATACGCATCTGAGCTTATCGAGCTTATTAAGGAAAGAGGGTACGCTCTTGACAGATAAAATCAAAATATCGGATCTTTACGACTGTTACCCACCGTATCTTAGCGAGCTTTTTGATTCACACGAATATCCTTGGGAGCTTTTGCCATTGATAAAGGAGCATATATCTGAGCTTATTCGCGACGGGATAGAGGGTTTCACCCTATATTCCGATAACGTCCTGATCGGACAAAACGTAACGATCCATCCGACAGCGGAGATCAACGGTCCTGCAATAATCGGTCACGGTACCGAGATACGTCCGGGCGCATATTTAAGAGGAAACGTGATAACGGGAAGCAACTGCGTGATTGGAAATTCCTCAGAGCTTAAGAACTGTATTCTCTTAAATAAGGTTCAGGTCCCTCATTATAATTACGTCGGAGATTCGATCCTCGGAAATCACTCGCACATGGGTGCCGGCTCTATCTGCTCAAACCTTAAATCCGACGGAAAGAACGTAGTAATTCGCGGTAAGGAAAGCTACGACACGGGGCTACGTAAGGTTGGAGCGTTTCTCGGCGACGGCGCTGACGTTGGTTGCGGATGCGTGCTTAACCCCGGTGTCGTGATCGGAAAAAGCACGTCTGTATATCCGCTGACTGCTTTGAGAGGGATTATTGAAAGCGGATGTATAGTCAAGGATCGGAATACTATTGTAAAAAGAGTATAAAAAGAAGACCACCGATCGGTGGTCTTCTTTTTATCAGTCTATAGACATATCAAGCTTGAAGCGCATGATCTTACGGAGTGTATTCTTCGGGAACTCCTCGGTACGCACCTTGAGAACACCTATCTTCTTATAGGGAACTGCGGTGCGGTTATAGTTATCAACGTAGGGCTTGAGGTGTGCGTAAGCGTCCTCGATACCGTTCTTTTCAAGGTATTCCTTATCGGGATAGATCTCTGCAACGATCTGGTTATGCTCCATGCCGCGCTTGCTCTGTCCCTCATATACGATTATTTCAAGCACGCCGGGCGTTGCCATGAACTCACTCTCGATCTCCTCGGGATATACGTTCTTACCGTTAGAGAGAATGATGAGATTCTTCTTACGGCCTGTGATAAAGAGCACGTCGCCCTCCATCTTACCGTAGTCGCCTGTACGGAAATATCCGTCCTCGGTCATTGCGTTTGCAGTTGCTTCGTCGTCCTGATAATAGCCGAGCATTACGTTCGAGCCCTTGACGCAGATCTCGCCCTCGCCGTCCTCGTTGGGATCGTCGATCTTGATCTCGTCGATATCAAGGATCGGTCCGACGCTTCCTTCAACCGATCTACGGCTTCTGTTGACCGCAACGATCGGTGCGCACTCGGTTATACCGTAGCCATTAAGAGTAGAGATTCCGATTCCCTCGAAGAAGTGAAGAATATCGGGGTTGATCGGTGCGCCGCCGGAAATTATCATCTTGACCTCGCCGCCGAATGCCGCGCGAATAGCTCCGAAGAACTTTGAACGCATATCGATACCGATCTTAAGAAGTCCGTTCGATATCTTCATCATTCTTGCTACGAGCTTTTCCTTGCCCTGCTCTTTTATGTTCGCCTTTATCTTACGGTAGAAGGTTTCAAGATAGAGCGGAACAAGGCAAAGATGTCCCGGCTTCTGCTCCTTAAGCTCCTTCGTTATGTAGCGGATACCCGAGGAAATGTATATTTCCGAGCCGATCATTGCGTGACCTATCAGCATTACCGACGAGCCGTAGGTATGATGAGGAGGAAGAACACCGACCGTCTTCTGCGAGAAGTCGATATACGGAATTATCGAAGCGAGATCGGAAAGAACTGCCTTCTGACTGAGCATAACACCCTTGCCCTTGCCCGTCGTTCCCGAAGTGAACACAAGAAGCGCGAGCTTATCGGGATCAAGCTCGGTATCGAAATAGGGATTTGAGTCAGCTTCAAAGTACTTTTTGCCCTCTTCTTTGAGTGCTTTAAGAGAATTTTCGCCGTCAGTAAGAAGAAGAACGGGAGTAGCATTTACACCGTTTTCGCAGATATACTGTCCTTTTTCTGCGATGTCGCTATCGCAGAAAACGAACGACACGTCGGCTCTTACTGCCGTTTCGCAAAGCTCCTTTTCGCCCCAATCGCGGTCAAGCGGAACGAGAACACCGCCTGCCGAGAGAACCGAGAAATAGGTTACGACCCAGTCGTAGCTGAACTTACCGATAACCGTGCAGTGCTTACCCGTTACGCCCATTTTAAGGAACGTTGAAGCAAGTGCGCGAACGTCGTCGCGAAGCTCGGTAAAGGTCACCGTCTGAATTCCCTTATCCATCGGCTTTATTCTGTACGAATATGCGTTGCGCGTCGGGAAGGTGTCTGCAGCCCATTCTACGAGATGTCTTAAATCTGTCCAGGACTGTTTTTCATGAAGCTGTTCTTTTTTCATTTTTATATTCCTCTCAATATAATTTACTTTTTTAATCCTTCGATCATGAAGGAGAATGAGTATCTGAAATTCGCTACCGCTTCCTCTTTCGGTATGTTTTGCGCTATAACGTCAGCATTATATCCGCGGCAGAAGCACCATATTGAATGACTGAGCACGTCGGAATCGACCTTTTTTATATATCCGTTTTCCATCGCATATTCGACCATTTTTTTGATCTCACCCGTCCACCAGAGGCGGTTTTCGGTCTCGATAGAATCCGTCTCGAAGACGAAGCCACTCATTTGCTTGCGGCTTTCGTACGACATCGAGATGATCTCTGAAACGAGGTCATAAACGTTTTCGAAAAAGTCTTTTTTCGCATCCGAACGAGCCATTATGCAGTTTCTTGCTTTGAGCACCGTCTTTTCATAGACGCGCTCAAGCACTTCCCCGATATTATGGAATCGGTTATAAAAAACTCTGTTCGTTATTCCGAGCGAACGGAGGATCTTTCTGACGGTCAGGTCTTCCGTGCCGTTTTCGATAGCGATCTCTTCCGCTACGTCTATTATTCTGTCCGACATTTCGTCGCGGATAAGTCCGTTATTCTGGCTTCGCGTCATAGCTTTCCTCCTCCCAGCACACTGTGTGCCGAGGAGCATTATAGCACACGCTGTGCTGAATGTCAAGACATTTCATCAAAGATCCCCGACGGCGCCCCGTCGGGGATCTTAATATTATTCTTCGTCTTCGGTTTCGATAACCGCGATCGCAAGCTCGGAGAGTGCTTTCGGGTCGGGGAGCGAAGGACACTTCGTCATAAGCTCGGATGCGTTCTGCACCTTCGGGAATGCGATAACGTCTCTTATATCCTCAAGACCGAGAAGGAGAGTTACAAGTCGGTCAAGACCGAATGCGAGACCGCCGTGAGGAGGCGTGCCGTACTTGAATGCTTCAAGCAGGAAGCCGAACTTCGCATGCGCTTCCTCGGGAGTGAAGCCAAGTGCCTCGAACATCTTGTTCTGGATCTCGCCGTCATGGATACGGATAGAGCCACCGCCTGCCTCTGTACCGTTGATAACGATGTCGTATGCGATAGAACGAACTCTTCCGGGGTCGGACGTGAGGTACTCAATGTCCTCTGCAAAGGGCATCGTGAAGGGGTGATGCTTTGCATAGTAGCGTCCGTCGTCCTCGTCGTATTCAAACAGCGGGAACTCGGTTACCCAAAGGAGCTTATAGTCGTTAGGATCAAGAAGTCCCATTCTCTTAGCTACCTCGCAGCGGAGTGCGCCGAGAGAATCAAATACGACCTTATTCTTATCGGCAACGATGAGCGCAAGGTCGCCCTCCTCGATTCCGAGAGTGTTTACGACTGCCGCGTTTTCTTCGTCGGTCAGGAACTTTGCGTAGGAGGAGGAAACTTCGCCTGCGTTATTCTTATACCACGCAAGACCCTTTGCCTTATAGCTCTTAACGAACTCGGTAAGAGAGTCGATCTCCTTACGCGAGAACTTTGCGCCGCCCTTGATATTGATACCGCGGACGCTTCCGCCGTTCTCGATCGCGCCTGCAAATACCTTGAAGCCGCATCCCGAAAGAACGGATGAAAGGTCGGTAAGCTCAAAGCCGAAGCGGAGGTCGGGCTTATCGGATCCGAAGCGGTTCATTGCCTCGTCGTAAGTCATACGGAGGAGGGGCAATTCAAGGTCTATACCCTTGAATTCCTTGAACACCTTTTTGAGGAAGCCCTCGGTTACCGAGATAACGTCGTCCTGCGTTACGAAGGACATTTCAAGGTCTATCTGCGTGAACTCGGGCTGACGGTCAGCACGGAGGTCCTCGTCACGGAAGCAACGCGCGATCTGAATATAGCGGTCGAAGCCCGAAAGCATAAGAAGCTGCTTATAGAGCTGAGGAGACTGTGGGAGCGCGTAGAACTTGCCGTGGTGAACACGGGAAGGAACAAGATAGTCTCTTGCTCCCTCGGGAGTAGGAGCTATCAGGTTAGGAGTTTCAATATCGATAAAGCCCTGATCTGCAAAGTATTCTCTTGCGATACGGGTTATCTTTGCACGGTCGATAATATGCTGCTGAAGGTCGGGACGGCGAAGGTCAAGGTAACGGTGCTTCAGGCGAAGCTCGGGCTTGACGTTGCTGTTCTCGACGATCTCGAAGGGAGGCGTCTGCGAAGCGGAGAGGATCTTAAGCTCGTCGACTGCGATCTCAACGTGTCCTGTCGGGATGGTATCGTTTACCGACGAACGCTCTCTTACGACGCCCTTTGCACAAAGGACGAATTCAGAGCGTACCGAGAACGCAAGGTCAAATACCTCTCGTGCGGTATTGTCGTCAAAAGCGAGCTGTACGATACCTGTACGGTCGCGCAGGTCTATGAAGATAAGACTGCCGAGGTCTCTTGCTCTCTGCACCCATCCCATAACGCAAGCGCGCGAGCCGACGTCTGATTCTCTAAACTGCCCGCAGTATTTTGTTCTTTTGTCGTTAACTGTAAGTAGCTGTGACATATTTTTCACTCTTTCCGAAAATATTTATTCATCTTGGAATTATATCACATATTGCCGAAACTGTCAATATTTTTAGCTCTTTTGAAAAATTATATTTATATATTGAAAATACTCGGTTTTTATGCTAAAATATTTAGCAGTGAGTTCGAGACCTTCCTCACTTAAAACAAAACTAAAGGAGTTTTATAACCATGAAAAGGCAAAAGACCCAATTTATCACAAAGGCGGCTCTGATCGCCGCGCTTTACGTAGTGCTGACGGGAGTCAGCGCGATGCTCAACCTTGACCGAGGAGTGATCCAGCTTCGGCTTTCCGAGGCGCTGACGATACTGCCGCTGTTTACACCTGCGGCGATCCCCGGGCTGTTTATCGGCTGTGCGCTTTCAAATTTTTTATACGGCGCGCTTCCCCTTGACGTTCTGTTCGGTAGCATTGCAACGCTTATCGGCGCTTTCGGTACGTATTATATCGGACGCGTTTCGAAATATCTTGCACCCATACCGCCGATACTTGCAAACACCGTGATCGTTCCGCTTGTCTTAAAGTACGTTTACTGCTTTGAGGGCGGTGTTCCCTTCTTTGCTCTCACGGTATTTATCGGCGAGATGCTTTCCTGCGGAGTGCTCGGTTTACTGCTTATGAATGCAATGCCGAAGCATTTAAGAGAACAGTTAAAATAGCAAAAAAATGAGCGCCACTTTACGTGGCGCCCACCTGTTTTTATTTACCGTATACGAATTCCTGGACCTTTGCTTTCTGCTCGTTAAAGTTGATCTGAAGCACCTGTGCGCCTCCCGAGGTTACCTGCTGCTGCGTGCTCATATTAAAGCGTATGTTCCAATATGACGTCGGTATTCGGTGAGAGCCAATGCTCATATTTGCACCGTTCGAAGCGACGCTTGCCGCGAGGTCGAGCATCTCGGTAAGCGGAATGTTCGTCTGGAACATTTTTGAGTTAAATGCGTTACGCACAAGGTCGTATATCTCGGTTATATCGCGCGATGCAACTACCTGCTGGAAAAGTGCCATAAGCACCTTTCTCTGTCTGTTTGTACGGGTAACGTCGGAGCTTCCGTATCTTTGACGCATGTGTATGAGAGCCGCGTCTCCGTCGAGATGATAAGTTCCGTCACTGTTTTTGATTACCTTGTATCCTGAGTTCTGTATCCACTGGACCTCACCTCTCGGGTCACCGGGAGTATCCGTCAGCTTGACGTTTACGCCGCCGCACGAGTCGATAAGGTTTTTCGTTCCCTCAAAGTTCACTATTACGAATCTTTGAATATCAAGTCCGAAGAGCTGATTTATCGTATTTACCGTGCAGGCGATTCCGCTGAGCGAGAAGGTTGCGTTAAGACGCTGCCAGAGGATTCCGCCGTTTTTACCGAGTCCCTCGATAGGAACGAGGGTATCTCTCATAAAGGATATGAGCTTCGCCTTGCCCGTTCTCTTATTGTAAGAGCAAACGATCATTGTATCAGAACGTCCCTTGAGGGAAGACATATTACGGCTGTCGGTACCGACGAGAAGTATATTCTCTATATCGGGGTCCTTCTTTTCGACCTTATAGATACCGTTTACGGTAACGGGCTTACCCGTTCCCGTAGAGCTGCTGCCACCGTCGGGTCCCGTCGTTACGGGAGGCGGCTCGGGGAGTCCCGTAGTTATATCCGCCTTGACCCCTGTATCATTGTCTCCTATCAGCCAGTTTCCGTTTTCACCGATGATCGGCTCGTTTGCGATAGGAGCATACTCATCACCGTTTTCGTCAGTCTCGACGTTGCCGTATTTAACCGCGATGCCGGTATCAAAATCACCTATCCACCAGTTACCGTTTTCACCTACAAACGGCTTTCCCTCTGTACTGTCACCCATTATCGGAGGAATCACGAAGCTGTATCCGGGAGGAGTAGTAATTATCGGAACATTGGTATAGCTTTTATTGTACGCCTGAAGAAGCGGCATAACGATCGCTACTCCGGCGCAGGTTATTACGAGAAGCAGAGATATAAGGGAAACGAGTATCACCTTGAGAGCTTTACGCGTTTTGACTCTTCTCACTTTCGTACCCAGAGACGAGCCAAATCCCGTCGCTGTAGTTTTTCCTTGATTATTCATTATATTGACCTTTCTTACAAGTACGGTTACATAATCATTCCGTACTATGGTATCATTTTATTCGACAAATGTCAAGACCTATTGGTGTCGCATTTATTTATACACTGTAAAATTTTGTTGAAAAATATTGGAGGTATTTATGAAAACTGTTATCCTGGACGGCTTTGCCGTGAATCCCGGTGACCTTGATTGGAGCTTTTTAAGCGAATTCGGCACCTACACGATCTATGACCGCAGCTTGGAAAGCGAGGTTGCCGAGCGAATCGGTGACGCGGACATCGTAATAACCAACCGTATGCACATAACGGAGGAGGTCCTAAATAAGTGTCCCAACCTTAAATTTATATCGGCTTTCGGTACGGGATATGACATGATAGACGTTCCTGCCTGCCGCGCACGAGGTGTTGAAGTCTGCAACATCCCGGGTTATTCGACCTCGTCGGTATCGCAGTTTGCGTTTTCTCTTATGCTTGCCGTGTCGACAAGAATCGATCTATACCGCAAGGCGGTCCTCAGCGGAACCTGGACGGGACGCGCCGATTTTGCTTATCAATCCATCCCCTACGTTGAGCTTGAAAACAAGACCGTCGGCGTTTACGGCTGCGGCGCTATCGGCATGAGATTCGCAAAGCTCTGCTCTGCCTTCGGTATGAGAGTTCTTGCCTACCGCAGAAGCGTAAAAAATGAGGTTATTGACGGAATCGAATTCACCGATAAGGAAACGCTTCTTTCAGAGTCCGATTTTATATCGATTCACTGCCCTCTCACCGACGAAACGAGAGGAATGGTCAATTCGGAATTCCTTTCAAAAATGAAAAAGGGCGCGTATCTTATCAACACCTCTCGCGGTGCGGTCATTAACGAATCCGATCTGTATACGGCACTTAAGGACGGTACGCTTGCAGGCGCGGCTATCGACGTAATGGTCAAGGAGCCGCCCGAGAAAGACAATCCTCTGCTCACTCTTGATAACTGTATTATAACTCCTCACGCCGCATGGATATCGATCGAGGCAAGACACCGTATGATCGGCATTCTTTGCGATAACATCAGATCGTTTATACACTGCGGTGAGGGTATCAACAAAGTATACTGATAATTACTGTATATTTTTTTCAAAACTATTGACAATTATTCTTGGCGGTGATATAATGTAGGTGTCTCAAATGAGACACTTTGGAGAATGATATGTTTGATAAAGGCGAAATTACGGCTTTGCTTAAAAAGCACCCTATATTCCGTTCCCTTTCCGACGTTAAGCTTTCCGATATTGTTTCGGACAGCCGCTGTAAAACGGTTTCAGCTTCCGACGGCGAGGAAATATCGGCAAACGGACTCGGTCTGTTTCTGATACTGACGGGCAGTGTCCTTGTTTTCCGTAAGGGCAACGGGCTTCCCGTGCTTCTGCAACGGCTTGAAAAAGGCAAGGTCTTCGGCGCCGCTTCTCTTTTCAGCGAGGAAAACGAGGCGGTAACGATACTGCGCGCGGACGGTGACGCCTCGGCATTCTTTATGCCCATCGGGCTTATTACCGGGCTTATCCGCGATAACAGCGCGTTTGCTCTTTCATACGTCACCTTCCTTTCGGGGAAGATACGCTTTCTGAATAAGAGAATATCCGAGCTTTCTGCCCCGTCCGTTACGCAAAAGCTTGCCGCGTATCTAACGCGCGAGGAAAACAGCATCGCACAAACGAAGGTAAAGCTCGCATCCGCCCTCGGGATCGGACGCGCTTCCCTTTACCGCGCACTCGACGAGCTTACCGAGCTGGGACTCATTTCGGTCGACGGAAGAAGCGTTACCGTTATTGATCCAGAAGGACTATCAAGCATCATTTGACATAAATACACCGTATAGCAAAGGATAAACTACAATGAAAAAAACAGTAAAAATTATTTCTTCTATCTTGGCTCTTTCGATGCTTCTCTTCGCCTTCGCTTCCTGCTCGCCCAAAAAGGACGGCGGCAGCGGAGATAACTATTCCCTTAAGGTCGGAACGATAAAGGGACCGACGGGAATGGGCATGGCTAAGATAATAAACGACAATCTTACCGATGAAAAATACACCTTTGAGCTTTTCAACGATGCGTCTGCGATCTCCGCTAAGCTTCTCGGTCAGCAGCTTGATATTGCGGCTGTTCCCGTAAACCTCGCGGCTGTCGTAAACAAGAAGACAGAGGGAGCGTACGTCGTTGCGGCGATCAATACTCTCGGCGTTCTCTATATCATGGAAAACGGCACGGCTGTTAATTCCGTATCCGACCTTGAAGGAAAAACCATTCACGCTTACGGACAGGGCGCAACTCCCGAATATATGCTCGCTTACATTCTTGAGAAGAACGGTCTTAAGGACAAGGTCAACGTACAGTGGTATCCCACGCCTGCAGAGCTTGCAACTCTCGCGGCTGAAAACAAGGTCGATCTTATCATGCTTCCCGAGCCGCAGATAACCGCGTCGCTTACCAAAAACGCAAACCTCCGCGTTGCTATCGATATAACAAAGGAATGGGATAAGGTCAGCGAAAACAAGGCAGTTCAGGGATGTATCGTAGTCAAAAAGGAAATTGCTAGAAAGTATCCCGAGAAGATCTCGCAGTTCCTTGACGAATATAAGGCGTCGGTTAAGTACGTAAACGAAAACCCCGCAGAGGCGTCCGTCATGATCGCGGCAAACGAGATCATTCCTGCCGCGCCCGTTGCGGCTCTCGCAATTCCGAGATGCAATATCGTGTTTATCGAGGGAGACGAGATGATCTCAGATCTCAACGCCTTCTATACCGTTCTCTTTAACGCAAATCCGCAATCTGTCGGAGGAACGATGCCGAATGAGTCGCTCTACTACAAGAGGTAATCCGATCAAAAAAATAATATACGTTCTTATCAGCGCCGTCTTTTGGACGGCGCTTTGGGACTTTATATCCCATAAGGTCGGAATGAAATATGTTCTTCCCTCTCCTGCCGATACCTTCAAGCGCCTTTTTGAAATGATGGGTGAAAAGACCTTTTACGAATACGCGGGAAACTCTCTTTTGAGCATTTTGAAGGGATTTATCGGCGGTGCGCTTATCGGTACGCTCCTCGGCACGTTGAGCGCATTCTTAAAGAGCGCGGATATTCTGTTTTCCCCACTTAATACAGTTATTAAGGCAACTCCCGTTGCTTCGTTCATCATTCTCGCCTTTATCTGGATGGACAATTCCGACATTCCGGTTCTTATATCCGTTCTTATGATCACGCCTATCGTTTGGAGCGCGCTGAAAAACGCGCTTCAGAACGTTGACCGCGAGCTTATAGAGATGGCGAATACATACAAGATCCCGTTTTTCAAGCGCATAACGTCGCTTTATCTGCCGTCGGTCCTTCCCTCTTATCTGACCGCGCTCGTCACCGCTATGGGACTCGGCTGGAAGGCGGGGATCGCCGCAGAGGTGCTTTGCGGAACGAACGACACGCTCGGAAACGGACTTCTTACCGCAAAGACTTATCTTGAGACGGTCGATATGTTTGCTTATACTGCCGCGATAATCATCCTTTCGGTAATAATGGAGCTGATCTTCTCGGCTGTGGTCAAGTGTGTTTCGGGAAAGGAGAGACGAAATGGTACAGCTTGAAAACGTTAGAAAATCCTTTTCAGGTAAGCTTTTGTTCGAGATCTTCTCGTTGTCACTTGACATGGGCTTTACCTGTCTTACTGGCGCGTCCGGTTGCGGCAAAACGACTCTCGGGCGTATTATTTGCGGTCTTGAAAAAGCTGATAGCGGCAAGATTCGCGGCGTTGACGGCTCGTCTGCCGTTCTCTTTCAGGAATCGCGGCTTCTGCCTTCTCTTACCGCTTACGGCAACGTAACCGCGGTTTGTCGCACGGAGGCGGGAAAGCTTCTCGGACGCGAGCTTCTTGCGCGTTTGTTGTTCGCCGATGAGGATATGAAAAAGCGTCCAAGCGAGCTTTCGGGCGGTATGGAGCGCAGAGTCGCGATCGTTCGTGCCGTCGTTTTCGCTTTTGAGAACAAGGGAAGCTTTGCCCTCCTTGACGAGCCGTTTACGGGTCTTGACCCCGATACGAGAAGGATTGCGGCAGATATACTCAAGGAATTTCTTTCAGACAGAGCCGTTCTCGTCATAACCCATGACGAAGAAGAATGCGAGCTTTTAGGCGGAAAAACCGTCGAATTTTCCTCTCTTTTGGGATCAAATACCGAGATTTAATATTGCACTTTTCTGTAAAATGTGCTATAATCAGTACCGAGGGTATATTGCCCTCGGTATTTTGTATTTGAAAGGACACTCGCATGAGTTTTTCTTCAGTTCTTAACGGCATTACCGACAGAATAAACGGCATATATACAAAATATAATTCCGCAATAATTCTCGCAGGCGGCTCTTCTACTCGCATAGGCGGTAACAAGACTAAACAGCTTGTCCCCGTTATGGGTGTTCCTACCGTCGTACGCACCGTCTCGGTTTTTGAAAAATGCAAGTTCATAAACGAGGTAATCATCGTCGCAAAGAGCAGCGAAATGGCGCTCTACGACAATTGGAAAATTGAATACGGCTGGAAAAAGGTCAAGAAGATCGTTCTTGGCGGAAGCGACAGACAAGCATCTGTGCTGAACGGCTTCAAGAGCATATCGGACAAGTCTGAATACGTTTATATTCACGACGGCGCAAGATGCCTTGTCACCGAAGAGATGATAAAAAACGTCGGACACGCTGCATGTATACACGGTGCGGCAATAGCCGCGCAGAAAGCAACGGATACCGTTAAGGTCATCGACGGTAAAAAGCTTTCTACGATCGACAGAAACAACGTCTGGCTCGCGCAGACACCGCAGGTATTTATGACCGAAATGTACCGCGCCGCAGTTTATACAGCAAAGACTAGCGGCACCGTCGCAACCGACGACGCTTCGCTCGTTGAGGCGCTCGGCTTTGAAGTCGTCCCCGTTGACTGCGGAAAGGAAAATATGAAGATCACTTCGCCCTGCGATTTCGCTATTGCAGAAGCGATACTCAAATTCCGCGAAAGCGAGGAAAAGAAATGAATTTTTCCGATATTCGCATCGGTCACGGCTACGACGTTCACCGTCTTACAGAAGACCGCGACCTGATAATTGGCGGTGTTAAGATCCCCTATGAAAAAGGGCTTCTCGGTCATTCAGATGCCGACGTACTTGTTCACGCGATCCTTGATGCGATCTTAGGCGCGCTCGGTGAGGGTGACATCGGTAAGCATTTTCCCGATACCGACGAGCGCTTCAAGGGCATAAACAGTATGCTTCTCGCCGAAAACGTCGCTTCGCTCCTTTCAAGTAAGGGATATACCGTTGGAAACATCGACGCGACAGTCGTCGCACAGCGCCCGAAGCTTTCGCCTTATATTGAGGATATGAGAGCAAATATCGCAAAGGTGTTCGGTGTCACGCCCGACAGAGTAAATATCAAGGCAACGACCGAGGAAAAGCTCGGCTTTACGGGTAGCGGTGAGGGCATCTCCGCGCACGCTGTTTGCCTTATAATCAAATCTGCCTGACGGCAGAGCCATCAGGCAGTATATTTGACGGCTACCGTCTTACTCTTCCCTTTACATCCTGTATTTTGACGTCCTTTAAGACCTTCGCCGTCCTATTTTTCTTCCCGTATTTTTCGGGAAGTCAGACGGCGTTGCCGTCCTCTAATATCTTATGTTGCTTTCGCTTCCGTGACACGTTCCACAGCGGCGCATGTAGGCGGGCGAATCCCCCTTTGAGCAAACTTATTAACAAATAAAACAAAAACAAATTGATTTTTCGAGGTCAGCTATGAAAAAAAATATTATCGTATCCCCTTCCGTTCTCGCATGTGATTACGCTTACGCTGCAGACAGTCTTAAGGCAGTCGTTGACGCAGGTGCCGAGTATCTCCATCTTGACATTATGGATGGCGCATTCGTACCAAATCTTTCCTTCGGTCCCGACTTTATAAAGGCGCTCCGTCCTCACACCAAGGCGGTGTTTGATACTCACCTTATGATAAACGATCCTCTTCGCTTTATTGACGCATTTGTCGATGCCGGATCTGATATTATTACAATTCACGTCGAAAGCTGTGACAACGTAAGAGAGACCCTTGAATATATCAAGAGCAAGGGAATCAAATGCGGTGTCGTCATCAAACCGAAGACTCCCGTTTCCGTCCTTGAGGAATATCTGCCTATCATTGACATGATACTCATTATGTCGGTCGAGCCGGGATTTGGCGGTCAGTCCTTTATGCCTATCGCGCTTGACAAGCTCCGCGAGGCAAGAGAAATGATAGACAAGTCGGGATACGACATTGATCTCGAAGTCGACGGTGGCGTTAATCTCAAGAACGTTGCGTCGATAATCGAAGCAGGCGCAAACGTTATCGTTGCGGGATCCGCAGTTTTCCGCGCTCCCGACCCCTCCGCCGCTGTTAAAGCACTCAAGGGAGAATAATAACCGGCTTCAGAAAATAAAAGTCGATAAAAATTTCGTTATTTTATCTATTTTTGCCAAACTGCATATTGACAACCTAAAATTTATATGGTAAAATAGTTAAGGTATATTTTTTACTTACCGAGGATTTATATGAACAGTACGAAAATAATTATGGTCACCTCCTGCAAGGGCGGCGTAGGTAAGTCTACAGTTTCTGCTAATCTTGCCATAAAGCTCGCTCTCGACGGTTGGCGAACGCTCCTTATCGACTGCGATTTCGGCGTGCGCTCGCTTGATCTTATTATGGGTCTTGAGGACCGTGTTATTTTTGATATTACCGATATTATCCTGCACGGTATTGCTCCCGAAAAGGCGATCATTCAGGATTCGCGTTCGGAAAACCTTTATTTCTGTGCCGCACCGTATGATTACGAGACGGATCTTAATCACGATGACTTCAAGACGGCTCTCCGCAATATAGGCGCGCAGATGAATTTCGATTACATCATTATCGACACCCCCGGCGACACGGGAAGTCCCCTTCG
This sequence comes from Clostridia bacterium, assembly GCA_017621655.1. GTDB lineage: Bacteria > Bacillota > Clostridia > Oscillospirales > CAG-272 > Colimorpha_A. The sequence continues at coordinate 42,938 of JAGASS010000016.1, read as the reverse complement.
TCTTGCCGCCGCGGCGTCCGACGAGGCGCTCGTCGTCTCTACCTATCAGCCCGCGTCTATTCGTGCGGCAGAGCGCACCGGCATTCTGCTTGAAGAATCGGGCGTTAAAACAAGAAAGCTAATAATAAACTGCTTCCATGCTGACGGAAAAGAATTTGAAGGACAGCCGGGACTTCTTGAGGTTATCGACAAGACGTCAATACAGCTTCTCGGTATCATTCCCTTTGATTCGCGTCTTTCCGACAGGCAGGCGCAGGGCGAGGACGTATTTACTATTCCCTCCTGCAACGCCGCAGAAGCGTTTACCAATATCGCTATCCGCTTGACAGGAAGAACAGTTCCTCTCTTTACAGGTTTCAAGAAAATAAAGAGAGCCGAGCTTATTAAGAAAATTCAGTGATCTGACCAAAGGAAAGGACGGTTACACTATGGAAATAGCCATCATCGCAGGTGAAAGCAAAAAAGAACTTATGACTCAGTTCTGTATCGCATATTGCGGGATTCTCGCAAATCACAATCTCTGCGCCACGGGCACGACACACAAGCATATCACCGAAGCAACCGGACTTCGCATTGAAAAGCTCCTTGCCGGCTCACACGGCGGTGTTGAGCAGATAACGACGCGCGTCGCATATGACGAGATCGACCTCGTTCTCTTCTTCCGCGACTACGCCGAGACCGATTCTTTGGCTGAAAGAAACAATCTTAATCTTCTTAAGCTCTGCGATCTTCATAACGTTCCTGTTGCTACGAACATCGCAACCGCAGAGATCCTCGTTCGCGCACTTGAGCGCGGCGATATTGACTGGCGCGAGATCGTAAATCCACGTTCGGAGTACAATCTTCGCAAAAAGAGTCAAAACTATTCTAGATAAATAAAGTATCTCGGCGCATTTTTGTGCCGAGATATTTTTGAGGAAGGATTTATGAAGATACACGGTATATATAATTTTTGCAAAACACATCTACTTGTTGAGCTTACGCTTGATATGACGCCCGACGAGATCGACTGGTTCGGTTTTTCGGTGCCTGAAGAGGGCGTTGACGAATTTGACAGGATCGTGCCGCACATGGAGCAGTATCTTACCGAGGACGGCACTGACAAGCTATGCGATGCCTGGGACGAGCCGGAGGAGCAGTATTCTCCGACAAGAGTTGCATTTTTTATTCGAAAAAGTGATGCAACCTCACTCGAAACGCCCTACGGCGATATCGACATTTCCGATCCGCAAAAAGCACCCGATAGGTTAAGAGAGATAATTGAGTTTGAAAAGGAATAATAAAAACGCTCAGTAAAATGACGAAGGATTAAAAAATTCTTCGTCATTTTTTATATATCATCAAATAGAAACATTATATGTCTCCTTTATCATCAGCGGCAATCTGTTTTTTGTTTTTTGGATCAAATTCGGTAAAACAAAGCAAATAGTAATCACATTTGTCGCAACAACACTCAAAACCTTGCTCTCCGTTTCCAAGGCAAACGACCGGCTCTCCCGGCATAAGCTCTATACCGGTAGTATCTATTAACTTCTTTTGAATGTTCTTACTCATATATCCCCCTATCAGCATATAAAAAGGTGCGCAACCGAAGCTACGCACCCGAAAAAGCACAAGCCCCTATTGCTGCGAAACAAACCTTTGACAAATAGGAGATTATTCCATATCCGCAAAGACGGAACTTGTACTTTTTACCAAATTCAAATCTTCGCGGACGCAAAAAGGCAGAGTATCCCTATACAGAAAAATACTCCTAAATGCCATATTCGGTTTGTTTCGCATTTTTATTATATCATAGATTTCGATATTTGTAAATACTTTCAGAGTGTTTATATAAGGTTGTCTTACGAAAACAATAACATCATATTTCTGAAAAGCACTGCATTTGCGTTCAAAAAAGCAAAATACGGTATACCTCTTATTGAGATATACCGTATTCTTAAAAACGTCCTTTAGAGCACTGCTTTATCGTCAGCGTTTTTGATTTTAATGAGTTATTGCCGCGGCACCGATTATGCCTGCATCGTTTCCAAGCTCTGCAACGCATATCTTGGTCTTAAGCTCGCAGCCTGCGGTAAACTGATCTCTTTCGGCAATTTCGATAACGGGGTCAAGAAGGTAATGACCCTCGTTTGCGACGCCGCCGCCGATACAGAGTACGTTCGGCTGGAATATGTTGATAATATTCGTAATACCGCAAGCCAGGTAGCTTATGTACTTATCAACAACTTCCTTGCCTGCCTTATCGCCCTGCTTCATTGCCGCAAAGGGTGTGCGTGCGCTTGCCTTATTGATGTTGCCTCCGACAAGCTCCCACATAAGGGTGTCTTTGGTCTCTGCAAGCTTTTCTCTCGTCATTCTGCCGAGAGCCGTAGCGGACGAATATGCTTCCCAGCAGCCCTTACGACCGCAGGTACACTGTTCGCCGTCATACTCGATAACCATATGACCTATCTCGCCGCCTGCGTGGTTGAAGCCGCCGAAGATCTTACCGTTAATGATAATTCCGCTTCCGACACCCGTGCCGAGCGTTACCATTACGGCGGTTTCCGCGCCCTTCGCCGCGCCGCCCATTGCTTCGCCGAGCGCAGCCGCATTTGCGTCGTTGTCGATGTAGATATTCTCGATCGGGAGATACTTTTTAAGCACGTCTACGATCGGATAATTATACATTCTGATATTATTCGACGAGATTACAACGCCGTTTACGGGGTCGATAGATCCGGGAGATCCGATTCCTGCGTGAGCGATCTCGGAAACGTCAATATTTGCTTCCTCAAGAAGCTTCATCGAAAGAGAAGCAATATCCTTTACTACCTCTTCAAGATCGCGCTCGGAAAGCGTCGGGGTGCTTCCCTTTTTGACTATCTTATAATCTTCGTCTACTATTCCGATGGCGATGTTCGTACCGCCAAGGTCAATGCCAAGATAATACATATCTGCGTCCTTTATTACTTGTTCTTGAGAAGGTCGCGGATCTCAGCAAGGAGCGCCTCCTGCTGAAGAACGCTTGCGTCAAGCTGTGCCTGCTTTGCGGCAAGTACGTCTGCTGCTTCCTTCGCCTTTGCGTCTGCTTCCGCCTTCTTTGCGGCTTCCTCAGCGAGCTTCTTCGCCTCAAGGCGTGCTCTGCCGCGGGAGATGACAGTGATAACTATGAAGATGCAGATCGCTGTGATAAGGAAGTCGATTATCGTCTGGAGCCAAGTTCCCCAAAGGATAGCCACCTCGGGAGTTGCTACGGTATCGGTAGCAAGACCTGTTGCTTCGTCGACAACGTACGTTGCCTTATGGATAACAGTCTTAAGAGAGTCAAGACTTCCCTGCTTTACGAAAATACCTACAAACGGATTGATTATGTAATTAACAAGACCTGTTACGATCTTACCGAACGAGCCGCCGATGACAACACCGACTGCCATGTCAATTACGTTACCCTTGGAAATAAACTTTTTAAATTCTTTTACCAATTTCATTATAGTGTCCTCCAAAAATTTGTTTTTTCATGAATTTATTATATCTCAGCCGTTACCTGTTTGTCAATACAAAACGGCTCAAATACGTCATTTTTGACCTTTTTCGAGTTCAAGAATATCGGTATGAAGAAATGCGTTTGCCGCAAGTGTGCTTGACATAGGAATAAACTTCTCGTATCCGCATTTACGGCAGAATATATGCACGCAATCTCCCTTGAACTCGAAGTCACATTCCGGCTCGCCGTCCTCACAGCCGCACTTTATATCGCCGTCCTCGCGAAGCTCTGCGAGCATGAAGCGCACGACGTCCTCGATCTGCGCGTAATCAAGGCGGTATTCCTCGTCGACGTTATCCTCGCCGTCAACGGAATTTTTACCCTTCATAAACGCCTCAAGGTCGTCAAATCCCGCTTCCTCGAGAAGCTCAATAAGGTGAAAATCCGATTCCTTTGCGGCTTCAATTACCTTATCCTTTTCGCCTATAAAGCAGGTGTCAAGCCCCGAATAGGTGCAGTTCAGCGCAAGGATCTCGCGGTCAAAAAACGCGCCCGAGGTCAGAAGATAGCTATGCGGATTCGGACAGAAAAGGCACGGAACCGTTATGCGGAGCTTATCGTCGCCCGTATAAGTTATCTTAAGCTCCGAGCCGCCGCAGTCGCATTTCAGCTTTATAAGGTCGCCTGATAGCGTAAATATTCCAACGATGCCGAAAATAAACTTTCCGCAGGTCGGACAACGGTATGCTATTGTAGTTTCCTTTGAATTGAGTATCATAAATTATCCCTCGTATTTAAGTCCTGCCGTTGGCTTTTTACTTGACGACGGCTTGAAAGCTTCTCTCGCGGCATCCTTATCGTAAACGATACATCTGCCTATCTCATGCTTTTCGCCGTATTCATAGTATATAATTACCTGCGCGCCGTCGACGCCCTCAAGGTCAACGTTATCAAACGCGATCCTGTAATATCGGTACATCATAGCTTTATCGGTAACGTAGCAGTACTTAGTATATCTGCCCTTCACTTCTCCGTCGGCTTCCGTTACAAGCTCGAAAACGAATTTTCCTTCGCCGCTTGCATAATCTTCATACTCGCGGCTGAGCACGTTGTATCGAAGCATAAACTGAAGCTGACCGATCTCTTCGGTATGATATATCCTTCCTATATAGAAAAGGCGGCTCAGATCGGGATCGTTATACTCGGTAAGGCGGTTTACCGTCAGAGTTCCGTTTTCTTTTTGCTCGATGGCTGCTTCGGTCCAGATATACTTCTTCATCTTACCCGTGCCGTCCTGCAGACACGCGCGCAACGTAAGCCAGCCGAGCGAAATAATTAGCCCGACCACAAGCGTTACTTTTATTATAAGTCCGAGTGTTTTAAGCGACTTCGGCGTGACAGAATCCTCAACGGGATCAAAAGGTTTTTTCATTTTACGTTCCTTAAATTGAATTATTTATATTATTGTAGCACAAAAATTGCCTTCATTCAAGATAAATATAAAGAAAAATCGTGTTTTTAAGATAAAAAAGCGTTTAGGACTTGCAAAACGGTATGTCTTTGTGTTAAAATAGAGTATTCCTACGTAAAGGAGCCGTATTTATGGAAAACAATGAAGTAATCAAAAAGAAAATATTTTCGGGAGTTCAGCCGAGCGGTAAGCTTACTATCGGCAACTATCTCGGTTCTATAAAGAATTGGAAAGAGTTTGAAGAAAGCTACGACTGCATTTACTGCGTCGTTGACCTTCACGCGATAACCGTCCGTCAGGACCCTGCCGAGCTTCGCCGCCGTACCTACGAGACGCTCGCGCTTTATATCGCAAGCGGACTTGATCCCGAGAAGAACACCCTTTTCGTGCAGAGCCACGTTCCTGCTCACGCTGAGCTTTCGTGGGTACTCAACTGCTATGCTATGCACGGTGAGCTTAACCGTATGACGCAGTTTAAGGATAAGAGCAAGAAGTACGCGTCGAACATCAACGCAGGACTTTTCACCTACCCTGTTCTTATGGCATCGGACATTCTGCTTTATCAGACGAATCTCGTTCCCGTCGGTATCGACCAGATGCAGCATATCGAGCTTACGCGCGATATTGCGAACAGATTTAACCAGGTATACGGCGAGACCTTCGCTATTCCCGAGGGATTTATCCCGAAGGCAGGCGCAAAGGTAATGTCACTTGCAGAGCCGGAAAAGAAGATGAGTAAGTCGGATACGAACACCAACGCATCGGTTTATATACTCGATAACAGAGACGATATAATCAGAAAGTTCAAGCGCGCAGTCACCGACTCCGATACCGTCGTTCGCCGCGCTGAGGGCAAGGACGGCATAAATAACCTTATGACGATCTACACCGCGTTTACGGGCAAAACCGACGCCGAGATCGAAAAGGAATTCGAGGGACTCGGTTACGGACACTTCAAGCTCGCAGTCGGCGAGACCGTCGCTGACGCGCTCGCTCCCGTTAAGACGGAATTTGACCGTCTTATGGCCGACAAAGCGTACCTTGAAGGCGTAATGAAGGACGGCTCCTCAAGAGCTTCTTATCTTGCAAGAAAGACGCTCTCCAAGGTTTACCGCAAGGTTGGATTTACACAGCCGAAGTGATAGAGAAAATGAAAAGCAAGAACGGAAATCCGTTCTTGCTTTTTTGTTATTCAAATTTGCCAAAATAGAATTATCAGATAATTAAGGACAGGCGACCTTAATTATTTCGTTGCTCCCAAACGATTCTATCAAAATCACTTCTTCGCCAGGAATATGTATTCTCGTCAATACCTATACTGTCCAAAAAAGTTCCGATGGCATCATTAAATGACTTATAATCTCTATTTTGACGCCAGCATTCAACCTGTGTCGCGGTGATCTGTGTTATTCGGGGATCGTTTTTATGATATTCTGCAGTATATTTCGGGAACAATCTTGCAACAGCACTGTCGTAAATACTGTAATCATCTTTCTTATGTACATAAATACTATGCAATGCGCAATATTTACTTGCGAATGAAAACAGATTTACACCGCCGTTATTATTTGCAATATCCGTAACGAGCGCTGGATCTCCTTTTTTCACACGGGCATCAAAATTCAAACTTAAAATAAGGTCAACCAATTCGTGAACTCCTGCACCGCCGATAAGCTGTTTTAGCTGCGTAGAATAAATAAAGTCAATGATAACTACCTTGATAAAAACCTCTTCAGCTTTTGTGTTATATGGCATTGTAGCGAAAAGATATTTAAGAACATCCTTGTCACGCTGATAATATTTGTCGTTCGTCGGTAGCGGAGGATCATTCTTTTTTCTAAAATCATTTGTAGATAACGGTTTTAATATACACATATATTTTCTCCTTGTAGAGTGTTAATATCTATAATTAAGAGCCATCAAATTTTTCTTGTCCAAACACATGCACGATAATATACTGATGAAAAATAACGAGTACCAACCTTGACCCATCCTTCCGAAGCGGTACCACTTAATCTATCCGCGGCAGTAGAAGAGGATAATGTAGCGGGACTCAATTCATATGTTCCCGTCACAGAATGGTAAGACGCATTGTAGTCTGCGCTCGAATATGAGTAGAATGTTCCTGTTACTGTACGGTTCCAAGTAGATATTTCGGAGGATTCCCAAGTCAAAGAAGCAATGGAAGAAAAAGCATATGCACCGATATATTGTAGAGAATCCGGAATTACTATTATATCAATTTTTGAAGAATTAGCAAAGCAATTGCCTCCTACATATTCGCAAGCCGAAGAAATGGTTAAACTTCCACTCAAACTCTTACAACCATAGAATGCATTAGCTCCAAAAGTTACAACGTTGTTGGACAAAGTTAAATTAGTTAGTTTCGAACATCCGGAGAAAGCATTTTCTCCAATAACGGTGACACTATCGGGAATAATAAGGGTTTCCAAATTTACCATATCAGTGAAACCGTTCTCCAAAATCTGTGTTACGGACTTTCCATCATATACGGAGGGGATTCTAATGTAGTCAAGATAAATTGTATCTCCGGCTGCAACGCCATATGTCCCATCGGAAAGAGGATAATATTTCAATCCATCGGTACCAACCTCTCGCCATTTTGCATAAAGTGTCATATCATCCGTTACAGCATAGCCAATAAAACTCCATTCATCGTTACCGAAGTACCAACCAATGAATTCATAACCATCTTTAACTGGATCTTCAGGCATTGTTGCTTTTCTGCCATCCAGTATAATTTGATCGGGAATTGTTACCCCATTGCCCGCGTCAAAAGATACAGTGTGGCTAACTTCTGGATTGAATTTGCCGCTCAAAAAGTCACTAATCCACTGTTGTTCAGTTCCCGTATACTCAGGGTGATATTTTTTGTAAATTTCATATACGGAAAGGCCTTTATCACCGGTGTCACCCTTATCGCCTTGGTCACCCTTATCGCCTTGGTCACCCTTATCGCCTTGGTCACCCTTGTCGCCTTGGTCACCCTTATCGCCTTGGTCACCCTTGTCGCCCTTCGGGCCTTGCTCGCCGGTATCGCCCTTATCGCCTTTATCTCCCTTTTCGCCCTTAACAGAGCCAAGGTTGACGGCGTTAATATCGGTGGTTTTCTTTACGTAAAGGTTACCGTCCTGAATATAGATCTCATCAATGCCGACACCGTCTTCGCCATCGGCGCCCTTTACGTTGCCGAGGTCGGTAGTAACGCCGGTTGTAAGAGTTATTTTAAGATGTCCCTCGGTATCAACAACTACTGCGGTAATGCCAACACCGTCAGCACCGGTTTCACCCTGGATACCCTGGTCGCCCTTATCGCCCTTAACCTTACCAAGGTTAATAACAGTATCATCCGAAAGAGTAATTACGAGTTTATCGTCGACGATCTCAACCTTGGAGACACCCGTGCCGGTGTCACCCTTGGCGCCAGTTTCACCCTTATCGCCCTTGTCGCCTTTATCGCCTTTTTCGCCTTGGATACCCTGTGCACCTTGGGGCCCGATGATCTTGCCGAGGTTTACAGGCGCGCCCTCGGTATAGGTGATAACAAGCTCGCCGTCCGCATTGATATCAATAGAAGCAACGCCTATACCTGTGTCACCTTTATCACCCTTGTCGCCCTTGTCGCCTTTATCACCGTCAGCACCTGCTGCGCCCGTTGCACCTGTTGCGCCCGTCGCGCCCATTTCACCCTTATCACCTTTGTCTCCCTTAGCTCCGATCACATTGCCAAGGTTAACGTCGTCGCCGTTTGTATATACGATTACAAGTTCACCGTGCTCATTGATCGTGGCAGAAGCAATACCGTTACCTGTTTCACCCTGAATACCTTGGTCGCCCTTATCGCCTTTGTCACCCTTGTCACCTTTTTCGCCTTGGGCGCCTGTTGCTCCGGTGTCTCCCTTTTCGCCTTTTTCGCCCTTTTCACCCTGAATACCTTGTTCGCCTTGGTCACCCTTATCGCCCTTGTCGCCTTTTTCGCCCTTTGCTCCAACTACGACACCGAGGTTAGATACGGTATTATCAGAAAGAGTAATTACAAGCTCGCCCTTGTTGTTTATCTCGGTCTTGGTTACACTTACACCGTTTTGGCCTGCGGCACCTGTGTCACCCTTATCACCCTTATCTCCTTTATCTCCTTTTTCGCCTTGAGCGCCCTGTGCGCCGGTAGCACCCGTTGCACCGGTGTCGCCCTTATCGCCTTTGTCGCCCTTGTCTCCCTTGGCTCCGATCACGTTGCCAAGCTCGCTTCTTTGACCGTTGGAGAAGGAAATGACCAGGTTTCCGTTAGAGTTGATTTCGGCACCGGTTACACTAATACCTTGCTCGCCCTGTGCACCCGTGTCGCCCTTATCACCTTTTCGCCCTGTGCGCCTGTGGCACCGGTTTCACCTTTATCACCCTTGTCGCCTTTATCGCCCTTAGCGCCGATAACGACACCGAGGTTAGATACGGTATTATCGGAAAGAGTAATAACAAGTTCGCCCTTGTTGTTGATTTCAGTCTTGGTTACACTTACACCGTTTTGGCCTGCGGCACCTGTGTCACCCTTATCACCTTTGTCACCCTTGTCACCTTTTTCGCCTTGGGCGCCTGTTGCGCCGGTCTCACCCTTATCGCCCTTGGCGCCGACAACAACACCCAGGTTTGCGGTCTGGCCGTTTGTATACGTAATAACGAGTTCGCCGTCTGTATTGATAACGGAGGAAGAAACACCGATTCCGTCCGTACCGTTCATACCGACAACTTTATCAAGGTTGACGGTTTTACCGTCTGAGAAAGACAGAACGAGTTGACCGTCGGAATTGATGTTTGCCGCGGTAATACCAACGCCGTCTTTTCCGTTTGTACCGTCTTTGCCATCGGCTCCATCCTTGCCGTCAGAACCGTCTTTACCGTTTGTGCCGTCCTTGCCGTCGTCACCGACTGCAACGCCGAGGTTTAATACGGTGCCATCGGTAAGAGTAATAAGCAGCTCGTTGTTTTCGGAAAAGGCAGCAGTCTTAATTCCTACACCGTCCTTGCCTGCGGTTGCTTTAAGAGAAGCGGTCCACTCGGCTTCAGTACCGTTATAACCGTTCTCCTTGGCAATTTCGTATGCCGATCTGCCGTTCAGACTGTCGAGCCACTCCTGAACGGTACCTTCGTAGCCGTATTGAACTGCCAACTCGTAAGCCGACAATCCGTTCTCGATTTTTTCTTCCGAAGAAACTGCTTCTTTGACAGTGATAATCGCAGTTCCAACAGATACGGCAATAACGAGTATCATTGATATGATTATTGCCGTTAACTTTTTCATGGTCATTCTAATTTACCTCCAAATAATAAAAAGTGCGCCAACCGAAGCTGACGCACTAAAAATGCACAGCTCCAATTGTCGCCAAACAAACTTCCAACATCACTACAAGTATGCAGAAATGAGCGTGCATTTTTACAAAAATAAAAATACACACTTATAGTGACGTTTATTCAGTTTGTTTGGCATTTTCATTTTATCACGATGAAGAAGTTTTGTCAATAGCGGAATTTTCTTTTATACCTTCTGCTGGGGGAGAAGGTATAACGGTTGCTACGCAACCTACACCTCATCCGACAACCGCCCGAGATCCTTCGACTGCGCTCAGGATGACAGCGGGCGGTTGCCACCTTCCCCTGAGGGGAAGGCAAGCAAAAAAGCGCCCTCACGGGCGCTTTTTTATTATTAATTCAGTTACATAGGTAATCCCGCAGCCGACTGCGTAGCAGATTATATCAATGAACGAAAACGACGTTCCGACCATAATTGCTACTATCGAATCGCGCGGTATTCCGAGCCGGTCAACGATTTTTACGAGTTGGAGAAGCTCGACCAAGAGTGCAAAGATGAAAACGTAAAGCGGCATGAGCTTTATTCCCGTCGGTTTAACTATTCTGATAAGACAATATATCAGTATAACGACGAGGACGTCGCCGACGTACGGACGAACGAATGCGTCGTGTACGAATGCGCCTATCAATATCTCTGTAAACAGTAAGACAAGAAACGCTATTAGGTACGCTGCACGCAGCTTTTTATGCTTCATCTTTACCTCTTTTCAGCAAATTACTGCTGTTTTTTCTTTGCCGCCTGTGCCTTCTTACGAGTCGGGGTATCAAGAATTACCTTACGGAGACGAAGTCCCTTAGGAGTTACCTCAATAAGCTCGTCGTCAGCGATAAACTCGATCGCTTCCTCAAGCGACATCGTCTTATGGGGGGTAAGAATAAGCTTTTCGTCCGCGCCCTTTGAACGGATCGCGGTGAGCTGCTTCGTCTTACAGGGGTTGATCTCGATATCGCCCTGCTTCGGGTTTTCTCCGACGATCATTCCCTCGTATACCTCTGTCTGAACACCGACGAAAAGCTGTCCGCGCTCCTGCGAGTTAAACAGACCGTAAGAGGTAGTAATTCCCTTTTCGGACGCGACAAGCGAACCTGTCTGACGCGACGGCATATCGCCCTTATATGGGTGGTATCCCTCGAAAACGGTATTCATAATTCCCTCTCCGCGAGTTGCAGTGAGAAATTCGCTTCTGTATCCAAAGAGACAGCGCGAGGGGATAAGATAGTGAAGCTCCATACGGCTTCCGCGGCTTCCCATTTCAAGAAGCTCACCCTTACGCATATTGAGTTTTTCGATAACCGAGCCCATATACATTTCGGGAACGTCGATAAGCACGGTCTCGTACGGCTCGTTCTTTACGCCGTCTATATCCTTATAAAGTACGCGAGGAGTCGACAGCGAAAGCTCGTAGCCCTCACGTCTCATAGTCTCAACGAGTATCGAGAGATGCATCTCTCCTCGTCCTGCTACCTTGAAGCTATCGGTCGTTTCGCCGTCCTCAACGCGGAGCGAAACGTCCTTAAGAAGCTCGCGGTAAAGGCGTTCTCTGATCTGTCTTGTAGTAACGAACTTACCCTCGCGTCCTGCAAACGGGCTGTCGTTTACTGCGAAGGTCATTTCGATCGTCGGCTCACTTATCTTAACGAAAGGAAGCGGCTCGGGGGCAGTTATTGACGTTATCGTGTCACCGATCGTGATATTTTCTGCGCCCGAGAAGCAGACGATATCGCCTACGTTTGCACTTTCAACCGTTCTTCTGCCGAGACCGTCGAAGGTCTGAAGCGAGACGATCCTCGTTCTTACGGGGTTTGCGCCCGTGTGGTAGTTGCATATAAGAGCTTCCTGATTGACCTTGACAGATCCGCGCTCGATTCGTCCGATTCCCATTCTTCCGACGTACTCGTTATAGTCGATAGAAGAAACGAGAAGCTGAAGCTCGCCGTTTTCGTCTCCCTCGGGAGCAGGAATATATTCGAGAATGGTATCAAAAAGCGGCTGAAGGTCAACGCCCGGCTCATAGGGAGTGAACGACGCAGTACCTGCTCTGCCCGAACAGAAAAGCATCGGGGAATCAAGCTGATCGTCGGTCGCGTCGAGGTCCATAAGAAGCTCGAGGACCTCGTCCTCTACCTCTTCGATACGTGCGTCGGGCTTATCTATCTTATTTACAACGACGATAACTCTATGGTTAAGCTCGAGCGCCTTCTGAAGCACGAAACGCGTCTGCGGCATCGGTCCCTCTGCGGCGTCAACAAGGAGAATAACTCCGTTAACCATCTTGAGAATTCGCTCGACCTCGCCCGAGAAGTCTGCGTGTCCGGGGGTGTCTATAATATTGATCTTTACGTCCTTATAGTGTACCGCCGTGTTCTTTGCGAGGATTGTAATTCCTCTTTCCTTTTCAAGGGCGTTAGAGTCCATTACTCGCTCTTCCGTCGCCTGATTTTCACGGTATACACCGCCCTGCTTGAGCATCTGGTCGACGAGAGTCGTCTTTCCGTGGTCAACGTGGGCTATGATCGCTATGTTTCTTAAATCGTTTCTTACCAAAACATTCACATTCCTTATCATTAAATTTAACAGTTAAGTATAACACATTATTCCTCTTTTTTCAATGTTTTTTTCAACAAAGTTAAATTTACTTGCTCTTTTTTAGTTGTATACTATTGATTTAATCGCTTTATGATGGTATAATATGAAATTGATAATCATTTTCAAATCGAGGTCAGAATGACGGCAATTGAATGTAAGGACCTATGGCTCTCATACGGAAGCGCATCGGTCATCGAGGGGCTTTCCTTTTCGCTTGAAAACGGAAAATGCCTCTGTATTGCAGGTGAAAACGGAACGGGAAAAAGTACGCTTATCAAGGCGCTTCTCGGGTTAAAGGATGCCTCTCGCGGCGAGATCGTATTTTTTAACGGCGAAAAGAAGCACGGAATCGGGTATCTGCCGCAGAGAAGCGACGCGCAGAGCGATTTTCCTGCGTCGGTCTGGGAAGTTGTCCTTTCGGGCAAGCTGACAAGCGGTAAGCGTTTTCCGTTTTACACAAAAAAAGACAAGGAAGAAGCGATGGCAAAGCTTGAGCTTCTTGATATTTTGCGCCTTAAAGACAAAAGCTTTGCGGAGCTTTCGGGCGGTCAGCAGCAAAGAGTTCTGCTTGCACGTGCACTTTGCGCGGCTACACAGCTTATACTTCTTGACGAGCCGGTAGCAGGTCTCGATCCGACGGCGACATCCGAGTTTTACAAGATAATTCACCGTCTTAAGGACGAGGGCATAACCGTCATAATGGTTTCTCACGATATTCACTGCGCTCTTGCCGTTGCGGACAAGCTTCTAATTCTCCGTAACGACGGCTATTCCTATACCGATGCAAAGCCGCACGAGCACGATCACGAGGGGGGCTGTAAGATATGACTGCTTTTATAAACGAGCTTCGGCTTATGTTCTCGCTCGACTCTATGGTCTATGCGCTTGTGTGCGGAATACTTATCTCCTTATGTGCGGCGCTTCTCGGCGTTTGCCTCGTGCTAAAAAGGTATTCGATGATCGGTGACGGACTTTCGCACGTCGCGTTCGCCTCTCTTGCTATCGGATCTGCAATGTCGATAGCACCTATGGCTTTGACCGTACCGACGGTTGGGCTTTCTGCATTCGGGCTTTTACGTCTGAATGAAAAGGGCAAGATGAAGGGTGACGCGCTTACTGCTATTATTTCGACGGGCGCGCTCGCCATCGGTACGGTTGCCGCTTCCCTTTCTCCGGGCGCGAACATTGATCTTAACGGTTATATGTTCGGCTCGATTCTCGCGCTATCGGAAAGTGATCTTATCTGGTCTATCGCGCTTGCGGCAATCGTTATTCCGATATACTGCCTCGTTTACAACCGAATTTTCTCCGTCACCTTCGATCCGAGCTTCGCAAAGGCGACGGGCGTTAAGGTTCGCCTTTACGATACCGTCCTCGCGCTTCTTTCAGCCGTTACTATCGTTATCGGTATGCGCTTTATGGGAACGCTTCTCATTTCCGCGCTCATCGTATTTCCGCCTATGACGGCTATGAGGTTGATGAAAAGCTTTAAGGGCGTCGTTATTCTTTCTGCTCTGCTTCCGGTACTTGGATTTACCGTCGGACTTATCGGTTCTTATTTTCTCTCAACTCCTGCCGGTGCGAGCGTCGTCTGCGTTGAGCTTATAATGTTTATCATTGCTTCTGTCATTTCTTGGATAAAAAAGCTGAAAAAACCTGCAAAAACCTAAAAATTCCCCTGCTTCGGCAGGGGATTTACGATTTTCTGAAAATTTTGCAATATTTTTTGCAAAAAGGTTTGAAATTTGACGCAATATGGTGTATAATGTGGGAAGTAATAGTTTGAGGATATAAAAATGGGTAAGAAGAAAAATAAGAAAAACGATAATTTAGAGATCTCCAAGATCTGTACATACTGTGAAAACGCGACCATAATTGCCGACGATGAGAACGTTCTCTGCTCTCTGCACGGAATCGTAAACAAGGAGTACTGTTGCAAGAAATTCATTTACGATCCGCTCAAGCGCGTTCCGCGTCAAATGCCTCCGATGCCGAAGCTGACGGAGGAAGATCTGCTTATATAATACTAAAAGGTGTTTGCTCGGCAAATGCCTTTTTTTGTTTCGCCTATGCCCATTTAATATTCGCTAATTACAGAATGCTTATTTTGGCTATTATGTCAATAGAAAAGTAGACTGACAAAGTGGTAAAATATAACTGTATATGTTTGGTATTATAGAGGTAATACATATGAAAAAGTTTTTGATGACGCTATTTGTTATAGCAACGATCTCTGTTGTTGCTATGCTCGGTGCGACAAGTGCGAGTGCTGCAACCGATGGGGATTATACGTATACTGTATCTAATGGTGAAGCTACCATTACAGATGTAAATACATCCATTAGTGGTGCCGTCACCATTCCGAGTACGTTAGGTGGATATCCTGTCACAAGCATTGGACGTGAGGCCTTCAAAGGTTGCTCATTCATAACGAGCATTACGATTCCAGACGGCGTCACCTCAATTGGCGAGTATGCCTTCTACAATTGCAAAAGCCTTACGAGCTTAACGCTCTCGGACAGTTCACCCGAGATTGGCGATAGTGCCTTCTCTAATTGCACAAGTTTAACGAGCGTTTACATAACTGATTTAACTGCATGGTGCAATATTTCATTTCAGGGCGAGCGTTCGAATCCGTTGTATTATGGTGCGTTGTTGTATCTAAACGATAGCCTTGTAAAAGAGCTTATTATCCCCGATGGCGTAACCGAGATTGGCTATTGTGCCTTCTCAAATTGCTCAAGCTTAACGAGCATAACGATTCCAAATGGCGTAACGTCAATTGGCAATTGGGCCTTCGACAATTGCAAAAGTTTAACGAGCATAACCATTCCCGATAGCGTAACCTCAGTTGGTCGTTGGGCTTTCTACAATTGCAAAAGTTTAACGAGCATAACCATTCCCAAAAGCGTAACCAAGATTGACGAGAAAACTTTCTGGAATTGCACAAGCCTAACGAGGGTCATATTGCCCGACAGCATAACCGAGATTGGCGATTATGCTTTTCAGGATTGCTCCGGCTTAACGAGCATAACAATCCCCGATAGCGTAACTTCAATTGGCGATTGTGCTTTCTTAAATTGCTCAAGCTTGATGAGCATAACAATACCTGACAGCGTTACGTCAATTGGCAGTTCTGCCTTCAGAGATTGCTCCAGCATAACAAGTATAACCATCCCCTATGGCGTAACGTCAATTGGCAACCGTGCCTTCTCAAATTGCTCAAGCTTAACGAGCATAACGATTCCAAATGGCGTAACGTCAATTGGCGACCGTGCCTTCTCAAATTGCTCAAGCTTAACGAGCATAACGATCCCAGACAGCGTAACCGAGATTAGCCAGAGCACCTTCGAGGGTTGCTCGAACTTGAAAAAAATAACCTTGCCTTATGCTTTTAATGAACACTTTGGCTATATTTTTGGAGCAAGCAGGTATGAGGACAATCCTTCCTACATTCCGTCATCATTAAAGAAAGTCGTTATTACGAAAGCGACCTCAATTCCCGCTTATGCCTTCCGGGATTGCTCAAGCATAACGAGCATAACGATCCCTTATGGTGTAACCTCAATTGGCAGTTCTGCCTTCTATGGTTGCACAAGCCTTACGAGCATAACAATCCCCGATAGTGTTATCTCAATTGACAGTTTTGCCTTCTACAATTGCACAGGCCTTACGAGCTTAACGATTCCCGATAGCGTCACATCAATCAGTGGTCGGGCTTTTGAGCGTTGCTCAAACTTAAAAAAAATAACCTTGCCATATGTTTTTGATAAACCTTTGGGCTATATTTTTGGATCGGGCAGTGATTCGGACTATTCTTCTTACGTTCCTTCATCGTTAAAGGAAGTTGTTATTACAAAAACCACCTCAATTCCCAAAGAAACCTTCTATAGTTGTTCAAGCATAACGAGCATAACGATCTCCAATAGTGTAACGTCAATTGGCAGTTCTGCCTTCTTCGGCTGCTCAAGTTTAACTAGCATAACGATTCCCAATAGCGTAACCTCAATTGGCGGTTATGCCTTCTACAATTGTAAAAGCCTTACGAGCATAAACATCCCAGATGGCGTTACCTCACTTGCCAATAATGTTTTCTATAATTGTTCAAGCCTTACGAGCATAATAATTCCCAACAGTATAACAAAGATTTATGGTGGTGCGTTTAACGGCTGTGATTCATTGAAAGACATATGGTACACAGGAAACATTGATGAAAGGGATGCTATTGGGATGGCAGAAACCAGTGATTTCCTAGTTATAATTTCTGCGACATGGCATTATAATTATTGTCGCCCAACGGGTACCGAACACACATTTGGAAATGCTTGCGACTCTAGTTGCAAGGTTTGTGGTTATGTTCCCGCAGTTCCCAATCACAAATACGACAACGCATGCGATACAAACTGCAATGGGTGTGGCTATACTCGTACCATAACCCACGACTACAAGACTTCATGGAGCAAGGACTCGATCCAACACTGGCACGAGTGCTCCGTTTGTGGCGACAAGAAGGATATAGACAACCATATGTATGACAATTCTTGTGATACAACTTGTAACACTTGTGGCTACGTTCGCACGATAACTCACTCTTACAAAACGGTATGGGACAAGAACTCTACCCAACACTGGCACGAGTGCTCCGTTTGCGGTAACAGAAAAGGCCAATCAGAACATAAATACAACAACTCTTGCGATACAGACTGCAATGCCTGTGGTTATGAACGCACTATAACCCACAAATACCAAACCACCTGGGAAAGCGACCAGAATGGTCACTGGCACGAGTGCTCCGTTTGTAGTACACCCGGAACAAAGTCCTCTCACGGTTATGACAACGCCTGCGACACCACTTGCAATACCTGTGGATATGTTCGTACAATAACCCACTCTTTCAAAACCAATTGGGAGAGTGACAAGGACGGCCACTGGCACGAGTGCTCTGTTTGTGGAGAATCCGATGACAAGAAACCCCATACCCCCGGTGCGGTCGCTACTGAGAACACAGCACAGACCTGCACGACTTGCGGTTATATTATCAAAGCTGCACTCGGTCACACCCACAAATATGAAACCGAATGGACAACGAACTCAGGCAAGCACTGGCACGCTTGCACTGGTTGCGGAGACAGAAAAGACGAAGGTAACCACGTTTACGATAACTCTTGTGACACGTCTTGCAACATTTGTGGCCACGTCCGTGCTATAACCCACAGATATAAAACCACTTGGGAAAGTGACGGCAATCAGCACTGGCATATCTGCTCTGTCTGTGGCACCCCCGAAACAAAGTCGAATCATGAGTATGATAATGCATGTGATACGACTTGCAATACCTGCGGATATGTCCGATCCATAAGTCATAGTTATAAATCAACCTGGGAAAGTGATGAAAATCAGCATTGGCACGTCTGCTCGGTATGTTCTTCTGTAGACGAAAAGGTCAATCACAATTACGACAATGAATATGATGCAGAATGTAATAGTTGTAATCACACTAGACAGGTAGAAACAACTCCCGAGCAGACCACACCACCCGACACAACGACCACGCCTGACTCAACCACTGACGGCGGACAGACTACCGAACCGCCTGTCATAACTCCCGATACCACAATCGGATCGGATAATAAGGGCAGCAATGGCATGGATACCACAACAGTAATTATTATTGCCGTTTGCGGAGTAGCGGTACTTGGTCTTGGCCTGGGATGCGGATTGCTAATCGGAAAAGCAAAAAAGAAATAACCGGATTTTATACTAATCTTTGTAAAAAACCGCCCGAGGAAAACCTCGGGCGGTTTTTTTACTTATATTACGTACGGCTCATTATCGGTTATCTTTCTGACGTGAGGACAGCCGATCTCTTCGCGATAGATGGGATTAACGAAGCGAACGGCGTTCTTGATGATCGTCTGGACCTCGGGAACGTAGAAGGTCGGGTAGGATTCGTGTCCCGGCTGGAAGTAGAAGATCTTACCGTTTCCGCGCTCGTAGAGACAGCCCGAACGGAAGACCTCGCCGCTTGAATAGTTACCGATAAGAAGGAGCTTATCGGGCGTTGGGATAACGAACGGCTCGCCGTAGGTCTCCTCATGCGGAAGCTTGAAATAGCGGTCGATGCCTCTCGTGATCGGATGCGACGGCTCGATGACCCAGAGTATCTCCTCATCGTACGTCTCGCGCCAGGTAAGGTTGCAGGAGGTACCG
Organism: Clostridia bacterium; assembly: GCA_017621655.1. Lineage (GTDB taxonomy): Bacteria > Bacillota > Clostridia > Oscillospirales > CAG-272 > Colimorpha_A. The sequence continues at coordinate 23,816 of JAGASS010000016.1, read as the reverse complement.
AGCAGATAACGGAATGGCTTTGCGTGATGTGCGGAATGCAGGCAGATAAGTCCCATGCCACTTAGCACCGCATCACGAACCATATAAGCGATCTCATCGGGAACCTTATGATGTGCTATATGTCCCCACCAGATAAGAACGTCTGTATTATCGAGGACTTCCTTAGTTATACCGCAGTTTTCGTCGTCAAGCGTTGCGGTACGAACGGTAATATCGTCTTCTTTACCGAGAAAATCGGCGATAGCCGCGTGAATACCGTTCGGATAGACCTCGGCTATATGAGGTTCCGTTTTTTCGTGAACGTACTCGTTCCAAACTGTTACCCTGATCATCGTTCGATCTCCTTATTTTTCAACAATAATTTTATATTTGCTCGATTCGTTATCAGACGTATGAGCAAGAATTACCTTTTCGCTCTCCATATATCCGAAAAGCGCCGTCAAGTGCGTGACGAACACGTATTTGGTTTTTAGCTTAGGCATAAAACGGAGAATATCGTATATACTCTTCGTTCCCTCTTTATAGGACGTAGTCTGGAAGGTCTCGTTGAGAAGCAGAAGCGAATACGGTGTCAGCTTGTCGAGTATCGCCGCGATCTCCCTTGCCTCCTGGTCGAATCTTCCTCTTGCGTCTCCCTTAAGGAATTCCTCCTCTGCCGAGGAGAAATGCGAGAAAAATCCTCTTCTGATGCTCATAGACGCGCTCTCGGCAAGAACGGGAAGCCCTGCCTGCATAAAGAGCTGAGCTGCGGCAATCGCACGCAGATATACTGTCTTACCGCTATCCGTAAGACCCTTGACGAGCAGTCCGGCAGTTTCTCCTTCAAGCGAGAGATCGTTCGGCACGGTCTTAGAACCAAGTCCGTTTGACAGAAGCACAAGCTCACGTAGCCCCGTAAGCGAGAAGCAATCATCTTCCTCCGGAAGCACCGTCGGAAGCGTAAGCGGTACGCCCGATTCCTCTGCCTTTTCGGCGTAAAGGAGCGCGGCTTCGTAGAACATAAGCTCGTTCGAAAGACCGAAGAATGCGTCGTAAACGTCGTTCGTAACCTTAGTCAGCGCCGAATCAATGCGCAAAAGCGCCTCGTTAAGTATATACTGCGCGTCTGTCAGCGGATCTTCGCCCGCCTGCGACACGACCGCCTTTATCTCGACGCCGCCACTGTCCTTTTTCTTTCCGAAAAGCTTAGATAAACCGCCTGCCTCGGGCTTCTTGTCGGTAATATCCGAAAGGTCACAGCCGAAAAGGCGCAGAGCGCGGTCAAGAGTAAATACTACCGTAAAATCGAAGTCCTCGGGGGTCTTATATCTGAAGCGCTGAGAAATGTTAACAAGCTCTCCGAGCGCCTCGTTTTCCGTCATTCCGACGCACCAATCGCGAATTGCGGTAAGCCCCTCGCTCTTTATCGGATACTTTCCGAGCGTATCACCGATAGTTCCAAAAAAGGACGCGATCGTCGACGGGAATATTGCCGTTACCTTAAGAGAGGCGAAGGTATGCTCAAGGAGTGCCTCGGAATTTATCTCCGAGCCGTTGCTGTTCACCGCGCCGAGCTTCATTTCCTGCCAGTCGCTCTTTATCTTATCGTAACGCAGAAAGAGCGTTTTAAGGGCGGGCAGAAGTCCCTCTATATTTTTAAGGTCAGAATAGATTTCCTGACGGAAAATAATATTTTCCTTTTTGGTAAGCGGTTTTTCGAGCACCGAAAGAAAGTATTCTGCGCGTCTTTTATCGCTCACTATTTCTTTTATTGCGCGGTCTGCGGAAATATCGTATATGACCCGGCATTCGGCATAATTATCGGGGATCTTATTAAGAAGACTGAATTTCATTATCTATCCTCCCCATTGTCAAGCTTGCCAAAGCGGTTTTCAAGCGCCTCAAAGGTAAGTCCGCACCTTATAAGAATATCCTTCGCGTACGAGCCGCCGACGCTCTTTTGACGCGCTATTTTATAGGTACGGCGGTTTTCGTCGTTGAGGTCGATAAGGACGTTAAGATACGGTATTTCGCTCTCAGATAGGCCATGCTGATGCGTAATATACAAGCCGAAAATGCGCTTGCTCCAAAGCTCGGAGGCAAGCTTTTCCGTCATCTTTACGGCGTTTTCTTCGTTAGTCGTCGAATATGTCTCGTTAAGAAGAACGAGAGAATTCTCGTCCATATTCTCAAGGATAGCGTTCACGCGATTATTTTCCTCAACGAATCGTCCGCTTCCGTCAAAGCGTTCGTCTCGCGGAAAATGCGCAAATACTGAACTGATGTCCGAGATCGTTGCGCTTCTGCACGGAACGGGACATCCGATAAGAAACATAAGGACCGCGATGCCAACGGTACGCAGATACGTTGTTTTACCGCCGCCGTTTGCACCTGTGAGGAAATAGAACGGCTCTTCTGTCGTAAAGCTTATATCGTTGGGGACGATGTTCGTTTCATTCTTTGCAAGAAGCGAAACGTCATATGCTTCGGTAATATTTATTATTCTCCCCTCGGCAACCGTAGGATAAGTAAGCGGTATTCCGACCTCTCTGATCCTGTCGGTAAAATCGAGCATAGTCAGATAAAACTCGATTTCCTTACGGTAATAAACAATATTTGAACGGTAGTATGAAAGGAACTCGCTCTTGAAGCTCTTTAGCTCCTTCATAAGCTCGGAACGAAGGAACGCCGCGCCGTTTATAATATCGGGGGAAAGCTCGCGGCTCTCGGGGCTTTTCAGCTTCGGAATATCAGTTCCGAGAGTCTTCGCGCAAGCCAAGATCCCGTCAAGGAATGTGTCGGCGCCCCCCGCCGTCATCTTTACGCTATTACCCGAAATTTTAAGGGAATTCGTCAGTGCTTTTTCCGCCTCGGGAACGAGTGCAGAGAGCAATTCCGACATTTTTATATACTTTTCGTCCGCCTTTTCCTTTTGCATCTCAAGTGCAAATCTATGCGAAAGCGGGTCAGATAGATCACACTCCGAAGCACGCTCCGTAAAGCATCTTACCGATTCGCAAAGGAAAAGGAATATAATACATTTTCCGTCGTCGGTCGACGCATCGTTAAACGCGGAATTAAGAGTGTGAAGATCGCAGGCGATCCTATACAGCTCCGCGAATTTCTCTCTTGACGCTTTATCATTCAGGCGCTGAAAAAACTCCTGCCTCGGGAGAATATTCTCCTTTTCGCAAGGCACGCATGCGCTTTTCGCAACTCTTTTCGGTATAAAATTAAGAAGCTGAAGATCCTCAAAAACCGATATGTCAATCGCGTTTTTACTTGGCTTCGTATAGTATAACAGACTGGGGTATCCCATTTAGATTTTTCCCTTCTTTTACTTTCCCTTCAATTATACCCGTTAATTCCACCCAATGCAAGTATTAATTGTAAATATTTCCTTCCTTTAGTATTGAAAAGGCACACTTTTTGTGGTATAATTTTTTTATTAACTATATGGAGTGTGCCGTTTTGCTTACCGACAGATATTTTATGCCCGATATATATCTGAACGATATATATGAGATCACCCCCGAAATGCTTAAGGAGCGCGGAATCAAGGCCGTGCTTCTCGATATTGATAACACGCTTGTGACATATGACGACCCGAAGCCGACGGAGAGCGTTCTAAATTGGCTTGGCGCGCTAAAAAACGTCGGTATTTCTGCGGCGTTTATATCGAATAATCATCAGGAGCGAGTTGAGCTTTTCAATTCAGACCTCAAGTTCTTTGCGACCTGGGACAGTCATAAGCCGTCGGGCAAATGCTACCGCGCGGCTATGGAATTTCTCGGAACAGATACGACGAACACCGCCGTTATCGGCGACCAGGTGTTTACAGACGTCTGGAGCGCAAAGCGTCTTGGGCTTTTTGCAATCCTCGTCAAGCCGATAAAGGACAAGACTTCCCTTTTCTTCCGTTCAAAGAGAGCACTTGAAAAGCCGATACTTCGCCGTTACAGAAAAAAGCACGGAGAAAAGAAAAAGTGAGCGTTTTTCTTTGTCCGAAGTGCCGCGCCCGTCTTGCTCGGACCGGAAATTCCCTTAAATGCGAAAAGGGACACTGCTTTGACGTTTCCTCAGAGGGATACGTTAATCTCGTCCTCGGAAAAGTAAGCGGCGGCGATAATCCCGATATGTGCCGCGCGCGTCACGATTTTCTGAACGCCGGATATTATGAGCCGTTTGCAAAGGGCATTTCCGACGTCATTAAGGAGTTTTCTGCTCTTAAGATATGCGACGCAGGTTGCGGCGAGGGATATTATTCGCGTATAATAAAAAGCGAAAATGAAAATGCCGAAATAGTCGGCTTTGATCTTGCAAAGACATCGATCAGGCTTGCGTCAAAGGCAGAAAAGGGCAAACCAAACCCGATAAGCTACGCTGTCTGCGGTATTTTCGATATGCCTCTTCCCGATAACAGCTTTGATGCGCTCCTCTCGGTATTCGCACCGATTCCCGACAAGGAAGCGCTTAGGATCCTTAAAGACAGCGGAATAATGATAGTCTGCCATCCCGGTAAAGATCATTTAAGCGGGCTTAAGGCGCTTGTATACGATAACCCTTACGACAACGAGGAGACAGACACTGTATTTAACGGTTTTGAAAAGATACGCGACGATCGGGTAAAATACAGCGTTACCGTTTCAAAGGAGCATATTTCATCGCTCTTTTTAATGACGCCTTACTATTGGAAAACATCAGTCTCTGACGCTGAAAAGCTGAAGCACGCCGATGAGCTCGAAACCGAGCTTGACTTTATAATTTCTATATACAGAAAGTGAGACCTGCCGTGGCAAAAAAGATAAAGCGATTTGATTTCGCAAAAAAGCCAAAAAAGCCCAGCTCATTCCTCAATTTTCTTGCAAAGACCATTCTTTGCAAGCCCGACTTAAAAAAGCGTAAGGCAAAGATAGTCAAGCGCGGAATGGAGGAATACGAGGGCAAGCCCTATCTTCTTCTTATAAACCACGGATCCATTGTCGATCTCAACGTTATGATGATGGCAACTCATCCATACAAGGCAAACAACGTAATGACACTTGAGGGATTCCGAGATTACACCGAGATACTTATGCGAAACATGGGCGTTCTCGGCAAGAGAAAATACGTGTCCGACGTTTATCTCGTGAAGAACATGAAATACTGTCTGCACGAATTAAAGACAGTATTTGCGCTCTTTGCCGAAGCAAGATATTCTCTTGACGGAAGAACGTCGTTCCTTTCCGATTCGCTCGGTCAGCTTGTGAAGATGCTGAAGGTGCCAGTTGTAATGCTTAAGATACACGGCAACTTCGTCACCTGTCCGCAGTGGAACAAAATAAACAAGAAGACCTATGTTGAAGCTGAAATGTACCCTCTCTTTACCCTTGATGACGTCAAAAATTATTCCTCGAAGGAGCTTCTTGAAAAGATCAAGGAAGCTTATAAGTACGACGACTTCGCTTGGCAGCTTGAGAATAAGATAAAGATCGATCATCCCGAAAGAGCAAAGGGACTGAACCGACTTCTATACAAGTGTCCGAGGTGCGGAACCGAAGGCAAAATGGAGGCAAGCGGTGCTACCCTTACCTGCACCGAGTGCGGCAAGAGCTGGTATATGGATGAATACGGTCAGCTTGAGGGAGACGACGGCAGAACAGAGTTTTCTGAGATTCCCGAATGGTCTAGATGGGAGCGCGACATCGTGCGTGAGCGCATCAGAAACGGTACATACTATTTTGAGGACACCGTTCGCGTTGAGACTCTTCCCAACTCACATAAGTTCTACAAGCAAGGCGAGGGTAAGCTCGTTCAGACACCCGAGGGAACGACGCTTACGTGTACCTGCTACGGCGAGCCGATGACTATCGAAAAGCCCGCAATTGCTCTTGAGAGCATGCACGTCGAGTACGATTACCTCGGCAACGGCGACTGTGTTGACATTTCGGTCCCCGACGACAGCTTCTGGTGTTACCTCACGAAAAAGGACGTTATAACTCAGCTTGCTTTCGCGACCGAAGAAATATACATTTACGCAAAAGAAAAGCGCGAGCAGGAAAAGCTCGCAATAGCAAATAATAACAAGGAGAATGAAAATGGCAGTAATTAAGGTAGCCGACCTTCCCTACAAGAGATACACTATAGAGGAAGGCAAAGCGGCGTTTGAAAAATTTGAAAGTGCGATGAAGGAAGCGATGTGCGCAAACTGTGTTATGCGCGCAAGAAAGGCGTTCAGAGCCGAAATGCGCAAGTATGAAACACAGTATTCGCTTGCATATTGCCGTTACACGCTTAACACCAAGGACGAGTTCTACAAGGGCGAAATGGACTATTACGACAACGTCGGTCCTCTTTTCAGCGAAATTGGAACGAATTACGCCGCCCTCATGCTCGATAGCCCCTATCGCGCAGACCTTGAAAAGCGTCTCGGCTCGCGTCTGTTTAAGATGTGGGAGATCGCAAGAAAGACCTTCTCTCCCGAGATCATCACCGATCTTCAGGAGGAAAATACCGTCGTTACCGAATATTCCCAGCTTATGTCGACTATGGTATTCGTTTATAACGGCGAGGAAATGCCTCTGTCTGTTCTCCGCGGAAAGCTTGAGGATGCTGACCGTTCGGTAAGAAAGGCAGCCGCTACCGCTATTGGCGAGGGACTTGAAAAGAACGCAGATAAGCTCGACGAGATCTACGACCGTCTCGTTAAGATCCGTGACAGAATCGCAAAGAAGCTTGGCTACAAGACCTTCACAGAGCTTGGATATTACCGCATGGGACGTCTTGATTACGACGCGGAAATGGTCGCATCGTTCAGAGAAAACGTAAGAAGATCGCTCGTTCCCGTTGTAGGTAAAATTAAGGAGCAGGTTCGATCCGAACTTGGCTACGATTCGATCACCTTCTACGATAACGATATTTACGGAAGCGGCTCCTCTATCGTTCCGATACTCGACAAGGACGGAATGTTTAAGGAAGCGCAGAAAATGTACGACGCTATGAACCCCGAGATCGGCGCCTTCATGAAGTCGATGCAGGAGGCAGAGGCGTTTGACGTTGAGTCGCGCGACGGCAAGTGGGGCGGCGGATACTGCACGGTATTCGAGGATTACAAGCAGCCCTTTATTCTCGCTAACTTCAACGGCACGACAGGCGACGTCGACGTTCTTACTCATGAATTCGGTCACGCGTTTGCCATGAAGAAGGCGCTTGACAAAGCCGACTGCGAGCTTGGCATCGGCGGATCTGAAACCGCTGAATGTCACTCGATGAGCATGGAGTTCTTCTCCTGGCCGTCGATGAACGCATTTTTCGGAAACGACGGAGACCGTTACCGCAGAAAGCATCTCATCTCTGCTCTTGACTTCATTCCTTACGGAGTCATGGTCGATGAGTTCCAGCACGAGATATATGAAAATCCTACCTTAACGCCTGCTGAGCGCAAGAACGTTTGGCTCAATCTTGAAAAGAAGTACCGCCCGTACATGGACTATGATAACCTGCCCTACCTCTCACTCGGTACACGTTGGCAGTATCAGATGCACATTTACGAGTCGCCCTTCTATTATATCGACTACTGTCTGGCGCAGACTGTCGCTATCGGCTTCCTTTGCGCATCGCGCGATAATTACGCTTCCGCGCTTGAAGCTTACGTTAACTTCTGTCAGGCAGGCGGAGAAAAGTCCTTCCCCGACCTTATATCCGACGCGGGTCTATCTAATCCCTTTGAGGACGGCGCGCTTGATAAGATGGCGGAAAAGACTCTCGCTATCATCAATTCGTTTAACTGATATAATAAAACAGCCCCGATCGGGGCTGTTTTATTATGCTTAAAATGCGTAACAAAAAAAGCACTTGCGGAGATCCGCAAGTGCTTTTTAATCTAATTACTTTGTCTTTCTGTTTCTTCTCTTTTTTACAACTACCATAAGTCCGAGGGATGCGAGTACGAGAAGTATCAGCGCAACTACCGTATTATCGGAAGAATTGGGGTTATAAGTGGTCGAGAAGGAAACGAGCGTGATCTCGATGTCGCGGACTGCAACCTCCATATCCGCACACTTTCCGGATACGTGAGATGCAACGAACATAAGCGTCTGACCCTCTTCAAGAGCGATGTATCCGCCGAAGTCGGCATCATCATGCTTTTCAGCAGGAGTAACGGTATTAAAGTCGTAAGAATCGATAACCTTGCCGTTTGCAATCACTTCGATCTTGTATCCGCGAGTTTCACCAGCTGCAAGGGACATATTAAGCTTCGAGAAGAGTGCCGAGAACTTATAAGTACCGGTCTTAGGCGCGGTAAAGATGACAGCCGCAGAAACGCCTTCTCTGGGAAGCATATCGATGTGTGCAAATTCGCCAAGCAGACCGTGAGGGTTAGAGTTAAGCTTGGAATTCGATACCTGAGTTTCGCAGAATATGTTAGCGGATCTATCGGAGGTCCACCAGCCCTTCCATTCGCCCCAAGCAATTCCCAAGCTGTCCTGAAGGAGGTCGACCGTACCGTCGCTCTTTATACCTGCAAGCTTGAAGAAATCATTTGCCTTTTTATCAAGGGCGAGGTCATACTTGAATATATCGCCTACAGCCGCCTCATATTCAGCTGCGCCAACGTAGGTTACGTCGAAATTATTGATACCGAAGTTGGAGCAACCGTCAATAGTATTCTTTTCGTTTGTCGTGGTAACGAGCCAAACCTCTTCGCCCTCAGCGAGCCAAACGTCCTTTACGTTGAATTCTACAAGACCGCTCTTGCCTTCAGCGAGAGTTACACCGGTCTTGGAAGCAAGCGGCTTCGACGAGCCGGTCCTCATAAGAGAAACATCCAAAACGGATTCAGCCTTCCACTGATACTTATTACCCTTGAAGTAAATATTGTATTTACCTTCGGTAGGTGCCTTGAACGCGATAACAGACTTATAGTCACCTGCACATGCCTGGTCAAAGAGATAACCGTCTGTCTTGTTTTCGCTCTTAAAGATAACGTAGTCTTCCTTGCCGGTTGCGCCCTTTACCCAGTAGCCGGGGTAATCGGATGACCAGGTTGCCTTTGCGGTCTTTTCAAGCTCCGCTACGCTGTTATCGGACTTCTTGAGTGCCGAGAAATAGAAGAACTTGGAGCTGAACTTTTCAATACCGATGTCGAGCTTGTAAACGTCACCGGGTGTAGGAACGTACTCTACTGCTGCCTCGGTTCCGAGATAAGTAAAGTCGAACGCGTAAATGCCGAGGTTAGAGCTACCCGTCGAGGTATTCTCCGTATTAGTAGTAGCTACGAGCCAAACCTCGTCGCCCTTCTTAAGCTCGACGTTCTTTACGTCAAACTCTACAAGTCCGCCGCCGTCCTTACCGCAAACGCCGGTCTTGGTGGCAAGCGCTTCGGTTGCGCCCTTCTTTATGAGCGTAACGTCAATTATAGACGTTGCAGTGCCCTGATACTTATTTGCATCTACGGTAATATCGTAGAAGCCGTCAGCAGGTGCCTTGAATGCGAGAACGGACTTATAGTCGCCGTCGCAGACCATATCAAGGATAGGACCGGAAATTTCACTGTCGTAAAGAACGTAGTCTGCACCACCCGTTGCGCCTTCTACCCAGTGTCCGATATAATCGGCATGCCAAGTACCTCTCGACGCCGGCTCTACGCTTGCTACGCTGTCATCGGACTTCTTGAGTGCCGATGCGTAGAAACGGCCCGACTTGATCTTGTCAATAGCAAGGTCGAACTTGTAAGTAGTACCTTCCGCAGGAACGAACGTGCCGGGATCTTCTGCGCCAACGTAGGTAACGTCGAAGGCAATAACTCCGAAGTTATATGCGCCTCCGAAAGTATTTTCTGCGCCAAGAGTAACTACTATCCAGACCTCTTCGCCTGCCAAAAGCTGAATACCCTTTACGTCGTATTCAACTACGCCTCTGCCGCCTGCACCGCAGACACCCTCAGAGCTAACGTATACTTCGCTGAGATTGTTCTTCGCAAGAACAACGTCAATAAAAGATCCGGTATTGCCGTCGTATTTATTACCCTTGAAATAAACGTCGTAATAACCGTCAGCAGGTGCCTTGAATGCGAGAACCGATTTATAATCGCCTCCGCACATAAGGTCGAACTTCTGGACGTCTTCATATCTTTCGGTTTTAGCTACGACATAGTCGGAACTGCCCGTTGCGCCCTTTACCCAGAAGCCGGGATAAGCATCGTTCCAGGTCTTTCTTGAAGTGTCTTCCAGCTCCGCCACGCTGTTATCGGATTTTTTGAGTGCTCTGAACTCAAAGCGGTCCGATCTGACCTTATCAAGAGAAAGGTCGACCGAGTATTTCGTGTTCGCCGCGGGTGCTGCGGAAACCGTCATAACGATCATTGCAAGCGTAAGCGACGCCACGATCACCATAGAAACTATTTTCTTAAAGTTTGTCATGGTAACCTCCCAAATTTTATTGCTAATACTAGCATTATATTCTTATATATATTATAAACGATTTGTTACGAATTTGTCAATAGAATACTTTCTAATACAGGTTGTTGATCCGTCAAAAATTATACTGTTTTTTTATGCAACAAGCACAAAATTTCAGCTCGGCGGAGCATTTCGATAATCAGCTTTTATTCGTTGACAAATCTTACCGCCTGTGATATGATGAGATCTCACACCGTAACTTATCCCGCAGAATAAATACAAAACAAAACCCGTTCCGGATCGGAACGGGTTTTCTTTATGCTTTAGTGAGTAGAGTAGTTAGGTGCTTCCTTTGTAATACTGATGTCGTGAGGATGAGATTCCTTAAGACCTGCGCCGGTTATGCGGATGAAGCGTCCGTTTGCCTGGAGGTCCTTGACCGTCGGAGTTCCGCAGTAGCCCATACCTGCACGAAGACCGCCCATAAGCTGGAATACGGTATCTGCAATCGGTCCCTTGAAGGGAACGCGACCCTCGACTCCCTCGGGAACGAGCTTTCTGTTGCCCTCCTGGAAGTATCTGTCCTTGGAGCCGTTTTCCATAGCTGCAATAGAACCCATTCCGCGATATACCTTGAACTGTCTGCCCTGGTATATCTCGGTCTGTCCGGGAGATTCCTCGCATCCTGCAAGGAGCGAGCCGATCATAATTGCGTCGGCACCTGCCGCAATTGCCTTAGGAAGATCGCCCGAGTACTTGATACCGCCGTCAGCGATTACGGGAATACCGTACTTGGTAGCAACGCAAGCGACGTCGTAAACTGCCGTTATCTGGGGTACGCCGATACCTGCAACGATTCGCGTCGTACAAATAGAACCGGGGCCGATACCGACCTTAAGCGCGTCAGCTCCTGCCTTGATAAGATCCTCTGCCGCTTCAGCAGTCGCAATATTACCTGCGATAAGCTGACAGTCGGGATATGCTGCCTTAATATCTCTTACTGCCTTGATTATGTTTCTTGAGTGACCGTGAGCAGAGTCAAGACTGAGGAAGTCAGCCCCTGCTTCAAGAAGCGCGCCTGCGCGCTCAACGGTATTTGCGGTAACGCCGATAGCCGCACCGCAGATAAGGCGTCCCTTTTCATCCTTTGCGGAATTCGGGTAACGGGTCGCCTTCTGAATATCCTTGATCGTGATAAGTCCGCAGAGGCGGTTATCCTTGTCAACAAGAGGAAGCTTCTCGACCTTACTCTTGCTGAGGATCGCCTGGGCCTCCGTATGAGTTGTTCCGACGGGAGCTGTAATGAGATTTTCCTTCGTCATTACGTCGTTTATCTTCATCGAATAGTCGGTAAGGAATCGCATATCGCGGTTCGTAATAATACCGACGAGCTTTCCGTCAACGCAAACGGGAACTCCCGATATTTTGTACTTGGACATAAGCGCCTCCGCCTCGAAAACGTAGTTATCGGGAGAGAGGAAGAAAGGGTTTGTGATTACTCCGTTTTCGCTTCTCTTGACGCGCAGAACGTGGTCTGCCTGCTCTTCGACAGACATATTCTTATGAATGACTCCCGCACCGCCTTCGCGCGCCATTGCAATAGCAAGATCGGCTTCGGTTACGGTATCCATTGCCGCGGAAAGAAGCGGAATATTGAGCTTAATTTTCGCGGTAAGCTGAGTCGAAAGGTCAATATCCTTCGGCAGAACGTCACTCTTCGAGGGAATGAGCAGAACGTCGTCAAAGGTAAGACCTTCGGGGCGGAACTTTGAGTTAAAATCGGTATTTACCATAGCGTTTTTTCCTTTCTTTTATGTCCAAAAAAGTACCCTTATTAACTCATTATTATAATACAAAACTTAAATTCTGTCAAGAAGTCATTTCAAACAAGTCGCCATTTGTCGAAAAAATATCATTTTCGACAAAAAAGCATTGAAAAAACATTGAAAGAATAGTATAATAGAAACACGTGTATACAAAAACTCTGATAAAACGAGGATATAACATTGAAAAGACTGCACATTTTTAACCCTGCGTCGGGAGTAAAGCATTCCCCCGAGCTTCTCTCGAAGGGCGCGGCAAACGGCGAAGAAAGCTACGTAACTACCGGCGTAGGCGACGCGGAAAGATTCGTATATGAGACCTGTAAAACACGCCCCGAGACACATTTTATCGTATATGGCGGTGACGGTACGATAAACGAGGTCGTGTCGGGAATCGTTCGCGCAGGCGCAGGTGACAAGGCGCTCTTTTCCGTCGTTCCTGCAGGAACGGGAAACGACTTTGTCAAGACCTTCCCCGAAAAGGATCGCGTGTACAACGTTGACGTTCTTAAATACGGCGACAAATATGCAGTTAACATAATTAATTTCGGCTTTGACAGCAAGGTCGTTATCAAGACCGCGAAGTATAAAAAGGCGTTTCCCGGAAGTGCTGCGTACCTTGCAGGCGTTGCAGATACCTTCTTCCATAAGATAGGCGAAAATTGGCGCATCATTCTTGAAAACGCGAACGGATGCATCGAAAAATTCGACCAGACGTTCACTCTTGCGCTTGCCGCTAACTGCCGTTATTACGGCGGCGGCTTCTACTCTGCTCCGCTTGCATCCTATAATGACGGTCTGATTGACTTCATAGCCATAAAAAAGGTCAGCAGAGCTACGCTGATAAACCTTATCGGATCATACAAAAAGGGCACACATCTCGATCCCAAAACAGGCAAGCCCTGTCCGAAATTTGATAAACATATTATTTACCGCCGCTGTAAGAGAGTTATCATCAAGGGAATTTCAACTCTTTGCTCAGACGGTGAGATCGAAGAAAGACGCGATGCTGACATAACGGTAATTCCGAGTGCAGTTCGCTACGCTACCTGATAAAATGAAAAAATACATTCTTGCCCTCGATCAGGGCACGACAAGCTCACGCTGTATCGTATACGATAAATACGGAAACAAAGTAGGCGAAGCGCAAAGAGAGCTTCCGCAGATATATCCTCTTTCGGGTTGGGTCGAGCACGATCCCGAGGCGATCTGGTCTACTCAGCTTTACGCTATCGAGACAGCTGTCAAAAGGGCGTGCATTGATCCAAAAGAAATAGCGGCTATCGGTATTACCAACCAAAGAGAAACGACGGTCGTTTGGGATAAAAGAACCGGCAAAGCGCTTTGCAACGCCATCGTATGGCAGTGCAGACGTACCGCCGATTACTGCGAGGAGATCAAAAGGTCCGGCTACGAGCCAATATTAAAGGAAAAAACGGGTCTCATTGCTGACCCGTATTTTTCGCTTACGAAGGTTAAATACATTCTTGATAACGTAGACAGCGCGTGCGATCTAAGTGAGGAAGGAAATCTCGCGTTCGGTACCGTCGACAGCTGGCTGATACATAAGCTCACAAACGGCAAGTGTCACGCGACAGACGCGTCCAACGCTTCCCGTACAATGATGTATAATATTCACGAAGGAAAATGGGACAGCGAGATCCTCTCGCATTTCGGAATTCCCGAAAGTATGCTGCCGAAGGTCGTTCCGTCAAGCGGTTATATTGGAGATGCCGAGATCCTCGGCACTAAGATCCCGATATGCGGCGTTGCAGGCGACCAGCAGGCATCGCTATTCGGTCAGTGCTGCTTTAGCCGAGGTGACGCGAAAAACACCTACGGAACCGGTTGCTTCCTGCTTATGAATACGGGCGATGATGCCGTTCTATCAGAGCGCGGACTGCTTACAACGGTCGCATGGCAGATCGGTGACAAGCTCACCTACGCCCTTGAAGGGTCCGTCTTTATCGCAGGCGCGGCAATTCAGTGGCTCCGCGACGGAATAGGCATTCTTGCTTCTTCGTCCGACAGCGAAAAAATGGCGCTTGATATTCCTAATACAGACGGAGTTTATTTTGTTCCCGCATTTACAGGTCTCGGTGCGCCGCACTGGGATCCCGAATGCCGCGGACTTATCAGCGGTCTTAGCCGCGGAACAGACCGACGTCATATCGTTCGCGCCGCCCTAGAGGCGATGGCATATCAGACGTTCGACGTGCTGACGCTTATGGAAAGCGAATCGGGTACCGTTATTCCTGCCCTTCGCGTTGACGGAGGAGCGTCCGCAAACGGATTTCTCTGCTCTTTCCAGTCTGACATTTCATGCAAGCCGGTAATCCGTCCGCAGAATACCGAAACGACCTCGCTCGGTGCCGCGTTCCTTGCCGGACTCGGCTGCGGTATGTATTCATCGGTCGAGGAAATAACGTCGCTGAATAAAAATCCGACGGTTTTTGAGCCGAAGATGGATAAAAACACGAGGGATCAATGCCTAAGCGGCTGGCAAAATGCGGTCAAAAAGACAATTTTGCGGTAATTTCACAAAAATATTAGATAAATTTCACAAAAAGTAGTGACAAGCTTAAATCTTTATGGTATAATATAGTTGCAGAGGTAAATCCCCTGTAATTTCCGTAAAGAGGTGAAAGTTTTTATGAAGATCAACATTATCGGACGCAAAATCAACGTAAGAGAAAGCTTCAAGCAAATAGTTGAAAAGAAGCTCGCTAAGCTTGATAAGTACTTCAAGGACGACGCGTCGGCTTACGTTACGATGAGCATGGAAAAGAACGCCGAGCGTCTTGAGGTCACGGTGACCAGCGGTGCACTTCTCTTCCGCGCCGAGGAAAGCGCTGATACCTTCGTAAACGCCCTCGATACCGCCGTCGATACCATCGAGCGCCAGATCAGAAAGAACAAGACACGCCTTGAAAAGCGTCTACGCGAAGGGGCGTTCCGTGAGATCGGCGAACAGCCCGAGGAGTTTGAGGAGACCTTTAACATTCGTGAAAAAACCTTCGTAATGAAGCCGATGACCCCCGAGGAAGCAATACTTCAGATGAACCTTATCGGTCACGAGTTCTTCATGTTCGAAAATTCCGAGACGGGAAATGCCGCTGTCGTTTATAAGAGAAAGAACGGCGGATACGGTCTTATAAATCCCGAAAAATAAATAATACCTGCCGCCGAGCGTAATGCTCGGCGGTTCTTTTTAATGAATATAATTATACCCATAAACAACAAAGCACCAACTCCATTACCGAATTGGTGGTTATTTCTTCTTAAATAAAACAAATTTTGCTAAACTTATTGAAAATATTGATATAATATGCTACAATATGTTTGCCTTTATAACAAAATCTACTTTTAGGAGAACAATATGGCAAACGGTGATAAGAAAAAATCCCTTATAAAAGACATTGCAATCGTTTCGTGTATATGGGGTCCACTACTCTTTATTATAATTGGCGGCATTGCTTGGCGAAAAGGTAGTTTTGATGGCACACTTATGGAGCAATTATTCCCTGCTATGTTCTGTGGTTTCCTTGCTGCATTTGTCATAGTAATTATATTAAGCAATTTCTTTCGCGATTTAACTATCCTGTGGTGGGTAAGTGCAATTGTTATCTTTGTTGCTACGGTTGTGTGCTATATGCTTAAACTCACATCCATTCTAACAGTCGGTGCGATTATCTTGGGTATTGGACTTTGCTTGCTCGTTCTCATTAGATGGATTGCAGGCAGATAATGTAGTGTGACTTTGCCGCACCTTCACTTACCTTTATAAGAAACATTTTATCAAAAAACACTTATCACAAACACGAAAGACCTATCGTTTGATAGGTCTTATCTTTTTCATTTTTCTTAAAGAAATAAGTAGAAATATCCGTTAAAATGGATTACGAAATGGCATATTTACGAAACAATATAATTGTCGGCATAATAATTGACACGCAATAATTTATGTGCTATAATTATATGATACCAAGAACGGGAAAGGAGGAGAGATATGTCGAAAAAGGGATTTAACACGTTTGATCTTAACGACGACTTCTGGGACATCGACGAAATGCTCCCAAAAAAGAAGTTCGGCGCTGTGTTTTCGAACGATACCGACACAGTCGAAATACAGGTAAATTCTCGGTCCGAGCGTAAGGGTACGCCAATACCGAAAAACGACGGCTGGAATCAACGCCTCAGCGAAATGAGGAATACCGACCCCGTATCGACTGCTTCCGCTCCACCGTCCGACCGACTTGAAAGAGCAAAGGCGGCGCTTAAGACCGCCGAAGCAAAGCATCTTTCCTTTGCAGCCGCCGCTTACGGAGACAAGGAAGAAAAGAAAAACGAGCCGATCGAGCTTTCCCCCTCCGACGAGCCGCTTTTCTCCTATTCTCCCAAGCGTAATCCGCTTATTGAGAGCGTAACGGTCCGCCTTTGGCCTGCAAAATATTCGTTCTACGAGCAGTTCCGTAATAACGCAGTAAAATATTTTGACCGCGAGGGCAAGGAATGTCCGCACGAGCCGTTCTTTTCATTTACGCCGCAATACGTTCAGATGACGCGCAAACAGCTTGAATTTTACTTCTATTTCAGGAGCAAGATAAGACGCGGTGAAGCGATCAAGGCGGATTATTCATACATTCTTCTTCTCGTTTACGAGATAATTAACGTCCCCGATCTTCTTCCGCCCGAAAATGGTCTTGATATTCTCGTTTTCATTTGGGAAAGCTACAGAAGATCGTTTCCGAAGCTTGACCGTCACCTTAGCGAATGGATCTGCGACTACTGCCTTATTCACAAGCTTGACGGCAGATATATTCCCTACACCTTGACAGGTGAGGCGGCAAGAAGCTGCTCGCTGAAGGAGTTTTACGTAGGTCTTGACGCAATTGACGGGTCGCCGTTCGCTACTGCTCTCTTTTCGTATGCGTCATTATACGATTACAGAAACAGCAAGTTCATAACCGACGAGAACCGCGCGCTTTTCGACACACACATAAAGGCGGCTTTCATTTACGCATTTACGAAGGCAGAAAACGAACACCTTACGGTCTTTGCGCCGATAGGCAAGGTTGCAATGACACCCATTAAGGTCACGCGCGACGCATTCGTCGGAGCGCTCTGCGCTTATAGCGTGAAGAGGAGAATTGAGGTATCTTATCTCTCCGTTTCACGCTCTGCAGAGCTTCGTTACGCGGTGACCGATGCTATCAAGTTCGCCGAAAACAACATCCGCGCGATGCTCGGAATAAGAAGCCGTTTCCATACTCCGAATCTTGCTCTTCCCTTGCGTCACGCTATTGAGGAGTACTTTGCGCCCTATAAGAAGGAGCTGAAAAAGGAACAGACAAAGGAAGCTCCTGCTCCCGAATACGACGTTCTTTACGAGCCGATTAGCCACGAGCTTTCCCTCTCGGATGCGAAGAATATCGAGGAGCATTCTTGGGTAACAACCGAGCTTTTGACCGATGGACTTGAGGAATACGAGCTTGAAGAAGAAACGATAGTTACGCCCGAAAAGACGACAGAAGTTGAAGAAAACGACGGAGACGGCGAGGTTGCCAAGGCGCTTATTTGTCTTATAAACAACGATAAGCAGGGCTTTATAGAGCTTTCACACAATATGGGAATACTTCCCGACGCCCTTTGCGAGGCGGTCAATGACCGCTTATACGATACGCTCGGCGATATCGCAGTCGAGCACGGTGACGACGGATTTAATATCGTCGTCGATTATATGGAGGAAATTGATCAATGGTTGAAAACACGGAAAAAGTAACGGTGCCAAAGAGAATCCTATCATCTCTTATACGCTCGATCTCGGCAGGAGTCGTACCGCGCCTCGGTGCGCCATATATTGCAATAGGACGCGACGACGAGATCGCAGCTCTCCTTTCCGACCTGAATCAGGTCAGCGAGGGCGGAGCCGCTATGCGCTTTCTCATCGGTAAATACGGAAGCGGTAAAAGCTTCCTTATGCAGCTTATGCGCGGTTACGCGCTTGAGCGCGGATTCCTTACCGCAGACTGTGATCTTTCCCCTGAAAGACGCATTTGCGGAAGTAAGGGCGCAGGTATTGCGACCTACCGTGAGCTGATACGAAATCTCTCATCAAAGACATCGCCCGAGGGCGGTGCTCTTTCGGGCATCATATCAAAGTGGCTTTCTTCGCTTATGAGCGAGGTCGCGTCGGAGGGTATATCGCCGAACGATCCGTCCTTTACCGTTGAGGTCACGAAGCGCGTTTACAACGTAACGCGTGAGCTTGAAAACAGCGTCGGCGGATTTGATTTTGCCTACGTTATAACCGAATATTACCGCGCGTCAGTCGATAACGACGACGAGAAAAAGAGCCATGCTCTAAGATGGCTCCGCGGTGAATATGAGACCAAGACCGAGGCGCGCCGCGATCTTTCGGTAAACTCGATAATCGACGATGACAGCTGGTATGATTACATCAAGCTTTGGGCTGAATTCGGACGCAAGATCGGATACGAAGGGCTTGTAGTGTTCATCGACGAATGCGTTAATCTCTACAAGATCTCAAATCGCATTTCCCGTGAGAACAACTACGAAAAGATACTTTCAATGTTCAACGACACCTTGCAGGGCAAGGCGAAGGGACTTGACATAATCATGGGCGGTACTCCGCAGTTTCTCGAGGACACAAGACGTGGGCTTTATAGCTACGAGGCGCTTCGCTCGCGCCTTACCGACAGCCGTTTCGGTAACGACGGCTACCGCGACCTTATGGGTCCCGTAATACGTTTACGCCGTCTTTCGGACAACGAGCTTTACGCGCTTATCACGCGCTTAACGAAGCTTCACGGTCAGCATTTTTCCTGGGAGCCGAGAGTTACCGATGAGGACCTCGAAAGCTTCCTTAAGTCCTCGCTTTCCCGTGCAGGGGCGGACGTTATGATAACTCCCCGTGAGATCATACGCGACTATATGTCGATGCTTAATATTCTTTATCAAAACCCGAGCATCAAGGCGTCCGACGTAATTGGAAAGATACCCGAAGCGCAGTCGCAGGCAGAAGCTCCTGCCGCCGAAAAGCGTCCGACGTTTACCCTATCCGATATTGAGCTTTAACGGAATATCATAATTAGTCCGCCAAGTATTACAGTCAGCGCAAAAACGCGCTTCACGAGCTTCAGCTTTAGCTTTGCGAGCAAAAACGCGCCAAGTGCGCCGCCTAGCGCGGCAGGCAAAACGTATTTTATCGCGCTTTCAAAAGGAAGGTTTCCCTTTAACTGATATATGACCGCCGACACGATAGCGAACGTCGCAGTTATAAGAGAGGTCTGTGCAAATATTCTTTTTTGACCGCTTTTTATAAGAAGCGATAGCGCAAAAATTAGCACTACACCGCCGCCAGCTCCGAAAAAGCCGCTTACAAATCCCGAAATAGCTCCGACTGCTAAATATTTGAGTATATTTTTCACCTTTTTATCCCCTTTTTTATTCTGTACTTGTCATTTTAGAAAAAATCTGTTATTATATATATGGTAGACTTATTTTGGAGGAAGAATCCTTGAGCATATTGTCTGCCATTATATACGGTATAATACAGGGAGCGTCGGAATTTTTGCCGATCTCAAGCTCGGCGCATCTTATTATTGCACAGCATTTTTTAGGCGGAAATATCGAAGCCGATTATTTTACATTTGATATTCTTCTGCACCTTGCAACGCTGTTATCTGTAACGGTCTTTTATATAAGAGACATTCTGCCTCTCTTCCCTGCCTTGTTCAGAGTTATTGGAAAGCTGTTTTGCGGTAAGCTTCGTTACCGCGACTGCGACGGTGACGAACGGCTCATCGTTTTACTGTTTGTCGCGTCAGTACCACTACTGCTCGTTCCGCTTTTCGGTGACAAGGTCGAAAATATCGGTATTGGTGCTGTGGCGTTTCTGCTCATACTGAACGGAATCATTCTGTTTTTGAGCGACTTGATTCCGAAAGGAAGCAAGGATATATCTTCTGTCAAGCCGAAAAATGCTTTTTTCGTAGGTCTTTGTCAGCTTGCCGCCGTCTTTCCGGGGCTTTCGCGTTCGGGATCAACCATCAGCGCGGGACGTATTTCTCGCTTTGACCCGCATTTTGCCGTAAAATTCTCATTTCTTATGTCTATCCCCGCCGTTATCGGCGCGAATATATTTAAGCTCGGTGACGTACTGCGTACACCCGTACCGAAGAGTGACATTCTCCCCTACGCTATCGGTATGGCTTTTGCCGCAGTCATCGGCATACTCTCGATGAAGCTCATTCAGGCATTGACCAAAAAATCGAGCTTCAAATTATTTTCCATCTACTGTATCGCGGTTGGAATTACCGTTTTATTCTTCAAATAAGGATGTGTAAAAATGCCCGAAAAAAGAAAAAATCAGACGCAAACAAAGAAGATCGAAAAACCTAAAAAGCCAAGTAAAGACGCTGTTGAACACGTCGACCGCCCGATTCACCAGATACTCCCCTACATAATCGGCGCAATTTCGGTATTTCTTCTTTTCTGCTTCGTTGCAGTTAAGCTTACGGGATTTATAGGCGTCGGACTGCGTTGGTTCTTCAACGGACTGTTTGGCGGCGCTTCGCTTGTACTGCCGTTTCTCAGCTTCGTTCTCGCGCTTTTTTGGCGCAAGCAGCTACGAAAGAGCGTAGGTGCGCTCGTAAGATTCGCTATATGGCAGTCCGTATTCTTCGTCTTCCTTTCCTCGCTCATTCATATATGGAGCAACGGAAGCATGACGTTCAATCCCATCACACTTTTCAGTCAAGGTCTTGACCGTCAGGGATGCGGTGCGCTCGGCGGTCTACTCGGTGTATGTATATACAAGCTGACGGGTCCTATTGGCGTTCACATTATCGGACTGTCTGCGGTACTAATCTTCGGACTTCTTATGTTCGGTCTGACGCCTTATTCGATCTATCTGTATATAAGATATTTCATTCACGAGGCAAGAGAAAAGAACGCAAGAAAAGTGATCGAAAAGGAAAACGAGGAGAAGGTCACGACCTTCAAATCGAAAAGCAAGCCGACCGTCATTACGGAGGAAGAGGAAAACTACGCAACGGTCAAGCCCGATCCATACGACCGTCATCACTTTGAGCCGGACGTTGACATCGACGGCACGGGTAAAAAGGAAAGCGGTAAGCGTCTTCCCGAGAATGAACATGAATCTACCCCCGTACGCGAGGATCTCTTTACTCCCGACGATGAAGAGGACGAGCCGCCATTTGACTCGGCTGTCAAGACGGAAACCGTCACTCCTACCCGAGTTGTAAAGAAATCTGTCCCCGATTTTGAAGGTGACAGCGACAAGGCGGATCTTCAGGGAATATTCGGCTACGGCGCGAATATGGAGGTCATCAACCGTTTTGCCGACGAGCACGAAAGAAAGAACCTCGAAAAATCGCTTGAAAATACCGATTCTTCTATTGAAATAACGAGAACTCCCGTTGAAGAAGAACCCGTTGAGAAAAAGGAATATCAATTCCCGCCGATATCGCTGTTAAAGGTTGATAAAACTCCGAAGAATGAGAACATTCGCGACGAGCTTCAGACAAACGCAACTCGTCTTGTTGAAACTCTGAAGAGCTTTAAGGTAAGAACGAGGATCGTCAATGTTTCGCGCGGACCTGCGATAACCCGTTACGAGCTTGCTCCCGAGGAGGGTGTGCGCGTACGCCAGATAGCGAATCTCGTTGACGATATCGCGCTTAATCTTGCAACGACGGGCGTACGTGTAGAAGCGCCGATTCCCGGTAAAGCGGCTGTCGGTATTGAGGTACCGAACAAGACCGTTTCTACGGTTTATCTGCGCGAGCTTATCGAAACCGAAACCTTCGCTAAGGCAACGAGCAAGCTGAACGTTTGTCTCGGTATTGACGTTGCAGGCGAGCCGGTGTTCCTTGATATTGCAAAGATGCCTCACCTGCTCATCGCGGGTGCAACGGGTATGGGTAAATCGGTATGTATCAACAGTATCATCACTTCTCTGCTCTACAAGGGCACACCCGATGAGATCAAGCTTATACTTATTGACCCGAAGAAGGTCGAGCTTAATATCTATAATGGGCTTCCGCATCTTCTCGTTCCCGTCGTTTCCGATCCGAAAAAGGCGGCAGGAACGCTTCAGTGGGCGGTTACCGAAATGGAACGCCGCTTCGAGCTTATCGAGGAGGTCGGTGTCCGTGACGTTAAGAACTACAATATTGTAACCAAGGACGATCCCGAAAAGGAATTCCTGCCTCAGATCGTAATCATCATAGACGAGCTTGCTGACCTTATGATGACAGCGCCCGACGACGTTGAAGCGTCTATCTGCCGTCTTGCGCAGAAAGCAAGAGCCGCAGGTATGCACATCATAATCGGTACTCAGCGTCCCTCCGTCGACGTCATCACCGGTCTTATCAAGGCAAACGTCCCCTCTCGTATCGCTTGTACCGTTGCTTCGCAGACCGACTCGCGAGTCATTCTCGATATGGCAGGCGCTGAAAAGCTTATCGGACGAGGCGATATGCTCTACGCTCCCGTTGGCGCGCCCAAGCCGAGACGAGTTCAGGGTGCATTCGTAAGTGAAGGCGAGGTCGAAAGCGTCGTTTCCTTTATTAAGGAGGAAAACGGCGACGTTTCCGAGTACAATTCCGATATTATCGCAAGTATAGACCGTGCCGCAGCTGCCTGCGGAAGCGGAAAGAAAGGTTCCTCGGGCGGCTTCGGCGCTCCCGACGACAACGCAGGCGAGGGCGGAGACCCGATGCTCCGCGCCGCGATCGAGCTTGCTCTTGAGAGCGACAAGATTTCGACCTCTCTTATCCAGAGACGTCTTTCTCTCGGCTACGGCAGAGCCGCAAAGCTCATCGACGAAATGGAAAAACGCGGTTACGTTTCTCCCCCAGAGGGTCAGAAGCCGCGCCGCATACTTATCACGCGTGAGCAGTATATGGAAATGGTAATTAATCGAAGCGAGGAGCTTCAGTAATATGTCTTTGCGCAACGATTTGGAAAGGGTCGCTTCCGATCATTGGGAAAACGAGCGTGTCAAAATCAAACCGCTTGAAACAGAAGCCGACCTGATATACGCGGCATACGAATGCGAGCTGACCGACGAGCAAAGGGAGCTTGTAAGCCCCATGTGGTTTTACGTCGGCAGAGCGTATCTCTTCCCTCAAGACTTTTTTCCATGTATCATTCATAATGAAATTGATGAACGTATCGGCTTTATAAACTTTGGTGAGTGGTTTGGCAGTAATGCTTACACGTGGGGCTACTTTATCGACAAGCATCATCAAGGTAAGGGTTACGGAAGAGCAGCTGCCCGCTTGGCTATTCAAATATTAAAGGAAGCCAATCCCGAAATGCCGATAAAGCTTGCAACGGAAGAAAGCAACTTAAAGGCGCAAAAATTATATGCCTCACTCGGCTTTAAGAGGTTAGACGAAAAGGACGGAGATGATCTCGTCTTTGGCTTATAATGAGAATAAATATCCCCCCGCATAGCGGGGGGTATTTCATTTTCGGGCGTAGCCCTAATACTACTGGCTGCGCACCAGTGCGCTTCAGATTGGCCTGCCAGCCATGCATTGGATACTTGCTACCCATAAATGGGTTCAGGGACGTTTCATTG
>JAGASS010000015.1 GCA_017621655.1 Clostridia bacterium | reverse complement strand
TGAAAAGTTGGAAGAGTATATTCATTACTACAATAACGAGAGAATATCTCTCAAACTAAAAGGAATGAGCCCAGTTCAATACCGAGCTCATTCGCAAATGATTTAATATTTGATTTTGTCTAAACTTTGGGGTTCACTTCAGTCTTATGTGCTTTTTTTATTCGGTACTCAAACCTTGAAAGGAAGGTGTTTATTATGAAAAAGTTTTTTGTTTTGATTTTAATGCTGTCTATGATAGCAGCTGCATTTATGGGGTGTACTCAAAAACCTACGTTCGGCTCGTCGTCCGCTGATACAAATGGGAATTTGTTGAGGGATGACGTGGAGCTGAAAATAATGAAGGCGTATTATAAGGAAAACAATATGCTAAATGAAGATTATGAGTTTTCTGTCAAAGACTTTGAAATTCAGTATTTTGGAACGTACAACGGAGCGGATGCGGTAATTATATGGCATAAAAAGCTGGTGTATAGACTTGAGTCGTGGAACAAGGAAATTGTAGGGGAGTTCAGTTTTACATATTACAAAGATAATCCGATTCGCGTTTGGCATAGTGGAAGATTATACCGTCTGAACGAAGTTTACTCTTCTAAAATCTTGTCCGATACTGATATCGAGAACATATATAATAAATTGGGCTTAAGCGCTCCGTGAACCTGTTGCGACACATAATGAGTAGAATGGAGGATAAGCAATGAAAAGAATAGTTAAATTCACATCTACGCAAAATATAGCACCGTGTCAACGATTCCTTACTTTAATAACTGATAATAAACGAAGCCCTCGCGGGAAAACGCGAGGGCTGATTTTTTATATACAACTCGTGATTATCGCCGCGGCGACACCGATAAGAAGAATAACTGCCGCTACGGCGGTCAGAAGATCTACACGCGGCTTGAAAACGGGAGCTTCCGGCTCCGGCTCCGGCTCGACCTGCTTTTTTCTCGGTCTTGATACCTTTTTAGGCGTCGGCTCGGGATAGTCGGGGAAGTCCTCGGCTGTCGGAGCATTTTTATTTGGCTTCGGCTTTTTCGGCTTTTCGTTAATATCGGGGTAATCGGGGAAGTTGTCGGCTTCCTTTTTCTGCTTTGGCATCGATTTTTCCTTTGCGAGGGAAGCGTCGTAATTATAAAGGACTGTCAGCGGATCCTCCTCCGCCATTATTCTGTCCTGAAACTGCATCACCCAGCTCGTGTCTGACGGCGAGCAGACGTCGCTTTCATTTATACCGTCCTCGTGTGCGATACGGTTACGAAGATAACGCATGCTTTTCAGCTTTTTGTAGTCGCGGTCCCAATCCGCGACTATCATTTTTCCGCGTTCCTCGCGTTCCATTCGCTCTATGTATTCGGTCACGCCGTTTTCGCTTTCGAGTATATCCTTGCAAAGACGGTCGAGCGATTTGTATTCGTCAAAAAAGTTTCCCATTGTGTCTCCGTTATGCTTTCTTATAGGTAAATTATATCTCAAAACCGCCGTTGTGTCAAGAAATGTCGGGCAAACTATTGCCTTTTATCTAAATAAATAGTATAATTATACTAATATGTTAACGGAGGGAACGGATGGCAATAACCGAAAAAATGCGCTTAGGCGATATTGAGATAAGAAATCGTCTTATTCGTTCCGCGACTTGGGAGGGGCTCAGCACCTGCGACGGCGGAATTCCGCCTGAGCTTTACGGTATTTATAATGAGCTTGCCGACGGCGGCGTCGGTCTCATAATAACGGGGCTTACCGACGTTTGCCCTTACGATATAGGAATAAAGGGAAATATGCGCCTCGTTTCCGACGGCGTTATTCCAGAATATAAAAAGCTGACCGACGAGGTCCACAAGCGCGGTGCGAAGATATTTTCTCAGCTGAATATTAACCGTTACACTCGCGTATCTGGCGAAAAGGTCGGCGATAACGAGATGACCGAGAGCGATATTGCGCTGACAGTCGAATACTTCCGCGACGGCGCGTTAAGGGCGTATAGATCGGGCTTCGACGGAATACAGCTTCATCTTGCATACGGTTGGCTTCTTAACCGCTTCCTCGACCCGAATAAAAATCATCGCATAGATCCTTATGGCGGAAGCACCGAAAACAGATGCAGGATCGTCCTTGATATAATTTCAGAGATAAGAAAAGCGCTTCCGTGCTTTCATATTTCGGCAAAATTCAGCTTCTTTCACAGCGGTGACGTATTTGATACCGAAGAGGGAAGCAGGGTTGTTGAGCTTCTGTCACGGCATCTTGATTCTATTGAGCTTTTAGGCGAGGGAAGCGAGAGCGAGGGTGACAGAAGGGCAGATTCGATATATTTGCCGCTGGTTACGCCGATCATTGATAAGATCGGCTGCCCGATAATTCTGACGGGCAATAACCGCGATCTTAACGAAATGGAAAGAATACAGAGCGAATACGGTATTACGGCGTTCGGACTTTGTCGCGCGCTGATAAGAGAAAGCGATCTGCCGAAGAAATTTGAAAACGGTATATCGACTCGCTCGCTTTGCCGCGCCTGCGGAGGGTGTAACAACACTCACGGAAGCAGATGTGTTTTTAACAAAAAGAACTTTTGAGTCCGTCTTATATTCTGATTTGTAAGAGGAGAAAAATATGATCTACAAGAAATTTCAAGAGCTTGAATTATCCGCACTCGGCATGGGCTGTATGCGTCTTCCTACCTACGAGGACGGCACAGTCAACGTAGAAGCAACGGAGGAAATGGTCGCTTACGCACTTGATAAAGGCGTAAACTATTTCGATACCGCGTGGGTCTATCACGGCGGAAAATCCGAGACAATTATGGGCGAGATACTCGAAAAATTCCCGCGCGACAGCTTTTATCTTGCGACAAAGTTTCCCGCGTTTTCCGCGGAAACCTGGGGCAAGGTTGAGGAGATATTTGAAGAGCAGCTTAAAAAGTGCCGCGTTGATTATTTCGATTTCTACCTTTTCCATAACGTCAGCGAGCATAATATAGACGCATATCTTGACGACGAAAAGTACGGAATCCATTCCTACCTTATGAAGCAGAAGGAAAACGGCAGGATCCGTCACCTCGGCTTCTCGGCTCACGGAAATATGAATACCCTAAGGCGCTTCCTTGCGGCATACGGCTCTGATATGGAATTCTGTCAGCTTCAGATAAACTATATCGACTGGCATTTCCAGGACGCAGTCAGCAAGATCGAGCTTATGAAGGAGTACGGAATCCCCGTATGGGTAATGGAGCCGCTCCGCGGCGGAAAGCTTGTCAAGCTCGACGAAAAATACGAGAAGATGCTCCGCGCGCTTCGCCCCGATGAGAGCAATCACGGCTTTGCGTTCAGGTTTTTACAGAGCGTTCCTGAGATTGTTATGACCCTCTCGGGCATGTCGAATCTTGAACAGATAAAGGATAATATTGAGATCTACAGCACCGAAAAGCCGCTTTCCGAAAAGGAATGGAAAACGCTTCTCGAGATCGCAGACGAGCTTGTCGCGCCAAACCGCCTGCCGTGTACTGCTTGCCGCTACTGCACCGAATACTGTCCGCAGGAGCTTGATATTCCTACGATAATTGAGCTTTATAACGACAGTAAGTATTCAAAGGGTACGTATATAGTGCCTGACGGAATTAAGGAGCTTGACGAGGATAAGCTTCCTTCCTCCTGTATCGCCTGCCGCGCCTGTGAAGGCGTTTGTCCGCAGAATATAAAAATTTCCGATATGATGTCAGACTTCGCAAAAAGACTGAAATGATTTGGAGCAAATAATGAAATACGATTTTACTTCAATAATCGACAGAACGGGCAAGGACGCTATCTCAATAGACTGTATCGGCTCGTTCATTCCCTGCAAGCCCTGCGAGGGCTTCGACTGCATTCCTATGTGGGTCGCGGATATGAACTTCGCAACGGTGCCGAGCGCGGTCAACGCTATGATGGAGCGCCTCAGTCATCCGCTTTTTGGCTATTTCGAGCCGAGAGAGGAGTACTATACTTCGATCATCGAATGGCAGAAGAGCCGTAACGGTGTTGAGGGTATCACAAAATGCGACATCGGTTACGAAAACGGTGTGCTCGGCGGACTTATGTCGGCAATGGCGGCATTCTGCCCCCGCGGCGGAAGCGTTCTCGTTCACAGCCCGACTTATATGGGATTCACAAATTCGCTTAAGAATGCGGGATATAACATCGTATATTCGCCTCTTGTTCAGGACGATGACGGCGTATGGCGTATGGATTACGCAGATATGGAGAAGAAGCTTTGTGAGCAGAAGATCCACGTCGCAGTATTCTGCTCTCCGCATAACCCGACGGGAAGAGTATGGGAAAGGGAAGAGCTTGAGAGTGCCTTTGCGCTCTTTGAAAAATACGACGTTAACGTCGTGTCGGACGAGATCTGGTCGGACATCGTAATGCCCGGCTATAAGCATATTCCGTCTCAGTCGGTAAGCGATTACGCAAAGAATCATACAGTCGCGCTCTATGCGCCGTCAAAGACCTTTAATCTTGCGGGTCTTGTCGGATCTTATCACATTATATACAATAGTGCAATCCGCGACCGAGTAAAAAAAGAAGCGTCGCTTTCGCACTACAATAATATGAATATGCTTTCGATGTACGCGCATATCGGCGCGTTCAGCGAAGAGGGCGCAGAATGGGTAGACGAGCTTTGCACAGTGCTTCAGGGCAATATCGACTACGCATGCGATTATATTGAAAAGCATTTTGATGGTGTTTCGGTATCGAAGCCGCAGGGAACGTATATGATCTTTATCGACTGTTCTGAGTGGCTCAAGGCGCACGGTATGACCCTTTGCGACCTGCTTCAGCTCGGCTGGGAGGTCGGAGTTGATTGGCAGGACGGACGTCAGCACGGCGGAACGCTTCATATAAGGATCAACCTCGCATCGCCCCTTTCAATGATAAAAGAGGCGTTTGAGCGAATGGATAAATACGTATTCAATAAGGAGAAAAACTAATGGAATTTATGATAATCGTTATTGCGGTGCTTGCTCTCTCGTGCTTGTACCGACTGATACTCAATATCGTTCAGTTTCGTTCAGCAAAAAATCCTATACCCGAAAGCGTGTCCGACGTTTACGACGAGGATGCGTATCTCAAATGGCGTAAGTATAATTCGGAGCTTTGCCGCCTCGGTATAATATCGACCGTAGTCACCTTCGTTTGTCAGCTGATACTTCTCGTTACAAACGTATATTCGGCGTTTGCTTCTCTTTTTCCCAATGACATTTTCCTCCAGCTTATCGCGGTAATTCTCTTTGATACCCTTGTAAGCACCGTTGTCAGCGTCGGCTTCGATTATTACGAAACGATGGTCATCGAGGGAAAATACGGCTTTAACCGTTCGACTGTCAAGACGTTTGTGGCGGATAAAATACGCGGTCTCATTCTCGAGCTTGTTATCGGAATAGGTCTGAGCGCGCTTCTCGCGTCGTTACATATCACGATGGGAAATTGGCTTATACTGCTTTTTGCCGGTGTCGTATTCGTTATAACTCTGCTCATTTCCTTCCTTTATCCCGTTTTCAGCCGCATGGGAAATAAGTTCGTTCCGCTTGAGGAAGGCGAGCTTAAAAATAAGCTTATGGGACTTCTGACGAAGCACGGATATAAGGTAAAGGCGATAGAGGTCATGGACGCATCGCGCCGCACGACCAAGCTGAATGCTTATTTCACCGGATTCGGGAAAATGAAAACGATAGTTCTTTACGATAACCTCGTAAACGCTCTCACGACCGATGAGATATGCGCGGTATTTGCTCACGAGCTTGGTCACGGTCTGCATAAGGACGTGCTTAAGAGACAAATAATGAATTTCGGAAATCTCGTGCTTATGGCGGTCCTCGCGTGGGGCGCAGTAAGCGTTCCGCAGTTCTATACCGCGTTCGGCTTTGACAGCGTTAACTACGGCTTTGCATTTCTGCTCATAGGAATCGCGCTCAGCACAGTTCAGCCCTTGACGGGAATTATTATGAATGCACACAGCCGTCGTGCGGAATTCCGTGCCGATAAACAGGCGGTAAAGGAGGGCTACGGCGAATCGCTCGTTACGGGACTTAAGCTCCTTGCTAAGGAGAATTTCGCGCATCTTTCTCCCTCGCCGCTTCTCGTTGTGCTCGAATACAGCCATCCGCCGCTTGCCAAGAGAATAGAAAAAATCGGTGAAGCGGTCAAAGCTGTGCCCGCTCAAGAATAAGCCGAATTATAAACGCTTTACTGAAATAAAATATTTGTCAAGAAAAATCAGAAAATGCCTTGACAAGTCAAGTTAACTGTTCTATAATGGCGTCATATATTAATTCTTATGGAGGAATTATCATGAAAAAATTAACTACTATCATTGCACTCGCTTTGGTTCTTACCATCGGCGGTGTATACGCAGCTTGGAACTACTTCCAGGGTGGCGCAACCGGAGCTACTGCTCAGCCCAGAATCGGTATGGCTACCGTTTCTTATAACGGAGAAAAGGGTACTATCACTGCTGATACTACCGCACTCACTCTTCTCGTTGACGATATGAGCACCGTAAGCGGAAGCGGCATCAACACCCAGCATAAGGCAGGTCTTACCGGTGTTGGAAGCATCGCTATCACCTTTACCCCTAAGGCAGGTGCTGACGCAGACGTTGTAAACAACGGTATCAAGATGCAGGCAACCCTCAGCGTTACCAAGATAAACGCTGAAAGCAAGTACAACGGCAAGGACGCTATCTCCGTTGATCCCGCAAAGGCAACCTTCGAGCTTAACGGCGGCGCAGCTTGCAAGAGCACTACCATTTCTTATGAGCAGATCATCGACGCTCTCGTTCTCTACGAGGGTGAGGAGCTCATCCTTGACACCAAGGCAGAGTACGACGAGTTCGCAAGAATTCTGAGCGATTATCAGATCCACATCAACATCGTCGAGATCGCATAACACCCCGTAATAGTTCATTAGTTAAATAAGGATCAAAATAGGTGAACGGGATGCTACACGCCCGTTCACCTATGCATTTTGAGAAATATTATGAAGGATTATAATCTTTATATAACTCTCGTTTGCATTTTCGTCTTTGTTTTGCTAACAGCAGCGTTTTCCTGGCTTATAACCGTGATAGGAAAGCAGCAAGCAAGATTGATCACGTCGGGTCTTGAAGATGAAACGATAAAAGCAAGCGTGCTTAAAAAACTGAATAAAAAGAAAAAGCGTTCCGCTTACGGAATAATTGACAAAATTATTACCGGTGCGGTATGCCTTGTCTTGTGCGCGGCGGGTATCGTTGCAATAATTACCGCAACTGACAGCAATAAGGTTGTAAAGGGCACGCCTGCCTTGAAGGTCGTTGCCAGTACGTCTATGTGCGTCAAGTACGAGGGTAACAAGTATCTGTTTAATAACGGTCTTGATAATCAGCTGCAAATGTTTGACCTTATCGTTCTGCACGAACTGCCGCCCGAGGACGAGATAGAGCTCTATGACATTATTGTGTACGAGCATATTAACGGCGCAATGTACGTTCACAGAGTCGTCCGAATCGAGGAACCGAACGAAGAGCATCCGAATGAAAGACATTTTCTCATGCAGGGTGATGCAAACGCATTTGCTGACGTTTATCCCGTAAAATACAGTCAGATGAAGAGCATATACCGCGATGAGAGAATACCTAATATTGGAAGCTTGGTCTTCTTTATGCAGTCTCCTGCCGGTATACTTTGCATTCTTCTTCTCATATTCACTCTTATCGCAATGCCGATAGTCGACAACCTTTTCATGAACAAGGAATACGAGCGCGTTAAGATCATGGTCGATAACGGAGAGCTTGACGAAGACGCTCTTACCGTTTACCGTTTGTCGAAGCGGCAAAAAGGAAGTGACGGGGAATGAAGAAGATAAGCTACATTTCCATTGCGCTCTTCCTTTTGGTCTCGCTGACGTTTGGCTTTGCGAATTCGGGCGTTTTCGCATATTGGCAGTACTACGGCTCGTCTCCGCAGTCGATTTTGATCCATGTTCTGACCGCAGTTGCACCGTGGGAGGGCTCTGAGATACTTCCGAACGATACGACTCACGGTAAAAACCATATTGCACTTATCGATGCGATACTTAACGGTGAGTACGTTTCGGACGGTCGGAAGGTAAATCTCGGATTGAATAAAGGCAGTGATTCTTATATAAATAAAAGAATCAGAGAGCGAAAAGGTATTTTCTGGCGTGACGCAGACCAGCTCGGAAGCATGGACCTTTGGGAAGATGACAGCATTTCAAACTATTTTGCGTTGAACGAGGCGACGAACGAGCTTGCTTTTATGCTCGTTTTCCCCGACGGCTCGGATGATACTTATTATCTGTATACGACGAGCGTTGATCTTGGCGCGCGCCGAGCACCGACTGTTCCTATAGGAACCAATATCTATCCGATATTCAGAACGACCTTGAAGCTCAATTCTGAAACAGGGAAGTGGGAAGCGGTCGTTACGGAGATAGGTTACGCTCCGAGTAAATATTATTCGAACCCTATTCTCGGTCTTGCTATCGACCCCGCCTTTGATACCGATAATTGGCAGGCAGGGGAGCTTGGTACGTCGACAAGTAACGCAATATACGCAAATACGGGCATGAACTTGCAGGTCAGCGCGGACGACGAACAGACGCCCGTATATTATACGATAACAAAAACGTCTCAGACCGACATTAAGCTGACAGTTCAGGACGGAGATTCTGCAACCGTCAAGGTCTACGATTCTTCAATGAAGCTCGTCAGTGTCCGCGCAGGTGCGCAGGGCAGTCAAACGCTTACCTTCAGGGCAAGCAGAAACGCTAAATACTATATTGAAGTTATTGGAGATACAGTAAGCACTGTAACAGTATCTTAAAAAACGGCTTCCGTTGGGAAGCCGTTTTTTGATGTAAATGAAATCCCCGCCATAGTGGCGGGATTCAATATAGGTTTACCGATGAACAGAAATGATGTAAAGAAAAAATGCGGTTTAAGGGCAGTTCGCGCCAATGGCTCCAACTCCGGAGTAGTTTGCTGCGCAACCTACGGGAGCTGTCACCGAAGGTGACTGAAGGAGCCATCGGGCGGGAAACGCTCGATAAAAGATATTTACGGAACCGCCCTAATGAAAAGGACAACGCTCAATAATCCCTTTCATCGCGTGCTCCTTCCGTCTTTTTGCTTCGCAAAAATCCACCTCCCTCCCGGAGGGAGGCAATGAAACGTCCCTGAACCCATTTATGGGTAGCAAGTATCCAATGCGTGGCTGGCAGGCCAATTTAAGGCGCACT
>JAGASS010000014.1 GCA_017621655.1 Clostridia bacterium | reverse complement strand
TAGCTATGCCTTGTTGAACCCATCTAAGGTTCTCGTTATTAAGTTGATGTTCTCTAAAAGCTCGTCATCAATGGATGCGCCTGCCTCGATGCGTTTAAGTTCCACGAGCACTTCGGCAAGCTGATCTTTTAGGGCTTTGTATACGCGGGGGTTGCCCTGCACCACAATATCACGCCCCAGGCAACGCCGGTAACAGTATTCCTGTTTGCTCAAGCCGGACATGGCTACTGCTTTATTGATGTGTTCATGTTCCTCGGGAGAGACACGGAAACCAACGGTGATACACCGGAAACGATTGTGCTTATCGACATTTCTTGCAGACATAATTAACACCTCGCCATATTCAACTGGTCAGCCATTGCGTGCTGTGTGGTCGGGAACAGATGTGCGTATCGATAGGTAATATCGATGCTCTCGTGTCCAACGCGGTTTGCGATGGCAACTGCCGAGAAGCCCATATCGATCAAGAGGGAGACATGGCTATGTCTCAAGTCGTGGATTCTGATTTTCTGAACACCGGCCTTTGCGCTGCCTCTGCGCATTTCGTGATGAAGATAGGACTTCGTGATCGGGAACATTCTGGCATCGTCAGCAATCCCATACAGGGAGTCGAGATAATCCTTAATTTCGTCAACGAGAAAATCGGGCATCTGAATATTGCGGATACTCTTGGGAGTTTTGGGATCTGTAATGATATCCTCGCTGCCGATACGCTGATAGGATTTGGTGATGCGCAGCACCTTTTTTTCAAGGTCGAAATCAGCGGGGGTCAGAGCCAGCAGTTCGCCCAAGCGCAGACCACACCAGTACAGGACCTCGAACGCATAGAAGGAAATCGGCTTGTCCATGACTGCCTCGGCAAACTTCAGATATTCGCCTTTTGTCCAGAACAGCATTTCGTGGGTTTTCTCTTTACCCATGTTGCCGACCTTGGCAGCGGGGTTGCTGTCCAGTTCATAGAACTTTACCGCATGATTGAAGATGGCGCTGAGCTGATTATGGATGGTCTTGAGATAGACGGGGGAATAAAGGTTTCCGTCCGCGTCACACTCTTTGAGCATCACATTCTGCCACGCGACGATATCCCTTGGCTTGATGTCGCACATTCGCTTTTTCTTGAAGTACGGAAGAATCTTGCTTTCGATCACGCTGGTCTTCATCTTCCATGTGCTCTTCTTCAGTCGATCTTGGAGATTCTTTTTGTAAAGCTCATAGAAAGCCTCAAAGGTCATTTCCAAGTTTCCTGCGCTCTGAGTGAGAAAGTCGCGTTCCCAATCAAGGGCTTCTTTCTTTGTAGCGAAGCCTCGCTTGGTTTTGCGGTCCGGTTCACCCTTCCAGTTTGTGAAACGGAACTGCGCATACCATGTTCCATTCTTGTCTTTGTAAGCACCCATTTTATTTACCTCCTTGAGTGGTATCGGTTCTGAAACCGTAGATATGCTCTTCGAGGTATCTCCGATTTACCCGGCCAGTCATGACGATATATCCCTGTGCGGCAAGCTCGGCGTTCAGTCTCTTAATGATTCTGTACGCTTCTGCGCGGGAGACTGCGAGCATCTGGCACACTTCGTCAACTCTAACGAATAAGCTTTCCGCCATATAAAAATCCTCCTATGAGTGAGTGTTGAGAAATAATCCCTTCACTGGCTAGGACATTTACCGGAGAAAAATCAACGGTTTTTTGTGTCCTCATTTGTCCTCACACGAAAATTTTTATTTTTCGCCTGTCTACGAGACTTGAGAGATAAGGTGCTGAAAAGAATAAAAAAAGCTCTCAAATCTAACCAGAAACAGTTAGATTTGAGAGCGATGAGACATCTTGATATTATTCTAGCAAAAAAGCTAGTGTCCTCAATTTGTCCGCGGGACGACTTTGGAGAGGCGAAAAACCCTTATATATCAAGGCTTTTTCGGATTCCGTGGGTCATTCCCACTCAATCGTGCCTACGGGCTTCGGCGTAAGATCAAGAAGAACTCTGTTTATTCCCTCGACCTCAGAAGTGATGCGGTCAGTGATCTTGTGAAGAACTGCGTAGGGGATCTCTTCAATCGTTGCGGTCATCGCGTCGGTGGTATTTACGGCGCGGATGATCGCGGGCCAGCCCTCGTAACGCTTGCTGTCACGAACGCCGACGCTCTTGAAATCGGGAACTGCGATGAAATACTGCCATACTTTTTCGGCAAGTCCGCAGTTGGCGAATTCCTCACGGAGGATAGCGTCTGCCTCGCGGAGCGCGTGGAGACGGTCGCGTGTGATCGCACCGAGGCAACGGACGCCGAGACCGGGTCCGGGGAAGGGCTGACGGTATACCATTGCGTGCGGAAGACCGAGCGCCTCGCCGACGACTCTTACCTCGTCCTTATAAAGGAGCGCAAGCGGCTCAACGAGCGACATTTCCATCTCCTCGGGAAGTCCTCCTACGTTGTGATGCGCCTTAACGCCGTCGCTCTCAAGTATGTCGGGATAAATCGTACCCTGCGCAAGGAATGAGATTCCGTCGAGCTTTGCCGACTCCTCGTCGAATACCTTGATAAATTCGTTTCCGATTATCTTTCTCTTCTTTTCGGGCTCACTTACGTCTTTAAGAAGATCAAGGAAGCGGTCTGTCGCGTCAACGTAGATGAGGTTAGCATCAAGCGCCTCGCCGAAGACCTCGATCACCTGCTCGCTTTCACCCTTTCTCATAAGGCCGTGATTGACGTGAACGCAAACGAGCTGCTTGCCGATCGCCTTTATAAGAAGCGCGGCAACGACGGAGCTGTCAACTCCTCCCGAAAGCGCGAGAAGCACCTTTTTGTCTCCGACCTGCTTGCGGATAAGGTCGACCTGCTCGTCAATGAACTTGTTTGCAAGCTCAAAATTGTTTATACGCTCCATAGAGCTTGGACGTACGATTTTTTCCATAAATTCCTCCGAAAAGAAAGTATATGAATATTATAATTCTTTTTTCGACCGATTGCAATAGGAAATAAAGCAAAAAAATGAGAAAACTTGCGCTTTTCCATGTGCTTGCTCATTGTAAAAAATGACGAACCGACGGGGATTTTGTCATTTGGGGAGACTGTACTCATGTACTCCCGGCGAAAGAACTTTTCTGCTTCCATCGGGGAGAATAAGCGTGGCGCTGTTGTTTGACGGTATCTCGACGGTGATTACAAGCTCCGTGTCTGTGTATTTCCAGGATGATGCTATAAGACCGACGGGGGAAAGATAGCTTCCCGAGGCATATCCCAAACGTGCATCCGGATACGGACGGACGGTTATGCTTCCGTCATAAACCGTAATTCCAAGCACGTATTTTATCAGCCAACCTGCGATCGCACCGAGGGAATAGTGGTTGAGAGAACCTCTTGGATTTGCGCCCTTCCTTATGCCGAACCAGCTTTCCCATACGGTGGTAGCGCCTTGCTCGACCTCAAAGAGCCAGGACGGCTGTTCTCTTTGCAAAAGAAGATCGTATGCTACGGAGGAAAGACCGTTTTCGGTAAGGACGTCACAGATGTGGCAGGTGGTCAAGAATCCGGTGCCGATCTTGTTTCCGCCCTGCTTTATAAGCTTGGCAAGCGAATCTACGGCATCCTTGATCTTATCTTCCTCCAAAAGCTTATGTGCAATGGGTCTGACGTAATGGCATTGACGTTCGGACTCGATCACTCCGCCGTTCGTGAAAACGTAGAGATACGCCCGCTTTACCTTTTCGTAAATTTCGTGATAATAATCGGCATCCTCTCTCTCCCCGAGACTCCTTGCCATATCCGATGCAAGATAGCAATCGTAAGCCAAAAACGCGGTAGCTTCCTCAGCGTGCCCGTTTTCGCGGGCTTCCGCGGAATAATCTGCCGAGGTCTTGCCCGGCTCGCACCATTCGCCCCAGTTGGCGGCGGTGTCTAGAATATAGTCGCGGATGTCGTCGGGGAGGGTTTCATTTTCCGGTCTTGATCTTTTTGCTCTGTTAAGGTTGTATGCGATCCACTTTTTTATTGCGTCGTAATATTCCCGTATTTCGTTTGGCGAATTGAGATAATGCAAAAATCTTTGCGGAACGATGGTCATCGAGCTGCTCCAGCCGGCAGAGCCGTCCATTCCGCGAGGACCCTTCTGAGGACCTTGGAACGGGGGTGCGATGTAAAGTATGCAGCCGTCGTCTGTCTGGCATGAAACAGATTCTCTCAGCCAACGGCGAAGAACCGGGTAGGAATCCATTAAATAAAGAGCAGCACCGGAAAACACCTGGCAGTCACCCGTGAAGCCAAGCTTTTCCCTGTGCGGGCAGTCGGTTGGGACGTCGACGAAGTTGCTTTTCATACTCCATATTATGTTATTGAAGAGCTTGTTCACGTCCTGAACGCCGCATTCGAAGAAGCCGGTCTGTGCCATGTCTGAATATATTGCGACACCCGTGAATTCTTCACCGGTTACGTCAAGCTCTGTTTCCAAGAGGACGTATCTGAAGCCGTAATAGGATTTTGTTTGATGGTATCTGTTTCTTCCCGGCTTACAGGTGTATTCGATCACCTGCCTGCATATCGGAGACGCGGGATTTTGAAAGTTGTCATTTTGGAAATTGCCGTCAAAGGTAAGTGCCTCGCCGTGAGTCAGCTTTATTTTCTCGCCGCCGCGGGCGGTGAGGTCAAGCTCAACGTATCCCGCGAAGTTTTGTCCGAAATCAAGGATCTTCTGACCGTTCGGAGAGGTGAGAAGCCGCGCCTTGAAGCGTTCGTGCGTTGTTATGGGAAGCTCTGTTCCGATGAGGTTATCGAATCCGATGCTCGGAAGTGTGACCTTATGCCAATCCGTGATTTCCTTAAGTGCGTTGTATCTTTCAAGACGCATGGTATCGTTTTCTTCGAGAGGGCCGTTTTGGCTTGCAAGCCAGCTTTCGTCGGAAATCAGGATCGGAAAGCCGTCTATTTCGAGCTGACAGAGAAGCGCAATATCGGTGCCGAAGCAGTACCTCGCCATATCCCAGCCAACGCTTCCGCGCCACCAGCCCTCGCCGATCGTTACGAGGATCTCGTTTTTTCCTTCCTTCAACATTGAAGTGACGTCGTACGTTTGCACCTGTAAGCGTTTTTCGTAGTCGCTGCTGCCCGGAGCCATAAAGTAACCCTCGACCTCGGCGCCGTTCAGGTATACGTTGTATACACCGTGTGCGGTAACGTACAGGCGCGCCTTGCCAAGACTGTCGACAAAAAATTCCTTTTTCAGATAGCTTGCTTTGTTTAGCGGCTTGTCATCGGTTGCCAATCGGCAGTATTCGGGAGCTGTAAGCTCGGGATTTATCCACTTTGCAACGAACTCGTCCCTTGCTATTCCGGTTTCAAATTCCGCATAGCTCTCATCTCCCCAAACGCCGTTTTCGTCCTTAACCGAAACACTCCAACGCACTCTCTTGCGTGCTTTTACCGAAACGCTTGGGCAGTAGTGCATTTCGGCGGAGGTAATCTCTTCGCTGTCGTGAAAAATAACGCCGTCACATTCCATTTTCACGCGAAACGCGGTCTGTCTCATGCCGCCGACGCAAAGCCACGACAATATCGGCTCTCCTGCGTCAATTCCCATGGGCGAGATCATTCTGTTCGTTTTCAGACAGTAAGTATTCATCTCGTTTACCTCCAAAGAGATCGATTTGGTAACATTGTAACTTCCGTCTGAAGCTTTGTCAACCCAACAGTGGAAAAATGTTTTACATTTTACTTTACAACGCTATGCGCGTGTGATATAATGGCGTCGTAAAGAAATGGTATCACGGAGTAAAAAATGACAATGGTATTGCTGACCGCCATAGGAGTTGGCGGAGCGTCGGTCATCGGCGCGCTTTTGGGATTCATATTCAGGAAAACAACGCATAAATTCAGCGATATAGTCCTGTCGTTTGCGGCGGGAGTAATGCTTTCCGCGGCGGTTATCGGACTGATACTTCCGTCGATCGAAAAGGGCGGAAAATACGGTCTTCTTGTGACCGTCGCAGGGCTTTTCTGCGGTGCGCTGTGCATAAATTTAATAGATAAACTGACGCCGCATCTGCATAAGCTCGGCGGCTCGGGCTACGAGGAGCTTCACCCCGACGCGCAGGCGAGGTTTCATAAGGTACTGCTTTTCGTCATCGCGATAGCGATACATAATTTCCCCGAGGGAATCGCGGCAGGCGTCGGCTTCGGCTCGGGCGATACCTCTCATGCAATATCGATCGCGGCGGCGATCGCGCTTCAGAACATTCCCGAGGGAATGGTCATAATCGGACCGATGCTCGTAGCGGGCATGAACCCGGGTAAAACGCTGTTTATCGCCATAATGACGGGCGTTATCGAGGTCATCGGAACGCTTCTCGGATACCTTGCGATAACGGTCTCGACGGCGATTCTGCCATTTGCACTTGCATTTGCGGGCGGAACGATGCTCTACGTCATAAGCGACGAAATGATCCCCGAAACACACGCTCACGGAAGCGAGCGCGGCGCGACATACGCCCTGATACTCGGCTTCTGCTTTATGCTAGTCTTTGACACCCTTATCGGTTGAAAGCTTCGCCACGTCCTCTTGCCTTCCCCTTGGGGAAGGTAAGAGGTAAACAAGAGGCAGCGCCTCGGATGAGGTTAGGATGCGAAGCATCCGTCACAAAACCGATGTTGCATTTCTTTAGAACGGGTCGTCGTGGGCGCCGACCCCTACGAAGAAACGTTCAAAATTTGCGCGGTAGGGGCTGGCGCCTTCGACAGCCCGCATTGAAACGATGTTACATTGTTCCCGTGCGGACAGTCGAGGACGCCTGTCCTACAAATTAACGTTCAATATACCTTCGGTAGGGAGGGGCTTCCTTCCCGCGTAATATAAATATCAAAAGGAGAAAAAACTATGTTCAGAATCGGAAAATCAACGTCGGGAATGAATCTCGATAAGGAAACCTTCGAGACCCTCAAAAAAGCGGGCTTCGACGCGGTCGAGGTGTCATATCCTGCCTGCGGCTATGAGAACATCAACTACGAGGAGCTTGGAAAGATCGCCGCAGAAACGGGCATCGAGCTTTGGTCGTATCATCTTCCGTTCTCGCCCTTTGACATCATAGATATATCCGACGTAAACAAGGTCGATTTTACCGTCAAATACGCATCGGAGCTTATCGAAAAGGCGACGGCAATAGGTATAAAGAAATTCACGATACATCCGTCGGCAGAGCCGATGACGGAGGAGCAGCGACCTGCGCGTATGGCTTGCGCAAAAGAGGGTCTTGCCCGCCTCGCTGAATTTGCAAAGACAAAGGGCGCGATCATCTGCGTTGAGAGCTTGCCCCGTACCTGCCTCGGCAGAGACTCTTCCGATATAATTGAGCTTCTTTCGGCACATCAAGACCTCCGTTGCTGCTTCGATACGAACCATCTTCTCTACGAGGATCCGGTGGACTTCGCGTATAAGGTGGGAAATAAGATCGCGACGACTCATATTTCCGACTGCGACTTCACGAACGAAAAGCACTGGTTCCCGGGAGTTGGACTTATCAGATGGCACGACCTCTATAAGGCGCTCGAGGAAGTTGGATACGAGGGCGTATGGTTGTACGAGCTCGGCTTCGGTGACCGCAAGCCCGAGGACTTCGTCCGTAACGCTCACGAGATCGCAGAGGGCAAACCCATTACAGTTTAATTACCCAAAACGGCAGGCAAACGCCTGCCGTTTTCAT
Source organism: Clostridia bacterium (assembly GCA_017621655.1). Lineage (GTDB taxonomy): Bacteria > Bacillota > Clostridia > Oscillospirales > CAG-272 > Colimorpha_A. The sequence goes on along the minus strand of JAGASS010000014.1, from coordinate 2,529 downwards.
TTGTGATGTAACATTGTTTTTTACGGCGGGAGCGCGTGGGGTTCCCCGAAGCGAATGCAATGAGCTTTGGGGGTTCCAAGCAATGCTCGCCCGCTTGGGCACAAAGCAACACCGTTTTTGCACGCCGTTGTGCAGACCGTCCTATAACGGGTAAAAAATGGCGAAAAAAGTAAACAAAATACCAAAAAACTTTTAAAAAATTATTGACAAGGTGCATAATTTCTTGATATAATGACATTGTCAAGCAGAACATCCGTATATCGGGTGCATTTTGTTCTTGACGAAACTGTTTGAACTTAATTTTTTATTTCATATAGGAGGAATAAAACATGAAACGCATTTTTTCCCTTTTAGTTGCATGCTTTATGCTCGTAGGCGTATTTTCTGCACTTGCAGTAACGGGCGTAAGCGCAGCAGAACCCACGACCTATACGCTTCCGATGAACTGGACTACGGGAATTAAGAGCCAGAATCCCAGCGCGGCTCTTCATTCAGAGGCCATGGGCTTCAACTATGCGGAAAGAGCAGACGGACTTTGGAAGTTTGCTTTTTACACCGACGTTGAGGCAGGAACTACTTACGAAGCGGAATCTACTATGACTGTAGCTGATGCTCTGAACTCCAATACGGGCGCAGCTGGAGCAGGACCGTCTCCTTACATCGAGACCGCTAACAACAGATGGATATTTGTTGGAACACAGAACTATTACAAATGGTACGTATGTCCTACCGGACGTTGGACCGGTACCTCTATCGCAGGTAATAACACGGACAATTACATGAAGTTCTCTCACAACGTAGATGGCTACGTTCCCGCGGTAGTATTCGTTGCTCCCAAGGACGGCACTTACTCCTTTAGCGCACCTGTTACCGGAGTAACCTTTACCGGCGCAAACGGCGATCCCGCAACTCTTACCGCAACTGTAAGAAAGAACGGCACTGTCCTCGCTTCGTTCTCTCCCACAGCATCTAATACCACCAAGACGCTTACCGGAGAGGTTACTCTTCAGGCGGGCGAAGAGCTTGCTTTCGTATTCTCTCAGGATGAAAACAATTTCGTTGCCGACTACGGTGCTGCAGATAGCAAGCCCGTTCAGTTTAACCTTGGTACTACCGTTGTTACGGAAGTTTCGAGCTCCGGCTCGGGATCCGGCTCGGGATCCGGCTCGGGTGAAGGTTCCGGCTCCGGCACCGGTACAGGCACTGGCACAGGCACAGGTACAGGCACAGGCACTGGTACTGGCACCCAGCAGCCCGTTCCCCCCAGCCCTTGGACTCTTCCGATGAACTGGGCACGCGGAATTAAGCAGGATGCTAACAACTGGGATTATGCAGAGACCAGCGACGGACTCTGGCGTCTTACCTCGTTTGCAGATCTTTCCGACGTTTCTACCATGAGATGGGCAGCTTCTACTGCTGACATCTCCGGCAAGGTAAACACCACCTCTCCTCAGTCGTACATCGAGTCCTGGAATAACAGAGGAGTGCTTTCCACTACAAACGGCTGGGCAGATATATGGTATGTAAACTACGGTACCCGTTGGCAGAACAAGGCGTTTGACACCGGTGACAACACCACTTATATGGAAGTTCTTCCCGGCAACGTTAATGCCGGAACGAACGGCGGAGTTGAAAACAATAACAATCCGACCGTAGTATTCATTGCTCCTAAGGCAGGTAACTATAGCTATACTGAGTTCGTTAAGCTCGTTTTGGCAGACGCAACCGTTGAGGTAACCGTCAGAAAGAACGGAACACCTCTTGTTACCAAGACCGCAGTAGCTGCAGGCGAAACCATCAGCGGAGAAGTTGAACTCGCTCAGGGCGACCTTCTTATGTTCGCTTTCGAGCTGAAGTCCACTACTGCCGTAACTGACAATACTCCCGTGCTCAACATCAGCGACGTTGTTGTTGCAGAAGCTGCCGGCTCCGGCACAGGCACCGGCGGCAACCAGGGCGGTTCTACCGTTTCTCCTGACACCGGCGCATTCTCGATCGCGGCTCTCGTCGGCACCGCAGTAGCAGCTGTTGTTACCGGCAAGGTAGCTATTACCAAGCGTCGCCGCAACGGTTGATCGACCGGTCGTTCGATCTGAAATAACCTAAATTAAACCTCCGCTTCGGCGGAGGTTTTTCTTTTGTGGCTTTGTGACGAAACATTGTTTTTACACGGGAGGAGAAACCCCTCCCCTACAAAGGTATATTGAACGTGAATTTGTAGGGCGGGGGCTTGCTCCCGCCGTTTTGATGTGATGTAACATCGTTTTTACGCGGCGGGAGCAAGCCCCCGCCCTACGAAAACGTGGCGAAGCGTCACCACGTTGTTTGCCTTCTCCAGCGGGAGAAGGTGTCAACCGAAGGTTGACGGATGAGGTGTAGGTTGCGAAGCAACCGTATGCCGAAGGCAAAGTAAAATCGTATTTGTGCGGGCGACCAAGGGTCGCCCCTACAAGAGAATTCCAAGCGTCCTCGTAGGGGCGAGCATTGCTTGGAACCCCCCACGCTCATTGCATTCGCTTCGGGGACTCC
>JAGASS010000003.1 GCA_017621655.1 Clostridia bacterium | reverse complement strand
CTTGTAGGGGGCGACGTCCTCGACGCCCCGTTTGAAAACAATGTTACATCACAAAAAATCTGCCCGTAAGCTCTTCCGAGCTTACGGGCAGGTTTAATTATTCTTTTATCTTTGCTATTTTGTCAAGGACAGCGTTTGCCTCGTCCTTTTCAAGATAGCCCGCCTCGATGTCAAACGAAAGCTTTTCATAAGAGCCGAGAGTTCTCATCTGTCCCGTACGCTTTGAATAAGTGTAACCCATTGCCTCAGATGTCGCGGGAAGTATCATTCCCATAGAATCCTCGTCGCCGGTTCTCGATATCCAACGCACGCCGACAGGAAGCTCCGCTACAGGATGGCTCACGTAGCAAGCGCCCTCGCCGTTTGTCTGCAAGGTGTACGCTCTGCCCGTCTCGTCTCCCTTATAGGTAACGGTAAAGCATATCTCGGGATCGTAGATCTCGCCCTCTGCTCCGACCTTATGGTGAAGCTCGGGGTTTTCGGAAAGCTTATCCTTAAACGCCTTAAGCTCCTCCGAATCGCCGTCGCCCTTTATCACCTTCACGTGCTCGGGATCGTAGTCGGCGCTGTAAACGAGCGTCGAGCCGTCGATCGGACGGAAGTTGATATGGCAAAGGTACGCATACTCAAGCGGACTCTTACGTTTATTCTCGATCTCTACGTGGATCTTCAGCACGCTGTCGTTCTCATAAAGACGGCATTCGGGTGAAAACGCATAGTTCTTCACGAACGATTTATCGTAATCGTATCTTCCGCCGACTGCAATATAGTCATCGCCGACGTCGATATACGCGCTCTGATAGCATACGTTCGGGATAGTACCGTGTTGAGAATGCTTATCCTCGTAGCAGGCAGGCGTTCCTATTGCGTCAAGTCCGCAGTGAAGGAGGAACGCGCCGTACGTCTCAAGATAAATATCGGTCTTACGCGGCTCATCCATCATCGTCTTCATCCAGAGATCCTTACCGCAAAAGCTTGCTCTCCAGATCTGCTGTCCCTTGAAGGGGAGAATGACGATATATCCCTTTTTGTTCTCTATTCTTATCGCCTCAACACCCGTCGAATACTTGAAAGCTACTGCCTTCATATTTGCGTTTTCGGCTATAAGAAATTCTCTGTCCGTGAAAAATCCTTTGTTCAAATAAAAGCGCATACTTTACTCCGCAAAAAATTATTTGATAATTTCCTCGAGCGCTTCAAGCGTACATTTTACCATGTGCTGTCCGAGCTCCATGCTGGTCTCGACGGAATTAAGAGCGAACCACTCGGTGTTCTTCTTAGTGCGTTCAAGATCAACGTGGTCAGGATAAAGCGCATACATAAGACTGCTCTCAAATTTGCCTGCGTGGTCAAATCCGCCGCACTTATGCTGTGCTTCCTTGCTTATAAGCGGGATCACCTTGATGTAGGAGAAGGGATCGTCTCCGCTTCCGAGATTCTCGTAGTAGTCAGCGTAATCGTTGCTGCCCCACCAGCCCTTGCCGCGGGTATCTTCCATATACTCCATGATGACCTTCTTCGCCGCCTTGTGGCACGCGATGGTCATAGGCATAAGTCCTGCTTCCTCGGTCTGATGATGTGCGACGCAGTAGATATTCTTAACTCCGCCGTAGATCATGGACTTGAGTATGCAATAAATATAGTTTTCGTACGCGTCAACGTCAACGTGGATCGTGCCGCTTTCGGGTCCTGCAACCGCGTAGCTTGCAACTCCGTACCAGATCGGAGGACATACTACGATCTCCTTCGTCTTCTCAAGCTCGCGCATAGTTCCGTTGATGACCATCGTATCGGTGCCGCAGCTTGCGTGAAGTGCGTGATACTCGATAGTACCGATCGGAATTATAAAGGGAACCTTTCTCTTTTTAGCGTCTTCGAGTTCATCGAAGAACATATCTACCATCTGCATATAGATTATCTCCTCACTCGGAAGTGATATTAGAATTCGAGCTCGTAAAGAGTACCGATCTCAGGGGAAAGAACGTCACAACCGGTCTCGGTTACTGCAATACCCTTTTCCCAACGAACACCGAACGTATCGGAAGAAATGTAGGTGTCTATCTGGAAGGTCATGTTGGGCTTGAGGTCGTAGGTAGAGCTGGTCTCGCACCAGGGTGCTTCAACCTCGATCATACCGGTACCGTGAAGCGGTCCGTATACGAAGTTATCCTTGTAGCCGTTCTTTACGAAGTAGTCGTAGAAGCCCTTAGCAACGTCGGCGGCGGGAATGCCTGCCTTGACCTGCTTTTCGGTCCATCTGTGTGCCTCAAGACCGAACATAACGACTTCTCTGCGCTTGCCCTCGAGCTTACCGAGAACGATCGGATAACCGATAGCTGCGGAATAACCGTCGATCTTAGCGGAAAGGTTAAGCTGAACGATGTCGCCCTTCTCGAACTGTCTGTAGCTAGAACGGGAGATTGCGTGACGGGTAGATGCCTCGGAGAATACGTACATAGGAAGTCCCTCGTACTCTGCGCCCTGCTCGTATACAACTCTCTGTGCTACGCCGACCATCTGAAGCTCGGTCATACCGGGCTGGATCTCCTTGATAACCTGCTGAGAAGCAAGCTCTGCAATGCGGTAGCCCTCACGAAGACATGCGATCTCATTTGCGGTCTTGATCTGACGGAGCGAAACCATGATGCTGTCTGCTCTTACGATCTCTGCCTCGGGGAATGCTGCGCGGATACCTTCCATGATGATAACGGAGGTGTCAAGGTAGCTTGCAACACCGATGCGAAGCTTCTTGCCCGTTACGCCGATCGCCTTCATAACGTCAGCAAAGGTATCGGGGATAAGCTCAGGATATGCGGGGTCTGCGCTCTCTCTGTATTCCTTGAGAACGAAGATCTTTTCGATCTTGGAACGGTCTGCCGCGAAAATACGGCTCTCGGGACCGACCATAAGTGCTGCGTCACCCGTAGGTGCGATAGCTACGCCGCATCTTTCGAAAAGCGGCCAGAAGCCCGAGAAATAGCGGGCGTTTGCATAGTCTGCTTCGTTCGAGTTTACGATAAGAACGTCAAGTCCTGCCTGCTTGATAAGCTCTGCAGCTCTCATACGTCTTTCTACGTACTCGTAGTCGGGAATTCTGATAGTTCCGTGCTTTGCCATAATGTTTTTCTCCTTTTAAGAAAATTAATGATTTTTTGTGTTAATCGCAGCAATAACCGGGAGTGGTATAAAAAGCAACCGTTCTCGGCTCTGCTCTTCCGTACTGTGCAACGACAGGTACGTCGCTTTCGAGCATAATTGCATACTGCTCTTCAAATTTTGCCGTGCGCTCGCCGAAGTCCTTTACTTCGTTTGTGCGCAGGCAACGGACTCTCCTCGCGCCTACCGTAACGACGACGTCGTTTATCGGCTCTTTATCCGTATAAATGAACGTTACACGGATATGTGCGTCAGCGTCACCGGTATTCGTGATGATTATCGACTCGTGTCCCGGAATGCAGTTTACGCCGACAGGCGGAAGCTCGGCATCCGGAAATATCCATACTTTCTTTCCGTAACCCATATAGTTATTCCTCCAGAAATATTTATTCATATGTATTTTATCACTTGAAATCTCTTTTGTCTAGTGTTATAATGTAAAAAAATAGGAAAATATTCACCTTGACATATTATTTCGCAAAAAGAGAGGGACAAAATGCATTATTTTTCCTACAACGAAAACAAACAGCACGGTACGCTTAATTTTCCCGTGGCTTATTACCTTGTTGATTCAAAGCGATCTCCTTACGTTATGCCGCTTCACTGGCACAAGGAATGGGAACTTATTTACGTTACCGGCGGAAGCGTTGGTTTTATAATAAACGGCGAACACATCACCGCAAAAGCGGGCGAAGTGCTGCTTATGGGCGGCGGTACGCTGCACAGCGCGAGCGCAGACGAATGCTCGTATCAGTGCCTGAATTTCGGGCTTCACGAGCTTGTGCTTAACGTGCTTTCGGTGCGCGAGGCGTTTCGCCTTTTCTACCGAAACGTTTACATTCCGCGCACGCTCTATACATCAAAAGACAGCGAGATATGCAGTATCGTGCGCGAAATATTCGCCGCATTCTCCCCCGACTGCTCCGAAAGCTTTTGCAGAATGTCGACGCTCGGCAATATAACGCGACTGTTTGCTTACATTCTCGAAAATAAATACTATACCGAGAATTCCGACAGCCCGTCGGGTACGTTTGAGAAGATCAATATGCTCAAGCAGGTCCTTGAATATATTGAAACGCATTTTTCGGAGGAGATAAAGCTCTCGACGCTTGCCGAAATAGTCGGAATGAATGAAAATTATTTCTGCCGTTTTTTTCATTCCCATACCCGTCAAACGCCTATAAACTACCTCTCCCTTTACCGCATTGAGCAGGCGGCAAATATGCTCTTCGGAAGTAATATGTCGGTGACTGAGATCGCCTTCCGTTGCGGCTTCAACGACGTCGGATATTTCATAAAATGCTTCAAAAAGATCAAGGGATGTACACCTAAGCAGTTCCGCCTTCTCGCAAGTTGATTTGTGAACAGAAAAGCACTTTTCTCGAGGTGCTTTTCTTATGGAGCGGTAGTTTCCGCTTTTCTTTGCTTGTGCAAATAAAAGCTCGCAAAAGAAAGCACACCAAGGGGACAACGGGTTTGAATTTTGCCTACGCAAAATTCTGCACACGTTTTCCCCTTTGGATTCCCTTTTCGATTTAAGGAAAATTCGCCACGTTTAATCGTAGCTCCCACGTTATTGTAGGGGGCGACAACCTCGGGAACCCCAAAAACTCGCTTCACTCGTTTTAGGGAACCCCTCACCTCAACGCCCCGTCGCTCCCACGTTCGCTCTATTACAGCTAACCAAATCTTTTTGCCGCGATTTTGTAGGGCGGGGGCTTGCTCCCGCCGTTTTTAAGCAAAGCAACATCGTTTTGCGCTTATCCCCCATCATACGAAAACTTCCAATCTGCTCTTGACAAACTTTGATTTGGATGATATAATACTTACCGTTAAGTTGATTAATAGAATATGCGGGTATGGCGGAACGAGCCGTGAAACGGCGAAGCGAGAACACGAAGTGTTCTTGTCTAGAACGCTTGCGTTCTTCTGCAGACACGCGCGCGGCTGCCAAATATGGGAGCTTCGCGGATACTCGCAACATCAATAATTACAATTAAATATGCGGGTATGGCGGAATTGGCAGACGCGCTAGATTCAGGTTCTAGTGACTTCACGGTCATACAGGTTCGACCCCTGCTACCCGCACCATGATTAAAAGAGGAGGCATTCGCCTCCTCTTTTAATCATCATGAGAGCTATCACGGTCGGTTCTCTCTTTCGCCTTGGCGAAAGACAGCTTTTCGCACGGAAACGATCAAAATCACAATATCATTCCCCGAAAAGCCGGTTCTTGACCCCTGTCACCCACACGATGAAAAGCGCTTCTTTCGAAGCGCTTTTTAATTTTGCATTTCCTATAAGCAATCAAAAAATCGCTCGTATGAGACCATACGAGCGATTTTGTTTTGCAATTAGCCGACGATACCGGAGCGTTCGATACCCTGAACAAGGTACTTCTGGCAGAAGAGGTAGATTATTACAAGCGGGAGCATTATGAGGATCGCCTCAGTGCTGTATACCGCCGCTGTGAACAGTGCCTCACCCGGATAGCCCTTGACGTTCAGTATTCCGGGAATACCCTGGATCTCATTGAGAAGGAAGATGTCCTTGTTATCGATTATACCGAACAGACTGACGTAGAAATTATCCGTCCACTGCCATGCAAACGAGAACAGGAATACCGTTATCAGCATCGGGATCGAGATCGGGAGAATGATCTTGAAGAACGTCTTGAACGGACCATAGCCGTCGATGTACGCCGACTCCTCAAGCTCATCCGGCACGCCCGAGAAGAACTGTCTGAACATGAATATGAACAGTCCGTTCTTGAACGCAAGACCAGTCAGCGAAAGCATGACCATTGGCGTAAAGGATCCGGTCAGCTCTATCTGATTGAGCCCCAGCATCTTCAAAATTCCGAAATCACCGATTCCGATGTCGAAGTTCTGGAATCTCATGAACATCGAGTGTCTGAGTGTCTGGTGCGGAATTACCATCGTGAAGATGACAAGCGCAAAGAGCAGCTTTCTGCCCTTGAACTTATACTTTGCAAATCCGTATCCGATTATTGCACACACGAACGTCTGCAAAAGCGCACACACGAGCGAAAGCGTTGCCGTGCCGAAAAGTCCGTCAAGATAGCCCTGATTCTCGATTACCGCTTTATAAGTGTCGAGCGTGGGTCTCTTCGGAATAAGCTTAACGGTTACGTCGATGAAGTCTTCGCGTCCCATAAAGGAAGATGCGATCTTCGTATAGAACGGGAAGAGAATGACGTAAGAGATTCCGAGAAGAAGAACGAATCTGAAGATCCAGGTCAGACCCTTCGATATTGCAGTTCCGGTAAGGAAACGCAAACGGAAGCGCTTGAACCAATTTGTTCTTTCAAAATCGACCTTTATTCTGTTCTTGGATTCTCTTTTGATCTTCGGAGAGTTTACTTTATTCATACCGTTTTCCCTCCTTAATCACGTCTCTGATAGAATACGTACGCCGAAAGGAGCGCCGCTACCAGAGCAATTATTCCTATAACTATCGAGAAGTAGATCCACGACATCGCGGTAGAAACTTCAGGTCCGCCGCCGTTCATAACGTCGCCGTACATTCTCGAGATATACGACATTATCTGGCTATCGCTCGACGTGAAGGAGTCGATGACCGTATATATCGCATTTACGAGGATCATCGGGCTTATCATCGGGAAGGTTATCTTCCAGAAGGTCTCCCATCCCGTCGCGCCGTCTATCGAGCAGGACTCGTAGATCGCAGGGGAGATGGACTGAAGGCCTGCAAGGAAGATAAGCATCTGAACGCCCGAACGGTTGATTATGTTATAGATGTCGTTTACGATACCCGTAACGTACTTGAGCAGACCGCCGCCGACCTGCATGTTCTGGAACAGCCATCTGAAGTCGGTCATCGACACTATTTGTGACGCGCCGCTTCCGCCTTGGCCCGATCCGTCGTCTACCGTTCCGGAGGAGCCCATATAGCTCTCGCCTGCCATTGCCGAGTGAGATATTTCACTGATAAGACCCGTAGAAAGAATGACGGGAATGAAGAATATCGCACGGAATGCTGCACGTCCGAAGATCTTTTTGTTCAAAAGCACCGCTACGAAGAGCGAGAATATTACTATTGCCGGAATATCGAACACGAGGTCCTTTACGCCTGCGATAAGCACCTTCGTAAAGTCGGGATTCTGAAGTGCCTTCTGATAATTCTCAAATCCAACGGGATCGAGGCGGTATGCGCCGCCCTTAAGGGGAACTATCTTATTAAAGCTGTAGGTGAGCGAGTCAAATACTATCGGAAGGTATATGAGAAGAAGTCCGATAATAAAGGGAAGGACGAACAGCCAACCGGCTCTTGCCTTTTTTCTGTCGAGCGAAACTATTTTTCCGCGTTTTCTTGCGACTTTTCTTCTTCTTTTAGTTACAACCGTCATGCTGCCGCCTCCTCTCTGCTGTTGATCACTACTTCGCCGTCTGCGTTAAGCACAACGTATCCGAGCTTTTCAATTACGGTCTCGCCAAGCTCTTCGACGGTTACGTCGTAGTAGTTATAGTTAAGGATGAAGCTATAGCCGTTCTCAAAGGTTACCTTAACTATCAGTCCGTTATCAACGAGGTACTTTGAAACGGTAGAGGTCGTAGAATTTGCTGCGGAATCGTCCGTTTCGGTCTCGTTCTTAATATAGTTGTTGCCGAGATGATCCTTAAGCTGCTCTTCTCTCTCGGCGTCTTCCTTGTCTGCCTGTTCCTTATCTGCCTGCTCTTTATCCGACTGAATCTTATCAAGCTTATCAGCTTCAAGCTCCTCGGCAGTCGGTACTCTCATACCGGTAAGGAAGCCGTGGTAAACGATGGTCGACGATTTAACGGGAGAAAGAGCCGCGTTAAGCTTCGTATAGGTCTCAACTATGTCTTCCTTCCAGTTCTGATAGGAGATCGCATAGTATTTCGAAAGCTCCTTATCCTGCTTGAGCTTTTCAGCGTTACGGTAAACGAGAATGAAGTAGGGGTTTGCACCGTTTTCAAGGATCTTAAGCATTTCATGACGAATATCGCCTGCCATATTGGTAGCCGATCCGGCATAATTCAGGTATCCGTGATATACGAGTGCGAAGAAGGGTATCTCCTCAGACGCCTGAGCGCGGCGAGAGGATACAAGCGGAATATTGAGGATATGCTTTGCATACTTGACCGCGTAAGCGTTACCGCCGTCCACCATCATATCGTAGCCGGCATTGCGGACCTTATTGAGGGTCTCGATTATCTGCGCCTTCGAGTCCTCACGGTTATACGGCTCATCCTCGTCAAAGTCAGAGGAAAGATCGGAACCGAGAGCACCGAGGGCGAGTCCTTCGAGATTGAGCTTCTTAGCGTCCTTATTCAGCTTACCGAAGATGCTTTCGAACGAGGAGGGCGCGATCACAAGCAGACCTGTGCTCGTGAACTTCTGAAGAACTGCGTCATACTGCTGCTTCTGTACGAAGCGTCCGTCGATAGCACGAAGAGCGTCCTTGTCGCGACTGAAGCCGTCGAACATAGTATCCTTATAAGTATAGGAGAAATCTGCATCGAGATAGATCTCGAAGTTATTCTCGTTTGCATACTTCTGAAGGTTCTTGAGTCCCTTATTGCCGCCGACGACCTTTTCAACGTCGATCTGATTGGCGATCGTACTCTTAAGACCGCCGTTCATAAAGCCGGTGAGCTTGAATACGAGGTTATTTATTCCCTCTTCGCCAAGCTCCTTATGGATCTTCTTAACGTCATTAAAGGTAGTAAGCGCCTTCTTGACGGTTATGGGGATCGAAAGGAATTTTTCCTGTACGTCCATAGCGCCAAGAGATTCGATATAAAGCTGAATATCGCCTGCCGCGAGCTTTTCATCTACAAGCGCACCCGAAGAGATGAGGCGCTGACGGTATGCGAGCGCCATTCCGAGATAGCTCGTATCGTAGCAACCCGTGGTATCGATTCCGTTATTTGCGCAATACTCGAGATCGCTGAGCATTATATAGCGGATAGTAAAGTTACCTGTATATCTGCGGTCGAGGATCGAGGTAATGCTTCCGTTACCGCCGACAGATACTATTGAGCTGAGCGAGAAGGTATCCTTCTGCGTCGGGTCAAACTCTATCGAGGTAGCGTAATAGTGGTGTCCCTTTTCGCCGTGCATTGCACGAAGGGTTGCGAGAGCTTCGCCCTCTTCTATGATCGCAAAGTATCCACTCTTGCGGATGTAGGTAGAGCTTTCGCCGGTTGCCTCGTCGGTTACCGTGTGCTGCGTGTCTTCAACGAGACCGAATACCGGCATACGCATCGGCATAGCGTTCTTTACCATCTTTGCTTCGTTTCTGTAGACGTGGTCCTGTCCGTAAGCGGACGCGTACAGCGTGAAGGACTGTCCGCTTGATTTTACGTCCTCAAAACGTGTAAGCGTGCCCGAGCCGTCGGGGAACATCGTGTATCCCGTATAGTTCGAGTTAGCTGCTCCCATATAGGGGAGGCAGGTGATCTTATTGAGTCTGAACGCGCTCTGGTCGTAACGGATACCGTTTGCGGGAAGTCTTACGCGAAGACCCGTCTCATCGATATAGTACTCGAGAGCAACTCTGAACTGAACGGGGTTTTCTCTCTTTTCCTCGTACTTACAAAGCTCGTGGTCGTATTCTCTGTCCTCATAGGTGTAGTTCGGGCAGTAGAGCTTGATGATGTACTCGATCTCGTTCTTAAGCTTCATGCTCGCCTTAGTATCGAAGACGTAAAGTGCCTCGACAGGGCTGCTCTTACCGATATCGGTGGTCTTATCAAGAACGGGATACTGCTTGAGCATACCGACGAGAATGGATTCGGGAAGATTTTCATCCGTCGGATCCTTGAGAACGTAAGACGCCTTTATTTTATTGTAGTGCTGACGCGCCAGCTTTTCCTCATACGTTGCCGTCTTATTATCGTAAGTATCGGGATCGTACGGGATCATTGCGAGTATTTCGTTTTCGAAACGCTCCTTTTCTATCTGATCTGGGAAGAGATAACGCGTTTCCTGCTTACCGATGACGTACTCAACACGGACGCCGTTTTTGATCGGCTTTGCCTTTATCTGCTTAAGCTCGGCAGCATATTCGAAGCTGTAGAGATCCTTTGCCTGGATCTTTCCGTCTACGCTTTCGAAATTGATGATAAGCTGAGAAAGCAGCATTTTCTTTACTGAATCGTCCGCTTTGATATTTCCGACGTCATAGGGGTTTGTAGTAAGTATATCGCCTGTTTGCGTATTAACGATCGCGACCTCTCCGGTCAGCGGCTCGGCATAAAGCTTATAGCCGTAGCGCTCTGCCATAAGGTCCATCGAAGCGACCTTTTCTTCCTTCGAGTCAAAGCCGAGAGTGAAAAAGTCAGCCGCGTTTATCGGTTCCTGCGGGGTTTCGGTTTCCTCGGCAGCGAATACGGGAAGCGCCGAGATAACGGAAAGCGTACCAAGCAACATACAGAAGGCCATAACAGCCGATAAAAATTTCTTATAAGTTTTCATTTTCATCTTCTCCTTCTTTAGTAGTTACCGATACGACAACTCGACCACGATACCGGTAATGAAGGTTATCATCTTCATAACGAGCGTCGAGAAGAGAAGTACGCAGAATATGATGACCGCCATGGCGATTATCGTTCCGATACAGGTCAGGACGTTTTTACCGATAGAATAGTCGTGGGTGACCATCGTTCCGAAGAACAGAAGCAGTCCGACCCATACCCATGCTACCGATACGAGCATATCGTAGATCGTTGCCTCACTGAGCGTGAGAATGTTTGTTATTGCCGTTGCGGGAATGATGAGCAGCACGAGAGGCACTGCACAGTAGCAGGTCGCAATGAAGATGTCCTTCATGCTTCCTTCGCCCTCAAAGAGCGTTGTCAGACACCAGTTTCCGATTACCCACAGTGCGACAGGCACGAGGAGGGAAAGAAGTGATCCGAACATTGACGTGTAAGAGGCACGCGGATTAAATACGTACGCTCTTCCGACGGACTGATAGCAGATAGCGATGAGCGCAAGAACGAGCCAGAAGATCGCTCCTCTTACGGATCCGCGCTTTTCGTGCTTAAGGTCCCAGAATCCGTCGAACGGATGGAAGATAACGTGGAAGGCGTACAGCACCTCTTCCTTGAAGGTCTTTTTGCCCTTCTTGAGTGCCGTTTTCTTGTTGACCCTACCTGCATATCCGAAGAATTTAACGATTATGAAGAGGAATACGACGATAACGATCGGGATAAGGATAAAGTATTTATCCGCCCAGCTCTGACGCATTTCCTTAAGTGCCTTTGAGTAGTTTTCGGTCTCATACGCACTTGCAAACATCTTCATCGCTTCTTCGTACTTACCCTGACGGTAAAGTGCCTTACCGATACCGATGTAAGCTGCGTCGAAGTTACTGTTTCTCTTCAGGATGTCCTGATAGTCGGTAACTGCCTCGCCATGCTTACGGTCGATCTCGTTCTGAAGTGCTCTGATAAGAACGTCACCGTACTCGGTACGGGTATAAAGAGTAATGGTCTGAAGAAGTCCGTCGAAAACGAGGAGGTTTGATCCCTGATAAGCGATGGCAACTACCATGTTACTGAGGTTACCTCTAAGGTCTCCGCGGTCGCCGAAGACGAAGAGAAGGTTACCGTACTGGTCGTAGGTAAAGATCTTCGAACGGTCAGCGTCGATGATCGACCACGAGCCGGACGGTCCGAGAGCTACGTCGATGATTCTCGAGGGCTTGTTTGAAATGCCGCCGCCCTGGATCTTAACTTCACCGCCGGGTCCGAAGAAGCCGTTACGTCCGAGAATGTCCTTGCCTGCGGCGTTGAACTTCTTGATCGCCGAATAGTCGCCAGACTTTTTCGTGATCGCGTCCTGCTTTACGTTAGCGCTGGAGGTACAGTAGATGAAGCCCTCATCGTCTATCGTTATGTTGTTATAGGATGTAGGAAGGTTCTTTTTACCCGAGTCGTCCTTAAACAGCTTTTTGAACATTTCGTCCCAGGCGTCATAAGCAACCTTCTGCGCACCGATATATCCCTGGAACTCACCGTCAGCATTCAGGGAAAGAACGCCCTGATATATCGCGGGGGAGATAACGTAGATACGGTCGGATGCGTCAACAGCGATCGCCGTGGGGCGATACTGTGTATCATCCTCGAAGATGTCCGACTTCGGCTCTTCAAGGTGTCTTACGTAGTTACCCTCGAGGTCGAAGATAACTATACGTCTGTTATCGGTGTCCGCAACGAAGATATTTCTCTCTGTTACGAAGCAACCGTTGGGGTTGTTAAACGAGTCCTCGATACCGTTGCTGTTGATAAAGGTATCAATAGTAAAGCGGTATTTGAGGTTTTGGTCGAGAACGTAAATGGCATTCGCATCCTTATCTGCAAGGTATACGTAGCCCTTTTCGTCAACGACCATATCGGCAACCTTCTTAAGCGGCACAGGAAGTCCCATATCGTTCGAGTTAAGAACGACGTTAGGCGTATAAGCGTGCGGCGAAAGAAGCTGCTCGCCGTCTATACTGTACGTATAGGTCTGGTACGGCTCTGCCGATACTACCATCGGAAGAAGCGTCAGGATCGCGATGAGAACCGCAATAAATTTAGTAAATCTGTTTTTCATTGCGCCCTCCTTTAGTCCTTCATACCCGACGAAGCCATTGTTTCGACGATCTTAGACTGGTTTATTACGAATATCAGAATCGGAACGCTCATCATTACGACCGAGCCGGCGCTCGCGGCACCTGCCGACACGCCGCTTATCGTTGCGATAGCGTTGTTGAAGGTCTTCAGCTGCTCAGACCAAACGTAGGTCGAAGCACCTGCGTTCCATACCTGCTGGAAGGTAGTAACGAGAAGCGTCAGCCATGCCGGCTTAACGAGCGGCATTACTATCTGCCAGTAGATCTTAAGCTCACCTGCGCCGTCTATTCGCGCCGCCTCGATCATTTCGTCCGAGATATTCGCGTCGATAAACTGCTTCATGAGGTAAAGACCGAGCGTTGATGCCCACACGGGCACTATTGAGATCCAATATGTATTCAGCCAACCCAGCCATATGAATATGAAGAAGTTGGTAATACCGGTGATGGTCGAGCTTATCATGAGCGACCACTGGATCATTTTGAACATTGCAACGCGACCGGGGAACTTGATCTTCGAGAGCGCATAAGCGGTAAGAGAACCGAATACGAGACATCCGAAGGTAGCTGCTACCGATATGATTATCGTATTGAAGAGATAACGGCTGATCGGTACCCAGGTACTGTTAATGTTCGAGAAAAGGTCGATAAAGTTCTGCGCCGTCGGCTTCATAACGTAGAGAAGCGGCGGTGTTATGTTTCTTTCACCGAGCGGTTTGAGCGACTCGATGATAAGATACCACATGGGGAGGAACATTACTGCTCCGAGGATGATAAGGAGGAGGGTGATTCCGAAGTCGCCCTTCTTAGAACGGTTAAGAACGACGCGGTGGCCTCTGACTCTTAGTTTCTTCATAGCCATATTACTCACCCACCTTCGAAAGGAACTTCTGTACGAGTGCGTTTGCGCCCATCATTATTGCAAAGAGGATGACCGCAATAGCAGATGCGTAACCGTACTCAAATCGCGTTCCCATATATTCCACCAGGTGATGCTGCAGTGTCCACGCGACGTAGTCCGTCGAGGGGTTTCCGCAGAGGTTATCAACTATCGCGCCGAAGCCGAATGCACCGGTGATAGCGAGGACCGCACCGAAGAGAAGGATCGAACGCATTGAGGGAAGCGTAATGTACCACGCCTCCTGCCAACGGTTTTTGATTCCGTCGATCGCGCCCGCCTCGTAGAGAGAACGGTCAACGCCCTGAAGACCTGCGATGTTTGAAAGGAACGTCGTACCGAGCGAGGTCCAGATAGCGACGACTACGCAAAGAGGTACTATGTAGTCAACGTCCTTAAAGAAGACTATCGGCTCGCTTATCATACCCATCTTGAGTAGCCAACCGTTTACGTAACCGTAAATATCTCCCTTGAAGAAGATACCCCAGACGAGGTACGCAGTACCTGCGATAGACGGCGCGTAGAAGATGAGCGTTACGAATGCACGCATACGCGGTGAAAGCTCGTTTATGAACCAAGCGACGATGAATGCAAGTATAAAGGATGCAGGTCCCGTCGTGATTGCGAAGAGCATCGTATTTGAGAATGCCGTAATGAACAGATCGTCCGCGAGGAAGAGCTGGACATAGTTATCAAGACCCTTCCACTCGGGGAACTGAAGCATGTTGAACGACGTAAAGCTGAGAAGTATCGAAAGAACGACAGGTACGACCGTGAATGCAATGAACATGATAAGGAACGGAGATACCATTACGTAGCCGACCCAGTTTTTCTTCATCTGAGAACGGATGTATCTTCCCTTAGTCATTGCCTTTCCGGCATACTTCTGATTCTTCGGCTGCTGACGCTTTACATCTTTTTCGGTTTTTGTCATGATGATTTACTCCTTTGTGATGTAATTCGGGCAGCCGTTACTTCTTGTATGTCCTGTATTCTGGGTTCGTATAGTATCTGCCCTTGTGATACTTGCCCTCGATGTCGATGTAATCCATCTTGAAATCGTCTCTCTTACGTGCGATCTCCTTGTTGATGTAAACGACACGGTCCTGAAGCTGCTCTGCAGCATCGGAGGAGGTGCTGTAAACGTTCATGAACGCGGAGTTTACGTAAGTTCCGATAATGTAGTTACCGGGATACTCGGGAATACCTGCGAGCCACTGAGTCTGCTCTCTGAGTGCCACAAGCTCCTCATCGGTCCATGCCTGACCGAGAAGCGCCTCGATCGTCGGAGCGTTATACTTCGTCGTCGGGTTCGTGCTTACCATGATGGTCTCGCGGCCGAGAAGCTTCTGAGTCTCCGGCTCTGCCATCCACTTGATGTACTCCCAAGAATTCTTTACTGCCTTCTTCGATCCGCCTCTCGGGATAACTCTCGAGGATACCGATACGAAGGAGGTGCGGTCGATGGTTATCGTTCCGTCCTCGTTCTTATGCTCGATACCGCAAAGAGGTGCCATTTCCCAAAGTCCACGGATGTCGTAGTAGGACATAAGCGTATTATAGGTTCCAACAGCAGTTCCGAAGTAGATCGGAATTTCTCCCGTACGGAAACGTGTAAGGTCGTAGTTGACCGAGCACTTATACTTCGAGAACATATTACAGAGCGACTCAAATGCGTCGAGTGCGATGTTCTGATCGAGAGTTACGCGGTATCCGCCCTCGGTATAAAGCTCGCCGCCCATCTGGTAAAGGAAGAGCTTAAGTCCGGTAAGACCGTCGACCGATACGTTAGTTCCGGTAACAGTACCGGGCATACCGATCTCAAGGTCGGATGCCTGAAGTGCGGGAAGGATGTCGTAAAGCTCATCCCAGGTGTTCGGTGCCTTAACGCCCGCCTCGTAGAGAACGTCGGAACGGTAGAACATCATATAGAAGTCCATATATGCGGGAATTCCGTAGGTATGGAACTCGCCCTTCGCATTCTGCATCTGCAGAGGTGTCATTGCCGCCTGGTCCATGTTCTTCATGACCTCGTCAAAGCCCTCCATTTCGTCAAGCTCCTTGACTGCGTCACGTAGACCCCACGTTATCGTATTTACTGAAGTCATTTCGGCGATATCCGGTCCCATGTTGGCAAGGATGGCCTCGGTCAGTCCGACCGTTATGACCTTCATTTTGACTTGTATTCCCGTTTTACTTGTAAAGTGTTCGTCTATAAGCCCTCGCGTTATAAGCGCGTCCTCACGGCCGAGTGCGGAGGTGATCCACTGCTCGATTACCATGCTCTTATCGACCTTTTCACCTTCCTTGACCTTGAAGTCAACGGTCGTATAGTCCATGAAGAAGGAGCCGATAAACGCTCTTATCTCGAACCAGATGACCTCAAAGAAGTTTGCCTTTGCCTTAGGAAGACCGTCCTTCGTTCCCTGTACGGTAAAGTAGTCTATCTTAAGGGGCTGAGAAAGGGAGGCATACAGCCAGTTTGAAAGCGCGATTATGTAGTTCTTGAAGGTTACGAAGTTCGGTGCGATCTTATCCTCGTTCTTCATCTTCGCAAACAGCATCGCGATAGTATTAAGAGTTGCTACCTGGTCGCCAAGCTCGCCCGTAATTGCCTCAAGCTCGTCAGCGATGCGGTAAAGGTCCTTCGACGCCTGAACGATAGTTTCGATAGCGTCGGGAACGAGACGCTTGAAGCCGTAGTCACGGTAAGCGTCGGGAGTAGGTCCTGTAAGCTGAAGGATCTTCTTGTATGCGATATTCAGCTCGTCGATCATCTGACCTATCTCGTAAACGTACTCGGTCATATCGCCGAGGACGGTCTCGAAGGTGATCTCATTCGTACCCTTTTCAAGGTAGAAAAGGAAGGTCTGCTCACCGTCGGTCGCGTAGGACGACTGCCAGGACGAGCTGTACTTGAAGCGGATGTTCGATGCCTCCTGGAACTGTATCTGATCGTTTATCAGAATTCTGCGGGAGGTGAACATACCGATAAGCGCGTTCTGACGGAAGCGGATCGCGATGCGGTAAAGTCCCGTTTCGGGAACCTCTACCGTATACTTCATCCATTCGTTAACGGTCGAGCTGTTAACGATGTTGTAACGGATCTGCTGCGGGTCCTGCGGCTCGGTAAGAGACGAGGTACGGTCATTCTGCGGATAGAGACATGCGTTAGAGATAAGGGTCGGGTTTTCCGCCTGGACCTTGATCTTTCCGCCGAGTGCCTTTTCGATGACCTTCACGCCCTCTGCCTTCTTCTGCTCAAGGAACTGAGCGTAGGTGGGAGCTGCCTCGTAAGGATAAAGCGTTATCTTCGAGATTACGATCGGCTCACGGTTTGCCTCAAAGGTAATTACGTGCTCGCCCTCAGTCAGCGTGAACTGGAAGGGCTCCATCGTATAGCCGAGCCAGTCGCGGAGATAATAATCCTGCCACTGCGGCTTCTCGTAACGGATAGGACGTACGTCGTTTCCTGCCGCGTCAGTCGGGAATATGCAGGTTCCGTCCTTGCGGTAGTCAAACTCGGTGTACGCCCAGTTTCTCGGGAAGTAGAAATATCTTGCCTCCGAGAAGGGAACGTAGCCGTCAATATAGAGCGTTCTCTCGATAGTCGTGAGCGTAGAGACCTTGGTGCCGTCCTTCTCCGCTATCGGATAATACTCTATCTTAATTGCGTATTTTGCGTCCTTCGGAATATTTACCTTCCACGACGTCTTGCCTGTTTCGGGCATATAAAGAACGTCTCCCTTGCCCTCGAAGTCCTTAAGGACCTCGACGTTTGCCGTAGTATTTGCGGTGTCGTAATCAATGGCGTTGATCACTTCTTCTTTTTCGGCAACGTCTGCCGGATGTCTTTCAATATACGAAAGATACGGCATTCCGGCAGTGCCGGTTGCAAGATTTTCGTGGAACGGTATGTCGGTAAGCATGTCGGCAACTACGTCTGCTTCCGGTTCTGCCGCACTCGTATTGAGCACGGATATACCGCCGAACATAAGCAAAAACGAGAGAAGTCCCGAAAGTGCTTTTGTAAAGAATGAATGTTGCATCAATCTTTTTCCTCCTGTGTGAATTTGCCGTAAGCAGAAAGGAAATCCGCGTTGCGGCTTTGCTGTACGGGGGATGCGCTTGGCCTTTCCGTTCGCAACTCGGAAACACCGAAAGTGACCTTTTACGCCGTTTGTTCCTCTGAACCGGTCGGCATATCAAACCGTTCCTATCACTATCCTCTTCTGTCCCGATCACGACCTTCGCCGCGCTGGGAGGCAGGATAAGAAATTTCATCCGAAAGGGGGCCCCCGGAGACACTCAAAACCCTGAAAAAGGGCAGAATATCCCCTTTGATTTTTATACTATAATATAATAACATACTTTTTTCGTACTGTCAAGGCGCGTGAGGCGCGCGTTTTTAAGCGGAAGGGGAAATTTTGCGCCGAAAATCACACTCAAAAAGCCGTTTGGGAGCGTTTGTGGGTACTGCTTTGATTACTTTTTCGGCTTTTCAAAATCGTTAAGAGTAATTTATATTTACCTTTTGACATTATTAAGCCGCCTCAAAGCCCCTGATTTCGGTAAAAATTCGTATTTTTAAGTAATTTATATTTACCTTTCGCCTTTCTGTTGTCATTTTTCACAACAAAATTGCCGTTTTGCGGCTTTTGTGCAACCCCCACAAATTTCAGCCGTAATTTTCTACATTTACGACAACAGCAATTTTTCGCGCCGTTTTTGGCACTTTCTTGCCCCATTCACCGCCTTGACAATGCCTGTATATAATGATATAATAAGGAAGCAAACCGAAAACGAGGACGGATAAAATGAACAGCTTTTACGCATTGCTTTTCAGACAAAAATACATAACGAGATGGGGACTGATGCGTTCCGTCACGCGCGAGACGCTTGCCGAGCATACTTCCGAGGCGGCGGTCATAGCTCACGCGCTTGCAGTTATCGGCAATACCGTTTACGGAAAGAGCTACGATCCCGAGCGTGTTGCGACCATCGCGCTCTTTCACGATGCCGCTGAGGTATTTACGGGCGATCTTCCGACGCCCATCAAGTATTTCAGCCCCGAGACGAAGCGTGATTACGCCGCTATCGAGCGTCATTCGATCGAACGTATGCTTTCAAAGCTTCCGCCTGAGCTTCGCCCGATCTATGAAGAACTGCTCACCCCCACCGAAGTCGACGCCGAGAGCGTCAAGCTCGTAAAGATCGCCGACAAGCTTTGCGCTTACATCAAGTGCCTTACCGAGGAAGCGGCAGGCAACCGCGAATTTGTCGCGGCGCGAAAGTCTACCGAAGCGATCCTTGACGGAATCGACAGTGATGAGCTTCGTTATTTCAGAGAAAATATGCTTGAAGCGTTCTCTTATTCGCTCGACGAGCTGTAATTGAGGTTATTATGATAGGAATTTTCGATAGCGGTCTCGGCGGACTTACCGCCGTCAAGGAAATGATCAAGCTCTCGCCAAACGAGGAGCTTATATATTTCGGTGATACGGGACGCGTTCCTTACGGAAACCGTTCCTCTGCCACTATAACCAAATACGCGTGCCAGGATGCCGCGTTTTTGCTGAGCAAAAAGGTCGACGCCATCGTCGTCGCCTGCGGAACGGTTAGTACCACTTCCCTTTCGCATCTGAAGGAAACGCTTCCGATACCCGTTATCGGCGTCGTTGAGCCGTCTGCCGAAGCGGCGGTCAAGGCGACCAAAAACGGCAAGATTGCCGTTATCGGAACTGCCGCGACGATAAGAAGCGGCGCGTTTGAGCACGCAATAAAGGAGCTTTCGCCCGACTGTGAGGTCATAACGCAGGCGTGTCCGCTTTTCGTTCCGCTTGTCGAAAACGGATTTGTACAGGACGACTGCGAGATCACCCGTCTCGCCGCCGAGCATTATCTTACGAAGATAAGAGAAAGCGGTGCCGACACATTGATCCTCGGTTGCACGCATTATCCGATAATTGCCGGTGTTATTTCAAAGGTGCTTCCGAACGTCACGCTGATCAGCTCCGGTGCCGAGGCGGCAAAGAAGGCGCTTGAGGTGCTTGGCAAAAAGGAAGATAGCGGACGTGGCTCCGTCAGCTACTACGTCAGCGACGATCCGACGATGTTCGTATCAAACGCTTCCCTCTTCCTCGGCGGAGAGATAAACGGAACTGTCAAGAAGATAAATATAAATGATTATTGAGAAAACCGCCCCATATTGGGCGGTTTTTTGATATTGATTATTCGGGCGAGCAATATCGGGGTTCCCCGAAGCGAATGAAATGAGCTTTGGGGGTTTCCAAGGGTCGCCCGTAAATAAACGATATTGCCTTGCTTTTATAACGGACAGTCGAGGTGAGGGGTTCCCCGAAACGAGCGAACGCGAGTTTTGGGGGTTCCCGAGGTTGCCTGTCCCTACAAATTCACGTTCAATATGCCTCTGGTAGGGGAGGGGTTTTCCCCCCGTGTTGAAACGATGTTACATTGTTCCCGAACACCTCATCCACCGCAGACGCAGCGTCTGCGGTCCCCCTTCCCCCGCTGGGGAAGGCAAGACGACGTTCTGCGTCACCTCCGTAGGGCGGGGGCTTGCTCCCGCCGTTACAAAAACAATGTTACATCTTTCCCGAACACCTCATCCGAGGTTTACCTCTTGCACCATTCCCCTGAGGGGAAGGCAAGAGAACGTCAATCTTCTTCGCTACGTTATTGTAGGGTGCGACGTCCTCGACGCCCCGTGTAAACACAAAAAGAACCCTCTCCGAGGGTTCTTTTAATATCAAAGCTTTGAATATCCGAAGCGGTTTATAAGTGCGTCGATCTTTTGACCGTTTCTACACATCGGGCACTCGTGAGAGCCGTAGCTGACGTAGTCCGTGAGGTCCTTGAGATCGAATATCGAATTGACCGGATAGCCCATACATTCATCCGCGATAGCGAATATCGAGCAGACGCCGACGACCTCGCCGCCGTAGTAGCGGATCGCCTCGATCGCGCCGCGCGCCGTGAAGCCGGTTACGACCGACGCTGCGAGGATAAGCACGTGATTTCCCGTTATCATCGGTGCGATACTGTCTCTGAAGAGAAGCTGGCTTCCCGACGTATGCTCGGGAGTCAGGATGTTTATCGTCTGATTTGAATTAAGACCTGCGTAGGACGTTTTCGTAAGCTCGTTTGCAAGGCATGCGCCGATGACCTCCGTGCCGTCAAGACAAAGGACGGTATTAACTATCGAGCTTCCGATATAATGTGCGGCAAGCTCTGCTCCAACCGCCTTTGCTTCAGACAAACGCGACTTCTGCTTGGTTACATCTATATAATAGTTTGTATGGCTATGGCTGGTCGCAAAGTGACCGCGTGCCACACGCAGATAAAGATTACTTTTATTCGTTCTGAATTCCAAGATGTTTTCCGTCGGCATAAGGATTCTCCTTTTTCGCTTTTTATCAGTATACAATATTTTGGAAAATAATGCAATACTTTTTTGCGCTCACGCCTTTACAAGCTCTCGTTTTTTCTTCCATTCCTCGTTTTTGACGCGCTTCTTCTCGTAATAGGCATCGTCGGCTTCCTCGCACTTTTGCATTCTTCTGCCGATACGGTATGTGCCGTCCTTATTTTTGATACAGAAGAGGAAGGTCAGGAATTTTTCGCCGCATTCGCAGTCGTTCTTCGCCATCAGCTTTCCTCTTCGGCAGGATACCCATTCGCCTGCGCTCATGAGCTTTCTGCATTCGGGGCAAACGAGGGTATTGACCTCGTCGTCTTTAAGTATTTCGCTAAATCTTATGAAGCTTTTACCTATCGTCGGGAGCTTTGAGCTTCTCGTTATGTCCTCGTATCCGAGAAAGCCGGCTTCCATATCGAGGTGTCGGCAGACTGCAGCGGTACTGAGTGCGTCATTCAGCGCGTCGTGCGCTTCAAAGGGCGGCTCGCCAAGCAGCTCCATTGCGGCGGTCAGGGAATGCTGGCGCTTTTCCTTTGTTATTTGCGAGTCGAATATCGGCTGAACGTCGTAATGAGGCGGAAGCGACTCGGTATCGATGCCGTGGAGCGTCATATTATCCTTCAGCATCGGAATATCGTCACATCCCCACGTGAGGAGCGTGCATTCCTCTCCGCACCATTTTCTGAAGAGTCCGTAGGCGGTCGGGAAGCTATGACCGCGTCTGATGTCCGAGGTGCGAATACCCGTCAGCTCGCGGACCTTATAGTTCATTATTTTATAATGCCTAGGGGAGATCATTATTTTGAAAACGTCGACGGTTTTGAAGCTGCTGTCGAGCTTCACCGCGCCGATCTGCACGATCTCTCCGCGCAGCTTGACCGGCTCGGTCACGAACTGCTCTTTCGACAGTGCTTGGTTCCATTCGAGGTCGAGGACTATGTAGTGCATTTCTGTTTCTTCTTTATTGATTATTCTTTGTTCTTTATTCTTTAATTTCGATT
Source organism: Clostridia bacterium (assembly GCA_017621655.1). Lineage (GTDB taxonomy): Bacteria > Bacillota > Clostridia > Oscillospirales > CAG-272 > Colimorpha_A. The sequence goes on along the minus strand of JAGASS010000003.1, from coordinate 10,958 downwards.
TTAAGTTGAACTGTTATGGTTTTTCTTTCGCATTTCTTTTCTCGTGAAAAGAAACGCTTGCAAAGAAACACGCCAAGGGGCAAACCGATGAAAATTTGCCTTCGCAAATTTTCATACGTTTTCCCCTTTGGATACCCCTTTCGGATCAAGGAAGCTTCTCCACGTTAAATCGTTGCTCTCACGTCATTGTAGGGGGCGACGTCCTCGACGCCCCGTCACAAGGTTAAAAATCCGCAGCAAAAAACGGATTATCCTCAATATATAGCGCATAACCTATCAGCAAATATAATCTTTGCCGTGGCAGCGGGGCGACGCCCCCTACAAATTTGTTGCAATAGCATGCTTTTATTTCAACAATCTGTGGAAATAATACACGGGAAGTGCCGACCAGCCGTGGCAAAGACTGCCTGCGTTATCAAAATCGGCTTCACCGAGGGAGGTTTCCCAGAACGTCGTTGCGCCGCGGTCGAGCATCTTTCCGTACTCGGTACGTATCTCGCTCAGGATAATCGGCGCGAATTTTTCTTCGCCATTTTTGAGAAGCGCGTCAAAGCGGAAGGAATTCATACTCAAGGTATTCGGCACGACCTTAAGTCCCGTTTTACCTGCGCCGTTATTTGTGAGAATCTCAAATATCACGCTCTTATCAACGTCCTCCGCCGCACCGCAAAGGAGGCAGAGAGAATTCGTCAGCACGCTGTAGGTACCTTGATGACGATCCTTGAAGCTTTCAAAGAGCTTCGTTTCCCCGTTATAGAAAGTGTCCTTTATAGCTTTGTTGAGCGCGATTCTTTCGGCTTCGTATTTTTCGGCGTCACCGTCGTGACCGAGCTTTTTCGCTATATAGGAAAGATCGGCAAGCGCAAGGGAAAGGAACGCGTTTATCGGCGCTTCGATGCTTCTTACCGTCTCGTTGAAGCGTCCCTCCATCGTTTCCGACCACTCGTAGAAGTTCCAATATCCGCCCTCTCCGTAGAAGTTTTCGATAAGTCCGTTTTCGCGGTCCTTATTTAAGAACGTCGAGATGAGTTTCTTCATCATCGGGTATTTTTCGCTTATGAAATTGACATCTTCCGTATAGTCAAGATACTCTCTCATCTGCGTAAAGAACGCGAGCGAGAAGGACGGAATTGCGATGACCTGTCCCGATGGATAGCATAGGTCAAGAATACCGTCGGGGCGAAGTCCTTGCGTTATAAGCTGAAGCGACGCCTTTGCAAAGTCGGTCTCCTCAAACGCATAATAACCGCAGAGCATCTGATTTCGGCTGTCAAGCACGTAGAGCGCCTGCTCGCGCCACGGACAGTCCTCGTAATGCTCGTGCATACAGTGACGGAGAGTGTTTATACAAGTTCTATAGATTCTATCGTCAAGCTCGTTTTGAAGCGAAAACGGCTTTTCCGTTATGGGATAGGGGGTCGGGCGGATTCCGAGGTAGTTGACCCTCGCTTTTCCGTACACGAATATCTGAAAATAGCGTCCGCCGAATCTGCGCATTGGGTTAAGGACGTGATTATTTCCCTTTTCGCCCTTTATCTCGACTGCGAAATTGCGCACCGCGGTACGGCATCTGCCGTCCGTCAAATGCTCTCCCCAGCCGAGCTCGGCTTTACATTCGTTTTCAAGGTCGAAGTCGATCTCGCAAAGTCCCGTCTGCTCGCTTCCGAAGTCAAATATATAAAATTCGCCGCCTTTTCCGCCCTTGCCCTCAAAAAGAATTGCGTTCTGCATTCTGTCTGCGGCGCGTTCTCCGCCGTTCAGCATAAAGGTTCCGCTTTTCACGAGCTTGCTCGGAACGCGGTCAAGAAGGTCGAGCTTTTTTATCGGGCGAGGGTACATTTCGCCCTTTGCGGTATTGGTAATGACCGATTTTGAATAATCGGTCTCTTCCGCAGTCGCGTCGTACGCGAAGGTGAAGCCGAGCTGATTCGTTATTTTGCTCTCGACGTGTGAAACGTAATAAGGATCAATGCGCGACTCGATATTATCATTGGAAACAAGCACGGGCTTGCCGTCTATAAGCAATTCAAATCGGATCCCCGCCTCGCGCTTAATATGCGTCGAAAAGTCCTCGCCTGCATGATAGCCGACGATGAACAGCTCGTTTTTACCGTTCAGTACCTTATCGCTCAGGTCTACGGTATCATATATCTTGCGGTCGGGGTAATCGGGATACTGACCGAATGCGGCGAGGTTGCCGTTTACGTATACCGAATAGTCGGTATCGGCAGAAATTTCAAGCGTAATAGCGCCGCCCGTATATTCAAATTCTGCCTTAAAATCGGTGTATTCGTCGGGCAAGCCGGCATCCGACGCCCATATCCATTTTGAAGTATTCATAATTACTCCTTAAAAAACTCCGTTTTCAGGGAAAACGGAGTTTTTTATTTTTAATAGAGGGGATACTTTTCGCAGAGCTTCTTGACCTCGGCTCTGATATAATCTGCGGAGTTCTCAAAATCTGCCGCAGTAAGCTTAATGAGCTTACCGATCGTTACCATATCCTCTTCCTTAAGACCTCTCGTAGTTACTGCGGGAGTACCTACTCTGATACCGCTTGTGATGAAGGGGCTTTGAGGATCGTTCGGGATAGCGTTCTTATTTGCCGTGATATGTACCTCGTCGAGGCGGTGCTCCATTTCCTTACCCGTTACGTTGAAGTTACGGAGGTCAACGAGCATAAGGTGGTTATCGGTTCCACCCGATACGAGATCGAAGCCCTCTTCTACCAGCGTATCTGCAAGGACCTTTGCGTTCTTTACGATCTGCTCCTGATACTGCTTGAACTCGGGCTTGAGCGCCTCGCCGAAGCAGACTGCCTTTGCGGCGATGATGTGGAGAAGCGGACCGCCCTGGATTCCGGGGAAGATCGCCTTATCTATCTTCTTCGCAAGCTCCTCGCGGCAGAGGATAAGTCCTCCGCGCGGACCGCGAAGCGTTTTGTGGGTAGTGGTCGTAACTACGTCCGCATAGGGAACGGGATTGGGATGAAGTCCTGCCGCTACAAGTCCTGCGATATGAGCCATATCTACCATGAGGTATGCTCCGCACTTCTTTGCGATCTGACCCATTCTCTCAAAGTCGATAACGCGGGGATATGCCGACGCGCCTGCGACGATGAGCTTCGGCTTGACCTCCATTGCCTGCTGCTCGAGCTTATCGTAGTCGATAAGGTGAGTCTCGGTGTCAACGCCGTAGGAAACGAAATTATAGTAAAGACCCGAGATATTTACGGGGCTTCCGTGTGTGAGGTGTCCGCCGTCTGCAAGCGACATACCCATAACGGTATCTCCCGCCTGAAGAAGCGCAACGTATACAGCGGTATTTGCCTGCGAGCCGCTATGCGGCTGAACGTTTGCGTGCTCTGCGCCGAAGAGCTTCTTTGCGCGCTCACGCGCGATGTCCTCGACCACGTCGACCTTTTCACAGCCGCCGTAGTAACGCTTTCCGGGATAGCCCTCTGCGTATTTATTAGTAAGAATGGTTCCTGCCGCCGCCATTACTGCCGGCGAAACGAAGTTTTCAGATGCGATAAGCTCGATGCCGTCGCACTGACGCTCGAACTCTGCCTCTATTGCCTTTCCGACCTCGGGGTCGCATTCTGTCAGATAACGGAGTGTTTCTTCTACCATTGCTTTTTCCTCACAATTCAACAAAATTTCTCATTGTAACATAGTATATCATATTAACGCGGTAAAATCAATAAGAGTAAGAGAAAAATTTAATTTCATATCGGGTAATGTTTTGGGAATTTTGCTGTGTCGGGTTTTCCGCCTTCGGCTTCAAGGAAGCTTTGCCCCACCCCGCAAATAAGATGTCGCGCCGTCAAAAACAGCAAAATAAGTCACATAAGGTGCAAAATAGATTATTGACAAAGAGTTACGTTTCTTGTATCATAATATTGTAAAATAATAACGGAGGTACTTATTATGTACAATTTCCCCATAGGCGTAATGATAGACTCCTTCCGTCTTCCGATCAAGGACGCAATAGCAAAAGCGGTCTCTATCGGTGCGGCGGGCTTCCAGATGTATGCAACCTACGGCGAGCATTCCCCCGAGAATATGACTCCAAGCAAGATCGCAGAGCTTAAGGACATGGTCTATTCGAACGGACTCGTTTTTTCGGCTCTTTGCGGAGACCTCGGACACGGCTTCGGAAATGCAGAGAAGAATCCCGAGCTTATTGAAAAGTCGAAGAGAATAATAGACCTCGCAAAGGAGCTAGGCACTAACGTAGTAACGACTCATATCGGCGTCGTTCCGAACGATCCGAATCACGACAGATATAAGATAATGCAGGCGGCTTGCTACGAGCTTAGCCGTTACGCAGACGATATTGACGCGCATTTTGCTATCGAGACGGGACCCGAGACCTCAGCAACCCTCAAGACCTTCCTTGACGCGCTCGATTCAACGGGCGTTGCGGTCAACCTCGACCCTGCGAACCTCGTAATGGTAACGGGCGACGATCCCGTTAAGGCAGTCCATAACCTTAAAAAGTATATAGTTCATACTCACGCTAAGGACGGCATCAAGCTCGTTGACCGCGATCCCGAAATAATCTACGGCGTAACTCCAATGCCCGAGGATATGGAGAAGATCGACTGCTTCAGCGAAGAGCCGCTCGGCAAGGGCGGAGTTGATTTCCCCGCATACCTGAAGGCGCTTGAGGAGATCGGCTATAAGGGCTTCCTTACAATAGAGCGCGAGTGCGGCGAAGACCCTGCGAAGGACATCGCTTGCGCGGCAGACTTCTTGCGCGACATTATCGCAAAAAACTGAAAGGCGGAGACTTGAAATGAGCAAGAAATTGAGAATAGGAATAATCGGAGCAGGTAACATCAGCCATAGCCACATGGCGGGCTATAAGGCACTTAGCGACGAGGTTGAGGTCATCGCGGCTTGCGATATTGATGAAAAAAAGCTTACCGAGTATTGCAAGCAGTACGACATTCCGAATAAGTATACAGATTTTAACGAAATGATGGCAAAGGAGGACCTCGATGCAGTCAGCGTCTGCACCTGGAACTCCGTCCATAAGGACGCTACCATTGCCGCACTTCGCGGAGGCGCAAACGTTATATGTGAGAAGCCCATGGCTATGAACACCGAGGAAGCGCTCGAAATGCTCAAGGTGTCTAAGGAGACGGGAAAGCTTCTTCAGATCGGCTTCGTCCGCCGCTTCGGTAACGATGCCGATGCGCTTAAGGAATACATCTCGGCAGGCACCTTTGGAGATATTTACTATGCAAAGGCAACCTATCTTCGCCGTTCGGGCTGTCCCGGCGGTTGGTTCGGAGACAAATCCCGTTCGGGAGGCGGTCCTCTTATAGACCTCGGAGTTCACGTTATTGACCTTGTTCGTTACCTTGCAGGTTCACCTAAAGCAGTTTCTGCATACGGCGCAACCTTCAATAACCTCGGTCCCGACCGTGCAAGCGGTAAAAAGGATTGGCAGGTCGAGGGCAACGACGATCCCTATACGGTAGAGGATTTCACTACCGCGCTTATCAGATTCGATAACGGCTTTACCGTGTCCGTTGAGGCAAGCTTTAACCTCAATATCAAGAAGGACGTTGGAAACATTGAGCTTTTCGGCACGAATGCCGGCTGTACCATCAATCCCGATCTTGAGCTTTTCACTCAGATCGCAGGCAGATTTGTGAACGTCAAGCCATGCGACAGCATCGCGCTTGAATTTAACGGACTCTTTGAGAGGGAGATCAAGGGCTTCGTTGATGCCGTTAACGGCAACGCACCCTGCATTGCACCTGCAGAAGACGGTGTCGAGCTTATGAGAATAATAGACGCGATCTACGAGTCCGCTGAAACCGGACGCTCTGTAGAGATCGCAAGATAAGGAGAGCTTTATGAAATTCAGTGTAAGTACGTATAGCTTCGGCGATTACAGAGAAGAAAATTCGCTCGGAATCTTCGGTGTCATCGATAAGGCAGCCGAAATGGGCTTCGACGGCATCGAGTTTGTTGAGGATTATTGGCTTGAGTGGCCCGACGAGGAGATCAAAAAGGTCGGTCAGTACGCGAGAGACAAGGGTCTTGAGACCGTTGCATTCTGCGTTGGCGCAGATCTTATCAACCGTGAGAACGAGGTTGAACGCGTTTGCGGTCTCATTGACAAGGCGGCACTTCTCGGCGTTTCGATGCTCCGCCACGATATTACGAGCGGTGTGTATGGTAAGAAGAACGGCATCGGCTACGCTTGCCTTCTTCCCGAGCTTAAGGAAAAATGCACGCAGATCACCGAGTACGCAAAGAAGCTCGGCATCAAGACGATGACCGAGAATCACGGCTACTTCTCGCAGGACGCAGACAGAGTTGCTTCTCTTATCGACGCAGTCGGCAACGATAACTTCGGCGTTCTTCTCGATCTCGGTAACTTTATGTGCGCGGACGAGGATCCGTCTCTTTCGGCATCGCGCCTCGCGCCCTATGCGTTCCACGTTCACTGCAAGGACTTCCTTTATAAGAAGGGAACAGAGATCAACCCCGGCGAAGGTTGGTTCGTTACGAGAGCAGGTAACTACCTCCGCGGTACGATAGTCGGTCACGGTGAAGCAAAGATCGCTCAGAGCTTGAGAATGCTCAAGAAAAAGGGCTACGACGGCTTTATATCTCTCGAATTCGAGGGAACCGAGGATAACCTCGTCGGAATCAAGATGGGCTTAAGCAACATCAAGAGATTCTGGGAAATGGCATAAAAGGAAAAGCTCCGCTTCGGCGGAGCTTTTTAGATAATAGAGAATAAAGAATAGATAATAAATAAGAAATAGGTTAGAGTAGATATGTAGGGGGAAGCTCGAAACGTCGTTTGTAGGGGGCGACGGCCACGTGAACCCCCAAAGCTCATTTCATTCGCATCGGGGAACCCCTACCTCGACGCCCCGAGACTCCCACAATCGCTCTGTTATATACAGCCAAAAATTTTTGCCACGATTTCGTAGGGCGGGGGCTTGCTCGGAACCCCCAAAGCTCATTACATTCGCTTCGGGGAACCCCACGCGCCCCCGCCGTTTTCAAAGGGAAGTAACATCGTTTTTGCGCAGGAGGGGGAACCCCTCCCCTACAAAGGTATATTGAACGTTAATTTGTAGGGGGCGACGTCCTCGACGCCCCGCATAAAAGTAATGTATCTTTTTTGAAATGTGTTTGGATATTCAATTCACAGAGGGAACGTCTTTTGTAAGTTTAAATGTTGCAACGGGGCGTCGAGGACGTCGCCCCCTACAATTCGCAGCGGAAACTACTAAAATTTGCTGACAGAGCGATTGATATAACTCCGCGACAAAAAACAGACGGAATGCTCCGTCTGTTTCAATTTACTTTTTCTTCGCGCTGTCGATGCTCTTTCCGAACACGAAAAATCTGTCGAAAAGATATTCGGTAACGAAATTTATAAGCATCGTCATAACGAGAACGACGTAGGCGTTCCAGCCGACCTTCGGTCCTGTGAGCACTGCGGTCCACCAGGTCGAAAGGGGAGTAAACAGGAGGTAAAATCCCGCGACCTTCAGCATAGCGATCGGCACGTTGTTTGCCGAGCAGAAGGTGAATTTGCGGTTAAGAGTGAAGTTCCAAAGCACCGAGAGAATAAGCGAAAGCAGATGCGCGAGCCATTCCTCAAAATGGATCAGATCGAAAAATATCGCATACGAGGCAAGCTCTATGACTGCCGCGCTCGCCGAAAACAGAACGAATTTGACCGTTCTTATTAATTCCTTTTTCTTCTCGCTCATCGGTTCTTCTCCGTAAATCTTTTTATCGCGTCAAGCGTTTCGGCGCTGATGACGTGCTCGATCTTGCATGCATCGTCGGACGCTACCTCGGCGCTGACACCAAGTCCGACAAGGAACTCGGTGAGGACCGTATGACGCTCAAAAACGCTCTTGGCCCTTTCCTCGCCCATCTCGGTGAGTATCAGGTTTCCGACGCCGTCAACGGTCAGGTAACCGCCCTTTTTGAGCAGACCCACAGCACGGCTTACGCTCGGCTTACTGTAGCCCATCTCCTCGGCAACGTCGATGCTTCGCACCGCGCCCTTTTTCGAGAGGACGTATATTGTTTCGAGATACATCTCGGCAGATTCGTGAAGATTCATAAAAAACTCCTTGAGTCGTTCTTACCTAATTTTATCATATAATTAAATTTTTTGCAATAAAAATATTAAAACCCCCTTGACAAATAGGAATCAAGGTGCTAGAATATACCACGGTTAGCGGATGCTAACTGACGTAAAACGTCAATAAGGAGCAAAAAATGACACTCAGACAGGCAGAGGAAGGAACTGAATATATCGTAAAAGCCATCGAGACAGACGACGAGGAGCTTAACGCGTTCCTTTTCACGCTTGGCTGTTACGCAGGCGAGCCGATAACGGTCATCTCACGTCGCAAGAGCGGACTTACGGTCTCGATCAAGGACGGCAGATACAGTATAGACCCCCAGCTTGCCGACGCGATAATTATCTAAAAAAAGCAGAGCAACGCTCTGCTGATTATTTTCGCTCATCAGTTAGCCGTTGCTAACTGACTAAAAGAGTTAAAATTATCCGAACAGGAGTAAAATAAATGAGAATTGCCTTAGCAGGAAATCCGAACAGCGGAAAGACCACTATGTATAATGCTCTTACGGGCAGAAGCGAAAAGGTCGGAAACTGGGCGGGAGTCACGGTCGACAAGAAGGAGCACGCGGTCAAGGGTGCATACGGAGAAAACGTCATCGCAGTCGATCTCCCGGGCGCATACTCGATGTCGCCCTTCACAAGCGAGGAATCGGTAACGAGCGAGTACGTTAAGAACGAAAACCCAGATGCGATAATCAATATCGTAGACGCTACGAATCTCAGTAGAAGCTTGTTCTTCACGACACAGCTTCTTGAGCTTGGAATTCCCGTCGTCGTCGCGCTCAATAAGACTGATGCTAATAAGAAAAAGCACAATAAGATAGATGCCGCTAAGCTGAGCGAAAAGCTCGGATGCCCCGTTATCGAAACCGTTTCGACAACGGGCGAGGGACTTAAAGAGGTCGTTTTCGCCGCAGTCGAGTCGATCGGCAAGGGACAGACTGCTCCTTACGTTGGCGCAAACGCAACCGATAAAAAATCCTCCGAAGAAGAGGATAAGCGCCGTTATAAGTTCGTGAATTCGATAGTCAAGGAAGTCGAAAGCAGAAAAACGCTTACGAAGAACAAAAACTATCAGGATAAGATCGACGCTGTTCTTACGAATAAATGGCTCGGAATCCCGATATTTGCAGTCGTAATGTTTGCCGTTTTCTGGATCTCCCAGGCAGGCCCCGGCGTATGGATCGCGGATTGGCTCGTCGGACTTCTTGAAAAGGGACAGGGCGCACTCGGAGATCTTCTCCTTAAAGCAGGCGTTAGTCCGCTTCTCTATGCTCTCCTTGTTGACGGTGTCATCGGCGGAGTTATCGCCGTTATCGGCTTCCTTCCTCTTGTAATGCTGATGTATTTCCTTCTCGCACTCCTTGAGGACTGCGGATATATGGCAAGAGTTTCCGTCGTGCTTGACCCGATCTTCAAGAAGGTCGGTCTTAGCGGAAAGTCCGTTATTCCCTTCGTTGTCGGAACGGGATGCGCCGTTCCCGGCGTTATGGCTTGCCGCACGATAAGAGACGAAAGAGAACGCCGTGCGACCGCTATGCTCGCACCCTTTATGCCCTGCGGAGCAAAGCTCCCGATAATCGCGGCATTTGCGGGCGCGTTCTTCAAGGGCTCCTCGTGGGTCGGACCTCTCATGTACTTCATGGGTATCGTCGTAATACTTATCGGCGCGCTCATCGTGAACGGCATCACGGGCGCGAAGAGAAAGTCCTTCTTTATAATCGAACTTCCCGAGTATAAAGCTCCCTCGCTTTGGGGCGCGATCAAGAGCATGTGTCAGCGCGGTTGGTCGTTTGTTGTCAAGGCGGCAACCATTATTCTGCTTTGCAATACCGCAGTGCAGATAATGCAAAGCTTCACCTGGTCATTCAAGGTTGCAACCGAGGCAAACGATTCCATCCTCGCATCTATCGGCGGACCGTTTGCATACCTGCTCGTCCCCGTTATCGGCTTCCACGCTTGGCAGATGGCGGCAGCGGCGATAACCGGCTTCATAGCTAAGGAAAACGTAGTCGGAACGCTCGCGGTATGCTTCGCAATATCCGACGTTGCGACCGAGCTTCCCGGCGCAAGCCCTGAGCTTACGACCGTCGCAGCGCTCGCATACCTTATGTTCAACCTCTTTACTCCCCCCTGCTTCGCGGCAATCGGAGCAATGAACTCCGAAATGAAGAGCGCGAAGTGGCTATGGGGCGGTATAGCTCTTCAGATCGCGTTCGGATATACGATCGGTTACCTCGTTCATACCGTCGGAACGCTCATCGTTTCCCCTGCATCCCTCGCCGTCGTTCCCGCAATAATCGGCGGATGCGCGGTTGCAGTTTTTGCAGGCATTATTACGGCACTTATAGTTAAAGCAAGGAAAAAGGCATGATAACGAATATAATTATAATTTCGGTAATTGTACTTATTGTTCTCGGCGCATCGCTTTACATTGTAAAGCAAAAGAAAAAGGGCAGAAAGTGTATCGGCTGCCCGCATTCCGGCGAATGCTCGAAAAAGAACTGTCACTGAAAACAGGGCGAAAGCCCTGTTTTTGTTTTGCCACTCCCCTGCCGTAAAAGCTTCAAACGTTTCCGAGGTCGCCCCTACAAGAGGATATTGAACGTAAATTTGTAGGGACAGGCAACCTCGGGAACCCCCAAAACTCGCGTTCGCTCGTTTCGGGGAACCCCTCACCTCGACTGTCCGTACGGGAACAATGTAACATCGTTTTGCACGGGGCGTCGAGGACGTCGCCCCCTACAATAACGTGGCGAAGCTTCTAGACGCTGTCTTGCCTTCCCCAGCGGGGGAAGGTGTCGGCGCAGCCGACG
>JAGASS010000013.1 GCA_017621655.1 Clostridia bacterium | reverse complement strand
ACGATACCCAAGGTGGTGTTCTCGCATATCCATTATAACACCTATTTTGAATTCTGGCGAGTATGTTTTGTTTTTTCTGCCTGTTTTTCCCATAAAAATATGCACCTCCAAAAGTGTCTAACTTTTGGGGTGCATATCAAAGGCAAGTGCTTTTTTCAATGATATCCGTTCCCTACGGTCACGGACGATATACCCTGACGGGTATGATGTTTGCTTCGCAGATGATATACGCTTCGCGTATGATGGGAACGGATATCATATCATGCTTGCCGCAGGCAAGTATATCATGCGGCGACAGCCGTATATCATATCGCGCAAGCGATATTTCATTAAAAAGCCGTCGGGGAGCTTGCTCACCGAGGGCGGGGTAGAAAAAAGCACTTCGCAAGAAGTGCTTTTTAACGATTATCTGTTTTATTATTCTGCTTTAGCCCAATGGAGATTTGCATCCCCGTCGCGACCGATTTCCTCGTCCTCGTATAGGCCCTCATCCCAATTTTCATCCCAAGCTTCTCCGGGCGCGGACATATCAAAGTAAATGTCAGTAAATCCGCTGCCGCCAAAACAGCATTCGCCGATCACTTCGACTGATGCAGGAATATTAATGGTTTTGAGCTTAGTGCAGTTAGCAAATACATCACCCAAAATTTTCGTAACGGTATCTGCGATAGTGACCGATTCCAAAGAGAAACACATTGAAAATGCGCCTGCGTAAATGTATTCAGTTCCTTCGTTGATTACTACGGTTTTAAGCTTTGGACACAGATAAAAGGCTTGCACATCAATTATGGTTGAGCCGTTAATAATCACCGTTTCAAGATTATCCTGTTTTGCAAAGGCTTTCATACCAATTTCCTTAACGCTGCCAGGAATCGTTACCGAAGTAAGATTGTCCTTGCAATTACCAAAAGCATACATCTCGATTTCAACAACGGGCAACCCTCTGTAAGTCGAAGGGATAACCGCATCGCCACCCTTGTATGCGGGGCCGATGTCAGAAAGCTTATAGCCCGTTTTATCATAGTTAAGGACAAAAACGTATTCTTCCTCGCGACCGCAAACATCACAAACACCGTCGTAGTTTTTATCAACGTGTTCTCCCAATTCGTGTACTTCTGCTTGAACGGAACAATTATTACGACCGCACACAGGTTCTTTCCAATGCTCGGTTTCGTTGTGTTTCCAATCACTCATTGTATGTTCGTGTTCTTCCGAGTTGCAGGCTGCAATAAGCGTTACGCACATAATGGCGCAAATTAAAGTTGCAAATAATTTCTTCATAGCTTTGTTTCCTCTAATCATTCAGTAGTAATGCTGTATTCAGCGATCAATTCGTCAAGATTTTTGCCGACGAGTCGATAAAATTCTATGTAATCGACCTCGCCTTCCTCAAATTGTAGATAGAATAAATCGTTGCTGTAATCGAAGTACAGAGTTCCAAACTCTGTTTCTACCGTATAGTAATAACCTGTAACCATAGCATCAACACAGCCATCGGACTCGACAAATTCAAGCTCGTAAATCGGTATTTCGCATACTGCGTTATTATCTTTATCATAGACCGTTCCTGTGCCGAGATAGGTAATAAATCCGTAAGCTTTTGTTGCGTTGTCGGTATCCTTGAATTTCGGAGTGGAAAGGAGTTCAAAGTAGTTGCCGTCGGGATCACGGTAATTGCCGTTGTTGATATACAGCTCTTTTGCCGTTCCATCCTTCAAAATAAATTTAACCGTAACACCGCCACCGCCGTCGATCTGGCCTTCCATTTTTGAAATAGGCGCAGTATCGAGCCAATAATATTCCTCAAAAATTCTTGCAATTACGGCTTCATCGGTTGAACTTGAAACGTTATTAAGATTGCCGGGAGCAACGCCCACAGCACCGCTGATTATCTTTATTTCTGCAATATCCTCGGCAGTGATTTCATTCAACCACTCACAGCCTGCCTGATTGCGAAGAAAGTAGTTTGTGGGGGTGGGACTATCGCCAACGATCTCTGTTGTTATCACAATATCCTCACAAGGCATAACGAATTCGTACACCCATTGACCGCACTCGGTTTCACGGGGAAGTATCTCTGTTCCGTTTACGGTAAATTTCAAATCTGCATCAATTATCTTTCGGGTTTTTATTCGGTATATTACGCCCGAAACGCCTTCTTCGGGGCGGTCGATGATATACTGATCTGCGTCGGTATCTTCGATAGTGATACTATATATCTTCATATCGCCGATAAAATCGGAAAGTTCTGTACTTCCGCAATGAACGCAGGTGTATTCTGTGATCGTTTCGTCGCTGCCGGCTATTTTATACTCGATTCCTTCGTCATAGGTATGCTCGGCGGCACAAACGTCGTATTCGGCATTTGCCTGTATACCGCTGTAAATGCAAATTCTCGTATTATATTCGAAGCCCTTGTACCTAAGCTGTCCGTATTCATATATGATGCTGATTTCAACGGGCGACGCTAAGAGATCTTCCGTTCTGCCCTTGAGCCGATCCTCGATTGAAAAGATGAACTCATGCTTTTCGAGCGAAACGTCATAACCGTCCTTGATCGGGGCTATAACCGATGCGCGGAATAAGTTGTTATAATGAAAATCAACAGCATATCCGAGGTAATAAATGTCGTTTCTCTCTCGCAGATATTTGACGAGGTTACTTACGTATTGCTCGTATTCGGCTCTGTCAAGCCGCAGATACAGTACATTTCCGTTTTTAATTACGGAATTATCCACGTTAGGCGGCACGGGCATATCGGCAAGCTTGTCTTTGCTCAGAAGCTCATTTGAAAAGAACCTGTTTTCTTTATAATTTCTGCACGAGGAAAGTGCGCATATAGACAATAGTGCTATTAAAACACAAGCCAACAATCTTTTCATTTGCCTGCCTCCCTATGCGGTATTATTTTCGGCAACAGTATTTGCGATTTTGTAACTGCTTCTTCCTTTATCTTCTGATATTCCTCAAGTATATCGTCGAAGCAAGTGTATCCGAACTTCTTATGCACCTTATCGACCTGCCACTGCTTGATATTTTCAGTGTGAGGGTAGGGAAGATAGAAAAGACGCTTTGAAAAGTGACGAATGACTGTTTTCTTATATAGGAACTTCTGGTCGTTGAAGATATGCGGAAGCATCTTCTTTTTCGTCGTTGAACGGATAATTGCGGACTGATCTGCAAAGGGAAGCTTCTTTGTGCGAATAAGCTCACGTGCCTTTTCAAACAGGTCGGTTTCGCGGCAACGCTTCATATTGAAGAGAAGCACGCCTGCGTTGACATAGTTTGGGCTGATCAGAAAATGCCCGTAATGGTCGCGCGCGGCGGCGTATTCGACCTCGGAAACATCCTTGTCGTAAAGCAGTCCTATATCCTTGCACGCCATAACGTCTGCATCAAGATACAGAAGCTTATCGGGCATCGGATAAAGATCGGCAAGAAGTCGCAGAAGGGTGTATGGGGAACAGTAGCAGCCCTCGTTTGCGTTGCCCTTGAGGTGCTTTTCGTAGTTATCGGTCACGTCGTAGAGAATGACCTTCGATTCGGGATTGTGACGGCGCAGAGCCGCTTCGATCAGATCGGCATGATTCTGAGTCATCGGTGTATAATTCGGCGACACGCGTGTCAGCTCCATAGTGAAAATATGTATAGTCAAAGGACGCGGCTTCTCAAGACGGCGCACGATCGACAGCGATGCTGTCAGAACACCGTCAAACACCTTGTCGTTACCTGAAAACAAAATATCCATTATTCTTCCTCTTTCTTTACGTAGCGAATATAAACGCAGTCGCTTTCCTTACTGCGCTTGACCATCGTTTCGTATATTTGGTCACGCAGTGCCTGCGCCCTCGTTTTTGGCGGCAAGCTCTGATCGGGGTAGAACGGGCCGTCGAGATACGTCACGGTGCGCGGTTTTCTTCCGAAGCGGCGTTTGCGGTAGGTCGTTGTCATCGCAAAGCTCGGCACGTCAAGCTCAACGGGGTATTTCATCGACGTCGCGGGGAAATCGCGAATGCCCGTATAGTACGGCCAGATATGCGCCTCGGGGTAGATAACGACGAAATTTCCGTCCTTGATGCGCGTGTGGATCGCATCGCGGAAATTGCGCATCGCCTTCAGATTTGACGGCAGTGGAAGCGCGCCGAGGTAGGGGGTGACTTTGCCTAAGCCGGGCATAGAGACGTTGTTCGGATGGACTATAACGTATACGCTTTTCGGACAGAGGGCAATATTCGGTATAAACGGATCGCCTATCTGCTGCGTGTGATTTCCGTAAACGAAGCATCCCTGCTTTTTGACCTTTTTTAATACCGCGCGGTTTTTGAATTTGCCGTGCAGAGCGATCTTGCAGTAGAGGAATGCGATCGGCATCGCGATCAGTCGGTAGGAAACGAAACGCAAAAACCGCCATCTCAGACGCTTATCGACGTAGACGTAATTCTCATCGATCTCCTTTGCTACGATATTGTCGTCAGCAAACTCGTCGTTTCTTTCGTCCTTATAATAAATTGTCTTTATCGGCTCGTATTCTTTGTTCTTCATCTATCTCTCCGCGCCGTCCTTTGGCGCAACGTAATTTCATTATAACTATACTATTTTACCACTTTTACCGCCTCTTCTTCAATTGACATAATAACCAAAACTTGTCGGTAAGTTTTGTAATTTGAACTTATATAACAAAAAAGCACCCTTTGGCGCACCTGCGATAAAGCAGGTTGAAAAAATAAAAAAACACGTTATAGCTTATTACGGGTTATAGCGTGTTTTTTGTATGACAAGAATTATAACTCAACCAATTTAACCATAGGTTGATTTTATTCTAATATAGCGTTGTTGAATTATCCTCGTTCGTATGCTATACTTATATCAGTGAAGCGCATCACAATAGAAATTGGAGGTTTCTTATGAACAATATCAATATAGGCAACAAGATACGAGAACTCAGAAAAAAGAAAGGGATTACGCAAGAAGCTCTTGCCTCTGTGCTTTCTGTTTCTCCTCAGGCGGTAAGCAAATGGGAGAGTGGACTCACATATCCCGATATGGAAATAATACCGGTTATCGCAGGATATTTTGAGGTTTCCATGGATATTCTGTTTGATTATGATGTTCGTGAAATGAAAGCAAAGATTCAAAAGATTATTGATGATGCTTGGGATTATTTCTTTGACGATACCCAAAAGTATATTGAAATCATGAAATGTGCTTTGCGAGAATATCCGGGAAACAAAGAATTGCTTACATCGCTTTTGGATGCATACGAATACAATTTGCGCGACAAGGGAGATACTTCACACTTGGATGAAATGATTGAACTCTCTCAAAAAATCATTACAGAGAGCAACGATTTTATTAGAGTCTGCAACGCAAAAGATATTCAAGCAGCAGCGTATCTCAAAAAAGGCGAGTATCAAAAAGCAAAATCTGTATTGGAATCCCTTCCTCGTGAATATGATCTTCGCGATTGGGCGTTTGCTTTTCGGTTGTCCGGAAGAGATAAACTCAATGGAGCGACTATGTCGAGATGCCATCATCTGCAAGGCTTATACCAAGCTTGTATGGAGGAAGGCAATGCATGGTTTTTTATGGATCAGCATCCCGATGTTAAGTTTCGCGATTACACGCCCAACGATTATATCCCCGAAGCAATGAAATGCTATCAAAAAGGACTTAGCGTTCTTACAACTTTTCTCTTGAATGATTATTACGATGATCCTAAGGATCAATATCTTTGGGAAGGTATGCAGACATTCCATTGGAGTTTCCTTCAGTGCATTGCCGCTTGTTATAAAAAGCTTGGTAATATTGAGGAATGCGAAAAATACGTTGCTGACGCTTATAGACTTATTTCCGTTGTATGGAAGGATTTTGAAGAAAGCAAAAGCGAGTATATGAAATATTTCAATCAGTATCTCGAAAAATACAATCTTTCCGAATATATCAAGTAATCTTCGCCCCGCCTCTCGCGGGGCTTCGCTTTTGTGTCCACAAAAGCAGTGCTTGTCAGGAAAATTGATAAAGCATAGATGAACATAAAAACGGCTCCCTTGTGTAAAGGGAGCTGTCACCGAAGGTGACTGAGGGATTGTTTTACGATGTAATTTTTCTTTTACAATACCTCCGTCTCGCTTGCGCGAGCCACCTCCCTTTACACAAGGGAGGCTCATTACCGCCCGATAGTGCATCTAAAAAGTGTAACACACTATGCCTTGCGGGGCAAGGCGTGTGAAAAGGAGTACGAACAAAATTGCTCGTACTCCTTTTGTTATTTTTTCGGAAGGTGTTGCCCCCTGCGTGTCATCTTGAGCGGAGTCCGCCCGAGATTCTACCTTCGCTTTGCTCGGTGCTGCTTCGCAGTTCGACTCCGCTCCGCTTCGCTCAGAATGACACGGGCGGACGCAGTCGAAAACCGAAGGGCGAACGGCAACGCCGTTCGGATCTCGCAGGGAGATTAAAACCTGCTTTATGGAAGACACCCCTTTCGGGTGCTTTTTTGCATTTACCAAATCAAAGGATCGCGTTTCCTGCCTTATCCATTTCCTCAAAGATGAACTTAACGGATGCGCAAGCATCGGGAAGAGTTGCCTTATCGGGCTTCTTGCCTGCGACGAGGCAATTTGCGAAGTACTCGAGCTCGTTGAAGTAGCCGCCGAGGTCGGAGATGTTACCGCCGCCCTGGACTGCGATCTCTCTCTTATTGAGCTTGATGGGGGTTGCGGCTTCATCGGTGTAGAGGGTGAAGCCCTGGTTGGTGTACTCCATAACTGCCTTCTCGAAGGTTACGCGGAACGCCATTTCGAACGGGAAGGACGCGGGAAGGTCCCAAGTACCCTCGGAGGTAACTACGAAGCCGTCGTAATTTGCGATGGTCATAGTATAGGAGTTGCCCTCGCCGCCGTGCGAAATAACGGTATTGAAGTTGTTAGGTCTGCCGAATGCGTGAAGCATGAAGTCGGTATCGTGAACGTGGAGGTCAAGCATAGCGCCGCGAGAGCGTGTAAGCTCGAGATCCCAGTTTTCCCATGTCCAGGTAGGACGGGGAGAGAGACGACGGAATACAGCGTTTATGACCTTACCGTACTTGCCTGTGTCGATAGCGTCCTTAAGGCAAACGTACTCGTCCCAGAAACGAACGACCTGACCGACCTGAACGCCGGCACCGGTCTCTTCCTGTGCCTTGAGAAGTGCGTCGCACTCTGCGGGAGTGAAAGCAACGGGCTTTTCGATAAATACGTTCTTGACCTTGTGCATAGCTGCGATAGCGTGCTCGGTGTGAAGGAAGGTGGGGAGGCAGATGTCGATAGCGTCAACGTCTGCGTTAGCGATAAGCTCCATACCGGTGCTGTAAATTTCAGCGCCGGAGATCTTTGCAAGCTCCTCTGCCTTGTCGCGGCGGATGTCGGCAACTGCGGTTACCTGAACACCGTCGATAATGTTGTACGAATTTGCGTGCATGGATCCCATGAATCCACAACCAATAAGACCGATCTTAATCATTTTTTATTTCCTCCCTAAAATTTTATCAATGGAATTTGAAGTATTGTAGATGATCTGCTCGGAATGCTGAGCGTAAGCGGGGATCATTTCTCCCGTTACCCAGCCCTCGTAGCCGACTCCCTCAAGCGCCTTTACGACCGCATCCCAATTCACGTCGCCTGCGAGCAGGTCAACGAAGCCGTCGAGAGTACCGACGTTTGTGCGGAACTCCTTGAAGTGTACCTTCTTGATCCTCTTACCGAGGATCTTGATCCACTGCTCGGGATAACCCGTCAGCATTACGTTTCCTACGTCGAAGTAGGACTGTACATAGGGGCTTTCAAAACTGTCGATAAAGTCGCGCATTTCAAGCGGCGAGAGGAGGAACTTGTTCCAAACGTTCTCAACGCCGATAACAACGCCGTATTTCTCGGCATCGGGGATAAGCTCCTTGATGCTTTCCTTTGCAAGCTCGTAAGCAACGTCGTAATCAACAACGCCGAAGTTAGGGGCGAAGGATGCCGAAACGCAACCGGGAACGATAAGGATCGTATCCGCGCCGAGGATTGAAGCAACCTCGAGCTGACGGCGGACGAACTTCTTTGCTCTCTCTCTTTCCTCGGGATCGGGGGAGGTGAGGGAATTGCCCCAAACGAGGTCGTTGCAGACGGAATAAATTTCAAGACCGAGGTCGTTTGCCGCCTTTTTGATCTTAAGCAGCTCTTCCTTTGATACGTCAAGACCAAGCTCGCCCGTATCGGAAATTGCGACCTCGATGCCCTCGAAGCCGGCATCGGCGGCAAGCTTGAACTTGTCGAGGAGCGTTCCGCTCGTGAAGCTCCAGATGTTAATGCCCTTTTTCATCTTCTTCTCCTTATTTTAATAAAAATTTTGTGCCAACTGTTCAAAAACCGTATCTCGCTTTAGTGCGGTTTCAACATATTGTCAACTCTACGCTTTTATGATACACTATATTCGTGCAAATGTCTTTGAAGAATTATACCCGATATTTGCACGATCGTACCCAAGCGTTTTCGACATATTGACAACATACTGCTTTTGTGATACACTATATTCGTGCAAATATCTTTGGAGTATTATTCTTTATATTTGCACAATCGTACCCGAAAGGAGTGGCTTTGTATGTCAGATAACTTTGTAAGACAGTCGAATAAAAAGGAAATACTTGTCAGCCGAATCGTGACGGTACTGTATCTCGAAAATTCGTCGGACTTCGTTTTCGGCGGTGAGAGCCACGATTTCTGGGAATTTAACTACATCGACAAGGGTCAGATGGTCGTCACCGTTGACGGAAACGAATATCTCTTAAAGAGCGGCGAGATGGTGTTTTTCAAGCCGAACGAGTTTCATTCGCTTGAGGCGCGAGGTCTATCCGCGCCGAATCATACCGTCGTCAGCTTTGTCTGCAATTCCGACGCGATGAAGTATTTTAGAAACAAGATAATCGCGCTTAATTCGCAGGAAAGAAAGCTTCTTTCGATACTCCTTCGAGAGGGATTGTCTGCCTACAGACCGATAAACAGTAAGCCGCCCATTATGGGAATGGAGGAAAAGGAAAACGCGCCGATCGGTGCTGTGCAGATGACCTTCAATCTGCTTGAAGAATTCTTAATAACTCTTCTGCGCCGAAGCGAAAGCGGAATTTCTATCGGTACTCGACTCATCTCTCCGATGTACGACGAGCGCGTTCCCGACCGCATCAAGGAGGTCGCGCGCTATATGGAGCAGAATATAAGCGAAAACCTCACCGTCCTGCAGATAGCAAAGCGCTTTTCCCTATCCGAAAGTGCGCTTAAGAAGATGTTTTCGTCCGACGTCGGCTGTGGCGTTACCGATTTTTTCAATAGTATGAAGATCGAAAAGGCGAAGGAATACATAAGGGAAAACGAAAAGAACTTCACGCAGGTCTCCGAGGAGCTTGGTTTCAGCTCGATACACTATTTTTCCCGTCTGTTTAAGAAAAAAACGGGCATGACGCCGACGGAATACCGTTCGTCGGTCATCTACCCGAGTGAATGAGGATCATATGGAAATAAGAATTGCAAAGGGAAGCGATATAGAGAAGGTATACTCGCTTCGGCACGAGGTGTTCGTAAATGAGCAGAATGTTCCTCACGAAATTGAAATTGACGAAGAAGATGATCATGCTACGCATATTATCGCCGTCGAAAACGGTGTGGCGGTCGGTTGCGCGAGAGTGCTTTTCGGTGAAGACGGCGGACATATAGGACGTCTTGCCGTAAAGAGAGAAAAAAGAGGTCAGGGCATCGGAAAAGAGATCTGCCTGTTTATTATCGAGCTTTGCCGCGAGCGCGGATATAAGCGCGTCTGGCTCAATTCTCAGCTTCACGCCGTCGGCTTTTACGAAAAGCTCGGATTTTCAAGACGCGGCGAGACGTTTTTTGAAGCAGGAATCGAGCATGTCGAAATGGAGATAATTTGAAAAATTCCCCCAGTCGGGGGAACTTTTGTTATGAGGAGAATTCGCCACGTTGTCTTGCCTTCCCCTCAGGGGGAAGGTAAGAGGTAAACAAGAGGCAGTGCCTCGGATGAGGTGTTCGGGAACAATGTAACATCGTTTTTGTGCGGCGGGAGCAAGCCCCCGCCCTACGAAAACGTGGCGAAGCGTCGTGACGTTCTCTTGCCTTCCCCAGCGGGTAGCGAAGCGGCGCGAGGGTGTTGAATGACGTGCCGGGGGCACGTCAGACCCCGAGCGTGACCGAGCCGCAGCGAGACAGGGGGACCGCAGACGCTGCGTCTGCGGTGGATGAGGTGTCTGGGAACAGAGTAACATCGGTTTTGTGCAAAATAACTTAATTACTTAAATTTTCTATCGTAAAGCAGTGCCGCGATAAGGATGACGAATACCGAGCCGGCATTGTGAACGAGTGCGCCCGCCGCGGGATTCAGGAGCTTGAAGAAGGAGAGGATTATCGCTGCAAAGTTTATGACAAGCGAGAGGGAAATGCTGAATTTTATCGTTTTGACAGTTGCGTTTGAAAGCCGCTTGAGGTAGGAAAGCTTGCCTATATCGTCGCTCATTATTGCGATGTCCGACGCTTCAAGGGCAACGTCGCTTCCCATCGTTCCCATAGCGATACCGACGTCTGCGCTCTTGAGCGCGGGCGCGTCGTTTACGCCGTCGCCAACCATTGCGACGGTCTTTCCGCCCTCACGGAGCGAAAGCACGCTGTCGACCTTGTTTTCGGGAAGAAGCTCGCTCTTTACGTTCGTAATGCCTATCTGTGAAGCAAAATACTCGGCGGCGTATCTGTTGTCGCCCGTCAGAAGCACGGCTTCACTTCCGAGCTTTTTAAGGGAATCAACGGTTTCTGCCGCGTTTGGTTTTACGGTGTCGGAAAGACCGATAACGCCGAGTACCTTGTCGCCGTCTGCAACCGTGACCGATGCCTTGCCTCTTGTGCGAAGCTCGGTCAGCGCATTTATGACCTCGTCGGATACCATAACTCCCTTTTCGGTCAGGTATCTTTCACTTCCGCATAAGATGCTCTTGCCGTTTACGGTAGCGGAAACGCCCTTGCCCGCTTCCATAACGAAGCTGTCGCAGGTCGGAACATCGCCGTCTTTCTTACCGAATTCGTATATTGCGCGTCCGAGCGGATGCTCACTGCGGCTCTCGGCGGAGGCGGCAAGCGAAATAAGCTCGCCTTCGCTTATTCCGAAGGGAATAACGTCAGAAACAGTGAGTACACCGTAGGTGAGCGTTCCCGTTTTGTCAAAGGCAACGGTATCGACCTTGCCCATTTTTTCGAGCGCTTCACCTGATTTGATGATAACTCCGTGCTTTGTTGCCTGACCGATAGCCGCCATAATGGCAGTCGGAGTTGCAAGCACGAGCGCGCAGGGGCAGAATACGACGAGAACCGTGACTGCAACCACAATATCCTGACGGATAATTCCGAACGCGATAGCGATAAGAAGCGCGACGGGAACGAGAATGCTTGCCCACTTGTCGGCAATGCGGTGCATGGGCGCCTTGTTTTCCTCGGCTTCCTTGACCATTCTGATCAGCTTTCCGAGCGAGGAATTCTCACCGACCTTCGTGGCTCTTACGTCGACGGAGCCGTATAGGTTGATCGTTCCGCTGAATACCTCGTCGCCCTCGGTCTTGTCGGCAGGCAAGCTTTCGCCCGTCATTACCGCCTGGTCAATGCTCGTCTGACCGCTTACGATAACTCCGTCAACGGGTATGCTTTCGCCGGGAAGAACGCGGAGAATATCGCCCGGCTTGATCTCGGTCGCGTCGATAACTCTTTCGTTTCCGTTTTCAATAAGACGTCCCGTCGCGGGCGCAAGAGAAATAAGCTTCGTAAGCCCTCTCTTCGCTCTGTCAGTCGTCATATCTTCAAGAAGCTCGCCGATAGCCATGATAAACGCGACCTCGCCTGCGGCGAAAACGTCACCTATCGCGATAGCGGCTATCATCGCGCTCGTTATGAGGAGTGCGGAGGATATTTTTGATATTCCCTTGTTTCTTATAAGCTTTCCGATCGCATTTTCGAGCAGCGGTATTCCCGATAAAATGACGGCGAGCCACGCAGGATCGTACCAAATCTTAATTTCTACTCCGCATATCGGCAAAAGCAAGCTCGCAAGGATAGACAGACCGCTGATAAGCAGCGCGATCTTGCTTTCAAATGCGTCAAGAATTTTTTCTAACATCAATAATCTCCTTTACAAAAAAGACGTGTTGGTGTATAATCATATCGAACACATTGTTCGGTATCATTTTATAGCCGACGGCGCAAAAAATCAACGGTCAAATGATTCAAGGTGTATTTTAATGAACAAAATGTTCAAATTGTACCGAAAGTGAGAAAAGATGGACAGACGGCAGAAAAAGACGCGAAAGGCGATACTTGATACCTTTCGCTCGCTTCTCGAAAAGAAGCGGTATGACCGCATAACAGTTCAGGAGATAATCGACGGCGCAGACGTCGGCAGGAGCACATTTTACTCGCATTTTGAAACGAAGGATATGCTGCTTGACGCCTTGGCGGGCGAGATATTCCATCATATTTTTGAAGCGGACCCCTGCCCGTGGGTAGGGAAGGACGGCGAGCTTGAGGGCAAGCTATCGCATATTCTCTGGCATATAAGAGACGAAAGGGAAAACCTCGCAGGAATTCTTCTTTCCGACAGCGGCGAGCTTTTTATGGGCTATTTCAAGAACCACCTCAAAGATGTCTTTACTCAGTATATTGACAACTTTAAGCAAAGCGTTCCGCGTGAATTTCTGATCGAATATCTATCGGGAAGCTTTGCCGAAACTGTTCGATGGTGGATAAAAGAGGGGATGAAAACGTCCCCCGAAAACGTAGCGAAATATTTTTCGGGAATGGTAGGTAATTAAAATGAAGGTAAGTGTAATTCAGCCGTATTATTCGTTTGACGAAAAGGATATAGATTCCTGCTATGAGGGAATGTTCGATCTGCTCGATCAGTGCGACGAGAGCAACGATATAATCGTTCTTCCCGAATATTGCGACATTCCTGCCGCAACGAAGGGCGGAGAATCCTTTCACGCTTCGATAGAAAAAAGAAATAAAGACGTATTTGAGCGCGTGAGAGCCGCCGCGATCCGCTGTAACGCGATAGTTTTTGCGAACTTCGCTGACAAGACCGAAACGGGCTACCGCAATACAACCTTTGCCTTTGACAGGTCGGGGAACGTCGTCGGAAAATACTATAAGGCGCATCCAGCGCCGAGCGAGGTCAAGACGCTATTAGAGGGCGGAAACGGAGTTGACGTGTCGTACTCATATACGGCGGACGAGCCGTACGTGATCGAAATTGAGGGCATACGCTTCGGCTTTATGACCTGCTACGATTTCTATTTCTACGAGGAATTCGCACAGCTCGCAAGATACGACGTCGATATTATAATCGGTTGCTCGCATCAGCGCACAGATACTCACAGAGCGCTTGAAATAATCAATAGCTTCCTTTCCTATCACACGAACGCATATCTGCTTCGCTCGTCGGTATCGCTCGGAGAAGACAGCCCGATCTGCGGTTGCTCGACGGTTATCGCGCCCGACGGAAAAATCCTTATCGATATGAAGAGCAAGATCGGCATCGGCACCTGCGAGATAGACCCGAAAAATAAATATTACAAGCCGGCGGGCTTCAAGGGCAAGATGAAGTCACATTACGAATATATAGAGGACGGACGCCGTCCGTGGCTCTACCGTAACGGCGGAAAGAGCGTCGTTCCTTTTGACAAATATATGCCTTATCCGCGTCTCTGTGCGCACCGCGGCTTTAGCGCGGCGCTTCCCGAAAACACGATGGTGTCGTTTGGTGCGGCAATCGCGCTCGGCGCGAGTGAAATTGAATTTGACCTTTGGGTGACCAAGGACGGCGAGCTTGTATCCTGTCACGACGCAACGCTTGACCGCGTCTCAGACGGAAGCGGTTATATATGGGAAAAGACACTTAACGAGCTTAAATCACTCGATTTCGGCGTCAAATACGGCGAAAAATATAAGGGGCTTAAGATCGCGACCTTTGAAGAGATCCTTGCAAAATTCGCTTCGCAGACGGTGATGAATATCCATTATAAGCCCGACACGATGTCGGACGAGATACTCGGTAAGATCGTGGGTCTCCTTCATAAGTACGACTGCGATAAGCATATCTACCTTATGATAACGAGCGACGAGGTCATTAAGAAGGTCAAGGAGAAACGTCCCGAGATAAAGATATGCGTGGGCGAAAACGGCACTTACCGCATCGTTGAGCGCGCGATAGAGCTGGGATGCGAAATGGTGCAGATATATACGCCTGACGGTAAGAATATAAACAAGGAAATGATAGACAAGGCGCACGCACACGGAATAAAGGTAAACGTCTTCTATTCCGATACGGTAGAATTCGCGCGCGAGCTTCTAAATATGGGTGCAGATACGATCCTTACGAACGATTATCTGATACTTTCAAACGCACTTGGAATAAAGTAAAGAAAAATCCACCCGAACGGGTGGATTTTTTAACCTATTATGCTTTCAAGCACCGCGTCGAGCTTGGCAAACGCGTCGTCGCTTTGGTTTTTATCTTTCAGATAATCCGAAAGCATATCGAGTGCGCGGAGTCGGTCTGCCGTCTTTTCCTCGGGATCAAAGGCGATCTCCGCCATTTCGCGCATTATCTTTTTTTCATCGGGAATTTTTCTTCTCATCATATCACCTCGTTGTTATTCAGTAATATGATAACACGGAAAAACTTGAAAATCGTCCCTTAAAATTCCCGTCTTTTTCCCATCGGCGGCATCGGAGGGCGTCCGCCTTGCGGAGGCATAGGAGGCATCTGCTTTCTGCTCTCGTTATCCTCGATATATCTTTCCGCCTGTGCAGAGAACAGCTCGCAATACTGCTTGCCTGCCGCCATAAGCTCGGTATGCGTTCCGACCTCAACGACTGTGCCGTTCTGAAGAACGACTATCTTATCGGCGGTCGTTGCGGAGGAGAGACGGTGAGAGACGAATATCGTCGTTCTGTCGCGGCGAAGCTCGTCGAACTGACGGTATATCTCCTGCTCCGCGATAGCGTCAAGGGACGCCGTCGGCTCGTCGAGGATGAGAATATCGGTGTCTGAGTAAAACGCTCTCGCGATAGAAAGCTTCTGCCACTGACCGATAGAAAGCTCGATTCCGTTCGGCTCAAAATACTTCATAAGCGGCGTGTCGTAGCCGTCGGGGAGTGCATCAATGAACTTATCGGAGTTACTGTGATAAGCGGCGGTACGGATATCGTTTTCGTTCGGTTCTTTTGTTATCTGACCGAACATTATGTTTTCTTTAACGGTCACTGCATACTTGCCGAAGTCCTGGAAGATTATTCCGAATGCGGCATAAACGTCATTGGGATCATATTCTCTTATATCGTATCCGTCGAGAAGAATAACGCCCTCGGTCGGGTCATACAGACGCGTAAGAAGCTTGATAAGCGTCGTTTTTCCTGCGCCGTTCAGACCGACGAGAACGACCGTTTCGCCCTCCTCGATAACAAGATCAACGTCCTTTATAACGTATTTCTCACTGCCGGGATAACGGAACGAAACGCCCTTAAGTTCAAAGCGGTGTGCGATGTGTCGCTTAAGGGTACGCGGCTGATCGAGGGTAGATACGATCTTTTTCTTTTCTTCCATAAAGATTATCATGTTGTCGATAAAGAGCGTTCCCTCGTAGATCGAGGCGATGGTCGATATGAGCGTCGTTATTCCGGCGCCGATGCTCGTCAGCGCGCTCGTGTAGAGGGAATAGTCACCGACTCCGTAGCGACCCTTAATAACGCCATTTGCTATCATTATAAAAAGAATACAGTTTACGGCGGTCGAAACGAGAGATATTCCGATCTGCCAGAAGCCCTCTGTCAAGAACAGGCGCTTAAGTCCCTTGAAGTACTTGGCAAAGACCTGCTTGTAACGCGAAATAAATGTATCGGCAAGCCCGAACATCTTTATTTCCTTTACCATATCCTTATTGGTAACGAGCGAGGAATAATAATTCATCTGCCGTCTGTCCTTCGAGCGATGACGCATATAAAGGAAGTTTTTTCGTCTGAAAACGAAGCTGATTATTGCCGACGGTATACTAACCGCCGCAACGAGAAACGGCGCACCGGGATTTACCGCCCAGAGTATGACGATAAACGACACCATACTGATAAGCGTACTTATAACGGTAAAATTCGCGCGCAGAATATGTATCGGACGGTGTCCTGCCTCGCGGGTCGCATTTTCGAGCTTTTCGTAAAAATCGGGTCTGTCGTAGCCCGAAAGGTCGATGTCCTTCGCCTTCGTCATGATCTTCACGTTTACGTGGTTGACTACAAGCTCGCCTGCGATATTGTTGAGTATCGAGCTTATCTGCGCCATCAGGCGAGTCAGGAAAATATATGCAAACTGGAAGACAAGAAGCGTTGCGATGCTCCCCAGCACAAGCTTGTTCCCATCAACTCCCGCAAGGGAAAGCTTGTTGATTATCTCCTTCGAAATTACAGCGCCGACGACGGGCATTGCGCCGTCGAAGATCGCCATGAACATCATTACGAACAGTATCCACGGTCTTGTTTGCCATACGAGCTTGAATATATAGAAAAGTCGTGAGAAGAACTTTTTTACCGTTCTTCCGAGCCAAGAGGGAACTTCACGCAGGTTTTTCGGCTTCGGTTCTCGGTTCTTATCGGAAACCGAGCTTGGGGGAGGTCCCATCATAGGTCCCATTTTTTCACCGCCTTAAAGAAATTGTTAGAATGCTAACATTATAGCATTCTTTCGATCAAAAATCAATAAGCTTTACGTAATTATATATTGAAAACACGGAAAAACATTTGTATAATAGTATAGGAGGGAGGTGTCTGAATGGAATTTGTATACAGGACGGTAAGAAGCGACAGAAAAACGCTTGCGATCGAAATAAAGAATGACGGGAGCATTACCGTCCGTGCGCCACGACGTTGCTCGGATAAGGTGATCGAGGATTTCGTATTGTCAAAGGAAAAATGGATAAATAAGCACCTTTCCTCTCTTCCTGCACCAACGCCGTCTTTTTCCGACAGCGAGCTTGCGGAAATGAGAGAACGTACCGCGATGCTCGTATATCCGCGCGTCAGGTATTATTCTTCGCTTATGGGACTGACGCCGACCTCGGTGAAGATCACGTCGGCAAAGACTCGCTTCGGTAGCTGCAGCAGTAAAAACGCCCTCTGCTTTTCGCTTTATCTGTGCCTATATCCCGAGGAGGCGATAGATTACGTCGTAGTTCACGAGCTTGCTCATATAAAGCACAAAAACCACGGCGCACTTTTTCACAGGACTGTTGAAAAATATCTGCCGCTTGCAAAAGAATACAGAAAGCTGTTAAAAAAGCGTTCAGAAGCTTAGTTCTGCTTCTGAACGCTTTTATATTCGTCGTAATAGCGGTAGTAGGGGCATTCGTTTGAGTTGCCCATCATAAAGTCGACGCTTTCGTCCTCGTCGAGGTCGATGATGCAAACGTCCTCCTGATAGTATTCGTCGTAATCGAAATACATACAGCTTTCGCAGTTCTTATTCATAAGTTCACCTCAAAATTCTTCCTTGACTGAAACAAGCTCGTCACCGTGATAAGACAGCTTAAGTGAGAAAATGCCTCTATCCTCAAACAAATAGCGGAGGAACACTCGGTCGCCCTCCCAAAGGGGCAGATCCATGACCTCGCTCTTGTCGATCCAGTGTAGTTCGCCCTCGTCGCAGACGATCTGATCGCCGTCAAAATCGTCTGACGTGTAGAGGAACATATACTCGGTCTCGCAAACGTCGGAATCAAAGGTCACGATCCCGCGGAAGCGGTAGGAGTTTATTCTGTAGCCGGTCTCCTCGTAGACCTCGCGGAGTAGGCACTCCTCGGGGCTTTCGCCGCTTTCGAATTTTCCGCCGACGCCGATCCACTTGCCCGAGTTTATATCGTTTTTCTTTTTGTTGCGGTTTAGCATCAAATATTTGCCGTCTTTTTCAAGATAGCATAAAACACAGTTTTTCATAATTATTCCTCCGAAGAATAAACGCTCTTTTTCGTGTCAAAACTTATGACGTAACGAATGAAAGGCGGTTGAAAAAATGAAAAAAATACTTATACCTATTATAGCGGTTTTGCTTCTGACTGCACTTACGGTCTTCCCGACGGCGTCCGATATGGAAATATACGGCAAGGTCATTCGACTGCATGTTATCGCCAATTCGGATAGCGAATACGATCAGCAGCTTAAATTAAAGGTTCGTGACGGGATCCTGTCGACCGTCGAAGAGCTGACTCGCGGCTGTAAAACGAAGGATGAGGCCGAGAGGGTATTGCGTGAAAACAGCGGCGAGATCAAGGATGCGGCTTACTGCGTTCTTGAAGAAAACGGATCCGATCTGTCGGTCAGTATCGAGATTGGTCAAGAAAAATATCCGACAAGGGAATACGAAAACCTGCGTCTGCCAAGCGGAACGTATTGCTCTGTGCGCGTCAAGCTGGGGGATGCCGACGGCAAAAATTGGTGGTGCGTCCTCTTTCCGCCGCTTTGCCTTAACAGCTCGGTCAAAGCCGAGGAGGAGCTGCTCCAGGTCGGATTCACACCCGATCAGGTCGGAATAATCACCGAATCAAGCTCTCCGAAATATAAGATCAAGTTCAAGCTCCTCGAAATAATCGGCTCGCTGTTTTCGTGATAGATACATCGTTTTTTGCGGGCGACCAATGGTCGCCCCTACGAGAGAGTTTAAAAGTTAATTGTAGGGGGCGACGTCCTCGACGCCCCGTATAAAACCAATGTTACATTCCTTTGGGACGGCGTGAGCAAGCCCCCGTCTACAAATAATGCGGAGAAGCCAACGCAACTGTATTGCCTTAAATCTTCCTTAAAACCATATCATCAAGCGGCGTAATGCCGTTTCTGCTCAAAAAATCCGCGAGCTTTGCGTTGCCGATATGCTCGTAAAGTGCGGACGGCTCGTGCGCGTCAACGCCGAGGATCATATCGTTTCCGACGCTCTTAGCAATACCGAAAAAGCGGTCGGAGGGATAACGTCTGCCCGAAAGCAGACCTAGAATATTGACTTCAAGCGGTATACCGAGCTTCTTTGCGCCCTCGCAAAGACGTCTGTTCTCGGAAAGATAAAATTCATCGTCATCGCCCGCGTAGTAAAAGAGGTCGGGATGGCAGAGGTAAGAAAACGATCCCGTCGAAAGCCCTTCAAGCACTTCGTCAACGTAGCGTGTAAGCACCGATTTATCTTCCCACGGCGCGCTTGACCATATATCTAACGGCTCGACAGTCAGCGAATGCTGACCCATTATGAGATAGTCGACGCCGAGATCACGGCAGAACGAGCGAAGGCGCTCGAAGATAGGCGGAAAATACTCTGCCTCAAAGCCGACGAGGATCTCAATGTCGTTCTTGTATTCATCGGCAAGCGCGCGGGCTTCCTTTATGTACCACTCCGCCTCGGACGGCAGCATTCTCATGAACGAAACGAAGCCCTTATCGTAAAACTGCGGCGCGTGATCGGAAAAGCCAAGCTTCTTTATGCCGCCCTTGATCGCCGCCTCAACGTATTCGCGCATTTCACCTACCGCATGGTGACAAAGCGGTGTGTGCGTATGGTAATTTGCAAACATTGTGCCTACCTCTGATATAAAACTACCGATATTTTATCACACAACGCCCTCGAGGTCAAGAATCGGGGGCGATTTATTTCTTATATAAACTTTTCTCAAAAAATGCTTGACAAAACTCTTTTTGTGTGATACAATAATCCTCGCTGATTTTGTACCTTTAGCTCAGCCGGATAGAGCAACTGCCTTCTAAGCAGTAGGTCGAGGGTTCGAATCCCCCAAGGTACGCCATTATATGGTGAGTGTAGCTAAGTTGGTTATAGCGCCAGGTTGTGGCCCTGGAGGCCGTGGGTTCGAATCCCATCACCCACCCCAAATGAAAATCCTGTCGATTCTTGTCGGCAGGATTTTCCTTTTGTATTATTCACTATTCATTTTTCATTATTCACTATTCATTCGACAGGATTTTCAATGAATAATGAAGTCGCTTGCGCTGATGAATAATTAATAATGAATAATTTTGGTGTCGGCTTTGCCGACAGGCAAAATATTTCATAATCCGAAGGATTATTTCATATCGCCGCAGGCGATATTTCATTAAACACGCAGATATATGTAATATTGGCATTTTTTGAAATATTTATAATTGAAATACTAAAGCCCTCGTGATATAATTGCGTATAGTTAAGAACGCAGATTCGGGAGAGATATGATGCGACAAACCATTTCTTTAAAAGACAATTTTAAATTCAAAAAATTTGCTTTGAACGAAGCTCATATGACTGCAGTTTTGCAGAATTTCGATGATTCCGATTGGAGAACGGTTTCAGTACCTCACGACTGGGGAATAGAGGGGGATTTTTCGCCCGAAAACGACCCGACGTTCAGGTTGATCGAGCAGGACGGCATGGAAAAGCCCATTCCCCATACAGGAAGAACGGGCGGACTTCCCATCGTCGGCGAGGGTATTTACCGCAAATGGTTTGAGCTTGACGATATCGAAAAGGTTGTCCTGGAATTTGACGGCGTTATGAGCGAAAGCCATATTTATATTAACGGTAAACCGGTAGGCGGATGCCATTTCGGCTACCTTTCCTATGAGGTGGATATAACGGATTACGTAACAAAAGGACGCAATCTGCTTGCAGTTCATGCGATGGTTTATCCCGATTCGTCGCGTTGGTATCCGGGCGCAGGACTTTACCGCAATGTGCGGCTTGTAAATAAACCCAAGGAGCATATTTGCTATAACGGCGTTTGGGTAAGACAGATATATGCAGATGCAAAATCCGCACTTTTCGAAATATCCCTCGAATCCGTCGGTACAAAGGGCTTTGCCGCAAAGATAACCGATCCTGACGGCAAAACGGAGCTGCTTGCTTCCGAGGACAACAAGCTTTCATATTTTGTCGAGAATCCAGTGCTGTGGGACGTGGATGCACCGAATCTGTACACAGCGGAGGTCGTATTGAATAGCGGCGATTCCGTGACCGTTCGCTTCGGTGCGAGAAGTGCCGAATTTACAAAGGACGGCTTTTTCCTGAATGGCAGACTCCTAAAATTAAACGGCGTTTGTATGCATCACGATATGGGCTCCATAGGCGCCGCGGTCAACGTTTCGGCAATGTCGCGTCAGCTTGATATTTTACAGGATATGGGCGTAAATGCTCTGCGTACAAGTCACAATCCTCCGGCACCTGAGCTGCTTGATCTTTGCGACGAAAGAGGCATTTTGGTTATCGACGAGTTCTTTGACGAATGGCAGATTCCAAAGGTCAAGAACGGTTACGCTAAATATTTCGACGAGCATGCGCTTTCCGATATGGAGAGCGTTATCCGCCGTGACAGAAATCACCCGTCGGTCATTATGTGGTCGATCGGCAACGAAATCAGCGAGCAAAGAGATCCGAATGGCTGGAAACTCGCACGTCTTCTCAGTGATACCGTGCATCGTATCGATCCAACCCGTCCGACGACGGCGGGGTGCGATCAATATCCTTACTGCTTCGATAATAAGCTTGCGTTTCACGTCGACATCGTCGGACTGAACTATAAGCCGCATACTTATAAGGAACTAAGGGAAAAATACCCGTCCCTTATGATTTTCGGAAGCGAAACTGCGTCTTGTATTTCGACAAGAGGAGTTTATGAGCTTCCTGCTGAGGTCGTTATCGGGACTCCGAAAAATGATGATCTGACCGTTTCCGATTACGGTCTTTCCTCAACATCTTGGGCATATTATGCCGAGAGGGAGCTTGCAATACAAAGAGATTGCCCGTATATTATGGGAGAATTTGCTTGGACGGGATTTGATTATATCGGAGAGCCAACGCCGTATTATACCGAGTGGCCGTCGCGAAGCAGTTATTTCGGAGCCGTGGACCTGACCGGCTTGCCAAAAAACAGGTTTTACGGATACCGCGCCGCGTGGACTGATCTTCCTACGCTTCATATATTCCCTCATTGGAATTGGGAGGGCAGAGAGGGACAGGTTGTGCCGGTTCACGTTTACACGAATTACGAAGAGGTCGAGCTTTTCGTAAACGGCGTTTCGCAGGGAAGAAAGCGACACGCGCTTGAAGGCGACGGCGTGCAGGAACAGCTTGAACGTTTGCGTCTTATGTGGAACGATGTAGTATACGCATCGGGCGAGGTTTGTGCCGTTGCGTACCAAGGCGGAAAAGAGGCCGAAAGAAAGACTGTGCGTACGGCGGGTGAGCCGTATCGCATTGAACTGACCGCATATCGAAGCGAGGTATCTAAAGACAATGAGACCCTGAACTACGTTACAGCGTCGATCGTCGATAAAGACGGCAACCTATGTCCTAACGCATCGAACCGTCTTACCTTTTGCGCAAGCGGCTCGGCGACCGTTTATACGACAGATGCGGGAGACCAACGCGAAACCGAACCGTTTTTCCGCCACGATAAAAAGGCGCTTTCGGGCATGCTCGTCGCCTGCTTGCGCAGTAACGGAGAAAAGGGAACTGTCAATGTTTCCTGTACGGGTGAAGGTTTAATTTCAGCAGAAATATCCTATAACTGTATTTGAAATAACAAAAAGCACTGCGGAAGCGGTGCTTTTTTCAAATCTTTTGCCTACTGATGCGCGAAATATCCTCGCGTTATTCGCCAAACAGTAAAAATTTACTGATATTTTCATAAATCTCTTGATTTTGTGAAGAAAATCTATTATAATATTCTATTGGAAAATAAAAATTTCAAAGGAGACAAAAAATGAGCAATTGTCCTTACGCTGTTACTCACGAAGTTGAGAACATGACACACGTTGCCAAAGGCCCTTACCACGGTCCTGCTCCCATCCCGGAAGAGGGAAAATGGGTTCAGGTCAAGGAGATCAAGGACGTCAGCGGTTTTACACACGGAATCGGCTGGTGCGCTCCTCAGCAGGGCTGCTGCAAGCTTACTCTTAACGTTAAAGACGGAATCATCCAGGAGGCACTCGTTGAGACTCTCGGTTGCTCCGGAATGACACACTCTGCCGCTATGGCGTCCGAGATCCTCATCGGAAAGACTCTTCTTGAGGCACTCAATACAGACCTCGTCTGCGACGCTATCAACACCGCAATGCGCGAGCTCTTCCTCCAGATCGTATACGGAAGAAGCCAGTCCGCATTCTCCGAGAACGGACTTAACGTAGGTGCTTCTCTTGAAGACCTCGGTAAGGGTCTCCGTTCGCAGGTAGGAACTATGTTCGCTACCACGAACAAGGGTCCCCGTTACCTCGAAATGGCTGAGGGCTACGTTACCCGTATTGCTCTCGACGAAGAAGATCAGATCATCGGCTACGAGTTCGTAAACCTCGGCAAGATGATGGACTTCATTAAGAAGGGCGACGATGCTAACACCGCACTTGAGAAGGCAAAGGGCAACTACGGCCGCTTCAACGGTGCTGCTAAGTACATCGATCCCCGTCAGGAATAATAAGAGGAGGACAAGATAATGGCTTTGTTTGAAGGTTACGAAAGAAAAATAGACAAAATTAACGGTGTCCTCGCTCAGTACGGTCTTAACTCTGTTGAAGAGTGCCGTGAGCTTTGTAAAGCAAAGGGCTTCGATCCCTATGAGATCGTAAAGGGCATCCAGCCGATCGCATTCGAGGACGTTGCTTGGGCATACTGTGTTGGCGCGGCTATCGCAATGAAGAAGGGCTGCGTAAAGGCAGCAGACGCGGCTGAGGCAATCGGTATCGGTCTTCAGGCGTTCTGTATCCCCGGCTCCGTTGCTGAGGACCGTAAGGTAGGTCTTGGCCACGGAAACCTCGGCGCAATGCTTCTCCGCGACGAGACTAAGTGCTTCGCATTCCTTGCAGGTCACGAGTCCTTCGCAGCTGCAGAAGGCGCTATCGGTATCGCACGCTCCGCTAACAAGGCGCGTAAAGAGCCCCTCCGCGTTATCCTTAACGGTCTCGGTAAGGACGCAGCGCAGATCATTTCCCGTATCAACGGATTCACCTACGTTCAGACCCAGTTCGACTACTACACGGGCGAGCTTAAGATAGTTAAGAGATGGAAGTACTCCGACGGCGAACGCGCAGCAGTTAACTGCTACGGATGCGACGACGTTCGTGAGGGCGTTGCAATTATGCACCACGAGGGCGTTGACGTTTCCATCACCGGTAACTCCACTAACCCGACCCGCTTCCAGCACCCCGTTGCAGGTACCTATAAGAAGGAATGCATCGAGCAGGGCAAGAAGTACTTCTCAGTCGCTTCGGGCGGCGGTACGGGACGTACCCTCCATCCCGATAACATGGCGGCAGGACCTGCTTCCTACGGTCTTACCGATACCATGGGAAGAATGCACGGCGACGCACAGTTCGCAGGTTCTTCCTCGGTTCCCGCACACGTTGAGATGATGGGCTTCCTCGGCGCAGGTAACAACCCGATGGTCGGCATGACTGTTTCGGTTGCAGTTGCAGTTGAAGAGGCAACAAAGGCTTAATTCATAAGGGTTTTTAAGATAATAACCCCTATCGTTGTTTAGACGATAGGGGTTATTTTTTTTTGCGTTTGTCGACATTTTGTCGACATTTATTTCGGCGTGTCGGCAAAAAAAAATTACAATTATTTTCGCAATTTTAAGGGATAAATAAAACATGTATTTTATAAAAAATGAGGGGGAATATGATGTTTGTTATCCTGATACGCAGTTCAACTTGTTCAGGCCTCTTTTCAATTTGGTCATTTTTGATGAAATGATTAAATTGAACTTGACAAATGATGCAATTGGAGATATACTATATTATTGATGAAAATAATGTAATGCGAGGTTCATATGCGTAATTACAATTACAAAAACAAATGGGAAAAACTGCTGACTCCTGAAATAGTGTCCTTGTTGACGCAAATTCACGAATATAAGGGTGAACAAACCCTGTTTATAGAAGCTAAAGCCGATACTCTGACACAGCTTGTTGAGATAGCCAAAATACAAAGTACCGAGGCATCAAATAAAATTGAAGGCATCTATACCTCAGACGACCGTCTTAAGAGTCTTGTTTCAAATAAAACTACGCCTCGGACAAGAAATGAGCAGGAAATTGCCGGATACAGAGATGTACTCTCTACCATACACGAGAGCCACGATTTCATTCCCGTAAAACCTTCAATTATATTACAGCTCCACCGTGATTTGTACAAATTTAGCGGCAAATCGATCGGTGGATCTTATAAGGGGGCTGATAACGTAATTGCAGAAGAGGACGAAGATGGTAACAAGCACGTTCGTTTCAATCCGATACCCGCATGGGAAACACCTGCTGCAATTGATGCAATCTGCGAAGCGTTTGACGAAATATTGGCACAAACGGATGCCGATCCGCTTCTTATCATTCCGATGTTTATTCTCGACTTCCTGTGCATTCATCCGTTTAACGACGGCAACGGCAGAATGAGCCGACTGCTCACGCTCTTGCTTCTGTATCGCGCAGGTTATATCGTCGGTAAGTATGTCAGTATCGAAAAAATAATTGAGCAGACGAAAGACACCTACTACGAAGCACTGCAAAACAGCTCAGCGTATTGGCACGAGGACAAAAACGACTATATCCCTTTCGTACAGTATACGCTTGGCGTGGTAGTTGCCGCATATCGTGAGTTCTCGGCGAGAGTAAAGCTCATTTCTGCAAGCAATATATCTAAACCCGAACGCATCAGGGAGATTATAAAAGAAACTCTCGGTAAAATAACAAAAACCGAGATTATGGAAAAATGCCCCGATATTAGCCAAGTCACTGTACAGCGTGCACTTAATGAGTTGGTAACAAGCGGAGAGATTTTGAAAATCGGCGGCGGT
>JAGASS010000012.1 GCA_017621655.1 Clostridia bacterium | reverse complement strand
GGTTGCGCAGCAAACTACTCCGGAGTTGGAGCCATTGGCACATACTACCCTTAAACTACATTTTTTCTTTACATCATTTCTGTTCATCGGTTAACCTTTTTTGAACCACGCGACTATCGCGTGGTTTTGGTGCACAAAAAAACAGCCACCGAATGGTGGCTGTTTTTATTTATGCTTTCAGGTTTAAGCTTTTTACTGATAGCTCGTATCCCAGAGGCGGCACTTGTAGAATCGTCCCTGATCTGAGTAGATCTTAACGGGAGTAGTGCTGCCCTTTTCAACGTACTCGATGTATGTTGTGTTCCAGCCCTCACCCTGATTATCGTGATACATATAGAACAGATCGCCGTCAACCGTATTACCGACGCCCTTGATAGCGTCCTCGTCAACGATAGCGGTATAAGTCTTTTCTACCTTATCGTAAACGTAAAGATAATGATGCGTCGAAACAAGTAGCTTGTTCTTGTCTCCGCGGTAGGGCTGCAGATCGTGAGTGTCGGTATCGGGAGTACTGGGCGCGGTAAGCTGAGTGTTCTTTTCAACTTTAACGGTACCGTCCGCGTTCAAGGTTACGTTGAGCGCCCAAAGATTCGTTGCGCCGGTTACCCAAAGCACGTTGTACTCGGGATCCCAGAGAACACCGTGAGCATGCTGAAGCGGAAGCGTGTAAAGGATCTTCGTAGGATCTGTGCCGTTAATATTATAGAAGTTGACGCAATGGCCGACGGTTCCGCCGACTGCGATTATGCCGTTAGGCATAATGTCAAGACTATGCGCATTTCCGGGGGCATTGGTTGTACTCCAAACGACCTCCTTGGTATCGACCGCTACCATTTCCACTTTTGTTCCAACGGTCACGAGAAGCACGTCGCCGTAGGGCGAGTAGTTACGGATCTTGAAGCCACTGACTCCGCCAACGGTAATATTATAGCTCCATACGGGGTTATTCATATTTCCCGTAGTAATATCAAAGAGCTGTATCTGATTTTTGGTCTGGTTTGCCATCGCGATAAGAATAGCGTCCTCGTTATTCTTGGTCTTATCGTTTCCGCACTTGTCGCAGATATTATCGTTTCCGTATACGCATGCCTCAAGCGCGATATCCGTCGCGTCACAGCAGGTACGGTTGAAGCGGTGCTTGACGTTGCCTACGTATGTGTAAGTTCCGTTTGTATCCTTGTGATTTCCTGCGGTTATGGGTGCAACTACGTATCCGCAGATACCGCATACTGCCGCCTTATGGCAGGTAGCGTCGGAAGCGGTCACATTGTGCTTACAAGCATTTCCGCATCCCGAGCAGGTGCCGTTGTTCCAAACGTGATCCTTTTCGGTAAGGATAGTTTTCGCGTTTGCGTCCTTATAGAGCTTGCCGCAGTAGCAGGAATAGTAGCTGCTTACACCGGGCGCGCAGAAGGAAGGAGCGTTATTGTGCTTTTGAACGGTATCGGACGAGCAGACGTGATCGTGCTGTGTAACCGATACGTTAGTTATCTTAAAGCAGTTCGGGTCATTCGACTTATGCTCGGTCTGACTGCTCGAGAAGGTTACGTTAGTCTTCTGTTCGATGGCGAACATAAGAACGTCGCCCGCCTTAAGTGTAACGATACCCGTAAGGGTCTTTACCTTATTGGACGATGTAGGAACGAAGGAGGTCAATACCTGACCGTTCTTTCTTACGGTTACCTCAAAGGAAAGATTAGTTCCGCCTGCTACGAAGAGAAGCTGCTCGACGGTCTCGGTATAGGTATAGTCACCGTCAACGGGCGCGGTGAACACTATCGCGCCGGGCTTTCCTGCATGAGCAATAGCATAAATACCGCTGTCGTCAGCAGTTGCCGAGAAGGTCTTGCCACTCCAGCGCTGATTCCAGTTAGTGTACCAGCCGCCTTTTTTGTACGCAACGGTATCACTGCACTGAATAGCGGCTTCGTTATCGTGCACTCCGAAATACGGTCCTGGGAGCTTGCCATGACCGCCGGTCTTCAACTGCTGTGCTCTGTAATCGGAAATTGATATAGAGGAATCGGTGAGCTTGGGGGTTGCGGTATTAAGATCGATATAACCGAGAAGCTTCCACTGTCCTATGTACGGCATTACCCAGCCGTTCTTGTCCTTTTCTGTTGCCACAGACCAGTCTGTAGGCATATCCCATACCGTCTCGTTTGAGGTGTCGGGAGACGTCGTGCCACCCGGCACTGTCGTTTCGGTGGGCTTTGTCGTAGTAACGGGGGTAGTTGCATTCGGCTTAGTCGTACTACCGGGTGTGGTGGTATTGGGCTTTGTCGTTCCGCCCGGGGTAGTTGTGCTGTCGGGCGAAGTTGTACTGTTCGACTCAGTCGTATTGTCCGGCTCAGTCGTATCTGTGGGCTTTGTCGTACCCGAGGGAGTAGTCGTTACTTGCGGTGTTGTAGTAGTCGGCTTCTTGTCTTGCTTATTACAAGCGACGACCGATAAGACCATTAGTAAC
Organism: Clostridia bacterium; assembly: GCA_017621655.1. GTDB lineage: Bacteria > Bacillota > Clostridia > Oscillospirales > CAG-272 > Colimorpha_A. The sequence goes on along the minus strand of JAGASS010000012.1, from coordinate 50,989 downwards.
GCCATCATGATAGCTAAAAATCTTTTCATAAAAAGGTCTCCTTTGTTAATTCACCTTAATTTTAACATGACCCAAAGACAGTTGTCAACCTCAAACGAAATTTCTACGTTATGTTCAAAAAACGCTCGTTTTATTTGTTCATAAGGTCTTGCACCTCGGGAGCTTGTACCTCTGCTTCATTTACGTTCAGCATTCGATCCCCCTTATGAATATTCTTGTCTTGCTCAATTGCTTAAGGCAGTCACTCATATACCGAGTTGTTCATCATTTGTTCAACTTAAATTCGTATACACTTTATATTGTATCACGCTTTTTACAAAAATGCAATAACCCGAACCGCTTATTTTGAAAAAATATACAAAAAATATTATTCAGCGTTTTTTTCTCTGCGCAAAAGATAAAAGAGTCACGCTAAAAGCTATGCAATAAGTGGAATAAATATCAGTATCAATTATAAATAATTTGTCATCAATATTAATCTTTTGCAGAGGAATTGACACGGAACAAACAAAGTGATATAATAAAAAAGTAGAAATACTGCATAATGCAATCCATATCAAAAAAATGTCAAAAAAGGACGGAATGAAAGATGAAAAGAATGAAGTATTGCGTCGGCGGAGAATGGAAGGATTCGAAGACCGACAAATGGATGGAGGTTACCGACTCGTCAACGGGTGAGGTAATTGCAGAGGTTCCCTGCTGTACCGCGGAAGAGGTTGACGAAGCTATCGCGGCGGCTCACGCGGCATTCCCCGCTTGGTCCGCTATGTCGATCAGTAAGCGTACACAGATGATGTTCAAGTGGCGTAACGTTCTCGTTGATCACCTCGAAGAGCTTACCCTTCTCTGCTCCAAGGAGCTAGGTAAGAATCTTGCAGAGGCAAGAGGCGACGTGCTTAAGGCGATCGAGCCGACAGAGTTTGCTTGCTCCGTTCCTTTCGCATCTCAGGGCAACGCATCGCTTCAGGTAACTACGGGCTTCGATACCGCGACCTACCGCGTTCCGCTTGGAGTAGTTGCAGGCATCGTTCCCTTTAACTTCCCTGCAATGATCCCGTGGGGCTGGATGGTTCCGCTCGCGATTGCGACCGGTAACACCGTCGTTCTCAAGGCGGCATCGATGACTCCCCTTACCTCTATGCGTATTCTTGAGCTTTTCTATGAGGAAGCCGGCTTCCCGAAGGGCGTCGTTAACCTTGTAACCTGCTCAAGACAGGAATCCGAAATGTTCCTTACCGATCCCCGTATTCAGGCAGTTACCTTCGTCGGAACGACAAACGTCGGTAAGCATATCTATTCCGTTGCCGCGGCACACGGCAAGCGCGTTCAGGCACAGTGCGAGGCAAAGAACCACGCGCTCGTTCTCGAGGACTGCGACCTTGAAAGCTCCGTAAACGCTATAATCAACTCTACCTACGGCTGTGCAGGCATGCGCTGCATGGCGCTTCCCGCAATCGTAGTTCAGGAATCCATCGCTGACCGCTTCGTTGCTCTTCTCAAGAAGAAGGCAGAGGCGCTCAAGGTCGGCTGCTCCTACGATCCTGAAACTCAGCTCGGACCCGTCGTTTCCGCAAAGCATAAGGAATCGGTCTGCAACTGGATCCAGAAGGGTATCGACGAGGGCGCAACTCTCGTTCTCGACGGACGCGACATCGTTGTTCCCGGTTACGAAAACGGCTACTTCGTCGGTCCTACCATTCTTGACAACGTCAAGCCCGGAATGTCTGTCGGCGACTGCGAGATCTTCGGACCGGTAACCGTTATCAAGCGTGTTAAGAACTTCGAAGAGGGTCTTGCTATCATGAATGCAAACCGCTTCGCTAACGGCTCCGTTATCTTCACCTCGTCGGGCTACTACGCTCGCGAGTTCGAGATGCGTACCGACGGCGGCATGGTCGGTATCAACGTCGGTATCCCCGTTCCCTCTGCATATTTCCCGTTCTCGGGTAACAAGGACTCCTTCTACGGTGACCAGCACGTTCTCGGTCTCGACGGAATCCGCTTCTATACTCGCGCAAAGACCGTCACCAAGCACTGGTACGACGAGGAATCGAGAAAGAAAGCGATGGACACCTGGGAAGGTACTGTCGAAAGAATCTGATAACGCAAAAATTGGGTTGCCGTCTCAAGCGGCAACCCTGAAAACCTTATACAAGGAGATAAAAAATGCTTCAGTTTGAACAAGATAGACCGCTTGACGTAATTCTTTTCGGACGCATAGCGATCGACATAAACCCCGCCGATTTCGGCAAATCATTTATAGAAAACGTAAACTTCAATAAATACGTTGGCGGCTCGTCGGCAAATACCGGTGTAGGTCTTTCGAAAATGGGCTGTAAGGTCGGCTTCCTCAGCTGCGTGTCAAACGACAGCTTGGGCGACTTTGTGCTTCACTACCTTAAGAGCCAGGGTATCGACGTTTCTCACGTCGCAAGAGCAAAGCACGGCGAAATGCTCGGACTTGCCTTCTCGGAGATCCTTCCCAACGGCAAGACGAACCTTATGATGTACCGCGACGAAAACGTAGCAGACCTTCAGATAACCTGCGACGACGTCGATGAGGATTACATAGCGTCTGCAAAATCGATCATTATATCGGGCACAGCACTTTCCGCGTCCCCCTCTCGCGAGGCGGCGCTCAAGGCAATAATGCTCGCAAAAAAGCATAATACGAAGGTCATCTTCGATATCGACTACCGCGCGCAGGTCTGGAAGAGCAAAAATGAAATTTCGCTCTACTACACCCTCGCCGCAAAGGATTCCGAAATGATAATGGGCTCGCGCGAGGAGTTTGACCTCACCGACGCGATAATCTCCGAGGGCGATACCGACGAGGTAACCGCCAAGCGTTGGTTCAACGAGGGCGCTAAGCTCCTCATAATCAAGCACGGCGCTGATGGCTCTTGCGTCTACTGTAACGACGGAAAGAAGTACAAGGTGCTTCCCTTCAAGATAAACTTCCTTAAGGCAACGGGTGGCGGAGACGCTTACGCAAGCGCATTCGTTTCTGCACTCATCAAGGGAATTTCTATTCCCGAATGTGCCGAAAGAGGAACTGCAAGCGCATCGCTCGCAGTCGCGGCAACAAACTGCTCCGAGGCACTTCCGACGGAAGCAAAGCTTCTCGAATTCATTGACCAAAAGCACGCCGAAGGCGAGCAGGTCATCTTTGAAATGTGAGGCAGATATGCTTATTACACTTAAAGAAATTCTCAAAACACAGCGCACCGTCGCCGCATTCAACGTCTTCGGATACGAGGACGCAATATCGGTCGTCCGCACGGCTGAAGAAATGGGATGCCCCGTTATCCTTATGACGAATAAGGACTGCGTCGACTTCATTCCGCAGGAAATTATCGGACCGATGCTCGTAACAATGGCGAAGAACGCGTCAGTTCCCGTCTGCGTTCACCTCGACCACAGCCGTTCAAAGCACGACATCGAAAGAGCTATCGCATCGGGCTACACGTCGGTAATGTACGACGGCTCACAGCTTCCGATCGAGGAAAACCTCGCTAACACCAAAGAGATCGTCGAGCTTGCACACGCGGCGGGCGTATCCGTTGAAGCCGAGATCGGATCGGTTGGATATTCCGACCCGAACGTCGTTGCAAAGGCCGAATACACCGATCCCGATCAGGCGGTATGGTTCGCACGCGAGACAGGCGTTGACGCGCTCGCAGTCGCCATTGGAACCGTTCACAGAATGAAGATACAGGAAGCAAAGATCGACTTTGATCTCCTTAAGCGCATTAAGGAAAAGGTCGATACGCCCCTCGTAATTCACGGATCGTCGGGCGTCAAGGATGACGACCTATCGAAGATGTGCGAAATGGGCGTAAGCAAAATAAACCTCGGAACCTCGCTTCGCATGGCATTCGGTAACACACTGCGTAAGACGGTAAACGAGATGACCGAGGAGTTTGACCGTCTCAAATTCTTCCCCGCATCAATGAAAGCAGTATCTGAAAAAGCAAAAGAAAAAATGACCATCGTTCATTAAACACTCGCATCGAACTATTCAACACTTAACAAAATAAAAAACACATTGTAGGGGGCGACGTCCCCGACGCCCCGCACAAAGGAGACGCAAAAATGAAAAAGTTATCGTATAAAACTCTCGAAGAACAGGGCTATAACGGCTATCTTCTCAAGGACGCACCCGTAAAGGTGCTTCAGTTCGGCGAAGGAAACTTCCTCCGCGCGTTCGTGGATTACTTCTTCGACCTCGCAAACGAAAAGGTCGGCTATAACGGCAAGGTCGCTGTCGTAACCCCCATATCCGCAGGCAGAGCAAAGGAAATAAACGAGCAGGACGGCCTCTATACCGTTCTTCTCCGAGGCCTCGAAAATGGCGAAAAGGTCGTAAACAAGCGCATCATAAGCTCGATTTCTAAGGTCATTAACCCTTATGAGGACTACGACGCACTTATGGAGTACGCAGTAAACCCCGAGATCCGCTTCGTAGTCAGCAATACGACCGAAGCAGGAATCGCGTACGATCCGTCGAGCAAGTTTGAGGATAAGCCCTCGTCGTCCTTCCCCGCAAAGGTAACTCAGGTGCTCTTCGAGCGCTATAATAAGCTCGGAAATGAAAACGCGCCCGGACTCGTTTTCCTCTCCTGCGAGCTTATCGACCACAACGGCGAAGAGCTGAAGCGTTGCGTTAACTGCTATATCGACCAGTGGAATCTCGGTGACGGCTTCAAGAGCTGGGTAAACGAGAAAAATATATTCTGCTCGACGATGGTCGACAGAATCGTAACAGGTTATCCTCGCGCAGAGGCAGATGCGATCAACGCAGAAAACGGATATATCGACGATAACCTCGACACAGGCGAAATCTTCGCAGTTTGGTACATAGAAGGACCTCAGTTCCTCGAGGACGAGCTTCCCTTCAAGGCGGCAGGACTTCCCGTAATCGTAACTCCCGACTGCCGTCCCTTCAAGCAGGAAAAGGTGCGTATCCTCAACGGCGTTCAGACGACGATAACCCTCGCTGCTTACCTCGCAGGAAACGACATTATGCGCTTCGCACTTCAGGATAAGGCGGTGGCAGACTTCGCGTCAAACGTAGTTTATAAGGAGATCATACCCACTCTTCCCTATTCCGAGGAGTTCCCCTTCACGAACGACGATCTGATCGAATACGCTCGCGTAATTTTCGACCGTCTTAATAACCCCTTCATCGACCATCAGCTTATGGCGATCTCGCTCAATACCACTTCAAAGTGGAGAGCAAGAGTTCTCCCGTCGCTTCTCGGATATGCTGAGAAGTTCGGACGCGTGCCAACCGGTCTTACTCTCGGATTCTGCGCGTATATGTGCTTCTTCCACGGCTACGAGCTCCGCGATAACGGACTTGTAAACTCCCGTAACGGCAAGGAGTATATGATAAACGACGACAGAGCCGTTCTCGAGTTCTACTATGAGCACCGTAACGACTCGCTCCACGAGCTCGCAGAAGCAGTAATGAAGCGCGAGGACTGGTGGGGACTCGACCTCACTACCGTTCCTACGTTCCTCGACGAGGCAAAGCGCATCCTTACCAAGATTGAAAAGGAAGGCATGCAGGCAGCGATCGAAGAAGCGGCAGCGGAATAATATAATAATGATAAAAGGCAACGCGATGCGTTGCCTTTTCTTTATATCTTCTCTTTCCAGTTTTCTTCCTTAAAACCTACAAGCACAAAACCATCACCGACAAGTATCGGGCGCTTAACAAGCATTCCGTCAGTCGACAGAAGCGAAAGCATTTCGCCCTCGGTCATATTGGGAAGCTTGTTTTTGAGATCAAGCGACTTATAAATAAGTCCGCTTGTATTGAAAAACTTTTTAAGCGTAAGACCGCTTATCTTATGCCATTCGGTCAGCTCGTCAAGCGTCGGCTTATCAAGCTTAATGTCGCGCAGATCGTATTCAATGCCATTATCATCAAGCCACTTCTTCGCTCTCTGACAGGTCGTGCATTTAGGATAACAGATAAATTTAAGCATAGTTAAAGCTCCTTGTAATCACTTTATAGTATTATAACACACCTTAAAAAAATAATCAACAGCAAGCGAAATGATGTTACTTGTTCTGCTCGCAAACATCATTGAAAAAAGCCAAGTCGAATGACTTGGCTTTTTTCTGGTGGGGGCAATTGGGATCGAACCAACGACCTTATGCATGTCAAGCATACACTCTGACCAGCTGAGCTATACCCCCAAAGCTTGACTATTATAACACACGACAGTACGAAAAGTCAATAGGATATTCGAAATTTAAGAAAAATAAATTTTTCACTAATTCTTTAAAAACCTATTGACAAAATCGCTCTAACGTGTTAGACTATAATTGCTCTAATGCATTAGAATGGGAGGGATAATATGAACACACCAAAGGTATTTGAAAGCGAGTACCGTTTCTGTCTGATACTGTGGGATCACGAGCCGATAAAGAGCACAGAGCTTGTGAAGCTCTGCCGTGAACAACTTGGATGGAAGCCAACGACAACCTATACGGTAATTAAGCGATTGTCCGAACGCGGAGTTTTAAAAAATGAACACACTGTAGTCTCCTCATTAGTTTCAAAGGAAGAGATACAAATATCGGAGGTCAGCGATATGATCGAAAAGACCTTCGAAGGTTCGCTTCCGGCATTCATTGCCGCATTCAGCAAAAGCAAGAAACTAAGCGAAAAGGAGATAGATGAGCTTCAGAAAATGATTTCGGATATGAAAAAAGGAGGTTCATAATGTCAACGATATTCACAAATATATTTAATATGAGTATTGCCGCAAGCTGGGCGATATTGGCAGTACTCATCTTCCGGCTGATCTTCAAAAGATCCCCCAAATTTATATTATGTATTCTTTGGGGCATCGTCGGAATCCGATTGATCATTCCCTTTTTCCCGAGCAGCAAAATCAGTATTATACCAAGCGCCGTTACCGTTACTCCGTCAAATCAAGCGCAAGCTCCACATTTTCAATCAGGAGTCGGAACTCTCGATTCCGTTGTAAACGAATACATTGGGAATCATTACCAATCGCCTAACGGCGTTAGTTCCGCACAAGTCACTCCAACAGACATTATTCCGTATATATGGATCGGCGTTGTATTTCTGTTCATTCTGTATGCAATCATTAGCTACTTAAGATTGAAGCGCCGTCTTTCAAGTGCAATACTGATAAAAGATAACGTTTTTGAAAGCGAAAGGGTCTCATCGCCGTTCGTTCTTGGAATGATTTCTCCTAAAATATATCTTCCGATGAATATGGATGAAGACAAAGTTCGCTCGGTACTTCTTCACGAGCGCGCGCATATAAGTCGCCGCGATAATATAGTCAAGCCCATTGCCTTCGTTCTTCTTTCGTTTCATTGGTTTAACCCGATCGTTTGGTTATCCTACATTCTTCTGTGTAAGGATATCGAAATGGCGTGCGACGAAAAGGTGATAAAGTATATGACGTCATCGGAGCGTGCAGATTATTCAGAAGCTCTTCTGTCGTTAGGTAACGTAAAAAAAGCTATCTCGGTAAGTCCTCTTGCGTTTGGTGAGGTCAATGTTAAAGGCAGAATAAAATCGGTATTAAACTATAAAAAACCCGCTTTCTACATAGTTATAACAGCTCTTATTGCCCTTTTAACACTTGCAGTATGCTTACTTACAAACCCCTTTTCGAGATCACGTTCCGGAAACAACACCCCAACAGGAACAAATCCACCACCGACAACGGGATCTGTTGAGGATAATGCCCCGTATTTCGGAGTGAACACTGACTATGGCTACTATATGCCACCTGTAAAGATAGAATTTCCGAGCATCGGTGAGAACTCTGAACATAAATATTACGCACCTCCGTATTTTGAAACGTATAAAAATACCGAAGACGGTCTTTATTACCACCGCGCATTCAAAGAATGCGACCACTGCGGAGAAAAACTCCAATCATTAACCGATTACCCTTGCAGATATTTCGACTCAAACTGCGAAGGCGGTTGCCTGAGTGAGCAAAGAATATACAGTAAAAGCTGATAAATACTATTCAAAGAAGGAAGATGCCAAAAGCATCTTCCTTCTTTGCTAAAGAAATCGCACATATACTTTCATATAAAAAGCAAGCCGTTTTGACCAACAAGGCAGATATATATGAATAGAACGAAAATATTTTCTTAAATGATTCTAATTTCGTCATATTTTTTTGAAAAAGCTATTGCAAAGTACACTAAAATGGTATACAATATAGACGCAAAGGAAAAACGCTCCTTTCGCATAAAGAAACACCCCCTTTTGAAAGGATAAAATAAATATATGTCACGTTTTGTTTACGCGGATAACGCCGCGACCACAAGCGTTTCGCCCGAGGTGCTCAGCGCTATGCTTCCCTATTTCGGAAGCGAGTACGGAAACCCGTCGAGCTTGTACGGGCTCGGCAGAAAAAGTGCCGAGGCGATAGCCGAAGCACGCGCAAAGATAGCGTCGCTTCTCGGTGCGAAGCCGAATGAAATATTCTTCACGTCCTGCGGCTCCGAGTCCGATAACTGGGCGATCAAGGGCGCCGCACACGCAAATATGTCGAAGGGCAAACACATAATTTCGACAGTCTACGAGCACCACGCAGTGCTTCATACGCTCGACGCGCTCAAAAAGGACGGCTTTGAGGTTACTCTTCTCGAGGTCGACAGCGAAGGACTTATAACCCCCGAGCAGCTTGAAAAGGCGATCCGTCCCGATACGATCCTCGTCGCTATGATGTACGCGAACAACGAGATCGGAACGATCCTCCCGATAAAGGAGCTTGCAGAGGTCGCACACGCGCATAAGGTTCCCTTTTTCACCGACGCAGTACAGGCAGTCGGAAACATTCCGATCGACGTAAATGACCTCGGCGTCGATATGCTCTCCCTCTCGGGACACAAGATCCACGCACCGAAAGGCATCGGCGCGCTTTACGTAAAGACAGGAACACGCCTTCACAACCTCATCGACGGCGGAGGTCAGGAACGACGCCGTCGTGGCGGTACGGAAAACGTCGCTTACATCGTAGGACTCGCGAAAGCTCTTGAAATTGCGATCGAACAGCTTCCCGATATGGAGCGAATCAAGAAAATGCGCGACCGACTTGCCGCTGAGATCACGAAGATCCCCGCGACGAGAATAAACGGCTCGATGGAGCATCGTCTCCCCGGAAACCTCAACGTCGCGTTCGAATTTATCGAGGGCGAAAGCTTGATATTGCTCCTCGACATGGCAGGAATCGCGGCATCGACCGGCTCCGCCTGCTCGACTGCATCGCTTGAGCCGTCACACGTCCTTCTTTCTATCGGTCTGCCTCACGAAAAGGCGCACGGCTCGCTCCGTCTCACCCTTTCGCATGAGAACACCGACGAGGACGTCGATTACATTCTCGAAAAGCTCCCGCCCATCGTTGCGCGCCTGCGCGAGATGAGTCCCCTCTACAACAACTGAAAAGGAAAAAATAATATGAATTACAGCGCAAAAGTTATGGACCATTTCGCAAATCCGCGAAACGTTGGTGAAATAGAAAATCCCTCCGCTGTCGGCGAGGTCGGAAACGCGACCTGCGGCGATATAATGAGAATCTACCTCAAAATTGAGGACAACATCATAGTTGACGTAAAGTTCAAGACCTTCGGCTGCGGCGCGGCGATCGCGACCTCGTCGATGGCAACCGAGCTTATAAAGGGCAAGAGCGTCGACGAAGCGCTCACGCTCACAAATAAGGCAGTCGTTGAAGCGCTCGACGGACTTCCCCCCGTTAAGCTTCACTGCTCCGTTCTTGCAGAAGAAGCAGTAAAGACCGCAATTAACGACTACTATAAGCGCAACGGCATCGACAAGGTCGTCGAAATAAACGGCCACGAATGCGACGGCGACTGCTCAGCTTGCGGTAAACAGCACTAAAACATAAAGTAACCGATCCGCCCGATATTCTCGGGCGGATCTTTCTATTGAATCACATTCACAAAGAGAAGTCAATACCGCGTTCACGCTATCGAATAACTCTCTAACCTTTCTCCACTTCAATTTGTAGGGTGCGACGTCCTCGACGCACCGCGCTATAACAATGTTACTTTATTTTTACAACGGGTCGTCGAGGACGCCGACCCCCACCAATAAACATTCGATATACATTTGGTAGGGCGGGGGCTTGCTCCCGCCGTTTTCAAAGGAATGTAACATCGTTCCCGAACACCTCATCCGTCATTTGCTGCGCAAATGCCACCTTCTCCCACTGGAGAAGGTAGCGCGGGCGCTCCGAGTCCCGCCTCATCCGCCTCGTTTCATTCGTTTTCTTTCATATTATTCGCCCTTTTTTCATACACTTTCAAAAAAGCATAAAGGAGCGAAAAATGAAAAAACTAATATCGGTAATAATTTGTGCCGTAATTTTGCTCACCATACTCCCCATAAAATTCCAAGGAGCCGAGCTTTACGGCGAAGCAAAAAGCGTAATACTTATGGAAGCGTCGACGGGCGAAATTCTCTACGAGCATAACGCAGACCAGCGCCTGCCGCCTGCATCGGTCACGAAGATAATGACGATACTTCTCGTCGTCGAGGAGCTTGACAAGGGCACGCTTTCCCTTACCGACACAGTTCAGGTAAGCGAACGAGCGTCTAAAATGGGCGGCTCGCAGGTGTATCTGAAGGCAGGCGAGGTGATGAGCGTCGAGGATCTACTCAAAAGCGTCATTGTCGCAAGCGCAAACGACGCATCGACTGCCCTTGCCGAACAGATAAGCGGAAGCGTTGAGGAATTCGTCAAGGCAATGAATGAACGCGCTTCCCAGCTCGGAATGACGAACACAGTATTTGAAAACCCGACGGGGCTTGACGACAGCGTGCAAAATCACCTGACGACCGCGCGCGATATTGCCCTCATGTCGGCAGAGCTGCTCAAGCATCCCATCATATTTGATTATACTACGATATGGATGGACACCATCAGAAACGGCGCATTCGGTCTTACGAACACAAACCGACTCATCCGCTTCTACAAGGGTGCAACGGGACTTAAGACCGGCTCGACCTCAAAGGCGGGTTTTTGCATCAGTGCAACAGCAGAGCGTGACGGAATGCACCTTATAGCCGTCGTAATGGGCTCACCAACCCGCGACAGTCGAAACGAAACGGCAAAAGCGCTTCTCGACTACGGATTTTCCGCATACCGCTTCTATAAATACGAGCAGGGCGAGATCGGCAATATCGACGTAAACTACGGCGTAAAAAGCACGCTTCCGCTTGTCGGCGAGGGCTTTGGAAAGGTGCTTCCGAAGGATATATTCGCCTCGGGCGTAACGGCTGAGACCGTGCTCCCGAAATCGGTCAAGGCACCGATAAAGGCAGGCGAAAAGGTCGGCGAGATCGTCTTCAAGGCAGACGGCGATGTCATCGGCAAGGTTCCGATCAGAGCCGCCGAAACAATCGAAAAAATAAGCTTTTCGCAGGTTCTGAAGCGCCTGGTAAGCTCCTTCTTTTCGGGTCTTTAATTACAAATTTTTCAAAGCATTTTTTCGCGTCGTCCGTCAATACTAACGACGGGACATTATTCCCTTAATAATAAATAAGAGGCGAAAAAATGAAAAAGATAATAACAGCACTCGCGCTTATATCGGTCGTTCTCGGGATGACTTCCTGCACGCGCGGCGGAAACGTTGACCGCGGTGACGACGGTTATCTCGGTCACCACGGAAACCGCCACGACAGCACGACCGATATAAGCGATACCGACAAGGCAGAGCGCAGAGACGAAGAGGGACTCGGCGACAGGATATACGATATTCCGAACGACGTTCGCCGCGGTCTTAACGAGATCGGTGACGACATCTATAATCTTCCGCACAACGTCCGCCGCGGCATGAATGACGCAGGCGATGACATCAAGCGCGGACTGAACGAAATCGGCGACGATATGCACGACGGGGCAAAGAACGCCGAGTACAATCTGAAGCACGGCTTAAACCTCAGCGGTCACACCTACGACAACCGTAATGTAATAAAGTAAAAGAAAAGATCCCGAAAGGGATCTTTTCCTATGTATAGCATTTTCAAATTGAAAGAAGCGCAGTTGCGACCGCACCGATAACAAGTCCGGTCCACTGAAGCTTAGACATTCTTTCCTTAAGGACGAACTGTGCAAAGAGCGAAACAAGAGCGATGCTTCCGACGCCGACAGTCGGGTAAAGAAGACTCGCAGGAACGACCTTGCTCGTCGCAAGAACGAGAATAAGCACGCTGTAAAGAGCGTTCAGCACGCCCGAAAGTATCGGCAGATACCCCGACTTTTTGAGGACAACGGCAGTATCACGCTTGTCGCTTCTTGCGTACATAATTATGCAGATAACGAGCGTTATCAGCGTTGCAAGAGTAATAAACTGCCCCTTATGCAGACCGTCGAAGTCTATCTGCTGAACTCTTGCTACAATAGACGCGGCACTGTTACCGACAAAGCAGATAGAAACCCAGATTATCCACTTCAAGCTAACGCGGTTTTCGCTGTCCGAGCTTTTCGTATAAATACAGCAGAAAAGCGAAACTGCAACGAGGATAAGTCCGAGAATTACAGGCACGGTAACGGGAGAACCCCAGAAAAACAGTCCCCAGACAGCCGTCGCAATAAGCGAAAGCTGAAGAATAAGGGTGGATAGTGCCGTCGGACCGCATTTTATAGCGTTAAACAGTCCAATTATCGCGGCTGAATAACCGACTCCGAATATAAGCGAATACGGCAGGACCTTAAGAGAAAAACCGCCCTCGAATGCCCAAATAACCGCCCAAGTAATTAGCACGCTCGAGATCATCACCAAGTTATAAAGCTGAGTTGATCCGACCCTTGTGCGATTCTTTTTCTGAAAGAACGAGTTAAAAAGTGAAAGCGACGCATTAGCAAAAAGCGCGCCGACAAGAAGAAGATAGTCTAACATCATATTGCCTTTCAAAATTTGATAACAGGGATATTTTAGCACATTTCCCTTGCTGATTCAATACCTTTTTTCTTCTTTATTGTTTATTCTTTCTTCTTTATTCTTCAAATAAACATCCCCCCGCATAGCGGGGGGTATTTCATTTTCGGGCGTAGCCCTAATCCTTGTGGCTGCGCACAAGTGCGCCTTAAATTGGCTTGCCATCCACGCATTGGATACTCGCTACCCGTAAACGGGTTTCGCTCTTGGCCTCCCTTGTGTAAAGGGATGAGTGCAAAAGAGGCATGGCCTCGGCAGAGCCACGGCCGGAGGGATTGTATATAAGCTTTTCTAACTTCTTACAACCCCTCAGTCTTCAGTAGTTTGCGCTTCGCGCAACCTACCGCAGACAGCTCCCCTTGCACAGGGGAGCCATTGGCACATACTACCCTTAAACTACATTTTTTCTTTACATCATTTCTGTTCATCGGTTAACCTTTTTTGAACCACGCTCCTCACGCGTGGTTTTGGTGTACAAAGAAAAAATCCCGCAAGCGGGATTTTTTCTTTTTATATTCTTTCTACCGTTTTTTCAACAGCGAAGCCAACACACAAAAAGCACCCGGCAACGGCTTAAGCCGTCAACATAGGTGCTTTTTTCGTTATACTTATTTATGTCAAAATTTCTTCCGTGACCTTAACAATTACGTATCGCTGTCAATTTTCGGTGTCTGTTCCGGCGAATCGTTCATCTCGCTCTTTCTTTCGCTCTTGATCTCCCAGTGGATAAGCAACGAGAGAATAGCACGAAGCGCTATAACAATAGCCAGTGTTCCAAGCTCCCGAAGGTCTCTCACTATTACGGTATTCACTATCTCCGCGCCCATTTTGAACTCAAGCGCGAGAGCCAACGTGTTTCCGAGATTAATGACGATGTTTGTTTTTTGCTTTTTCTTAAGCTTGGAAAATATTTGAATTATCGCCTTGAACGAACCGATTATAATAATGAGTATACCGATTAATTCAAGTGTCAAAACAATGAATTCAGCGCACGCATTAAGTATAGTTTCATAATTTTTCAAAAAGTAATATACATACTTCATTACTATTCAACGCGATTATCCGATAATCGCTTCATCTCCTTTTGCAGAATCTAAAAGCGGCTGATCCGTTCGAATAATTCTGTCCGCCATGGAAGGAGGACGGCTTATCGTCCCCTTCCATGATCCTCTGAGAATGCACTTATGAAAAACGGTTAAATTAAAGACCCTTCTTAGCTCTGTCTACCTTCTCAATATCGGAGAAGTTATGAGTCGGAACATGACCGTTAAGCGGAATGAGCTTCTCGTGGATGCAGTCGATGATAGCATCCTCGAACGGGAAGAAGGACTTCTCAAGCTCGAACGCAGGAGTGATCCAGTTTCTCGAGCCGAGAGCAACAGGAGGAGCATCGAGGTAGTCGAAGCAGAACTCTGTGATGTTCGCAGCCATATCCTTCATCATGGAAGCACGCTCGCAAGCGTCACCTACGATAACGATCTTACCGGTCTTCTTAACAGACTCGATAACCTTGTCGTAGTTGAAAGGAACGAGAGAACGTGCGTCGATGATCTCTGCGGAGATTCCGTACTTCTCTTCAAGAGTCTTAGCGGCGTTCATAGCGCGGTAGAGAGTAGCTCCGATGGTAAGAATGGTAACGTCCTTACCTTCACGCTTGACATCGGGCTCACCGAATTCGATTGCGAACTTGCCCTCCGGCACGCCGTCCTTAACGAATTCCTCGCCGAAGCCGTAAACTCTCTGCGACTCGAAGAATACAACAGGGTCAGTGCCGTCAAGAGCGCTGGTCATAAGACCCTTAGCGTCGGTAGGAGTTACGGGGAATACGACCTTAAGTCCGGGGATATGAGAGGTGATAGCAGTCCAGTCCTGGCTGTGCTGTGCGCCGTACTTAGAGCCGACGGAAACACGGAGAACGATAGGCATCTTAAGGATACCTGCACTCATTGCCTGCCACTTAGCCATCTGGTTGAATATTTCGTCTCCTGCACAACCGATAAAGTCAGCGTACATAAGCTCAACGATTGCACGGCCGCCGCACATTGCGTAGCCAACTGCCGAACCGACGATAGCGGACTCGGAAATAGGAGAGTTGAAGAAGCGGTGATAAGGAACTGCCTCGGTCATCTTCTTGTAAACGCCGAACGCGCCGCCCCAGTCACGGTTGTCTTCACCGTAAGCGATGAGGGTAGGATCGTCGTAGAACTTGTCGATGATCGGCTCGAAGAGACCGTCGCAGACGTTGTACATCTTCATCTTGGATACGGGCTTGCCGTCCTTGTCGGTAGCAGTACGAACCTTGCCCTTGATCTCCTTGACACGGGGGCACTCTTCCTTAGGCATAAGCATTTCTGCCTTGCGCTCGGGGTCCATGGAAACGACCTTCTGGTTAGAGAACATGATGGATGCGATAGCATCGGGCTCCTTGTTAAGGTCCATACGGGGCGAGATCTCGTCGTTTATAGCGAGCTTCATGATCTCGGTCATACGGTTAGTGATCTGCTCGTGCATTACTGCGAAATCGTTTTCGGTCGCGAGCTTGCCCTTGATGAGCTTGTTCTTGAACGCAACGATCGGGTCTGCATTCTTCCATGCCTCGATCTCTTCCTGCGTACGGTAGGTAGAGGAGTCAGAGGGGGAGTGACCGGATACACGGTAGGTAACTACGTCGAGAAGCGCAGGTCCCTTGCCCTCGAGAAGAAGCTTCTTCTTTCTCGATACTGCATCGATAACTGCAAGCGGATCGTAACCGTTTACACGCTCTGCGTGCATCTGAGACGGGTTGAAGCCGGCGCCGAGACGAGCAACCATATCAAAGCCCATGGTCTCACCTCTTGTCTGTCCGCCCATACCGTAGTGGTTATTGAAGACGTTGAAGAGGATAGGCATACCGCCGTCGGAATACTTGCCGTCCATGCCCCAGAGCTTAGTGATCTGGTCCATAGAAGCAAAGTTGAGAGATTCAAGAACAGGACCGCGTCCGGTTGCGCCGTCGCCGCAGTTAGAGATAACGATACCGGGCTTGCCGTTCGATCTCTTATAGAGAGCCGCACCGAGTGCGATAGGAGCAGATGCACCAACGATAGCGTTGTTAGGCATAAGTCCGAAAGGAATGAAGAATGCGTGCATGGATCCGCCGAGACCGCGGTTGAAGCCGGTCTTACGGGCGAAGATCTCAGCAAGTGCGCCGTAAAGAAGGAAGTTGATTGCAAGCTCCTTAACGTTTCCGCCTGCGTTCATGTGCTTTTCAACAACATTAAGGACGGTACCGTCAAGGAATTCCTTCATGATAGCGTAAAGCTCTTCATCGGTAAGCTTTTCGATAGAGGAAAGACCCTTAGCAAGGATCTCGCCGTGCGAACGGTGAGAACCGAACGAGAAGTCGTTGATGTCGAGGCAGTAAGCTTCACCGACAGCAGACGCTTCCTGACCGATAGAAAGGTGAGCAGGTCCGGGGTTATTGTACTTAACGCCGTTGTATTCGCTCTTGACCTTAACTTCGTTCAGCATGGTCTCGAACTCGCGGATGATAGCCATATCGCGGTAGATACGGAGGAAATCCGCCTTTGTGTATATCTTCTTTTCCTCAGTCAGTGTCTTATTGTACTGACAAACAGGAATGTCCTCAAAGTGAATATAGCCGCTATCAAAGGCTTTTGAGGGATCAACGTATTGACTCTTAGGCATAGTTTTGTTCTCCTTATATTAATTAAAGTTTTTTATATCATGAACATTGCTTCGCGGATGACCTCGCCGACAGTCGGATGCGGGAAGACGATCTTCTGCACCTGCTCGACTCTCATCTCGCGGTCGACCATAAGCGCCGCGCCGTAGATTATCTCGGACGCGTAGTTACCGATCATGTGAACGCCGATGACCTTGCGGTGTTCCTTGTCGATAATGAGCTTGACGATTCCGTCGCCGCCCTCGTTTTCGGCAATATATCTGCCGCTGTACTTGAGCGTGAAGCTCTCAACCTTGGCATCAAGTCCCTTTGCCTTTACGGTCTCGGATGTCTCACCGACCGATGCGACCTCGGGATTTGTATAGATAACTGCGGGAACGGAATTGTAATTCATTCTGTCGGGCTTGCCGAGCATATTGTTTACAGCGACCTCGCCCTCACGGTAAGCCGTGTGAGCAAGCATGCTCTTGCCGTTTACGTCGCCTGCCGCCCAAACGCCCGAAACGTTGGTTTCAAGCTTGTCGTTGGTTACGATCGCGCCTCTTTCGGTAAGAACGCCGATGTTCTCAAGACCGATGCCCTGCGTCATAGCGCGGCGTCCGATAGAAACGAGCACTGCGTCTGCGGGAGCAGATTCTTCCTTGCCGTTAAGCTCGTAGTTTACGCAGTCCTTGCCAACGGAGGTGACCTTCGCGCCGAGAAGGAACTCAACGCCCTTCTTGACGTAGTTCTTATAAAGGATCTTCGAAATTTCGCTGTCAGTCGGACCTGCGATGTGGTCAAGCATTTCGATAACCGTAACCTTAGATCCGATCGAGTTGAAATAAGAAGCCATTTCAAGACCGATTACGCCGCCGCCGATAACGACGAGCTTCTCGGGAACCTTTTTCATATCGAGTATTTCGCGGTTTGTCATTGCGAATCCGCTGTCTACCGCCTCGCGCAGACCGGGAATGGGAGGAACAGCCGCAGTCGAGCCGGTACAGATAAGGAGCTTAGCGCCCTTATATTCCTCGTCGCCTGCCTTAACGGTAAATTCGCTAGCATCCTTGCCCATAATAGTACCGTAAGCGTTAACTACGGTTACGCCTGCACGCTTCATCGAAGCGCCGATTCCGCCGACGAGAGTCTTAACGACTCTTCCCTTTCTGTCGATAACGGCAGAATGGTCGATCGACGCACCGTCGAACTTAACGCCGTACTCAGCGCTATGCTTCGCGTAGTCGAATATCTTTGCGGAATAAAGAAGTGTCTTTGTAGGAACGCAGCCCTCGTTAAGGCAAACACCGCCGAGCGCTCTGCCCTCGATAAGAAGCGTCTTAAGACCGCCGTGAGCGGCTCTTTCAGCCGCATTGTATCCGGCAGGACCGCCGCCTAAAATTATCAGATCGTACATACTGTTCACCTCTTACTTTGCAAGAAGAAGATTGAAATTCGTAAGGTTGTCGCAAAGTGCCTTCAGGAACTTAGCGGCAGGAGCGCCGTCAAGAGCACGGTGGTCAAAGGTAAGGGAAAGACCCATAGCGGGATAAGTGCTTCCGTCGGGCTTAACTCTGTAGGTCACCGCGTCAACACCGAGAATACCGGTCTGAGGAGGATTGATTACGGGAGTAAAGGATTCGATTCCCATAGCACCGAGGTTGGTTACGGTGAACGATGCACCCTTGAGCTTATCGGGAGCGATGCTGCCGGACTGAGCCGCCTTGATAACGCTCTTTGCTTCAGCGGAAAGCTCGTTAAGCGAAAGCTTTTCAGCACCGAATACGGTAGGAACAAGAAGTCCTCTTTCGGTATCAACTGCGATACCGAGGTTAACGGTATTGAAGTAACGCATTACGTCCTTATCGTCAAGATAGTGAGCATTGAGATCCTTAAAGGAAAGGATGGTTCTCGAAACTGCGTAAAGAACGATATCGTTGATGGTGATATTGTTAAGACCGAGCTTCTCTGCGTTGTCCTTAACCTGTGCGCGGAACGCCATAATAGCGGTTGCGTCGAACGAAGAGTTAAGGGTAAGCTGAGCCATATTCGAAAGAGATGCGTGCATGCTCTTTGCGATGACCTTGCGGATGTTCGGGAGCTTAACGTCGGTGTATTCCTCAAGTGCGGGAGCAGTCGCTGCCGCGGGAGCTGCTGCGGGAGCCGCCTCGACGGGCTTGTCTGCATTCGTCCAGCCCTTATCGAGAAGGGTGTTAATATCGCGCTCGATTATTCTGCCGTTAGGTCCTGTCGGAACTGCGCGGGAAATATCAGCGTCTGTTCTTTCAGCGAGATGACGCGCACGGGGAGAGATCTTGATTCTTCCCTCAGTGCTTACCGCGCTGCCCGTTGCTGCTGCCTCGGGAGCAGGTGCCTTTTCCTCTGCCTTTACTTCTTCCTTGGGTGCTTCGGGAGCAGGAGCTGCCGCCTCTTCCTTCTTGGGAATAAGCGCGGAGATGTCCTCGCCCTCGTTACCGATAACGCATACGGGAAGTAGACACTCAACGTCGTCACCCTCCTCGTGGAAAATGGCGAGAAGCGTACCCGAAACGGTCGAAAGCTCATCGAAGCTCGACTTGTCGGTCTCGTAGGAGAAAAGGACGTCCTTTTCCTCTACCTTGTCACCGACCTTTTTCTTCCATTCGGTGATAACACAGCTCTCGACACTCTGTCCCTGACGGGGCATAATTACTACCTGTGCCATAATAGTCCTCCTATATATTAATTAAAAAATTTTAAGCAATAATGATCTCAACGTTTTCCGCCATTGCCTTTTCTCTTACGTCGGGCGGAAGATCGCCGTCCGAAATTATGCAGTCAATATCGGAAAAATTGCTGAATGTATAAGGCAAGCTCTTATCGGTCTTCGATGCGTCCATAAGAACGACGACCTTGCGTGCCTTTTCTATAACGAGCTTTTTAAGCTCGCAGTCGTTATAGTTACCGCAGGTAAGTCCGTCGTCTGCCGAGACGCCCGATGGAACTATAAACGCGACGTCAATATTTATCCCCTCGATAAACTGCACCGCCTGATTACCCGAAACGGTCACGTTATCGCGGTTTATCATACCGCCGACGATATTTACTATCGGCTGATCCTTTTTCATAAGCTCGATAGCGACGTTAAGTCCCGTCGTCGTAACGGTAAGACGGCTGTTCGGCATTACCGAAGCAAGACGAAGCACGGTCGTACCCGAATCGAGGAATATACTTCTGCCCGTTTCAATAAAGCGAAGCGCCTCGGTCGCGATCTTTTCCTTAGCGTAGGAGTTCGAATGAAGTCGCAAGCTGAACGCGTCCTCCATCGAAGTCGTGATAAACTTCATTGACCTCGCGCCGCCTCTGACCTTGATCGCCTCACCCTGACGCTCGAAATACTCAATATCTCGGCGCAGAGTCATACTCGAAACCTCGGGGAACATTTCCTCCAGCTCGTGAAGGGTAATAAAGGGCTTGCTTTGGAATAGCTGATGTATCGCATTTCTTCTTGCCAAGCTCATTGTTTTCTCCTTAGTGTTAAAATTCACATACATATGTAATTATATCACATTATTTAACACCTGTCAACGGCATTAGTGCCATTTTGAAGCAAAAAAATTCCCCGAAACGTTAAAAACGTTCGGGGAATATGTTAACTTTTGTGAACTTTAACATTCAGATAATCAGGTCGGCAATTTTGATAACGTCGCCCGCGCCGAGGATCATGATAATATCATTTTCGGTGCAGTTATTTTTGAGATATTCCGCAATATTTTCAAAGGTGTTAAGGCAGATACCGTTCGGCGTTTTGCTTGCGAGAAGCTCGGAGGAAACACCGAGAGTATCGGTCTCGCGTGCGGCATATATATCGGCAAAAAGCGTTACATCGGAATCGCAGAACGACATTGTAAAATCGTCAAACAAGCTTGCGGTACGCGAATAGGTATGCGGCTGGAATACGGCAACTACTCTCTTTCCGAAGGTCTTTGCAGCGTTAAGCGTGACCTTTATCTCGGATGGATGGTGAGCGTAGTCGATATACACCTCTGCGCCCTTTTCGGTCTTGCCCTTGTATTCAAAGCGTCGCTTCGCGCCGCCGAATGAATACAGACCCGCCTTGACGGCATCAAAGCTTGCGCCGTTTGTCAATGCAGAAGCGGCAGCCGCAAGAGCGTTATATACGTTATGAACGCCGGGAACGGTAAGCGTAATTACGCCCAGCTTTTCGCCGTGATAAGTAAGGTCAAACGACGCACATCCGCAGTTGTAAACGACGTTTTCTGCGTTATAGTCACCCTTTCCGCAAGCGGAGAAGGAGACAGTTTTTCCGTTATAGCCGTCGGCGAGCGCGATGGCTTCCTTGTCATCTGCGTTTAGAACGGCAATACTTCCGTAGCTAACGTACTGCCTGAAGGACGCACGAAGCTGATCCATCGTCTTAAAATAATCTGCGTGATCGTATTCAAGATTGGTTACGATAGCAGTCGTCGGGCAGAACGAAAGGAATGAATCGCAGTATTCACACGCCTCGAAGATAAAATACTCCTCCGAGCCGAGATGATACGCACCTCCGATAGATGCAAGCTCAGCACCGCTGACGACGGTAGGATCGTATTTGCCTGCAAGATATATTTCGGTAAGCATCGAGGTGACCGTGCTTTTTCCGTGAGTACCGCTTACACCGATACGGATCTTGTATTCGCTCATAAGCCAGCCGAGATATTCCCCTCTCGTTATAAGCGGGATCCCTCTCTCGCTTCCCTTTTTAAGCTCGGGATTGTCGGGGTGCACAGCGGCTGTGTAAACGATGACGTCACAGTCGAGAACGTTATCCTCGCTATGGGAATAATGAACGGTAATTCCGAGCTTTTCAAGGCGCTCGGTCATAGCGCTTTTCGTTCTGTCACTACCTGTAACGGTATAGCCCTTCGTTTTGGTTATCGCGGAAAGCGATGACATGCTTATACCGCCGATACCGACAAAATGTATTTTCTTCGCTTTCGACATTATATCGGCAATTTCTACTATATTCATAGCATTCCTTTTCCTTTCGTACCCAAAAGGTTAATGATGTGTATAGTTAAAGCAAAAAAATTTAAAAACCGTTTATAAAAGTTAAAAATTTCCTTATAAGTGTAGACATAATCAACAAATATAATATTTTTGTGCGTTGTTAGTAATGCAAAATTTATATGGAGGCATGCCATGCAGATCACGGACATCAAGATTCGTAAAACCTTTAACGACGACGGTCCGATGAAAGCCGTCGTATCTGTCACCTTCGATAATCAGTTGGCACTTCATGACATCAAAGTAATTAACACCAAGGACAAGTATTTCATCGTAATGCCGAGCCGAAAGAATCCGGACGGCACGTATAGGGACATAATACATCCCATAAATTCGGACTTCCGCGCACTTCTCGAAAAGACGGTCCTCGACGAGTACTTCACCGAGCTTAATCGCATCGAAGAAGAGGGCGAAGCTACCGAAGATAAGCTTCTCGAAGAATGAGAAGACCGCCGTTGTCGCTTAAGGGTTCATCCGAAAGCGACACGGCTTTTATTTTATGCCGGGAAGCAAACTCCGCGATCATTTCGCCGTCGGGATGAGAAAGCAGATCCCCAAAAAAGCCGTAAACGCCGCCCTCTATAAGCGCGCCCGCGCCGCCGATAAATCCGCTATCGTACCCCTTTAATTCTATGTGCCCGGGTCTGATCGTAAGAACGTCGATTCCGTTTTTACTTAGCGCCGAAGCAATTCCTCGGTCAGCAGTCACGGCACATTTTTCCGAGAGCATCGCGACCGAGCATCTTGTATATCCCTGATTTACCGAAACGAAGGACTGATACTGCCTAACGATCATCTCAGACACAAAGCCGTCTTTTCCGTATAAAACGCCATTAACACCGAGGCAGTCAAAGCGCACGTCGAACGGGTACTCACCGTTCGGCGTTTTTTCGTCCAGGACGAAATTGCAGCCCAGAGCGTCAAAAAATCCGCGGTTTTCGTTATAATAATCCCGTCCGACAAGTATCTTTCCGTCAGGCAGGGGATAAAACAGCATATCGGGGTGCGACGATACCGGCTCAGGCAGACCCTTCCACTTCGGCAAGGAAACGACCTCGCCGTAGCTTGATAGCGAGTCGCGCACCTTATTTGACATCTTAGCGTCAACAAGAATCTTCATATTTCACCAAGAAAAAGACCGAACGGCAAATCGTTGCCATTCGGTCGTTTGAGCATAGTTACAGAGCGGTTTTCGGCTCTTTCTTATTAAGCTCTTTCTACTTTACCCGAGCGCAGGCAACGGGAGCAAACGTGAACGGTCTTGTTAGCACCGTCTACAACTGCCTTAACCTTTCTTACGTTGGGTTTCCAGTTTCTTGCGGTCTTGCGGTTGGAATGAGAAACGTTATGACCAAAAACAACGCCCTTGCCGCAGATATCACACTTTGCCATTTAGGACACCTCCATCCATATATCCGAAATTAATCAATTATTTCTTGTTTAGAAATTCATACCCGATAAGTATAGCACAGCTTTTGAAAAAATGCAATACTCTTTTACAAAAAATTTATTTTTCTGCGCTATTATTTTCGGTTTTTTTCTTTTTGAAGGCAAATTTGTTCTCTTTGCCGTTAAGAAGACGCTTGATATTCTCTCTGTGAAGGAATACGACAAGCAAGCACTGGACGATCAAGAAGATGATACCGATATGACCGCCGCCGTAGCATTTATTCTTAATAAAGTTATGTATGATAACGGGGGAAATAAGAGCAGTAAATATTGACGCAAGCGAAACGTACTTCGTTGCGAGAACGACTGCCGCAAATATTATAAACAGGAACAAGAAAGCAAGCGGCTCCATAATGAGAAGCACAGCCGCAGTAACGGCAACGCACTTACCGCCCTTGAATTTATAGTAGCATGGGAATGCGTGACCGAGGGCGCACATAAGTCCCGTCAAATATCCGAACACCTCGCCGACTAGCAGCTTAGCGACCAGCACGGGGATGACGGTCTTGAGAATATCGCCCGCGAGCGTAGCGATTCCCGCCGCCTTGCCGTATGTACGCGACATATTGGTCGCGCCTGCGTTTCCGCTTCCCTTCGTTCTTATATCCTCGTGAAACTTGATACGCGAGATTATGACCGCGAAATTCATACTTCCGAGGAAATATCCAAGGACTGCAATAGCGATTCCTACTGCATAATATACCCATCCGTCGATCTTTCCTTCAAGCACCATGCGTCCAAGCGGACCGTGTGCGAAAGAGTAGGTAATATAGCTTCTGTAAGCTTCAAACTTTTCAGCATCGCCTGCGGTAGTAACGGTGTTAAAGAGCATCATTTTCCACTATCCTCCCCGCGTTCGCGGATTATGATCTTGATAGGCGTACCCTTGAAACCAAAGGTCTCGCGCAGACAGTTTTCAATGTATCTTCTATATGAGAAATGGAAAAGCTCAACGGAATTACAGAATATAACGAAGGTAGGCGGCTGAACGCCGATCTGCGTCATATAGTATACCTTGAGATACTTTCCCTTATCGGACGGCGGCTGAACGCGAGCCGTCGCATCGGAAAGAACGTCGTTGAGGATTCCTGTCGTAATGCGGCGTCTGCTCTGCTCGTACGCGTCGTTTATAAGACCGTAAAGCTTGTCAACGCGCTGACCCGTCTTTGCCGAAAGGTAAATAACTTCAGCGTAAGTCATATAAGAGAACGCCTGATATACCTTCTCGGTAAATTCCTTGACGGTATTATTGTCCTTTTCGATAAGGTCCCATTTGTTGATACAAATAACCGACGGCTTTCCTGCCTCGTGAGCAATACCCGCAATTCTTTCGTCCTGCTCGGTAATTCCCTCGTTCGCGTCTATCATGATAACGCAAACGTCAGCTCTCTCGACTGCAAGCTTCGCGCGGAGAACGCTGTATTTTTCAATAGGATCATCGACCTTGCTCTGACGGCGTATTCCGGCAGTGTCGATAAGAACGTACTTTCCGTGCTCGTTTTCGAGCGCGGTATCTATTGCGTCTCTAGTAGTTCCCGCAACGTCGGAAACGATAAGACGCTCTGTACCGAGAAGCTTGTTTATTATCGAGGATTTTCCTGCGTTCGGCTTACCGATGACAGCAACCTTGATATTTTCATCAAGCTCGCCCTCATCATTTCCGTCATCCTCGGGACAATATGCAAGCACAACGTCAAGCAGATCTCCCGAGCCGGTACCGTGAAGAGCCGAGATCGGGATCGGATCGTCCTTGAAGCCGAGCTGATAGAATTCGTAAAACTCCGCAGGCGGCATACCGACGCGGTCTACCTTATTTACTGCGAGAACGACGGGCTTTCCGCTCTTCATAAGAAGAGAGGCGATCTGTCTATCCTCGTCAAGCATACCGACGTTTACGTCGGTCAAAAACACGATAACGTCAGCCGTCTCAATAGCGGTCTCCGCCTGACGGCGCATATACTTGAGCATCGCGTTATCGGTTCTTGGCTCAATTCCGCCCGTATCAATAAGAAGAAGCTTTCTGCCTCTCCATTCAGTTTCGTGATAAATTCTGTCACGGGTAACGCCGGGGGTATCCTCGACGATAGAGATACGCTTGCCCGTAAGCTTGTTAAAAAGCGTACTCTTGCCGACGTTGGGACGTCCGACTATAGCAACTACAGGTGTACTCACAGTATCTCCTCCTTTAAGACAGCGTTAAGATCTTTTCGACGAAATCAAATCCGTCGGTATCAATGAATTCAATATTTACGTTCAGCTTTTCCTCAAGCCATCTCGGGCTGACGTCGTCAAGGAATCTGTCCTTTTCGTGACGAAGCATAACTGACGGCAAAAAGAGCGTCTTGCCGAGCTTTTTATCCCAAAGCTGCTCGTAAAGGTCCTTACCGGTTATAAGTCCGGCAACTGTGATGTTTTCTCCGAAAAAGTCGTTCTTTATCTCGTATACGTTAATATCGAGATTGCGACAGCGCTTTTTCAGCTCCTCCGCCATAAACGAAATAAGCGGATAAGCGGCTGCTCCTGTCGCAAGTGAAACGTGTCTTTCGCGTTTAGTATCGAAATCGTTTATATCCTTCAGCGCCAATGCAAACTCGTCCGAGAAGGATCTGACCATTCCGACTCCATTTTCTATCTGCGAATATCCCTCGTAGTAATCGCCCCTCGGGAATTTCTTTTTCGCCGAAAGATAAAGCTCGTCGGCGCAGAAGAAGATCCTGCTTCCGTATTTTGACAGGCACGTTTCGGCATATCCCTCGACCTGCGCGATTATCTTCGACGCTTCCTCGCCCGTAAAGGGAGTAAGCGGGAAAAGTCCCTCTCTGTGCTTCGTAATTCCGGCAGGAACTATCGAAACGGAATTTACGGCAGGATAGAGATCTGAAAGGTCTCTCATGCTCTTCATAAGCTGTGCGCCGTCGTTTACGCCCTTGCAAAGAACGATCTGACAGTGCATCTCGATCCCTGCCTCCGCAAAGCGCTTCATCGTCTCGTAACACGAGCCGGCAAAGCGGTTGCTAAGCATCTTACAGCGAAGCTCGGGATCGGTCGTATGTACCGATATATTTATCGGCGACATCTTCATCTTAATAATGCGCTCGATATCGTGCTCGTCCATATTGGTGAGCGTGATATAGTTGCCCATAAGGAACGACAGACGCGAATCGTCGTCCTTGAAATAAAGCGGCTTTCTCATTCCCTTCGGGAGCTGATCAATGAAGCAGAAGATGCACTTATTCTTGCACGACTTCTTCTCATCCATCAAGAAGGTATTGAAAACAAGACCGATATCGTCGTACTGCGGCTTTCTTATCGCAACGTTAAGAAGCTCGGGGCCGCGGTGAAGAAGGAGCTTCACTCTCGGCTCTGTAATATAATAGCGGTAGTCAAGAACGTCGTTTATATCCTTGCCGTTTATTCTGATAAGGTAATCTCCGCGCTTAACGCCCGCTTCATCTGCGGCGGAGCCGGGAAGAACGTCATCTATGAGAACCATAAAGCAAGCCCTCCTTTTCTAAGATTTTTGGGGTGACCCCACTGACGAAACAAAGCCCTCCGCAATTACGCGGCGGGCTTATTCGTGCAAAAACTTCGCTATCAGTCGTTATCTACTGCAACGATCTCCTTGCCGGCGTAGGTTCCGCATGCCTTGCATACTCTGTGACGAAGAACTGCCTCTCCGCACTTGGGGCACGTGGTCATTCCGGGAAGGGCGAGCTTCCATGTGCTGGAACGTCTTTTGTCACGTCTTGCCTTCGATACTTTTCTCTTCGGTACTGCCATATTTAGCACCTCCTTCAAAGTGGTTAATTATTATCATCGTTATTCTGAAGGAACTTTTTAAGAACCTCAAGACGGGGATCTATCTCCTTCGTCTCGCAGTCACATTTTCCTTCATTGAGATCCTTACCGCACTTAGGACAAAGTCCCAAACAATCGTCCGAGCAAAGATCTCTTGACGGAAGCTCAAGGAACAGAAGCTCCTCGACAGGGTCGCTTAAATCAAGGACAGAATTCTCGACAATGACGTAATCGTCGTTATCATCGCCCTGAAGCGAGCCGCTTACCGCCGCATTTTTCGAGAGATCAAAGGTCAGAGAGCGATGAAGCTCCTTCAAGCATCTTGCGCACTCGGTAGTATAAGAAACGCTTGCCTTTAGCGTGAGAAGCATACAGCCGGAGCGTTCCGTGATCACACCGTCAATATGAACGGGACCGTCAAAGGAAACCGTAGGAAAAAGCTCGCCCGCGCCTTCATAATCAAAAACGAAGGGGATCTTGTCCGTCTTTCCCGTAAGGATCGGGGTCATATCAACACGCATAAAATCTTCCTTTTTCATCTCTTTACAAAATGTCGCAACATATATTATACACAACCCAATTCCTTTTGTCAATGATTTTTTGAAAAAATTACGCCGAATATTCCCGAATTTTATTCATCTCTATTGGCTTTTATGACAAATAACGAAGAAAACTACAAAGCGCGCCTCAGCGCCTCGATGATCTTCTTCTCCTCGCGCGATACCTTGACCTGCGTCATACCGAGAATACGCCCCGTATTCGCTTGCGACATTTCCTTTACGTACCTTAAATATATAAGCTTTCTCTGCGTTTCGGGGAGAGACCTTATGGCTTCTGATAGGGCAATTTTGTCTGTCGTTTTTCCGATCTCGTCGCTGTCGTCGGAAAGAAGGTCTCCTATACACGCGCCGTCGCTGTCGCTTCCGATCGGCTCGTAGATCGACTTTACGGGGCAAGAGGCGTCGAGCGCCGAAACCAGCTCCTCAACAGGAACACCGCAAAGCTCCGAAAGCTCGCTCATCTTCGGCTCGCGACCGTGCTCGCGCAGAAACTCCTCCTTTTTCTTCATGGCGTCAGTACCTATGCGCTTGATATTACGCCCGACCTTGACTATTCCGTCGTCGCGCAAAAAGCGCCGTATCTCGCCTATTATAAGAGGAACGGCATAGGTCGAAAAGGCAGTCCCAAAGGAGGTATCAAAGCTCCTTACCGCCTTTATCATGCCGACAGATGCAAGCTGAACGAGATCGTCGTACTCGACTCCGCGATTCAAAAACCTGACCGCTATGCTTTTGCATAGACCCATATTCTGTGAAACGAGAGTGTCGAGTGCCGTAGGATCGCCCGACTGCGCCGCTTTTACAAGCTCAATGTTTTCTTCACGCGTCATTTCAGCTTCTTCGTCATCGTGACCGTCGTTCCGCGTCCGACAATCGACTTAACCTTAAGACGGTCGGAAAAGCTTTCCATAATAGCAAACCCCATACCGCCGCGCTCACCGCTTTCGTCGGTCGTAAACAGAGGCAGCTTCGCCTGCTCAATATCTTCTATACCGCAGCCGCGATCGCTGACGGTAATCCTTACGCTTCTGTCAGAATAGATCCTGACTTCAACCATTACGTTTCCATCTTTGCTCTTATAACCGTGAATTATCGCGTTCGTCACCGCCTCGGAAACGGCAGTTCTGATGTCGGCAAGCTCGCTCACGTCAGGGTCAAGCCGCGCAATAAACGCTGTCACCGCGTAACGGGCAAAGCTCTCGTTGCGCGAATCGCTGTCAAAAACGGTCTTCATTTTATTTACAAGTATCTTTTTCATATCCTTCTCCTATGTACTGCCCGAAGGCAGGATTATGCAGTTTTGTTGCCTCGACCGCGTATTGTTAAAAATCTGTCTGCTCCCGACAGACGCAGGATCTTCATAAAATCGTCGGGGACGCTTATAAGCATAAGCTTTCCGCCGTAGCCGTTCACCCTCGTATATCTGCCGAGGACAAGCCCAAGACCTGCGGAATCGGTAAAGGTCACCTCGCTGAGATCGAGAATAACGCTCATCGGTCGGTAATCTATCAGCTTGGAATCTATCACCTCGCGTATCTCCTTTACGCTGTGATGATCAAGCTCGCCGCGGAGGTAGCAGATACATTCCCCGTCCTCGTCAAGCGTAACGCTGACCTGCTTATAATTTATGGTGAGTTCGTTTCCGTTCATTTTCACACATCCTTTCTATGCCCATTTTACTACCATACAAGCGCGTAAAATGTCATAATCGGTCGGTGATTCAAAAAAGTTTGTCCTTCACGTTTTTATCTCGTTTTCATAATCTGTAAAAAACGAAAGGAACGATATCATGGCAGAACAAGGCAGAGGTTTTATTACAGTAAACGTAAGAACGGCAGGCGGCGCGCTCCCCGTCGAGGGCGCGCTAGTTACGGTAAGCGCATCGGACACGGGAACGGTCATTGCAGTGACGCTGACAGATAACGCGGGGCTTTCGGAAATAATCGAGCTACCGACACCGCCAAAGGAAAATTCGCTCGTCGTCGACGGCGGTGAGGTTTCGACTTTCTACACAGTCGATACAGACAAGGACGGCTTTTACCACGTCGTAAACGCAAACATCCCCGTTTTCGACGGCGTAACGGCAATACAGCAGGTGCTTCTCGTCCCCATCGCCGTCGGCGATAATGAGCTTCAGCCGAATGACCTTACGAGATTTGAAAATAGTGAACTTCCGAATTTGTAATGAAATTGCAATGTTTCAAAACGGTGCGCCGAGGACGTCACACCTAAAAAAACAACGTGGCGAAACGTTCAAATGTCCTTGTAGGGGCGACCATCGGTCGCCCGTATCGAAGCGCCACAAAAAGCGGGCGACCGATGGTCGCCCCTACAAGATAGTGATAAACATTGGCACAAAATCGAAAGAGGTTTCGGGAGGAGAAAACGTGTGCAGAATTTTGCTTAGGCAAAATTCAAGCCCGTTGTCTCCTTGGTGCCGTTCTTTGGTCACCTTTCTTGGGCAAGCAAGAAAGGTGAAGAAAAAAACACCGAGGTGATCTAATGCCTTTTCCATACATTCCCGAAAAAATCACAGTCCATTTAGGAGAGCCCGACGCCGACGCACAAAACGTCACTCTTCCCTTCTCCGATTACATAAAAAACGTCGCGTCAAGCGAAATATATCCGACCTGGCCCGAAAGTGCTTTGCGCGCAAATATCCTCGCGCAGATCTCCTTCGCCCTTAACCGAGTCTATACCGAATATTACCGTTCGCGCGGTTATCCCTATGATATAACGAACTCCACCACCATCGACCAATCATTCATAAACGGTAGAAATATATACGATACAGTCTCGGTAATAGTCGACGATATATTCAGCGACTACCTGCGCCGTGACGGCTTCGTTGAGCCGCTTTTCGCACAGTACTGTAACGGCACGACCGTAACCTGCAACGGCTTATCTCAGTGGGGTACCGTCGATCTCGCCGAGCAAGGACGCAACTCTGTCGAGATCGTAAAAAACTACTACGGCGACGATATAAGCATCGTAGTCGATGCTCCCATACGCGGAATAACAACTACCGCGCCGCGCCGTAACCTAAATCTCGGATCAACGGGCAACGACGTCGCGTTCGTTCAGCTTCGGCTGAACAGAATATCGAACAACTTTCCCTCGATCCCCAAAATCCCGAATCCAAACGGCTTCTACGACGTTGCAACGCGCGACGCGGTAAGAGAATTTCAAAGCATATTCGACCTCGCAGTTGACGGCATAGTGGGCAGAGCGACATGGTATAAAATTCAGCAGATATACGCAAGCGTGAAGCGTCTGAACGACCTATCTTCCGAGGGGATCACCTATAACGAGATCCCGAAAATCTTTCCAAACGCACTTGTCCCGGGTGCTGAGGGCAACGAAATAAGAGTCATTCAGTATATGATAAACTATATAGCACAGTATGAGGACACGGTAAACACGGTAGAAATAAACGGCATCTTCGATTCCCCGACCGAGCAGGCAGTTCGCGGCTTTCAAAGAACCTACGGCATACAGGAAACGGGAATCATTGACGAAAACACATATGCAAGAATGTTCGACGTGTATAACGCAATAATCCTGTCGCTACCCGACAATCAGCTTCTCGCGCCCTACCGCCCATATCCCGGATTCCTCATCACCCTCGGCTTTGACGGTGATTACATAGTTCCGCTTCAGACCTATTTGAACGCCATTTCAACGGTCTTTGATGAAGTACCCGAGGCGGGTAGCAGCGGAGTTTACGACGAAGCAACGCGCAACGCCGTCCTCGCAGTGCAGAACCTCGCAGGACTTGAAATAACCGGGGTTGTAAACCTGTCGACCTGGACCGCAATAGGCGACCTCTATGCCGATATAAGATCGGGCGAAATAACGTCGCCAACTCAGTTTCCCGGTTACGTAATAGACGGAGGAAGTCAGCTATGATGAATACAGAAATGCCATTTTACAAGGAATCCGTGCGTCAGATACAGGTGTACCTATACGATATTTCGCGCGTTGACCGCGATATTCCGAGAGTAAATCCCGACGGGATATACGGCTCAACGACCGTCGAATCGGTCACCGCGTTTCAGAAGAAGCACGGGCTTACCCCCGACGGCAGAGTAAACTACGAGACCTTCAGAAAATTAAGTACCGAACACGAAAAAGCGGACGTCATCCTTTCTCCGCCAAGGAAAGCCACTGCTTTCGATCAAGCGCTGAAGGACGGAGTTACAAAGCTCGGCGATAAAAGCGAGCTTATCATAATCGTAAAAATTATGCTGAAAGCACTAGGCGTATCATATCCATACGGCGAGGAGCTGAATAACGATAACGTATTTGACCTCGATACCGAGCGCGCAGTAAGAGAATTTCAGTTCATTCACGGTATACCGTCAAACGGTATAATAAATAAGGAGACCTGGAATCACCTCGCCCTCGCCTATGAAAAGCACCGCGTTCCGCTTTGATTACGTTGCCAAAATACAGTCAATAATAGTAAAAAACGGTAGGAGGCGGTAATATGACGAGCCGTTTCACCCCTGCGGCGCAAAACGCGCTCAAAAGGGCGCAGACAGAGGCATCGGAAATGGGGCACAGCTATATCGGAACAGAGCATCTTCTGCTCGGACTGCTAGGCGAGGGAAGCTCCGTTGCTGCAGATATTTTACGAAAGCACGGTCTTGATTATAAAAGCGTAAAGCAGGCGGTTACCTATCTTAACGGAAGCGGAAGCAAGACCCTACCGCCACCTGAGATGACGCCGCGCCTACGAAGCGTGATAGAACGGGCGGCAAAGGAAATGCCCGGCGCATTCGGCAGGATCGGAACCGAACAGCTTTTGTCAGCGCTTTTAAGCGAAAAGGAAAGCATCGCGGTGCGCATAATCGACAAGCACAGATCGGGCAGCGATATTCTTCCCGACCTTAGTACAACAAAGTCGGTAACGGCCCGAAGCGAGGAGCGCAAAAAGCTGCCGCCGACGTTAACGAAATACGGCAAGAATCTCTGCGAATGCACGCTTGATCCCGTTATCGGGCGCGAAAGCGAGCTGGAAGCGCTCATAGAAGCGCTCTGCAGAAGAAGAAAGAATAACCCCTGCCTTATCGGCGAGCCGGGTGTCGGAAAAACAGCAGTCGTCGAAGGACTTGCGAGCAGGATAAGGAACGGAAGCGTGCCGTCGTTTCTGCTTGGCAAGTCAATAGTTTCGCTCGACATTGCCGCGATAATATCGGGCGCAAAGTACAGAGGCGAATTTGAGGAGCGAATGAAAACCGTTCTCCTCGAAGCGTCGGAGGATCCCGATATAATACTGTTTATCGACGAGCTTCACACGATCGTAGGTACAGGCGCATCGGAGGGCGCTATCGACGCGGGAAGCATTATGAAGCCATCGCTCGCTCGCGGAGAAATTCGTCTGATCGGCGCGACCACGGTAAGCGAATACCGCCGACATATCGAAAGCGATCCCGCCCTTGAGCGCCGATTTTTACCTATAACTGTTGAAGAGCCGACGCCCGACGAGGCAATAGACATTCTGTTCGGCATCAAGGAAAAATACGAGGAGCATCACGGCATACTGATAGACGACGGCGCGATTTCCGCCGCAGTCGAGCTATCGGTGCGCTACGTTCCGTCAAAGCGTCTCCCCGACAAGGCGATAGACCTCCTTGACGAGGCGGCGTCCGCAAAGCGCATCGAGATCGAGCGTAGAAGCGAAGGCGAGAAATATCTCGGCGGTATCATCAAGGGGCTGAACGAGGCAGATAACGAGCTTTCACATGCAGTCGAGGAAAATATACGAGCACGCCTTGAGGATATGAAGCAGGATGAAAATGCACCTGTTCTGATCCGCGCCGATATTGAAAAGGTGCTCGAAAAACGGCGCGGAAGCGTCCGTTTACCGTCCGAAAATGACCTTTTTGGGCTTGAAAACGGGCTTTTTAGTGCAGTTTTCGGTCAAAAAAGTGCCATAAAAACGGTATCTTCAACACTCCGCGCAGGCATTCTCGGTATTCACGATAGCGCCTCGCCCATCGCATCGATGCTGTTTTTAGGTCCGTCGGGGGTCGGTAAGACTGCGCTTGCAAACGCCATCGCCGAGCAGTTTTACGGAAGCGCCGACGCCGTTATACGGCTTGATATGTCAGAATACGGCGAAAAGCACAGCGTATCTCGGCTCATCGGCTCGCCGCCCGGCTACGTCGGCTACCGAGACGAGGGTCTACTCGTAAAGGAGGTGCGGAGCAAGCCGTATTCCGTGGTTCTTTTCGACGAAGCCGAAAAGGCGGACCGCGACGTGTTTTCCCTGCTTCTGCAGATTCTCGATCACGGCTTCATAACCGATCCGCAAGGCAAGCGCGCGGATTTTCGCGGTTGCATTATCATTCTGACCTCAAATATCGGCTCGACCGAAACCGGCGCGGTCGGATTCACCTCAAACGGCGGAGAACGACAGGTCAAACATGCAAAGGACTTCTTCAGTCCCGAGCTTATAGGCCGTCTTGACTGCGTCGTCGGCTTTGATCGCCTTGACAGCGATTCAGCTTACAGAATAGCGGAAAAACGCCTATCGGACTTACGCGATCGCATGGCGAAAAACGGGCTGTCTATCGAAATACTTCCCGAGGTAATATCTGTCGCATCAAAATGCGGAAGTGGAGGCGCGCGTGACATATATTCATTTATTAAAACCGAAATTGAGGGCGCGGTAATATCAAACCTGCCCCCAAAAAAGGACAGCTCTTCCCTTGTGATTTTCGCAGAAAATGAAAAAATTTCGGTAAAAACCGTAACGAAAAACATTCTTTCGCATAATATGTAGTAAATGGGATATGGCGGCAAGCTCCCACTCAAATACGAAAGCGAGAACTGATATGCGAAAGCGCCTTAACGGAAACGGTAAAGATATTCTTCCCGAAATTGCCATTATCGCCTTTGGACTTGGAATTTTGCTTGCTTTTTTCCTGTCTCCGCGTGCTTTGGCGCTCGTCGAGTCTCTTCTCATCATTGCGCTTGGAGTCATGTGCTTTAATAAAGGTTGATCGTAAAGGGGTATTTTATGAAGGTCATAGTATTCTCTCCGCCGAAATTCTTAGCTCCTCTCTTCCGCTTTTTCCTCGGCGGAAAAAGGAAAAAGCGCGACACTCGATAAGAGTGCCGCGCTTTTTTGGTACGTCAAAAGTTGACAAAAAACGCGAAATGATATATAATGGGTAGGATGTTTATTGAAAGGAACGTATATATGAAAAGGTACTGCCGTTTTTTATTGCTTCTTCTTA
Source organism: Clostridia bacterium (assembly GCA_017621655.1). GTDB lineage: Bacteria > Bacillota > Clostridia > Oscillospirales > CAG-272 > Colimorpha_A. The sequence continues at coordinate 16,247 of JAGASS010000012.1, read as the reverse complement.
TGACCGCATCGATGCTTTTTTCGACGTCGTGCGGCGGCGGTAAGAAGAAAACGGACCTCATATATGAAATAACCGACGGTTATGCGACCGTTATCGGATATTCGGGCATTGACAGTGAGATCACTATCCCGAGGAAGCTCGGCGGAAAGACCGTCAAGGTGATTGCGGAAAACGCTTTTCGCGGTGTTCTCGGTCTGAAAAAGGTGACGATACCCGATTGCGTCACCTCTATTGATTACGCTTTTACAGAATGCCCCGATCTTTCCCTCGTTGAGCTTGGCGACGGTATCAAAACGATGAACGGCGCGTTCAAGGACTGCCCGAAGCTTGAAACGGTCATAGGCGGCAGAAAAGCGACCGAGCTTTCGGAAGCGTTTATGAACTGCGTTTCGCTTACGAACGGATATATTCCCAAAAGTGCTACCGCCTGTACGTCGACCTTCCGCGGATGCAAGGCGCTAACTAACGTGAAGATAGAGGAAGGCATAACGGCTCTTCCCTTCACTTTTGAGGGCTGTACCTCGCTTAAGGAAATTATGCTTCCCTCCACAGTTACCGAAGCGGTGCACACTTTTGAAAACTGTACTTCACTTCTTTCCGTCACCGGCTGCAGAAGCTTCACTGTTCTCGAAAACACATTTGCCGGCTGTACTTCACTTCCGCACGTTGCTCTCGGAGACAACGTTAAGGTGCTCAAGGGCGCGTTTCTTAACTGCTCTTCCCTTATGTTCCTGGAGAATCCTCCGAGCGAGGTCGAATCCTATTCGCCGTCCTTTACCGGTTGCGTTTCGCTTACCGAAATGGTGATCCCGAAAATGACGGAGGGTGAATCTGCGACCTACGATCTTGCCACCGACGTCAAGGGTTGCGCGAAGCTTGAAAAGGTCACCGTCAACACTCCCTTCTTCGTTACGGGCGAATTTTGCACGACCTTTGCAGGTTGCTCCTCCATTAAGGAGGTAAATATTCCGAAAGAGGCGGCTGAACAGCTTTTAAGAGTTGACGCGATGTATGAGGACCGCCTTTTTACCGGTACAAATTCCAAGGTGACGAGCGCGGTAAACAAGTATAAGAAGCAGTCGAACGTAAGAATAACCGTCAGCTTCGGATACGTCGGCGAGACGGGATACACTCACATTTACGGCGGAGACGTCAATTTCTTCGATTATGAAGAGGTTGCAAAGAAGCAGAGCGTTACCGACTTCGAATCCTTTACCCAAACCTATTATTGGTGCGGATACCCTAACGGAACGAACAGAAAAAACACCACCGTTGCTCTTGAGCGTGAATACACCTTCTACCTTCGCGTTACCGGCGGTAACGACGGAAACCTGCCGTCAAAGGTTACTGTAAACGGAATTGAATGTGTTATTGAGGATAGCTGATATTAAAAAAGCAAGAACGGATACGTTCTTGCTTTTTAATATATCGCGTTTTTCACCGCTACTGAAACGCTCAAGCGCCACGACACGATGCGTTACCTTCTCCGGTGGAGAAGGCAAGACTGCGTTCGATCTTATTCGCCACGTTGTTCGTAGGGCGGGGGCTTGCTCCCGCCTTTTCCAAAACAATGTAACTAAATAATATTTTGTGAAAAAGTGTATTTTATGGCAAGAAACTTTTATCGTATAAGGTATAATAATCGCGGAACAAATCGGCGGGAGCAAGCCCCCGCCCTACAAAGTATTGCAGAACATCCTAAAACGTACAATCAATCTAAACCTTAAAATCCACGCAAAAAGAGCAGACCGAAGTCTGCTCTTTTTCTGATATTACTTATACTTGCGCTTGCGGGCTGCTTCTGCCTTCTTCTTGCGCTTTACGCTGGGCTTCTCATAGCACTCGCTCTTGCGGAGCTCTGCGAGAACACCGGATCTCTGACACTGTCTCTTAAATCTACGAAGAGCGCTATCCAGAGATTCATTTTCTTTTACTCTTACTTCTGCCATTATCTATCCCTCCCCTCGCATTGTAAGCAAAGAGAATTTTTTTCAAATTCCACCCAATATAATAACACATCCGTTTTATTATGTCAAGTAAAAGTTTGAAATATTCTGTTTTTTTGGTAAAAATTATTTAACGACGAAGTTTACGAGCTTATTCGGAACAAAAATTTCCTTGATTATCGTCTTTCCTTCAAGGAAAGGAATAACCTTATCGACCGCCTTTGCCTTACTTAAAACCGTGTCCTTATCGTCGTTTGCGTTGACAACCACTGTTCCGCGGAGCTTACCGAGGACCTGTACTGCGTACTCGACTGTCGAATCTACGGTCTTGCTCTCATCGTACTTGGGCCACTCGGCTACCGAGCAGAAGCCCTTGTTTCCGAGTCCTTCCCAGATCTCCTCGCAGATATGAGGCGCGAAGGGAGAAAGGAGACGAACGAAGATTCCAAGCTCGTCCTTGGTGAGCGAACCGTGATCGTAGATCGCGTTTATAAGTATCATCATCTGCGCGATTGCGGTATTGAACTTCATCGCCTCGATGTCTTCGGTTACCTTCTTTATCGTCTTATGGAAGAGCGTTTCAAGCTCGGGTGTTACGCCCTCGCCCTTGACAAGCTCGGTAAGAGCCGCGGTACGGTCGAGGAAGCGACGGCACCCCTTCATAGAGCTTTCGTTCCACGGTGCTGCCTGCTCGTAGTCGCCCATGAAGAGGACGTAGAGACGGAGGGTATCTGCGCCGCTTTCGTCAACGACGGTGTTCGGATCAACTACGTTTCCGCGCGACTTACTCATCTTCTCACCGTCGGAGCCGAGGATAAGTCCCTGTGCGGTACGCTTCGCGTATGGCTCGGAGGTCGGAACGAGGTCGAGGTCGTAAAGGAACTTATGCCAGAAGCGCGAATAGATCATGTGACGGGTAACGTGCTCCATACCGCCGTTATACCAGTCGACGGGAAGCCAATAGTTCATTGCCTCCTTCGAAGCGAAGCACTCGGTGTTCTTCGGATCGGTGTAACGGAGGAAGTACCAGGAAGAGCCTGCCCACTGAGGCATGGTATCGGTCTCACGCTTAGCAGCACCTCCGCACTTCGGACACTTGCAGTTTACGAACGACTCGATCTTTGCAAGCGGGCTTTCGCCGTCGGAGCCGGGCTGGAAGTTATCAACGGGAGGAAGGCGGAGAGGAAGCTCCTCGTAGGGAACAGGAACGATTCCGCATTCAGGACAGTGTACGATCGGGATCGGCTCGCCCCAATATCTCTGACGGTTGAACGCCCAGTCCTTCATCTTGAACTGCACGCCCTTTTCGCCTATTCCCTGCTCGGTAAGGTACTCGAGCATTTTTTCAATTGAATCTTTTTTGTTGGTAAGACCGTTAAGGACACCCGAATTTACCATTTCGCCGTCGCCTGTGTATGCTTCGGTAGAAATATCGCCGCCCTTGATGACCTCGATTATATCGATACCGAACTTCTTAGCAAAATCGTAGTCACGGGTATCGTGCGCGGGAACTGCCATGATAGCACCCGTACCGTAGCCCATCATTACGTAGTCCGCTACGTATATCGGGATCTCCTTTTCGGTTATCGGGTTGATGGCGTTAAGTCCCTCGATGCGAACGCCCGTCTTTTCCTTTACGAGCTGTGTTCTTTCGAACTCGCTTTTCTTCGCGCACTCTGCCTTATATGCGTCGAGCGCATCGGTATTCGTGATGATATCACGGTATTTTTCGATTATCGGATGCTCGGGGGCGATTACCATGAAGGTTACGCCGTAGAGCGTGTCGGGACGGGTCGTGTAGATGCGGAGAGAATCGTCGACGTTAAGCTTGAAGTTTACGAATGCACCCGTACTCTTTCCGATCCAGTTTTCCTGCTGGAGACGGACATTAGGGAGGTAATCAACGCCCTCAAGTCCCTGAAGAAGCTTGTCTGCGTACTCTGTTATACGGAGATACCATACCTCCTTCGTCTTCTGTACGATGTCGGAATGACAGATGTCGCACTTACCGCCCTGCGAGTCCTCGTTTGAAAGAACGACCTTACAAGACGGGCAGTAGTTTACGAGCGTCTTATCGCGGAAAACGAGTCCGTTCTCATACATTTTGAGGAATATCCACTGTGTCCATTTATAGTATTCCTCCTCAGTCGTGTCAACTACTCTGCTCCAATCGAACGAGAAGCCGACGCGCTTTAACTGCGAGGTGAACTTCTTTATGTTATTATCGGTTACCTGACGGGGATGAACGCCCGTCTTGATAGCGGTGTTCTCGGTCGGCAAGCCGTAAGCGTCAAAGCCGATCGGGAAGAGGACATTATAGCCCTCCATTCTTCTTTTACGGGAAACGACTTCAAGACCCGAATATGCCTTGATATGTCCGACGTGCATTCCCGAGCCGGAGGGATACGGGAACTCAACGAGGGAATAGAACTTCTTTTTGGAATGGTCCTCTTTTGCTTCAAAAAGCTTGGCTTCTTCCCATTTGTCCTGCCATTTTTTGTCGATCAAACGATGTTCGTACTTCATTTTTCTGTCCTTCTTTTGAGATTATTAACTGTCGGATACCGTGTAGGTTTCGTTATACACGGTGAATCCTAATATAATTACCTTTGTTCCCTTCATAACGCTTCCCTCGCCGGTAAATCTGTTATAGACCGTTACGCGGTATACGAACGATATTGGGGAATAAGTGACGGTTCCGCCGTCCTTTGCCTTAAACGGAATGGGGAAAAGAAGGATAGCGAGAACTACTAAAATAATAATTGCCTTTTTCATACCTTTTCTCCTTTTCTGTTAAATTGTTTTATTATATCAATCTTCCGTAAGCAGCTCCGAAATGTCTACCTCTTCTGCCTCTGCCCAGAGCTTTTCGAGATTGTAAAATTCTCTTGCGTCGGGCGTGAAGATGTTTACTATAACGCTCGAATAGTCGAGAAGCACCCACGATGCGCTGTCGTGTCCTTCTACGTGATCCGCGGTAACGCCTTCAAGATCGAGCTTGTATTCGACCTCGTCACTGAGGCCCTTTACCTGCGTAGTAGAGTTACCGCCGCAGATGACGAAATAGTCGGCAAGGACTGTCTTCTCGGTTACGTGAAGAAGCTTGATGTCGCGTCCCTTGCGTGCGTCAAGCACCTTTATTATCATTTCAGCAATTTCTTTCGGCTCAAATACTTTCTTTTCTTCCATAGTTATTTTCCTTTAGCTTTTCTATAATATATTCTCTTGCTTTTTCGGTGTCCGAATGTATCGGGTGTCCGTTTTCCTTTAGATCCGCGATCGTCATATCGAGCGCTATCAGCATTATCTCGTCGAGGATGCGAAGCTTATTGCCTTTTTCTATCATTTCATAGAATATTGCGCGAAGCTTTACGCAGTCGGGAAAGGTCCTCGTCGGCTCGATGAAGTCGCATAGATACATCAGCTTAGTAAGAAGCGGCATATCTGCCTTGCCCGTCGTGTGGTAGCGTATTGCGTCGAAAACGGCGTCGTCCACGTAATCGGGATATAGCTTTCTCGCCATATACGCACCCGACATTTGATGAAGCGTTTTATCGCTTAAGAGCGTTCCTTCGTCGGGTGTTACTCCGACGCTCTCAAGAAACGCCAAATGCTCATCGCGCGTAAGATACTTCGTTATATCGTGAAGCAGTGCCGCATAGCGCAGGCGCTCGCTGTCGCTCTCGGACAGGTCAAATATCCGAGCGAGACTCTTCGCTTCCGCCTCAGTACCGAAGATGTGCTTCCATCTTTTTTCTTTTACAAGTGTTCTTACTGCCGCGTAAAGCGGACATGTTAGGTACAGCTTGTCTTTTTTGATTATATCCTCGACCTCTTGGGTAACGAGATCAGAGATGCTCTTCCCTTCCTTTACCGCGTTTCTTATCTCGGTAGACGAGACTTCAAACGGCTCGGATACAAGGTCGATTATTTTTGCGTTATATTCTTTTTCGTAGCGCGATTTCGCTTCCTCTATCGCCTTTTCGGTTTCGGGATCGACATCCTCGCGTCTGATGTGGCAGACAGTTGCCAGCTTTAAGATAATATCGGGGTTTCTCCAGCCGTCAAGCGACAGGAGCATATCGGTTCCCATCAAAAAATACAGCTCGTTTTCGGGCGATGAAAAATGCTCGAGGGTAAGATAAGTGTAGCTTTTACCGCCCTTTTCTATCTCGTAGTCGCTGACTAAGATATTCCTATCGCTGTTTTCAAACGCCGCGTTTACCATTTTTAAGCGTTCGCGCGGGTCGTTATCAGGATCGTCCGTTTTGAAAGGCGAGACTGCCGTCGGCATTATTATCAGCTCGTCGAGCTTCATTTCGTCGTAGAACGCGTTTGCCGCCTTAATATGCCCTATATGTATCGGGTTAAAGGACCCGCCGTAGATTCCGAGGCGCTTCATCTTTGCTTATTCTCCGTAAGATATTTTGCAAAGAGTCGTATCGACTGTCCGCGGTGGCTGACTTTGTTCTTTTCGTCGATGGTTATCTCGGCATAAGTCTTATCTAGCTGCGGCATATAGAATATCGGGTCGTAGCCGAAGCCGCCGTTTCCGCGTTCTTCTCGGATCATTACGCCCTTACATTCTCCGCGGAAGTAGCGCGGCTCGTCTATCTTATTCGGGTCAACGAATGCGATCACCGATATAAACGCCGCGTCTCTCTTACCGTCGGGGACATTTTCAAGCTCGCTTAGCAGCTTATCATTATTATTCTTATCGTTACACGGCTCTCCTGCGTAACGCGCGGAATAAACTCCCGGGCGTCCGCCGAGCGCTTCGACACTAAGACCACTGTCGTCCGCTATTGCGTAATACCCCATTTTCGCAGGAACACACGCCTTTATATAAGCGTTTTCCTCGAAGGTACTACCTGTTTCTTCTATATCGCCGTCAAAGCCGATATCGTCAAGCGAAAGAAGCGTTACGTCATTTACTCCGCTTTCTTTAAGCACTCTTTCGATCTCCGCTATCTTATGACGGTTTCTTGATGCAAGTACAATTTCCATATCATTCAAACAGTGCCGCGACAAATTCGTCGGCAACGAAATACTGTAGGTCATCTATCTGCTCGCCGACGCAGATGAATTTTACGGGGATTCCAAGCTCCTCTTTTATCGAGAATACGATTCCACCCTTTGCAGTACCGTCAAGCTTTGTAAGAACAAGACCCGTAAGCGGTGCGGCGTTTTTGAATTCCTTTGCCTGAAGGACAGCGTTCTGTCCCGTCGTTGCGTCGAGCACAAGTAGCGTCTCGCGGGAAGCGCCCGGCGTTTCACGCTCGATAACTCTGTTTATCTTCGCAAGCTCATCCATCAGGTTCTTCTTATTGTGAAGACGTCCTGCGGTATCGACGATAACTACGTCGGTGCCTCTTTTTTTAGCGGCGCTCAGTGCGTCGAAAACGACTGCGGCAGGATCAGAGCCCTCTCCGTGACGGATAAGCTCAACGCCCACGCGGTCTGCCCACACGCCGAGCTGGTCGATCGCGGCGGCGCGGAAGGTATCTGCGGCGGCAAGAAGCACGCTTTTGCCGTCCTTTTTAAGAAGATTAGCTATCTTGGCTATAGACGTAGTTTTACCGACTCCGTTTACGCCGATAACGAGAATGACTGAGGGATTTGTCGAAAGGTCAAGCCCTTCTCCCTCTCCTACCTTTTCGCGCAGAAGCACCTGAAGCGCTGCCTTTACCTCCATAGGATCGGTTATCTTCTCTTTTCTTATTTTTTCGCGGAGCGAATCAAGTATGCTTTCGGTTACGTTCACACCAACGTCGGCTGTGATCAGTATCTCCTCAAGCTCCTCGAGCAGCTCTTCGTCTACCTTTGAAAATGACTTAAAAAGTCCGTCGAGCCGTCCGAAAACGGCGTTTTTCGTCTTGGATAGACCTGCTTTAAGTTTTTCGAAAAAGCCCATCAGTTAAGCTCTCCTCCCATTTTCTTCTCGACCTCGTTTACGTTCATGCTCAGCACCTTCGATATACCTCTGTCGGGCATCGTGATACCGTAGAGCATATCTGATGCCTCCATAGTACCGCGGCGGTGCGTGATGACGATAAACTGCGTCTTCTCGGAATATCTGTGCATATAGTCGGATAGGCGCACGACGTTTACCTCGTCAAGCGCACTTTCGATCTCGTCGAATATGCAGAAGGGTGTCGGGTTTACGTTCAGTATCGCGAATATAAGCGCGATAGCGACAAACGACTGCTCACCGCCCGATAGAGATATAAGGTTCTTTATTATCTTTCCGGGGGGGGCGACCTTTATTTCGATTCCGCTTGTCAGGACGTTTTCGGGATCGGTAAGGGAAATTTCAGCCGTACCGCCGCCGAAAAGCTCCTTGAAGGTGACCTTAAAGTTCTTATTGATCTCCTCAAAGGCGGTGACGAACATCGTCTTCATTTCCTTTTCAAGACGCGAGATGATTCCGTCGAGACTCTCGCGCGCCTTCGTCAGATCCTCAAACTGCGCGGTATTGAAATCGTAACGCTCCTTGACGTCTGCGTATTCCTCAATTGCGCCGACGTTTACGTGTCCGAGCGCGCGGAGCTTATTACGAAGCTCGGTCTGGCGCGCGCCGTAGGTCGGGCGAGTTTCCTCGGTTACGGGTGCGTAATTCAGCTCTGTTGCCGCCGTATAGGTAAGCTCGTAATCCTCCCATATCTTAGCCGCAAGTCGGTCGTGCTCGGTCGTAAGATTTTCTCTTACGCCCTCAAGCTTTGTGAACTCGCGGAAAAGAGTTTCTCTTACGTGAGTCTTCTCACGAAGCTCCTCTCTTATGCGGCTCTGTATCTTCTCATATTCGATATTCTGAGAGATAAGCTTGCTTCTTTCGGCTTCAAGAGCGCTGATATCGTCCGCCAAGGTATCAAATGTGACCTTGTTTTCGCTTATGCGCTTCTTGATGTCGGAAAGCTTCTGCTCAAGGGTAGCACCAAGCTCCTCGGAGCGTGCTATCTGCTCGCGGAGTGCTTCGACTGTGCTTTCGTTAAGAGTGATTCCCGAATTAAGGGCTTCGACGTCCTTTTCGAGCGCCGCCTCGGCAATTCTTCCGTCGTTATAGGATGAAAGAATAGCGGCGAGCGCGTCGTCCTCTCCGTTTCTGCGTGCGACGGTATTTTCAGTCTCTTTCTTCTTATCGGACAGCTCGTTTTCGAGCGTCTTTATAGCTTCTTCGATACTCGATCTCTCGATGTCGTACTGCTCATTTTCTCTACCGAGTCCCTCAAGCGCGGTATTGAGGGCAGACAGGCGCATGGATTCATTTTCGTGTCTGCTCTTATTTACCTCGTACTGCGTTTGCTCAGCGTTAAGCATCATTGTGAGAAGAGCGATTCTCTCGTTAATTCCGCCAATCTCCGAATTCAGCTTTTCAATTTCGGAATTAAGCTCGCCCTCGTGTGCCTTCTTACTACCAAGCTCGATACCGAGCTTTGCGACCTCGCTCTTGAGCGAGGAAATTTCGGCGCTTCTTGTAAGGATACCGCTGTCCTGACGGGTCGAGCCGCCCGTAAAGGATCCGCCTGCATTTATTATCTGTCCGTCGAGGGTAACTATTCTTATACGGTAGCCGAAGGATTTTGCAACGTACGCCGCGTTATCGATATTATCGAAAACTGCCGTTCTGCCGAGCAGGTTTCCGATAACTCCTGCGTACTTTTTATCGTGTCCGCAGAGCGCGTCTGCCATTCCGACATAGCCCTTTTTATTCTTAAGCTCGTTTTCGGATATGACGGGAGTCTGCGCCTTCATCGCGGTAAGCGGATAGAAGGTCGCGCGTCCGCCGTTCGTCTTTTTAAGATAGGCGATAGCTGCTTTTGCGGCTTCCTCGTCCTCGGTAACTATGTTCTGAATATTCGCGCCGAGCGCCGTTTCGATAGCGATGCTGTATTCGCCCTTTACCGAAATAAGCTTCGATACGGGACCGTGAATACCCTTTATCGCGCCGTTTTCTACGGCGTGCATCACGTTCTTTACGCTATGGTTATAGCCCTCGAGAAGGTCGTCCATTCTCTTGAGCGTTTCCGCGCGGTGATTTTTCGATTCTATTGTGAGATTAAGACGGTCGAGCGCGCTCTTGACGCCGTCAAGCTCTGTGCGGAGTACGGAAATTTCGCTTTCCTTTTCATTCGCCTTCGCCTTGTCCTCTTCTATTGAAGAAAGATAGTCAGCCACAGTTTTTTCCGAACGGTTCATCGCGTCGGTAATGACTGCGATCTCCGCTTCAAGCTCTGCTATCTCATTTTTGAGCGACGCGCTTCTTTCGCTTTCGCTTTCATGCGATCCGGTCAGAGCCGAGAGGCGGACTCTTTCGTCTATCAGCTTACTTTCGGTCAGGCGCTCGCCGTCCTCGCATTCAAGGATCTTTTCTTCAAGGAAAGAAATAAGCTCTTTCTTTTCGGACGCCTTTTTATCAAGCTCCTCAAGCTCTTTTCGTAGGGCTTCAAGCTTTTCCGTCTTTTTCTTAAGCTCGTTTTCAAGCTCCTTACCTCTCTTTTCACCGTCGGAGAGTGAAAGGCGTCGAAGCTCTCTTTCGTTCTTCGTCTGCTCGATACGGCTTTCGGTATGTAGTATGTCGTTTTCAAGGACGCGGCTGTTGCTCTCGATTCCGTGGCGCTTTTCAATATACTCGCTTACGCGGTTCGTAAGCTCCTCGGCTCCGCTCTGGCTTTCCGCCGCCTTCGTATAGAGGTTTTCGCTTCTCGCTTCAAGAGCCGATATTTCGCTCTCGGCACTTTCAAGCGCGAGCTTTGCCGACATATACGCGCGCTCGGTCTCATTTGCTCTTGCGCGCATGGTTTCCGCGTCGTAGAGCCAAAGCGCGACGTCTACCTCTTTTTTCTGCTCATAAAGATCAAGATACTTTCTTGCCGCCGCCGCTTCCTTTTCAAGCGGTCCGACGCGCGATGAAAGCTCGCCGATTATATCGGATAGACGCACGAGGTTTGCTTCAGTATCCTTAAGCTTTCTTTCCGCCTCGTTTTTTCTTACTCTGTATTTCGATATGCCCGCCGCTTCTTCAAATACCGAACGGCGTTCATCGCTCTTCTGCGAGATGATCTCGGCAATTTTACCCTGACCGATATTAGAATAACCCGTCTTACCGACACCGGTATTCATAAACAATTCGGCGATGTCCTTAAGGCGCGATGCCTTTCCGTTTATCAGATATTCGCTGTCGCCGCCGCGGTAATAGCGTCTCGTTACCGAGACCTCGTCGTATTCGCTGTCAAGACGGCCTATACCGACGGTATTGTCGATTATGAGCGTTACCTCTGCATATCCCATCGGACGGCGGTTATCGGAGCCGCCGAAGATGACGTCCTCCATTTTTGATCCGCGTATGCTCTTGGTCGACATTTCGCCAAGCACCCATCTGACTGCGTCCGTTATATTGGATTTTCCGCTTCCGTTCGGTCCGACGACGGCAGTTATTCCCTGGTCGAAGGAGAGTACGGTCTTATCGGGGAAGGATTTGAACCCCTGCATTTCAAGCGCTTTTAATCTCAAAACTTTACTCCTTAAATCGTTTTCACGCCCGCACACGCGCAGGCACATAATACGCCTATTATATATAATAAGTTATTATAACATACATCAAAAGAAAATGCAAGAGCTTACGGTGATTTTAAGGGTCAAAAACCGCTTATTTTTCGGCGGTTTCCGGTTGACTTTTTGTCAAAAAAATGTTACTATGTTTTTAGTAAATTCATACCGAAGAGGTGCTTTATGAGAACTAACGAATTTGTAAGAAAAGACGTCATCATCCCCGGACTTGAAAAGGAATATCGCATACTGCATATTACCGATTCTCACGTCGTAATGTGTAACGAAAAAGAGGGCGAATACATAATCGAGGGCGACGGATATTGGGGCGGCACCAAGCTTATCGATTTTTACAATCTCCGACACAAGCATTTCCGCGTAAACGACGTTCCCACGTCTGTGCTTTTCGAAAAAATGTGTGACGAGCTTGCCGCTACCCCCGACTGCGCCGACGTTATCGTTTTCACAGGTGATATTCTCGATTTCTTCGCGCAGAGCGCGTTTGATTTCATCAAGAGAAACATTGACAAGCTCAGAACTCCATATATGTTCGTTATCGGAAATCACGATATGATCTTCTCGGGAATGTCCGAAGAAGAGGTGCGCGAAAGGTTCAAAGCTCTCACGGGAGAAAATACCGACCTTCAGAAGATGAAGCTCGGCGAGCTTACCCTCATCGGCGTTTACAACGGACCGTATTATTATCCCGAAAAGTCGCTAAATGACCTTATGAGTGCGCTTGAGGGCGAGGATAACGTAATTCTTTTCCAACACGTTCCGCTTTCGACCAAGGAGTTCCACAAGCATAATGCCGACCAGGGCAAGCCCGACTGGAGCATTGGCGACGAAGGAGTTTGTAACGGCGACGGCTGGAAGACCGTTTTTGCAAAGGTACAAGAGGATAATTCCCCCATCAAGGCGCTTATCTGCGGTGACTGTCACATTGAGCATGAGAGCAAGCTCGGTAACGTACCTCAATACACTTCGCCGTTGAATGCAAACTATCCGCCTTATCTCTATGTAATTCATTCTTGAATCGACTCCCCGCGTCAAAACGGCGCGGGGGATTTTTAGCGTAATCTACATCATTGTAGGGGGCGACGTCCTCGACGCCCCGTTTTGGAGTGAAGGAACATCGTTTTTATACGGACCGTCGAGGACGCCGGTCCCTACAAACAACGTAACGCGTTTCTCGACAGTGGAAGAATTTGCCCTATTGTACCCTGAAACGATACGGCAACAGTATAAAAAACATTGCTTTTCGCTCCGTTTCTCTGCCCTTATTCTATTGACAAATACTGTATAATGTAGTAAAATAAAATATGTATGTGCTTTTATAATACGGAGGAACGACAGTGTTAAATTTTAAGAACACGCTTTCGCAGGCACTGTCCTGCGCTATCAAGAAAATATCCCCCGAATCTGAGCTTTCGGCGTCCGAGCTTCTTTCGATGCTCGAATATCCGCCAAGCAGAGATATGGGCGATATTGCATTCCCCTGCTTCAAGCTCAGCAAGTCGCTTCGTAAGGCGCCTCCCGTTATCGCTTCGCTTCTTTCCGAGGCGATGGACAAGGTCGAATATCTTGCTAAAGCCGAGGTCGCAGGCGGATACCTTAACTTCTTTATTGACGACAGTTATTTTACGGACGGCATCCTTGACAAGGTAATTTCCGAGGGCGACGATTACGGTAAAAGTGACAGCGGTAAGGGCAAGACGCTCGTTATCGACTATTCCTCGCCGAACGTCGCAAAGCCCTTCCATATCGGTCATCTCGGAACGACCGTTATCGGTCATTCGCTCAAGAAGCTTCACGAGTTCTGCGGCTGGAACGCCATCGGTATAAACCATCTCGGCGACTGGGGAACGCAGTTCGGTAAGCTCATCGTTGCGTACAAGCTATGGGGCAACAAGGAGCAGATCGAGGAGGGCGGAATCGATAAGCTCGTAGAGCTTTACGTCCGCATCAACAACACGATCAAGGGCGATCCCGAAAACGGAATCCCCGCACGTGACGACCTTGCAGATCAGAGCCGTGCCGAGTTCCACAAGATGGAGATCGGCGACGAGGAAAATATCGCTCTCTGGAAATGGTTTATCGAAATTTCGCTAAACGAATACGAAAAGACCTACAAGCAGCTCGGTATCACCTTTGATTCCTACGCAGGCGAAAGCTTCTACACCGATCTTATGCCTGCACAGGTTCAGCGTCTGCGCGACAAGGATCTACTCAAGATAGACGACGGCGCGTCGATAGTTGACCTTTCGGAATACAATATGCCTCCCTGTCTTATTCTTAAGCGCGACGGTTCGACGCTTTATCCTACGCGTGACATCGCCGCAGCAGTTTACCGCAAGGAGCATTACAACTTTGACAAGTGCGTTTACGTTACGTCGAATCAGCAGATACTTCACTTCCAGCAGTGGTTCAAAGTTCTCGAGCTTATGGGCTACGAATGGTACGGCGAGCTTGTTCACATTCCTTACGGCACCGTTTCTATCGGCGGTATGAAGCTTGCGACGAGAACCGGTAACGTAATTCTTCTTAAGGACCTCTTCAAGATGGCGGTCGAGAAGGTCAAGGCGATAATGGAAGAAAAGAACCCTGACCTTGAAAACAAGGACGAGGTTGCAGAGGCAGTCGGTATCGGCGCTATCGTATTCTATTATCTTACCAACAGCCGTATCAAGGATAACGACTTCTCGCTCGAGGACGCCCTTTCCTTTGAGGGCAACACCGGTCCTTACGCGCAGTACACCTACGCGCGTTGCTGCTCGATCATCGAGAAGGCGGGCGGAGTTCCCGAAAAGTCGCTCACAAGCGGCTACGAGCCGCAGGCGGCTGAAGCGGCGCTTTGCAGAGTTCTTTCGCTCTTCACCGAAAAGGTGAACGACGCTATCACCGACAGCGAGCCGATGGTCATCACGAGATACATTCTCGACATCTGCGCGGCGTTCAACCGCTTCTATCACGACTGCCCGATCCTTTCGGCAAACGAGGATAACGCCCGCGCATTCCGCGTGCGTCTTACCGAAGCAACTAAGACCGTTCTCGGAAACGCTTTCGGGCTTATATGCTTGAAGAAAACACCAAAGATCTAATATACGAGGTTAAATGATATGTCAGGACACAGTAAATGGAAAAATATAATGCATAAAAAGGAGAAGACCGACGCCCAGAGAGCTTCGGTGTTCACCAAGATAGGCAAGGAGATCGCTATCGCGGTCAAGGAGGGCGGTCCCGATCCGAACTCTAACTCGCGTCTGCGCGATCTTATCGCAAAGGCAAAGGACAACAACGTACCGAACGACAACATTGACCGTGCGATCAAGAAGGCATCTGCCGCTGACGCCGCAGTTTACGAGGAGATAACCTACGAGGGCTACGGTCCGAGCGGAGTTGCCGTAATCGTTGAGACCGCGACTGACAACCGTAACCGTACCGCCGCCGAGGTTCGTCACTTCTTTGACAAGTACGGCGGAAATATGGGTACAAGCGGATGCGTCGGCTACCTCTTCACTGACAAGGGCGTTATCGTTATCGAAAACGACGGCAAGGTCGATGAGGACAAGCTTATGGAGGATTCTCTTGAGGCAGGCGCCGAGGATTTCGTTGCTTCCGAGGAAGCGTTTGAGATCTACACCGTGCCGGAGGACCTTTCTGCTATCCGCGCTGATCTTGAAGCCAAGGGCTACAAGATCGTTTCTGCCGACAAGGACAAGATCCCGTCTAACTACGTCACACTTGAGGACGAGGATGCTATCAAGAATATGAATCTTCTTCTTGAGAAGCTTGACGAAAACGACGACGTTCAGAACGTCTATCACAACTGGGAAAACGAAGAATGATTTGGAGGAGGGCGGTAATGCCCTCCTCTTCTGCTTAAAGGTGAAAAATGTTAATTGATATGCACGCGCATACTTCGGGTATCAGTGAATGCTGTCTCGGAGATGCCGAAACGATTTTGAGAATTGCAAAGGAAAACGGTATTGACGGAATCGTCCTTACCAATCATTATCAAAGAAGCTACGTAAGAAACGGCGACGTAGCCGAATTTGCAAAGAGATATACAGATGAATACAGAATGGCGAAGCGATTGGGCGACAAGATCGGAGTTACCGTTATTTACGGAATGGAGGTCACTATGCACCGCCACGATAACAGTCATCTGCTCGTTTACGGCCTGCCCGAATCGTTCACCGAGGAATTTCCCGAGGTCTACGATATGACGCAGGAGGAGCTTTATACGCTTGTAAAATCGCGCGGCGGACTTCTTATTCAGGCGCATCCGTTCAGAAATGGATATTATCCTCTTGATCCCCGTTTTCTTGACGGATACGAGCTTAGCAGTCATCCGCTTTATCATACGTCGAGTTATGACGATGTGACTGCACTCGCCATCAAACACGACGCGCTTCTAACGACGGGTGCAGATTATCATCACGACGTTCCCTACCGCCCTTACTGCGGAGCGTTTCTGCCCGATTCCGTAAATGACCCTAAGTCGCTTGTCGAGGCGCTTGTCAAAGCCGATCCCATTACCCTCTCACTTCACGAGCCGGAGGATGAAAAGAAGTACCTCGTTACTTACAGTAAAAAAGACGGCACGGTAAAGAAAGAAGAGAACGAATAAACATAACGAAATAGATATTTGTTCGTAGGGCGGGGGCTTGCTCCCGCCGTATGCCTTCTCCGATTGGAGAAGGCATTGAGTTGCATTGTTTTAGAGCGGCGGGAGCAAGCCCCCGCCCTACG
>JAGASS010000011.1 GCA_017621655.1 Clostridia bacterium | reverse complement strand
CCCGGTCTTTTAATGGCGGCGGCAAGAGTGAATATTCCTACCGTTTTCGTTAGTGGCGGACCGATGCTTGCAGGTAGAGTGGAGGGCAAAAAAACCAGTCTTTCTTCGATGTTTGAAGCGGTGGGTGCTTATAATGCCGGCAAAATAGACGATGAAAAACTCTATGAATACGAATGTAAGACCTGCCCGACTTGTGGTTCTTGCAGTGGTATGTATACCGCTAATTCTATGAACTGCCTAACCGAAGCACTCGGTATGGGTCTTAAAGGCAACGGTACAATCCCTGCGGTTTATTCTGCCCGTATTGAGCTTGCTAAACATGCAGGTATGGCAGTCATGGAGCTTTTGAAAAAGAACATTCGTCCCCGTGATATTATGACAAAAGAGGCTTTGATGAACGCTCTTACTGTGGATATGGCTCTCGGTTGCTCTACCAACAGTATGCTGCATCTGCCCGCTATCGCTCACGAGTGCGGTGTGGAGCTGAACTTGGATATTGCTAATGAGATCAGTGCTGTAACCCCTAACCTTTGTCATTTGGCACCTGCCGGTCGCACTTATATGGAAGACTTAAACGAGGCTGGCGGTGTCTATGCTGTTATGAACGAGCTTACGAAAAAAGGCTTACTTAATACCGATTGTATGACCGTTACGGGCAAGACTATCGGTAAAAATATCGAAGGGTGTGTGAACCTCAATCCCGATATTATTCGTCCTATCGATAATCCGTACAGTGAAACTGGCGGTATTGCGGTGCTTAAAGGTAATCTTGCACCTGAAGGCAGCGTTGTTAAACGCTCTGCTGTTCTTCCCGAAATGCTGGTGCATGAAGGTCCTGCAAAGGTGTTTGATTCCGAAGAAGAAGCGCAAGCCGCCATCAATGCAGGGAAAATCGTTGCAGGGGATGTGGTTGTTATTCGTTATGAAGGACCAAAAGGTGGTCCGGGTATGCGTGAGATGCTGAACCCCACCTCTGCGATCATGGGAATGGGACTTGGAAACAGCGTAGCCCTCATCACCGACGGTCGTTTCAGCGGTGCCACTCGTGGCGCTTGTATCGGTCACGTAACACCAGAAGCGGCTTCGGGCGGTATGATCGGCGTTGTTGAGGATGGCGATATTATCAGCATCAATATCCCCGAAAACACCATTGAACTGAACGTGGATGCAGATATTCTTGCCGAACGTATGAAAAACTTTAACCCTAAGAAAAAAGAGCTTTCCGGATACTTGAAACGCTATGCGGCTTTGGTTTCCGGAGGGGCTACAGGGGCGATTCTAAACTGATATGAAAGAATTAAAAGAAAAATTAAATACTTTATGTGTCTTTAGAGAACTGCTGAAAGATTCTGTGATTTCCTCTCTGTGTGCATATATGGAGAACCCCACAAGCTCGGCGTATGCCGAGTTCGTGGCGGCTCTCTATAATGCTAATGGTGGAAACTTAGGCGAATATGTAAAAGAACTCTGCTGGAATAGTGAGAACGTATATGTAAAAATGGTGGGTTCGGGGAAAGATGTTCCCAACTATTTGTATTTTGCTCTTGTATCGGAACTGGACACCTTGCAGGAGATTACAGAGCTGAACAAAGAAACCTTAACGGCTTCTCTCCAGCACAAAGAGTTTTTGCCTGAGTTTACAACAACCAAGCTGAGCCTTAAAGAAATCTATCTCCACAGGGCAGAAAACATCGACAAATACGGCTACGGTATTTATGCCAAATTTAATATGTTCAGTGTGGATGATGGGGGCGATATTGTTCCCGTTCGCCATCCTGATAAAACAGAACTTTCCGACCTTGTGGATTACGAGAGCGAAAGAAAAGTTATTGTGGACAATACCAAGGCCTTGCTCGATGGCAAGCCGGCGGCTAATATTTTGCTCACAGGCGATGCCGGCACAGGAAAGTCCTCTACCGTAAAAGCGGTTGCAAATGCTCTTTGGAAGGATGGACTTCGTATTGTAGAGGTAAGGAAGGATCAGCTTCGCAGTATTCCGAAAATACTGGATGAGCTGTCAAGCAACCCGCTGAAATTCGTATTATTTATTGACGACCTTTCGTTCCTAAAGGATGACGATAATTTCAATGCACTCAAAGCGGTGTTGGAAGGCTCGGTTACGGCTAAATCTAATAATGTGGTTATTTACGCCACCAGCAACCGCCGTCACATTATTAAGGAAAAATTCTCCGACCGTGAGGGCGATGACGTTCATCGCAATGATACGATACAGGAGCTTGTGTCCTTGTCGGAACGCTTTGGGATCCACGTGACATTTTCAAAGCCGAATAAGGAGACTTTTCTTCACATCGTTCACCATTTAGCAAAAGAAAACGGTATTGATATGCCAACCGAAGAACTTGATACCAAGGCAGAGCAATTTGCTTTAGGGCGTAGCGGAAGATCTGCAAGACTTGCTAAACAGTTTATAGATGGATTACTTGCGAGGTGAAGCGGTATGTATTTTGACGATTTGAAAGTCGGTATGACGGTGGAAACCGCACCTGCCGTGATTGAAAAAGAAAAGATGATGGCTTTTGCCCATGATTACGACAACATTCCGCTTCACACAGACGAGAAATATGCAAAAGCAACAGTGTTTGGTAAGCTGATTGCTCCCGGCGTAATGTCATTTATGTCGGTCTGGGCAAAATATCTTGAGGTGGATTTCTTTGGTGAGGAATTGCTTGCAGGAAAATCAACTAAGATCGAATGGTTAAAACCTGTCTATGCTGACGATGTTTTGTCCGGCAAGGCAACCATAACAAAGTTAGTCGAACGCAATCAGAAGAACGGACTTGTTGAGATTACTATCGAGGCATATAACCAAAATGGAGATGTGGTGTTGACAGATGTTACTGAAGCAATTGTGAAACGCAAAGGTGGTAAAAAATAAATGTTAGGTGTTATTGTAAATGTCATTACGGTGATCCTTGGTTCATTAATAGGATTGCTGTTCAAAAAAGGAATACCTGAGCGTGTCAGCAAGGCGGCGATGATAGGTCTTGGTGCCTGTACATTGTATATTGGAATATCCGGAAGTCTTGTTGGTAAAAATACGTTGCTACTGATCGTGTCGGTGGTGCTGGGTGTAATCGTCGGCACACTGCTGAATATTGACAGTGGAATCAATAAGCTTGCAACCAAGGTGGAAGAAAAGTTTAAGAAGGATGGAAAAGGTGTCTCTGTAGCAGAGGGACTTGTTTCTGCAACGCTATTGTTTTGCGTAGGCTCAATGACGGTAACAGGCTCTATTCAGGCAGGTCTTACCGGAGATAACTCGGTTTTAATCACCAAGGCAATGCTTGATTTGGTATCCTCTATGATGCTGGCATCCAGTCTTGGTATCGGCGTACTGCTGTCTTCTGTAGCGGTGTTTGTGATTCAGGGCGGGCTTGTGCTGTTGGCCGGGCTTATCTCTCCGGTTATGAGCGCAGGGGCAATCAACGAAATGACCTGTGCCGGTTCTATCCTGATTATTATGATCGGCACGAATCTGATGGGCATTACCAAAATCAAGGTTGCAGATTTTCTGCCCGCCATCCTTTTTGCACCGGTTATATATAACATAGTTCCGTTGCTTGAAAAGCTGTGGTCACTGATTGTTTCTTGACAACTTTTCAAAATATGCAGCAAAACTATTGACATGCGCATATGATGTGAGTATAATATATAACAAGTTAATATTTCAAACCGTTGAAGCGGAGATAACGGCAATGATGCCTTTACAGAGAACCTGTGGTGCTGAGAGTCAGGTAAGAAACAAGTTGTCAAATGGACCGCTGAGGGTGCAGTCAAATGGGATTTCCCAAAGTATTCTGCAACGTGTTGGCATACGTCAGTTGTCGGGGATATGTTGGTATCCTGCTAAGCGCACGGGTCATGCCGTGAATCAAGGTGGCACCGCGGATAGTGTCGTACTGTAAATGTACCTATTCGTCCTTGACAGAGAGTATATTTCTGTCAAGGATGTTTTTGTTTTATATGAAAGCTCCTTTGACATGGGATATAAGTCAAAGGAGCTTTTTCCTGTATTAAGGAGGTAAATAAAATGATGACAAAACGTTGGTGGCGCTGCGTGCGCCGAATATATGAAATCAAGCAGAAAGAGATTGCAAAACCAAAACCAACCTAAACTAAAATATTTATGGAGGAAACCACAATGAAATTTAACAATATTGATTTTGATACCTATTTTAAGAACTATCCCGACACTAACGGCTACTTTGGCAAATACGGCGGCTCCTATATCCCGCCCGAGCTGCAGGTTGCCATGAATGAGATCAGCGAAGCCTATCAGACCATTTGCAAGTCCCGCAAATTTATTAATGAGCTTCGTCGCATCCGCAAGGAGTTCCAGGGCAGACCGACACCGATTTCCCATCTTGCAAGACTTTCCGATAAGATTGGCACAGGTGTTCAGCTCTACGTCAAACGTGAGGACTTAAACCATACCGGCGCACACAAGCTTAATCACTGTATGGGTGAAGTGTTGCTTGCAAAGTATATGGGAAAGAAAAAGGTCATTGCCGAAACGGGTGCGGGTCAGCACGGCGTTGCGCTCGCTACCGCCGCTGCATACTTCGGCTTGGAATGCGACATTTATATGGGTGCTGTGGATATTAAGAAGCAGGCACCCAATGTGGCAAGGATGAAGATACTCGGTGCAAGAGTGGTAGAGGTCACAGACGGATTGCAAACCCTGAAGGAAGCCGTAGACGCCGCTTTCGCCGCTTACTGCAAGGAATATAAGGATGCCATCTACTGTATCGGCTCGGTAGTCGGCCCACATCCCTTTCCGATGATGGTGCGTGACTTCCAGAGCGTTGTCGGTATCGAGGCAAGAGAGCAGTTCCTGGATATGACGGGTGAGCTTCCCGATGCGGTGGTTGCCTGTGTAGGCGGTGGCTCAAACGCAATGGGACTTTTCTCAGGATTTTTGAACGATCCCGTCGATATTTACGGTGTAGAACCCCTCGGCAGAGGCATCAAAATGGGAGACCACGCTGCAAGCCTTACCTACGGTGAAGAAGGCATTATGCACGGCTTCAACAGCATTATGCTGAAGGATGAGAACGGTGATCCTGCTCCCGTGTATTCCGTGGCAAGCGGTTTGGATTATCCGTCCTGCGGACCGGAGCATGCCTTCCTGCACGACCTTGGCAGAGTAAAGTACGATGTGGTAACGGACGACGAAACCATTGACGCTTTCTTCGAGCTTTCCAGAATGGAAGGTATTATCCCGGCTATCGAAAGCTCTCACGCCGTTGCTTACGGCATGAAGCTAGCAAAGACGATGGGCAAGGGTTCTGTGCTTATCAATCTCTCCGGCAGAGGCGATAAGGATATGGACTATATTATTGAGAAATATGGTATCAGGTAATAGCAGTTGCGGCAGAGATTTTTCTCTGCCGCAACATCTGGTTATATATAAAGTATACTATGGTTTACAATTTCTGTTGCTCTGTTACGGATGTTATTCATCCGAGCAACCCATTCCATTTGATTATCTGCTTTGAGTTTTTCGGTTACGCCCTCACGCTTTGCCATTTGCTTTACGAGCCGAGAAAACATTTCTTCCGTCTGCTTGTCGAGGGCAGCAAGGTATCCGTTCAGTTTGCCACTTGTCAGCAGATTAAGATATAAAACCTTACGATTCTGCTTGATATACCGTAAGTGCCGCTGTCCCCATACGCCGATAGGCTGTTGTTCTTCTTCGGGGAGTTTTATGCAGGGAATGTAATAGTCGCCTTGCAGTTCATACCAAAGACCGTTCTTTTCATCATATATAACCTTTTCCATAATCACACCTCCTTGTAGATTACTTTGAAATTCTTTTGTTTCGCATCAATAATTTTCAATAAAACCTCGTCCACCGCATCGGTATACTTGCCGTTGGCAATAAGGTTGTTGCGCATTTCGTTCAGGCAGTTCACAACCACTCTGTGCTCAAAATCATCCAACGCTATGTAATACTTCTTATCCCGCATATCGTTCACTCCTTCAATAAATCTTGAAACGGTGTATCGGTTGCAACAAAGGTATCGTATGTAAAGTTTGCTCCCAAGCGAAATCCCATCATAAAACTGTCAAGATTTGATTCGCCGTTTACCACGCTCCACGCATTTACAAAGTCGAGAAACTTTTTCTTGTTCTCGCTGGAAAGCGCTTCGGTCAGAAATTCCTCGTTTAACATCAGCACTTCCATTTGCTTCTGCACTGCTTTGTTCTGCTTGGTGCTTCGTGCCTGCGGATCAATGTTGCCGTAATAAAATTCTTCTATAAATTTGCCCATATTGTTACCTCCTTTGATTTTCTACCATAATTGTACTCAAAGGAGGTTTAATAGTCGAATGTACCGCATAAAACGAAAAAAGGGCAAGAAAAAAGAGAGAAGCCAAAACTTCTCTCAATTCTCTTGCCCTTCGCAATGCTCAGCGTTCCTAATAAAACATAACTGTCCTTAGCAACCCTGCTCATTCGGGCGGCTTTGTGTTTTTTGGCGGAGAAAGAGAGATTCTCTGCGACTGCGTCGCAGCTCGCGCAGCGGGCGGCGGCGCAGATAATCGAGCAAAGCCGAGTCGGCAAGCTCGCTTGTCAGCGAGGCGGCGAAGATTGCTCCGCGAGCGTTGCGTGAGTGAAACGAAGCGCAACAAGGCACGAAGTGCCAAAAGCAGAGCTTTTTGCTCGCAGGGAGTATAGTTCGAATCTCTCTCGAGGGAACCTATTTTTCGGCGGGAGCAAGCCCCCGCCCTACAAAAATGCGGCGAAGCTTTTTAACGTTTATAATAGAGCGGATGTGTAAATAAGGCAGGAGTAAGTAATTCCCTACCATATAGAATGCTTCATCCGATCCTTGATTTAGACAGCGAGCTGTGATATAATAAACACAGAGGTGATCGCTTGAAGAAGAAAATAATAACCGTATCAATCATCGGCGTTTCGCTGATTGCCGTAATTCTTGCTACATTTTTTGTTTTGGTCCTAAACGGCGTTATTATTTTGAACGGCTCGGCTGCCGACAAGTATGACATAAAGGGTATTGACGTTTCATCGCATCAAGGTAAGATCGACTGGGACGTGCTTTCGGGACAAGATATTTCCTTCGTGTTTATCAAAGCCACTGAGGGAAGCACTTTTGTAGACAAAAGCTTTGACTACAACTTCACGGAGGCGCAGAAGACCTCGCTTGCCGTCGGTGCTTATCATTTCTTCAGCTACGACAGCAGCGGACAAACGCAGGCGGAAAATTTTATAAATACGGTCACGCCGTTTGAGGGTATGCTGCCGCCGGTAATTGATCTGGAGTTTTACGGTGACAAGGAAAAGGATCCACCGAACAGGGAATCGGTTAGCGCTCAGTTGAAAATAATGCTTGAACTATTGGAAGAGCATTACGGTCAAAAGCCCATTATATATGCTACTGAAAAATCCTATAAGCTGTATTTGTCAAACGATTATGAGGAATACGATATTTGGATAAGGAACGTAATTTCAAAGCCGAAACTGTCCGACGGCAGGACATGGACGTTTTGGCAGTATACGAATCGCGGCAAGCTTGACGGATATAACGGCAAGGAAAAATTCATTGATCTGAACGTTTTTGGCGGAAGCAAAGAGGAATACGCTTCGTTTTTGCTAAGTAGAGGATATAAAAATTCTGACGCAGAACCGTAAATAATATTGAATAAAAACACCCCCGACGGTTGTCGGGGGTGTTACTTGTTTTATTATTTTGCCTTGATATATCCTTCTGCGGTAAGAAGCTCTGCGATAAGCACTGCGCCGCCGCCTGCGCCGCGGAGAGTGTTATGAGAGAGTCCGACAAACTTATAGTCGAAGAGCGAGTCTTCACGAAGACGTCCGACCGATACGCCCATACCGCCGTAGATGTCGCGGTCGAGCGCCGCCTGCGGGCGGTTATCTTCCTCAAAGTAGGTGATGAACTGCTCGGGAGCAGAGGGGAGTCCGAGGATCTGCGGCTTGCCCTTATATTCCTTCCAGCGCGCGAGGATCTCGTCCTTGCTCGGCTTCTTTTCGAAGTCTACGAAAACAGCCGCGGTGTGTCCGTTACTTACGGGGACTCTTATGCACTGCGTCGTGATGAGGGGAGCGTCTGCCTTTACGATAACGCCGTTTTCGACCTTACCCCAGATACGAAGCGGCTCCTGCTCGCTCTTTTCTTCTTCACCGCCTATGTAGGGGATGACGTTGTCGATCATCTCGGGCCATTCCTTAAAGGTCTTACCTGCGCCGGAAATTGCCTGATAGGTCGTTGCAACGACACGAGTCGGTCCGAAGTCGAGGAGGGGAGAGAGCATGGGAACGTAGCTCTGGATAGAGCAGTTCGGTTTAACTGCGATAAATCCGCTCTTCGTGCCGAGGCGCTTTCTCTGATACTCGATGACCTCGAGGTGAGAATCGTTTATTTCCGGAATTACCATAGGAACGTCGGGCGTCCAGCGGTGTGCGGAGTTGTTTGAGATAACGGGGGTCTCGGTCTTTGCGTAAGCTTCCTCGAGTGCCTTTATCTCGTCCTTTTTCATATCGACAGCGCAGAATACCATATCGACGTTATCTGCAAACTTTTCAACCTCTGATGCGTCAAAAACCGTCATATTCTTGACCGATTCGGGCATATCGAGGTCGAGCTTCCAGCGTCCGCCGACTGCTTCCTCGTAGGTCTTGCCTGCGGAGCGTCCGCTTGCTGCAAGTCCTGCTATTTCAAAATAGGGATGGTTATTGAGAAGCGTGATGAAACGCTGTCCGACCATGCCCGTCGCGCCTATAATTCCTGCCTTAAGTTTCTTTGCCATTGTATATATTTCCTTTCAAGAATTGTTTAATTTCAGTTTATGAAATAAGCCGACCTTCGTCATCAAAAAAATAATAGGTTCCGTCTATTACCGTCTCGCCCGTGACCGCTGCGCCGTCCGAGCCGAAATAGTACGTGTTTGTGCCAACTGTGACGAAGCCGTACATCATAGCTTCCTTGTCGTGAGTGCCACTTGGATTGAAGTAATACTTTTTGCCGTCGATTTCTACAAGACCTTTTTTGAGGTTTCCGTTTTCGCTATAGCAATATTTGTATCCGTCGATCTCGACAATTCCCGATACTTTGTAGCCGTGATCGTTAAAATACCAGAGCTTTCCGTCTATTATTCGCGATTCGTTGCAGTACATGACGCCGTTACGCTGGAAATAGTATTTTTCACCGTCGATCTCGCATTCGCCCGTCGCCATTTCGCCGTTTTCATAGGCGTAGTAGCGGAAGCCGTCGATCTTCTGCCAGCCCTTAGTCAGAGCGTGAGAGCCGTAGTCTGAGAAAATGTAGGTTTTTCTGCCGACGGTAGCGATGCCCGACGCGCGCTTGAAGGGGGATTCGAGATAATATCTTTCGCCGTTTTCTTCATACCACCCGGGAATGATCGATGAGCGGAACACGAATATCAGGACAACGGCAAGCAAAAGCGATGCTGCTAAAACTATACGTTTTATAGTCTTTTTCGATAGCTTTTTCATCCGCCGTTCTCCTTTCAAATATTATCACAGGTTAATTATATATCAAAATTCCGCCGTTGTAAATAGCTTTTTTAACCAACTAAAATATTTTTGTCGGGCGGAATATTGGTTTTGTTTGATATTGGCGTGCCATTTTTGAAAAAGCAGTTGACAAAATCCCCGCTTTGGTGTATAATTCAATAGCTTTGAGCGATAAAAGATGCAACGAAGTGCATCATAATCGTAACAATGCATAAGTTCATCGTATTTACGGAAGGATATTTCGCCTGCGGCGAATATACCTGCACCCTTCGTCTGACAAGCGAGCTTGTCGATCTTCGGGCGCGGTATGCGAAGCGGATTCAACGAGCAAAGCTCGCCGCGCCGTTCTCATTTGGCTCCGTAATTATGATGCAACGAAGTGCATCATAATTACGGAGGGATATCGAAGCGGTCATAACGAGGCGGTCTTGAAAACCGTTTGGGTGCAAGCCCACGTGGGTTCGAATCCCACTCCCTCCGCCAGAAAACGACAAGTTTCGACAGAAACTTGCCGTTTTCAGTTATATTCGCCTTACGGCGAGTTATATGCACCTTTGGTGCGTGATATTTGCTTCGCAAGTGATATGCCTGCGGGCGTTAGGGGTGAATATAATATCACTGAAACCGTAGGTTTCTATATCACATTTTGCGTAGCAAAATATATCACTCCGTCGAAGACGGAATATCACTAAAAACTAACGGTTAGGTGAGAACTCGAATTCAAACGCAAAAATGCAGAATATATCTTTTTTGTAGCCCATAGACATAAAAACCTCTTTTGTCTATGAAGACGAGAGAGGTTCTTCTATTGCAAAATCGGCGTTTGCGTGATATAATGAGCTTGCAAACAACTCTTAGGAGGATATTAAGATGGCTAAGGAAAAGAGATTTGTTAAAGTATACAGTCAAGGAATGGGATCGACCGAGATCTTGGTCGACAAGGAAACGGGCGTAAATTATTTATTCCATTCAAGCGGTTACGCAGGCGGATTGACGGTCTTGCTCGACAAGTACGGCAAGCCGATAATTACTCCCGTTGAACACGAGGAATCCTGATCTGTAAGAAAAAGCCAAGTCGGTCGACTTGGCTTTTATTTTTTCTTTTTTGATATTTTCCTGAACATCAGCCAGCCGAGGATGACTGTTATGCCCGTGACACCGAAGATTACGAGCGTCAGCATGAATTTATTTTCGCCGAGCGCGCCGCCCGCGAGGGTAGAGGTGAGGATCGACGGGATCCTGCAAAGCACGCTTATGAGCAAGAACGGCAGGAATTTGATCTTCGTGATCCCCGCAAAGTAGGTGATCACGTCCTTTGGCGTTCCCGGGAAAAAGTAGAGCAGGAAAAAAGTCGTCGTCAGCTTCTTTTCATCGTTTAAGAAGCTGAATTTCTTTAGATCCTTTTCGTCGAGTGTGATCTTCGTGAATTTACGCCCGAGCAGCTTAGTAAGGCCGAAGATGAGGCAGGTCGCGGGAAGGACGCCGATGAGGCACAAAACCGTTCCGAGAAACGGACCGTAGATGTATCCTGCCGCTATTTCGATCAGCTCGCCCGGAATAAGCGCGAAGATGACCTGCAAGAACTGTATTCCTATAAATATGAGCCAGCTCCTCGGGTTATTTCCGCCAAGCTCGGCGCGAAGCTTTTCGGGATCGCGCGCGGCGTTGACGAGCGTTGGCCCGATAGTAAACGTTCCGACAAGAATAAGCGTGATAAGGACCAAAAGCGATATTATGAGATACCAGTCTCTGCCGCTTATGCGAAGCTTTTTCTTCTTTTCCATCCGCGCCTCCTTCTTGCTTTTTTACAAATTATAGCATTTTTCTTTGAATTTTTCAATATGCAAATAAAATTCCCGTAATATGATTGGCGTTTATTCAAAAAACGATGCGCTGATCTTATTATATGATATTGAAAAATAAGCGTTAACAGATGAAAAATCCCCATAAAGGGGATTTTTCATTTTTTTGTATTCTGATACTTTCTGTAAGCACCGGGGGAGATGTTTTCCTTACGCTTGAAGATCAAGCTGAAATAGTTTGGAGAGGAAAAGCCGCAGCTTTCCGATATTTCTTTTATGCTCTTTTTGGTGTTTATAAGCTCCTCCTTTGCCTTGCTCAGACGAAGCATGAGCAGGTAGTCCATCGGCGGACAGTGAAGGTACTTATTGAAGTTATACATTATGGTCGCCTTTGAGACGAAAAAGTGCTTTGCAAGTCCCTCAAGGGTGTGATTTTCGGCATAGGTGACGTTCAGGTAATTGACTGCCTTTAGGACAAGCGGCGGTATATAGCTTTTTTCAAAGCTCACCGAGTCCATATCCTGAGTTTTTATCTTGTTTATTACGTGCAGGGTATAGGAAAAGAGAGTGGCTAAAACGTCGTCGGCGTGCTTGGAATGTCGGTCTGTCTCTACCATTTCTTTGAACAGAGACATAAGCTCCTTTGCCTGCTCGTCCGACGGCTTCAGGATCCTCGTCGATTTTTCGGCGAGAATGACCTTCTGGTAACTATTCAGATAATCCTCCGACACGTCGATAAGAGTTCTTTCAAAGGGTCCGCCCTCGGTCATGTGCATCGTGTGCGGCGGAATTATTATTATGCAGGGCGCCTGTATGTGGTACTGAACGTTTTTGAAGAAATATTCTCTTTCGCCCTTTGTGAGAAAAAATATCTCGTAGTGCGAATGTGAATGAAGACCGTTCATATTCCACGGCACGGTTTTAATTGATTCTTCGACTTCCAAAAAATGCTTCATGAGCCGATCCTTATGTAAAAAATTGAAATATATATGTAATTTCAAACTATTTTAGCACATTTTATATTGTATGTCAATAAATTATTGATTATAATGTAAACGTACAATGGTACTACTGTGAATACTGCTCTGCGAAGGGAAGCTTATTTTCATGAAAACTCTCATCATAAACGAAAAGGACAACGTTGCCGTTTCGCTCGAGGACGGCAAGATACCGAAGGGACACAAGTTCGCCCGCCGCGATATCAGAGAGGGCGAGACGGTAATAAAATACGGCGAGATAATCGGGCGCGCCACCTCTGATATAAAGGAGGGCGAATGGGTACACAGCCACAACGTCCGTTCACATCTCGACGAGGACGTGGAATACGTTTACGAGCCGATAGACTGCAAAACGGGAAGCGGATACGATACCTTTATGGGCTACCGCCGTCCCTACGGAGAAACGGGTATCCGAAACGAGATATACATAATACCGACCGTCGGATGCGTAAATCAGGTCTGCATAAAGATGTGTCAGCAGGCGCAGGAGCTTGTTTCGGGAACGCTTGACGGCATTTACGCCTTTACGCATCAGTTTGGCTGCTCGCAGCTCGGCGAGGATAACGAGAACATAAAGAAGCTTCTCTCTGCTATCGCGCTCAATCCGAACGCGGCGTTCGTGCTTTTCGTCGGACTCGGTTGCGAAAACAACGGGCTTAACGGGATCAAGGAATATCTTGCTCCGTTCGGGCGCGACAATATTGAGTTTTTCAACTGTCAGGACGTTGAGGATGAGCTTTCTTACGGGCTGAGCATAATAGAAAAATTCGCCGAAAAAGCAAAGGAATATAAGAGGGAAGAAAGGCCCTATTCCGAGCTTAGGATCGGTCTTAAATGCGGCGGCTCCGACGGCTTCTCGGGTATAACGGCAAATCCGCTTGTCGGTATCGTTTCCGACCGCGTTATCGCGGCAGGGGGAAGCACGGTGCTTACCGAGGTGCCCGAAATGTTCGGCGCTGAGCAGATACTGATGAACAGATGCGAAAGCACCGAGGTCTACGAAGCATACAAGAAGATGATAATCGACTTCAAAAAGTATTACACCGACCGCGGATTTCCCGTCTACGAAAACCCAAGCCCCGGAAACAAGGCAGGTGGAATTACGACGCTTGAGGAAAAGTCGCTCGGCTGTATAAAGAAGGGCGGAAGCACGGCGGTCGTAGACGTTCTCGGATACGGTGACAGGGTGAGAAAAACAGGTCTTTCGGTGCTTGATGCGCCGGGTAACGATCTTATCGCCGCGACTGCGCTTGCGGCGGCAGGATGTCAGATCGTCCTCTTTACGACGGGACGCGGCACTCCCTTCTCGACCTTCGTTCCGACGATGAAGATCTCGACGAACGAGGCGCTCGCAGGTAAGAAAAACGGCTGGATAGATTTCAGTGCGCACAGTATGGACGCCGACGGTCTATACGACCTCATCAAAAAGACGGTAAACGGCGAATATATCTGCAAGAGCGAGTATGTGCGAGAGATCGCATTCTACAAAACGGGCGTTACTCTTTGAGACAGTATTTCGTTTTTGTGTGACAAAATCGAACGATCTTCATAAAACGGTTGAAATAAGAAAGAAATTAATTTATAATAACTCTTAAAAGGAGATAATTATGAGCTACATTAAGGACAATTTTTTGCTGACTACAAAAACGGCGGAAAAGCTTTATTACGAGTATGCGGCAGATATGCCGATATTCGACTACCATTGCCATCTTCCCGAAAAGGCGATACTTGAAAACAGGCAGTTTTCGGATCTTTACGAGATATGGCTCTCGGGAGACCATTACAAGTGGCGTCTTATGCGTAACTACGGAGTTGACGAGGAATATATCACCGGAAGCGCCTCGAACAAGGAAAAGTTCCTTGCTTATTGCCGCACTCTCGGTACTGCCTTCGGAAATCCACTTTACCATTGGTCGCAGGTCGAGCTTGAGACCTTCTTCGGCTGTACGCTTGAAATAAACGAGAAGAACGCAGAGGCGATCTGGGAGCAGTGTAACGCCTACATTAAGGAAAATAACGTCACTCCTCAGAGTCTTATTGAGGGCTCAAACGTCAAGTATCTCTGCACGACGAACGAGATATTCGATGATCTGTCTACCTTTGAGGAGATCGAGAAAAAGAATTACGGCTTCAAGGTCTATCCTGCATTCCGCGCAGATAAGATAATGAATATCGAGGCGGATGCCTACCTTACCTTCGTCGGTAAGCTCGGCGATATAAAGTGCCTGAACTGCCTTGAAAGACGCATCGAAGAACGCCTGAAGGAGTTTATCGCGCACGGCACGGTTGCAACGGACATTGCGCTTCAGAGGGTTTATCCCGTAGCCGATAAGGCAGAAGCCGCAAAGGTATTTGCAAGCCGTCTCGAGGGTAATCCCGTAAGCAAAGAGGAGCAGGAGATATTCAAGGGCTACCTTACCTACTTCCTCTTCAAGCTTTATGCAAAGTATGATCTCGCGACCGAGCTTCATATCGGCGCGATGAGAAATAATAATACCGTTATGCTTAAGAAGCTCGGTCTTGATACCGGCTACGACAGCATTGCTGAGGATAACAGTATTTCGAATATGTCGCGTCTGTTTGACCGCCTCAATAACGAGGGCGCGCTTCCGAAGACCATCGTCTTCAACCTTAACCCGAAGATGAACACCGAGATAATGACGCTTATCGGATCCTTCCAGGACGGCAGCGCCAAAGGCAAGATGCAGTTTGGTCCCGCTTGGTGGTTCCTTGACAACAAGGTCGGAATGGAGAATCACCTACGCGACCTCACCGCGACGGGACACATCGCGGCGTTCGTCGGTATGCTTACCGACAGCCGTTCTTTCCTCTCCTATCCTCGTCATCACTATTTCCGCCGTATCCTTTGCGATTATTTCGGCGAGATGATGGAAAAGGGCGAGATGACATCTGACATTGAATTCGTCGGAAACGTCGTAAAAGACATTTGTATAAACAACGTAGTTGAGTATCTGGGGGTAAAGAAAAATGGATAAGCTCATTCCTGTTGTCGTTATCAAAGAATTAGGTGAGACCGATAAGATACTCACCGCGCTCAAGAAAAGCGGTATAAACTGTGCCGAGATCACCTTCCGTACCGCTTGCGCCGCTGAGGCGATCGCTTATGCGGTCAAGAATTATCCCGATATGAATATCGGCGCGGGAACCGTAATCAACGCCGAGCAGTGCGAAAAGGCACTTAAGGCAGGCGCTAAGTTCATCGTTTCGCCCGGTCTTTCAATACCGGTTGCAAACATCTGTAAGGAGAGAGGGATCACCTATTATCCCGGCTGCGTAACGCCTACCGAAATTATGCAGGCGCTCGAGCTTGGAATCACGGTTGTAAAATTCTTCCCCGCAAACGTATACGGCGGTCTTAAGGCACTTAAGGCGCTTGCTGCACCCTTCCCGCAGATAAAGTTCATTCCCACGGGCGGAGTTGACAGAACGAATCTTGACGATTTCCTTAGCTTCGATAAGGTCTACGCCGTCGGCGGAAGCTTTATGGTAAGCGAGGCACTTGAAAAAATGGAGGCAGAAAACAAATGAAAACAGCAGTAACCTTCGGCGAGCTTATGCTTCGCCTTGCGCCCGAAAACTATCTCAGATTCCTTCAGGCAGAAAAGTACCAGGCGACCTTTGGAGGTGCCGAGGCAAACGTAGCGGTATCTTTAGCAAATTACGGAATAAACGCGCAGTTCGTTACCAAGCTCCCGACGCACGAAATCGGTCAGTCGGTGGTAAACAGTCTGCGTAAGTTCGGAGTCGATACCTCGAAGATCGTTCGCGGCGGCGAGAGAGTCGGTATCTACTACTGCGAAAAGGGCGCTTCTCAGCGTCCGAGTAAGGTCATTTACGACCGCGCTTACAGTGCTATAGCAATGGCTAAAAAGGAGGATTTCGACTGGGATTCCATCCTTGACGGCGCTGAATGGTTCCACTTTACGGGAATCACTCCCGCCCTCTCCGACGATATGGCTGAAATTACTCTTGAGGCATGCAAGGCGGCAAGAGCAAAGGGAATCACCGTTTCTTGCGACCTTAACTTCCGTAAGAAGCTCTGGAGCAAGGAAAAGGCAGGTCAGGTAATGGGAGAGATCTGCAAGTTCGTTGACGTTTGCATCGCAAACGAGGAGGATGCGAAGGACGTTTTCGGAATCGAAGCAGACGGAAGTGACATCACGGGCGGTAAGCTCGACCGCGACGGTTACATTTCGGTTGCGAAGAAGCTGACTGACCGCTTTGGCTTCAAGGCAGTTGCTATCACTCTCCGTGAGAGCAAGAGCGCAAACGACAACGACTGGTCGGGTATGCTTTATACTGAGGGTCAGGCGTACTTCTCGAAGAAGTACAGCATTCATATCGTTGACCGCGTAGGCGGCGGCGACAGCTTCGGCGGCGGTCTCATCTATTCGATGATGAACGGCGCAGAGCCGCAGGCGGCGATAGAGTTTGCAATCGCGGCAAGCTGTCTCAAGCACTCGATAGAGGGCGACTACAATCTTGTTTCGGTTGCCGAGGTAATGACCCTCGCAGGCGGCGACGCAAGCGGACGAGTACAGAGATAATTATTCAAACGGGCGGATTCTGTCCGCCTGTTTGTTTAGTGACAATGATAATGTCACATCGTAGCAAAATTGCAACATATAAATCGGGCGATCAAAACGGTCGCCCCTACAACAACATTTCAACGCTTCGCCGCGTTAATTTGCCTTCTCCAGCGGGAGAAGGTGCCGAGTGAAACGAGGCGGATGAGGTGTAGGTTGCGGAGCAACCGTATGACAAAGCGATGTAACATTACACCCAGACACCTCATCCGACTTCGTTCGGCTTTGCCTCTCTCAGCCACCTTCTCCCGCTGGAGAAGGTATAACGGACGCTTCGCGTCCTACACCTCATCCGACGCGCCATTTCACTGATGGGAAGGCAAGAAGGAAAGTCTGCAAAATCTTTTACAGGAGAACACTATGAACGTTAAAATTTCAAGCTGGATAACCCACAGCTATAATAAGCTCCGCTCCGATTCCGAGGCGGGAGCAAGTAAAAAATACACAGTATATATGGCAAAGGGCGAGACTGAGGGCTGTCAGATCGCGTTCCGTCCCGAGAGCGATACGACGGTAGCTCTTAAGCTCGTTTCTGGCGATAGCTCGCTTCTTTACGGAATGTCCGCGCTTAATCACAAGCACCTTATCGAGGGCAAATATTATACCGACTCGACCCCTCCCTATAACGGAGAGGAGATCGAAGTCGGCGAAAACGAAACCACGCCTATTCTCGTCGAGTTCAGAACCTACGAGAATACCGAAGCGGGCGACTATGAGTTCGTATTCGAGGCGGCAAACGGCGAGGGTGTCATCGGAACCTATGAGGTGACCGTTCACGTATGGAATTTCGTTCTTCCTGTGAACAAAACGCTTCAAACCGCGGTAGGTCTCGGCAGATGGCGTATCGAAAGCTTACACGGATACTGCAACGATGAGCTTTACAAGAAGTATTACGATATGCTTCTCGACCACGGCATCAGCGCTTACGTTCTTCCTTATGATATTCTCGACCCTCGTGCCGACGCATATATGTCCGACCCGCGCGTAACTGCGTTCTCGATGTTCTGGGAAGCCGATGACGAGAAGCTTCTCGAATATTATAACAAGGTAACGAGCAACCCCGAATGGACGAAAAAGGCGTTCTTCTATCCGCTTGACGAGCCGGACGATATTCCGAAGCTCGAGGAGCTGAAGAAGAGATGCGAGCGTCTTAAAGTGCTCTGTCCGAAGATCGGACGCACCTCGCCCTATTATACCGATATTCAGACCGGCGAAAACAGTGACCAGGTCGATCACATGTCGGAATATATAAACCTCCACTGCCCGAAGCTCGCGCTTTACGACGACGAGATGTCCTACGGACAGTACCTGAAGTACACCCCCGAAAAGACCTTCTGGCAGAGAATGGACGATCTTATCGCGCGCGGCGACAGAATGTGGACGTACATTTGCAACGCCCCCATCAAGCCCTACGGCGCACTGTTCGCGGACTATCCCGGAACTTGGCAGAGACCGATCTTCTGGCAGACCTACGAAAGAAGCGCAACGGGCTTCCTCTATTGGTCTTGTAACGCGTGGGATTACCACGGACACAAGATCGATCCTTGGGAAGACCTCTGGAACAGCTGTAAGGGTCTTAATCCCGGTGAGGAGCCGGTTCCCGTTTACGCAGAGGGAATCCTCTGCTATCCCGGAATGAAGGTTGGCATCGACGGTCCCGTATCGTCTATAAGAATGAAGATTTTCCGCGACGGTATCGAGGACTACGAGCTGTTCGTGATCGCTGAAAAGCTCCTCGGACGTGACTTTGTTATTAAGAAGATAAACGAGGTCACTCCGTCCCTTACCGAGTTTTCTTCCGATATAGACAAGATCGCACTTGTCAGAAAAGAGATCGGCGAAGCGATCGAAAAAGTAATGTAAATATAAAAAAACAGCCGCAAAGCGGCTGTTTTTTATATTTTGTCAAAGGCGTTTTGCAAGGTTACAGATGAGATTTCTGTCCTCGGGGGAGAGGGATCTTATTTTGTTTATTAGTGCCGTCTCTTCGGAATTAAGTCGGCAGAATTCCGTTTCCTCGTTTTTGCGCTCGATGCTTGTGCGTCCGACGAGAAAATCAAGGGAGACGTTGAAATAATCGGCGATGGCGCATAGTGTTTCGATATTCGGCTCTACGTCGTGGTTTTCGTATTTGTTTATAGACTGCTGACTGACGTTTATAACATCGGCAAGTTGTTGCTGACTCATTCCTGCGCGAGTGCGTAGAAATCTTAAATTATGAAGCATTTAGTGCTATTCCTTTCTTATATTACCATTCATTATAATAATGATAACAACTTTCGAAAGTTATGTAAAAAACTTATTATTAGTTATTGACAACAACTAAAAGTTGTGATACAATGACTTTATCTTAGTAAAAGAGTTTTGAAATGAAAAAACTTTTAGCACTGATAGTGGCATTGTTGATGATGATGACATTTGCCGCTTGCGACGACAATGAAAAGAAACCCGAAGCAACTACACCCGCCACAACGACGACTACCGGCGGAACTACCGATCCTGACGGAACGACCGAACCTGACGGCACTACCGTTCCGGGCGGAACTACCGATCCTGACGGTACTACTGTGCCCGGCGGAACGACTACTCCCGACGGCACTACGGTTCCGGGCGGAACAACCGCTCCCGACGAAACAACTACCCCCGGTACTACACCTAAGCCCCCTGTAACGACTGATCCCCAGCCCGATCCCGAGGATGAGGAAAAGGTTTATACAGGTTATTCGGGCGCACAGGAAATGAAGGTTACTGTTCTTGACGGTAAGGGTTCCGTTTCGGCTTTCGAAAAGGAAGAGATGCCTGCTGATATGATAGAGCAGCTCGGACTTAACGGAAACGTTATCGGAGTTATGGAGATGCGTATAGAGTTCTCTTCGGCAGTCGTATCGAACGGAATCTTGACGCTTTCCGATGCCGCTCCCAAGGCATACCGTTCGGCATCGTTTGAGGGAACTGCCGCCGAAGAATATATTGCTATTGCAAAGGCGCAGTACAAGGAAATGTACGAAGCAGGACAGATCGAAAAGGCAGAATACGATATGACGATGGCTCTCCTGAACGGAGAAGAGATCGCTATGAGCGACGAGGATTACGGCGCGACCAATATGACCGTGAAGATCAAGCTGAACGACGCGGATATGACCTGTCTCGCCCTCGGCTCATCTCACGAGGATGAGGACGGAAAGTACGTTTGGGAATGCGAGTATACCGCCAACGGCAAAGCTACGAAGGAAACTAATTATACAATGGATGGTCGTTGGGGCAACTACGCCGAGATGATCACCTACTATCCCGACGGAAAGGCGAAAAAGACTTTTGAAGAATATGATCTTGTCGTAGACGAGGAAACCGGCGAATGCGAGCTCGGAGATCTGGAATACAAGAGTGAATACCGCGAGGATGGCACTCTAAAGCTTTCCACACGTTATTATGACGACGGCTCGTATCGCGTAGACGAATACGACGAAAATGGAGATTGGCTCAAGGAAACCTATTACGATAAAGACGGAAACGAAATCACCGAAGGTGACGAACCCATCATAACACCTCCCGCGGAGGATGAGAAGTTCACCGGAACCGAAACGGAAGATATAAACGGTGCTCTCCTTACGTACTATATCGTTGAAGACGAGCTTGTAAAGGGTACCGCTACATTCACTAACGGCACTACGATTACTGTTTTTGAGCGTGACGAAGATGATTTTGATAAGATCCTTATAGACTGCCAGTTAAGTGGAGCGAGCGATGGTACCTACGCGGTGCTTGTTTTCAAGTATGAGTACTATGACGGTACCTATAACGTAAAGACAGCATTACGTATTATATATAGCGCACCCGACGGTGAGATCCTTGATGAATCCACCTTTGAATACGACGAAAACGGCAATCTGATAGTTGACGACGTAACTCCTCCCGAGGGCGGCGAAGATCTTCCTCCCGAGGAAGATGAAAAGTTCACCGGAACCCAAACGCAAGAAATGGACGGACTTCTCTGGACGTATTATATCGTTGAAGACGAGCTTGTCAAGGAGACCGTTACGTTTACTAACGGCACTACGGTTACTGTCTATGAGCTTGACGACCTCGGCAGAGTGAAGCGCGGTGTCGGCTACGGCGTGGGCGAAAATGACGAGCTTGAATATTTACTTGTATCCGAGTTCACTTACGTAGGCGATACCGATGAAATTGATAGTGAAAAATATACGGAATACAGTGTGCCTGACGGCGAGATATTATATGAGGGCAACAACGGTGCTTATGAAGGTTATTATGAGTACGAGTATGCTCCCGACGAGACGTTAGTTAAGGAATATCACTATATCCCCGAGGATCAGTATCTTGCAGTAACGACCTATTACGAGGACGGAAGAACCGAAAAGACCTGGGAAAGATACGAGCTGTACTACAATGAGGCAGGAGAGCTTGAAACCCGCGAGTTGAGAGTACTTGTAGAGTACGACGAGAACGGCAAAGAGGATACTCGGACGTTTTATGAACCCGACGGTTCGTATATCATTATTGAGTACGACGAGAACGAAGAAGAAATAAACAGAACGGTATATGAAGCAAAATACGACTATACTTACGAGGTAGTATACGAATACGAATTTGAAGAAGATGGCTACTGGGTGATTGAATACTATGATCCGCAGTCTCCGCACGGATATACTAAAATGGAGTCATGGTATAATAACGACGACGTAAGAGAGTATTCCTACGGGCATAGAAGTTGGAGCGGCGCAGTATATTATATTGACTATTATCCCGGCGGACGCGATATGAAGACCGCGATTTGGTATAATGCCGATCGTACCGGAATCATTGATTATTTGGAGTACTATCAAAACGGCGAACCGAAGAGCGTGTTTATGGAGTGGTATACTGGCGATCCGGAGGTGAATCCTGAACCTATTCTATCGGGTTACATGGGTAACAGACACCTCGAAGACGGCGGCGGTATTTATACCGAAGAGTATTATGATCTCGAAGGAACCCCCGTTATGATCGGTCGGTACGTTGTGGATTACGATTTCGAAAACAAATGCGAGATGTGTTTCGAATACTGGGATTACTATGAAGATGGTGTCCTTGTAAGAAGAGAAAATTACTATCACTACTCTTACGAAGGCGGCGCATGGTGCGATAACTGGGTTCAGTACGTAACCTATTACGACGCTGACGGAAACGTTACCTCTATCGTTGAATACGACGAAAACGGAAACGTTGTTGAGTGATACAGCAAAATCCTAGTAAATAAAAAATCACGGCTTTTCAGCCGTGATTTTTTTACTTATGAGAAGCGCGAGGGCGAGGGCGGAAACGCCTGCGGTGAGTTTTCCGATTATTACGGGGAAGGTGAGCGAGCCGTCAAAGGCGATCGTGAAGCCGAGATGTCCGCCGAAGACGAACGCGGCAGAGACCGCGAATGCGGAATTGAGGACGATTCCTTTTTTATCCATATCCTTCATACCGTCGTAGGTCGGCACGTTAGTAACTAGCGTTGAAATGAAGCCGAACGCCGAGGCGGAATTGATCCCCGCTTTCTTTCCGAGAGCGTTTATCGGCTTTTTGAGCAGCTTCGATACGATGAACATAAGCGGAAATGCGCCTGCAAGGAATACGGCGGCGTTAAGGCAGATGAGGGACGCGCCCTCAATGTCCGATAGACCCTTTATTATCTCTTTTCCGCTTATAAAGTTTATCATTCCGAGGACAAGCCCGACTGTGATAAGCGCTTTTATAAGATACCCGAATATAGCAAATATCTTAACGCAGACGTTCGGAATGAATATCAGACCGAGCGCTATGATCGCGGCGAAAATTATCAGCGGAAGCAGGTTGATGATAAGCACCGTGAACGGTATTTTTGAAAAAAGTCCGCCAACGAAGCAACCGATCGGAATTGTCGCAATTCCGCAAAGCATACCGAGAAAAAGCTCCTTGTGATGCTTTTTGTCAACTGCGCTGACCGCGTACGGAATGCTGAACGAAACGGTACAGCCCATCATTGACGATACGACGAGTGCGTTGAAGAGCGCGACGCCTGCGTCCTTGCCGACCTCGACGCTCATCGGCGCGCCGCCCATATCGTTTGCGAAAAGCGACGCGGGTATGACCGACGGATCGATGCCGAAGGTATTATATACAAAATTGAGAACGGGGGAAACAAAGTCGGCTATCACGGGCGAAAGAACTATCATTCCTATCATCGAAAGAGCCATCGTTCCGAGCAGGTTGAAGCCACGCTCAAATTCCGCGCCCAGTCCGAGTTTGTTTCCGAATATCCTGTCGAGTGCGCCGATAGCGGCACATACGAGCATTATTATTGATAGAGCGTTCATTTTCAAGCTTCCTTAATACATAATTGACTTATGAATTGTATCACAGAGCAGTTTCGTTGTCAAGGCGAGGAGAAGCTGTAAAAACGCGGAATTTTATTGACAAGAGGGGGATTTGATCTTATAATTAATATATAGTAACCTGTTTGGAGGTAAATATGAAAAAAAGACGATCTTCCTTTTTGCTTCGCCTGATGACGGCGATGCTCGGCACTTGCATGATGCTCGCCACTGCGGTAAGCGGTGCGACGATGCCGCCCAAGCACGAGGATTATGAAAGTCTTACAGCACAGACTCATAGGACCGTATATGACGTTTTGCCATCGAAGGGCATTGACGGCTTCGGCGAGAAGGACCGAGTCGGTATGAAGTTCAATCAAGAGGGAAAATGGGTATACCTTGATACTTATGAATTCCACGCGGGAAGCAAGAAGCTCGGAGTATACGTTCCCGCAGTCAAGGAGACGCCGACCTTCCGCGCCTTCGGTATAGACGTTTCAAGCGGCAAGGAGGTCAATCTTATTTCCATCGTTCCGAGCGCAAACGTGACCTATAGCTACGTCGGCGAGACCGACAACGAGCTTACGGCAAGCTGCTTTAAGAAATCCTATATGGAATATCAGGAAGGCGACATTTTCATGGCGGCACCATCCCAAAAGACGAAGTTCGTCGTTGCTTTCCGTGCGCCTAAGGACGGCACATACGATTATACCGAAAATGTCGTTAAGAGAATGACGATGAGTGGAACGCCGAAAAAGTATTCGGGTGTCACCTATTCCGTAGTCAAGGACGGAAACGTTCTTATGTCCGTCACGAGCGAAAAGACCGAAACGAACGAGACCGACGCTCTTGCGTACAGCATCAGCGGCAGAGTCGACCTCAAAAAGGGAGAAGACCTTCTCTTCGTTATGGAGGTCGCTGAAAATAATGAGGCGGATAAGGGCTTCATATCGAGAGTCAAGCAGATAAAGCTCACCTGCGGTAATGAAGAGTACGCTCTTGATAAGTACCCGGGAAACGAGGCGGTGGTTACTACTCGCGGATATTCCGAGGGTCAGGACCTTTACTTCTGGTACGAGACCTCGCTTGATAAGGACCCGAATCAGAAAGCGAC
The DNA here is from genome assembly GCA_017621655.1 of Clostridia bacterium. Lineage (GTDB taxonomy): Bacteria > Bacillota > Clostridia > Oscillospirales > CAG-272 > Colimorpha_A. The sequence goes on along the minus strand of JAGASS010000011.1, from coordinate 8,731 downwards.
AGACGCATTTGGAATGAGCGCCGTTAAGAAAAACGCGGTACTCACCTTCGTTGCGCCTCGCTCGGGAACCTTTGAGATCACGGCTAAGCTTCAGAGAGCAACGGCAGGTAAATCGACCGTTAAGATAACGAAAAACGGCGCGACCGTCAAGACCTTTGAGGTCACTGATACCTTGACCGAGATAAAGCACTCGGTAGTTCTCGATCAGGACGAGAAGATAAACATCGAGCTTGTCTACGACGGAAGCAAAGACAAGGTATATATGCGCTCGCTCTCGACGGCGATCAAATCGCTTCACACGGGCAAGCTTGACCGCGAGTACAATAACGACGGCAAGACGCCTCTTTACAGCGTTGCATTTATGTCCGACCTTCATCTTGAGGGCGAAATAATCGGCACAGAAAAGCCGATCAAGCAGAACGTCGTAAATGCAATTGAATACCTGAAGGCAAAGGGCGGAGTTGACGCGATACTTCTCGGAGGCGACAACCTCGGAGAGGCGATCTATCATACTAAAGATATGCAGAAAAGCCCTTGGACGTACGAGAATATCATTTCTACGATAACCTATCTTGATAATTCTCTTGCCACTGCGACTAAGACCGGAAGAAATATCTTCTACGTCGCGGGTAACCACGACAAGCAGCCGGGTGTTATCGCTGAATTTAAGGATCCTTCGGTGCGTATCCATTCTGGAAGCTATACGCATTGGATGCTCGGTAGATCGGGAGGATACTACGACGCTCTTTATATGAAGGATATCGTCGGAGACGCACGTCTTTGCCGTTATCCCGACGAGGTGCTTTGTTACCGCTACAACGTCGGCGGACTTGATTTCATCGGTATAAATCAGTCTTATACCGGAAATGCTCTTGCTACCTCGGAGGACCGCGGCGCAGGTCAGCAGATGTATCCACAGCAGATAATCTGGCTTCGCGAGCAGCTTGAGGAGATCGGTCCCGATAAGACCGTAATGATATTCTGCCACTATAACTTCTCGACCGACGGTGAGAATTATGAATACCGTGCCCCGAGTCAGCACGCGCATCTTGGCGATCCGAGAGAAATGCTTATGACTCTGCTTGAGGAGTATCCGAATGTAATATATACCTACGGTCATATCCATTGGCGTACCGAGGAGGAGACCGCGTTCTACAATTCCTCCGAGCTTATCTGGAACTTCGGAGACAAGAAGCAGAACGCAGACGGCTCTTATACAACGACGGGTTACCACTATATCCACGGAAGCTCGATAAGCAACTCGGCAACCCGTCTCGATCCGTCAGGCCCTTACGGCGGAGATACCAATATTTCGCAGATAATGACCCTTGATTTCTATTCCGATCATATTACTATCGAGATAGTAAACGTCGGTAAGCTCGAAAACGTCGAGGGCGTTCGCAAGATGACTACCTATACCATCAAGCGCGATATGTCTCAGCTTGACGTTTACAGCGGTAAGGAAACAAGTACCGAAACGTCGGAATTTGAAACGATGACCTCCCCCGGTGAAACCACCGAGAAGACCGATACGACGCGTCCGACACGTCCGCGTCCGAGCATATCGTCGGATGAAAAGAAGGACGACGGCGGAAAGAAGATAAATCCGCTTGCGATAATCGTTCCCATAGTTGGGTTCGTATCCGGTGTCGGAACGGTGCTCGCGGTCACGATGATCAAGAAAAAGAAGAAATAATAAAATAGGAAAAAACCTCTGACGGTGATTCACCGTCAGAGGTTTTACTATACCTTTTTATGATCGTCCTTCGGGCTTACGCCGAATTCCGCCTTGTATGCGCGGTAGAAGGAGCTGTATTCGTTGAAGCCGCATTTTTCATATACGCGGTAGGGATTTTCGCCGCCGAGAAGAAGCTCCTTCGCCATAAGAAGACGCTTGCGCTTGACGTATTCCCACATTGACGACCCCGTCATCTGTCGGAATTTTCTGTTCGTATGCGAACGGCTAGTATGGAAAACGGAGCAGATACTGTCGAGGGAAAGATCTTCGCTCAGATGGGAATTTATATATGCGATCAGCTCTGATATATTGTCACGCGCCTCGCTGTCGGGGCGAATTTCGGAAGAGGAGGTACAAAGCTCGGTAAGAAGCACGGTGAGGTACAGCTTCTTTGTTTCCTCGTCTTCGGATTCGCACGCCGAGTTCAGATAATAGAGCCAATTTTTGCCCTTGAAGATCGCGGCAGGGAAGCGGTTATTTTTACCGAGAGGTCGGTCGTTAAGATAAGAAAGCAGCTTGTCTTTACCCGCGCCGACTATCGCGTCTGCGCTGAAATGGATCGCGATCCTCTCGTACGGCTGATCGCCTTGGAGCAAAAGAGTATGCGATTCCGCTCTCTTCATTATAAGAATATCGCCCGGACGGAGAGGGTAAACGGTTCCCTCAACGAAGTATTTTGCCTTGCCGCTTAAAAAACAGTATACCTCATATCCGTCGTGAGCGTGCATTTGAAAAAGGCGCGTGTCGGGATTTTCGGTATATGTCCTTCCGGTATCTATTATTGGCGTCATATTAATCACCTCGGAGGTATTATAACACAAAAAAGTTCTATTTGCAATATATTTTAAGTTTTTATGGTAATTGCATTTAATTTATGATTGTAATAAAATATAAACAAGAGGTGATATTATGAACAACGCAAATATCTACGCATTCGCAGACGAGGCGTGTCCGCAGATAGACGGGCAGATAGACGCGCTTCTTCGCAATTCTCTTAACGGACTTGAGATACGCGGTGTTGACGGAACGAATATTTCCGATATAACGCTTGATAAGGCGCGCGAGGTCAAGAGTAAGCTTGACGCGGTAGGGCTTTCGGTATTCTCGGTCGGATCGCCTATCGGAAAGATCGGTATTGAAGACGATTTCGGGGCGCATCTTGATAAGTTCAGACATACTCTTGAGCTTGCTAGTATTCTCGGCGCGCAGAATATGAGGATCTTCTCGTTTTATATCGACGGTGATGCAGAGCAGTACGAGGGCATGGTCCTTGAAAGAATGGCGAAGCTTGCCGAGGTAGCAGATGGAAGCGGAGTTACTCTTTGTCACGAAAACGAAAAGGGAATTTTCGGAGACGTTCCGAGTAGATGTAAGGTCATACACGAAAATATACCCGAGATAAAGGCGGTTTTTGATCCCGCAAACTTCGTGCAGTGCGGAGTTGACACCCTTGAAGCATACGGAATGCTTAAAAATTATATAAAATATATGCACGTAAAGGATTCACGCCTTGACGGAAGCATAGTTCCTGCCGGATACGGCGACGGAAATATCAAAAAGATCGTTTCCGACCTATGTAAGAACGGCAAGACCTGCTTTACTCTCGAGCCGCATCTCGCGGTGTTCGAGGGACTTTCGGGGCTTGAAAGAGAGGGAGAAAAGAGCAACGTCGGCTCGATCTCCTTCCCTGATGCAAATACGGCTTTTGACGCCGCTGTGACGGCGTTTGATAAAATTATCGGGAGGACAAGATAATGAAAATAGGAGCACAGTTTTATACTATCCGTGATTTCTGTAAGACGAAGGAGGATCTTTACGAGTCGCTCAAAAAGGTAGCGGATATCGGATATACGACGGTACAGCTTTCGGGAGTATGTCAGTACGACCCCGCCGAAATGAGAGCAGAGCTTGACCGTCTCGGACTTAAATGCGTGCTTACGCACATTCCGACAGCCAGGATCGAAAACGAGACGCTTCAGGTCGCTCGCGATCACACGATTCTCGGCTGCGATCATATTGGTCTCGGCTGGTTCGACTTCGGATGCGAGGGTGGTGAAAATAACGTACCTAAGTTCATTGAGACCTACACTGAGCCCTGCAAGATATTCAAAGGCGAGGGTAAGTACTTTATGTACCATAACCACGCGGCAGAGTTCAAAAAGGTAGGAAACAAGACCGTTATGGAGCTTTTGGCGGAGGGAATGCCGAAGGAGCTTATGGGCTTTACGCTCGATACCTATTGGGTACAGGTCGGCGGCGCAGATCCTGCCGATTACATTGAGCGCTTAAGTGGCAGAGTTCCCGTTATACATCTTAAGGACTGCGCGTTTGGTCAGAAAATGGCAGTCGTCGGCGAGGGTAATATCAACTTCGACCGCGTTTTCAAAATGGCAGAAGCTGCGGGAACGGAATATATGATGGTCGAGCAGGACGACTGCAACGGCGAAGACCCCTTCGACTGTCTGCGTCGAAGCTACGAATATCTTAAAGCTTGCGGATTTAATTGATTGAGACAGTATATGAGGATTAGACGAATTAACCGTATGGGCGATTCACGAATCGACCATACAAAATAACGTTTAATATACCTTTGTATGGCGGGGGTTTACTCCCGCCGTGTAAAAGCTGTGTTACTTTTCTTTTTACGGGTCGTCGAGGCGCCGACCCCTACCAAGAAACGTTCAATATTTGCGCGGTAGGGGCTGGCGCCCACGACAGCCCGCTTAAAAACAATGTTACATTCTAAAACATTTATATTAAATCCAACGAGAGGTAAGAAATATGGAAAAGATACGTCTTGGTATAATCGGTATAGGAAACATGGGAACGGGTCACGCATCGAACGTGGTCAAGGGCAGCTGCCCCGATTTCGTTCTTTCGGCAATTGCTGATAACAACCCCGAGCGTCTGAATTGGTCAAAGGGACAGTTCGGCGAGGAGGTAAAGTATTTCGACAGTGCCGAGGAAATGATAAAAAGCGGAGCTATTGACGCCGCTATCGTGGCAGTTCCGCATTACGATCACGCGTCGCTCGCGATCATGTGCATCGAAAACGGCATTCACGTTATGGTAGAAAAGCCGGCAGGAGTTTACACGAAGCAGGCAAGAGAGATGAACGAGGTGGCTGAGAAGCACCCCGACGTTGTTTTCGGTATGATGTTCAATCAGAGAACCAACTGCCTGTACAGAAAGCTTCGCGAGCTTGTTCAAAGCGGCAATTACGGCAGGATACGCCGTACCAACTGGATAATCACAAACTGGTACCGCCCTCAGGCGTATTATAATTCGGGCGGATGGCGCGCGACCTGGGCAGGTGAAGGCGGAGGCGTTCTCCTTAATCAGTGTCCGCATCAGCTCGATCTTTGGCAGTGGATATGCGGTATGCCTAAAAAGGTTCAGGCGCATCTGCATTTCGGAAAGTGGCACGATATTGAGGTCGAGGACGACGTAACGGCTTACGTCGAGTATGAAAACGGTGCAACGGGCGTATTCGTTACCACGACGGGCGACGGACGCGGAAGCAACCGCCTTGAGATTCAGATGGACAAGGCGAAGTTTGTCGTTGAGGACGGAAAGCTCATAATGGATGAATTTGAGATGAGCGAGCCGGAATTCTCTGCGACGAACAAAGAGGTGTTCGGCTCTCTTAAGGGCGAGCTTAAGGAGATCGAGACCGACGGCGAGAATCCTCAGCACATCGGCGTTCTTAACGCATGGGGTGGCGCGATCCTTCGCGGTGAAAAGCTCGTTGCTCACGGAAGTGAGGGTATAAACGGACTTATGCTCTCGAACGCTATGCACCTTTCTGCGTTCCTCGGCAAAGAAGTCGAGCTTCCTATAGACGAGGAGCTTTATTATGAGGAGCTTATGAAGCGCGTCAAGACCTCACGCAAAAAGGATGATGTAAAGGCGGTATTTGCCGACACGACGAATACCTACGGCGATCCCAAAAAGCAGAAAATGATCGAAGAGCATTATAAACTCAAATAATGAGAAGCACTCACGGATGCCGTGAGTGCTTTTTCCTTGAAAAAGATCTGATGATGTGGTATAATGAATCAGCCGATAAAAAATAAAGGCGGTGAAGACGTGAAAAAGCTACTGATAACCGGATTTGAGCCGTTTGGCGGAGAAAATATAAATCCGTCATGGGAGGCGGTCAGCCGTTTACAAGAGAGTATAAAGGAATACGAAATAAATAAGCTTCTTGTTCCCGTGGTTTTCGGTGATGCCGCGGAGAGCGTGATAAAAGCAGCGGAGAAGATACGCCCCGACGTGATAATCGCGGTCGATCAGGCAGGCGGTCGGGACGCGGTAACTCCCGAGCTTGTCGGAATCAATCTGCGTTATGCTGAGATTCCCGACAATAATGGAAATCAGCCGAAGGACGAGCCGATAAAGGTTGGAGACGAAAACGCTTATTTTTCGACATTGCCTGTGCGGAATATAGCAGAGGCGATAAATGCGGTAGGAATACCGTCGCGCGTTTCCTATTCTGCAGGCGCATACGTTTGTAACGACCTGCTTTATACTCTGCTTTCGCATTATGACGGCAGCGGCGTGAAGGTCGGTTTTATACATATTCCATACTCGAAGGAGCAGGGCAAGGAGCCGTCGATGGAGCTTGAAATAATAATACAGGCACTGACGGTTGCAATAGAAAATATCGACTGACGGGGAGAATATGAAAATAATAATTGAGACCGAAAGACTTATTTTAAGAGAATATACAAAAGACGATTTTGACGCACTGTATAAGCTTCTTTCCGACCCCATAACGATGAAGCACTATCCGAAGCCATACGATGAAAACGGTACTCGACGTTGGCTTGATTGGAGCTTTGATAACTATAATAAATACGGCTTCGGGCTTTGGGCTGCGGAAATTAAGGAAACGGGAGAGTTTATCGGTGACTGTGGGATCACGATGCAGAATATCGACGGCGAGACCCTGCCCGAAATCGGCTACCATATATATCGTGATTATCAAGGTCGCGGTTACGGTAAAGAGGCAGCACGTGCGGTGCGTGATTGGTTCTTTCTGAACACCGATTTTGATGCCGTTTATTCGTATATGAAGTACACGAACGTGCCGTCATATTCGACTGCCGCATCGGTCGGAATGACGCGCATAAAGGAATATCCCGATCCCGAGGATACATTGCTGTATGCTTACGGAATTACTCGTGAAGAATGGAAAAAGCACCTTGAATGATTCAAGGTGCTTTTGCTTTTTAATTTTCTTTTTCACATTCGAAATGACGTTCCTCAAGCACCTCGTTTGCCGCAGTGCGAACGATTATTGCCTTAACGAGAGAATCGAGCTTTGAATCCTCTCTGTAATCTGCGGGAGCGAAATACTTGATTCGGTCCTCAGCGAGCATCTTGTGTACACGCGACTTGTCGCTTGTTTTTCCGTCGTAAACGCCGATCGAGTGACCGCCGCGCGAATTTATCAGCTTCATGCAGGGAATATCGGTTACGCTGTCACCGATATAGACCATGTTTCGGAAGGGAACTCTTACACTGTCGGGCGGAAAATGATCGTTTACACCCGAGTCGTTCACGTCGAGAACGCCCTTTTCGATACGGAAAAGGAACTGTGTTTTGTTCGTGTAGTTTATTGCCTGTGCAGGCCAAACAGCAACGCCTTTTTTGTCGAACATAAAGGAGCTTGCGTAGATTTTCTCAAACGCACCCGCCTTTGCAATAGACGTGCCCTCTATCATTTCTTTAAGACCTGACGATATTATATAATGCTCTACTATAACTCCGTGCTCAGCGCCGTACTTTCTGATCCTCTCAAACCATTCCTCGACGCCGGGGAAAAGCTCGACCTTAGAGCCGTAATCGGCAAGCGTTTTCTTTGTAAATACAAGCCGTCCCTGTGCTTCGTCTACCATCTTATACATATAGGCGAGATTGCTGTCCATATCGTTCTCGGTCGCAAGAGCGTTGCACTCCTTCCAGAACGTTTCGACGTCTCCGTCATAGACCGCCTGTATATATCCCTGCGCCTGCATATCGTCGGGCGAGAGGGTCTTATCAAAATCATAGCAAATAGCAAGAACGGGTTTATCTTCTTTTGTTTTTCTTATTGCCATAATGATTCCTCTTTCAATTTGGTATAAATATTATACCATAAAAACGGGGAAAATGCAACCGTCTTGAAAATGATGCGGTTTTGTGATATAATAAAAGGGTAATAACGCAATAAGAGGTTAATATGAATTTTACCGAAATAGCTGAAAAAAGACAGTCCTGCCGCAGTTACGACCCGACACGCGAGGTCGAAAGCGAAAAGCTTGATAAAATACTTGAATCTGCGCGCCTTTCACCGTCCGCCTGCAACGGTCAGCCGTACTTTATAACGGTCTGCAAGGGAGATGCGGCGAAAAAGGTCGCAAAGGCGACGCAGGGAATGGGAATGAACAAATTCGCCTCCGATGCGCCGATCTTGCTCGTAATATCGGAAATGCCATACGTTGCGAGCGCCGCGCTCGGCGCAAAGGTCAAAAAGAACGATTACCGTTCGATAGACATCGGCATCGTTTCTGCGTATATAACGGCGGAAGCGGCTTGTCAAGGACTCGGAAGCTGTATTCTCGGCTGGTTTGACGATGCGGAAATACGGAAGATCTGCAACCTCGACGGCGCAGTCCGTCTAGTTATCACCCTCGGTTATCCCAAATCCGACGATAAGCTCCGCGCAAAAAAGCGCAAGGATATAAGCGAGCTTACAAAGATCGTAGAATAATAAATATCCCCCCGCATAGCGGGGGGTATTTCATTTTCGGGCGTAGCCCTAATACTACTGGCTGCGCACAAGTGCGCTTTAGATTGGCCTGCCAGCCACGCATTGGATACTTGCTACCCATAAATGGGTTCAGGGACGTTTCATTGCCTCCCTCCGGGAGGGAGGTGGATTTTTGCGAAGCAAAAAGACGGAAGGAGAACGCGATGAATGGAATTATAGACCGTTGCCCTTCTCAT
>JAGASS010000010.1 GCA_017621655.1 Clostridia bacterium | reverse complement strand
CACCTTCGGTGACAGCTCCCTCCCGGAGGGAGCCATTGGCACATACTACCCTTAAACTACATTTTTTCTTTACATCATTTCTGTTCATCGGTTAACCTTTTTTGAACCACGCGACTATCGCGTGGTTTTGGTGTACAATAAAGCCGTCGGGCAAATACCCGACGGCTTTATGTTATTTATACGCTCGAACGTGAATCGAAGCTCAAATGTGCCGCTACGTTTTCTATAAATAATCAAAAAAATTAAGAAAGTTGCATTTTTCTCTCAATTCCTGCTAATTTTATTAAGGTAATTGATTCCGTTGTGATGTACAATATAATCACAACATTAAACACTCTTTGGAGGAATTATGAAGTACACAAATAACAAAGTTAGCGACGTCAAGATCGCCTACGTAGGCGGCGGATCAAGAGGTTGGGCATGGAAGCTGATGAGCGACCTTGCGGCAATCGACGACGTTTCGGGCCACGTTGATCTCTACGATATAGATTACGAGGCAGCACAGCATAACGAGATAATAGGTAACAAATTCGGCAGCGCTCCGACCGCTAAGTCGGAATGGACTTATACCGCGAAAAAGACTCTTGAGGAAGCAGTTGAAGGCGCGGATTTCGTAATCATCTCCATTCTTCCCGGTACGTTCAAGGAAATGGAGAGCGACGTACACACTCCCGAAAAGTACGGAATCTATCAGTCTGTCGGTGACACCGCAGGCCCCGGCGGTATTGTAAGAGCTCTGCGTACGATCCCCATGATGGAGGTCATCGCGAAGGCAGTTGAAAAGTGCGCGCCTAACGCTTGGGTAATCAACTACACGAACCCTATGGCTCTGTGCGTAAAGGCACTTTACGACACCTTCCCCAAGATCAAGGCGTTCGGATGCTGTCACGAGGTATTCGGTACTCAGAATTTCATCGCGCGTATCCTTCGTGACAACTGCGGAATCGCAGTATCCGACAGAAGCGATATCAAAACCAACGTCGTCGGTGTTAACCACTTTACCTGGGTTACAAGCGCAACTTACCGCAACATTGATATCTACCCGATATACAAAGAGTTCGCTGAGAAAAACAAGGACTGCGGCGTGCCGCTTCGCCACCCCGAATCCTACTTCGAATACAAAGAGAAGGTCAAGATGGATCTCTTCCTGCGCTTCGGCGTTATCGCCGCGGCAGGAGACAGACATCTTGCAGAGTTCTGCCCCGGCTCCTGGTATCTTGATAATCCAGAGCAGGTTGAAAATTGGGGCTTCAAGCTCACTCCCGTCAGCTGGAGATATACTGACCTTGATGACAGACTTGAAAAAAGCCGCCGCTTAAGAAACGGCGAGGAAGAGGTAAGAGTCGAAAAGTCCGGCGAAGAGGGAGCAGATCTTATACGTGCGCTCCTCGGTCTTTGCAGCATCGTTACTAACGTCAACCTGCCTAACGTAGGACAGGTACCGAATCTTCCTCTTGGTGCCGTAGTTGAGACTAACGCATCCTTCCGCGATAATTCTGTAGTGCCCGTAGTAGCAGGCAACGTTCCCGAGGGAGTTTACCACCTTGTTGCCGGCTCCGTTGACGAGCAGCTTACCGTCGCACGCGCTGCAAAAGAGCGTGATCTCGAGCTTGCCTTCAAGGCATTCTCCAAGGATCCTCTTGTAAGACTTGATATCAAGACCGCAAGAAAGCTCTTTGACGAAATGATCGAAAATACGAAGGATTATCTTACGGAATATTTCAAATAATAAAATGCGATTATAAAGGAAACACCTTGAAAGCATAATGCTTTCAAGGTGTTTTTTCTGCTACTTGAATCACACATTTGTTTCTTGACTTTTTATCGGCTCTCTGCTATAATATCGGTACTCTAATATACCATAAGGAGAAAACTATGACTAACAGAGAATGGTTCAAGCAGGCAAAATTCGGTATGTTCATTCACTGGGGCTTATACAGCATTCCCGCAGGCGAATGGAAGGGTAAGAGAGCCGAAGGACCGGCTGAGTGGATAATGACGTACAATAAAATTCCGATCAAGGAATACGAGCAGCTGGCGACCGTATTCAATCCCATCTATTTTGACGCTGAAGAATGGGTAAAGCTTGCAAAGGAAGCCGGAATGCAGTATATAATCTTCACGAGTAAGCACCAAGAGGGCTTCTGCATGTTCAAATCCGAATATGATAACTACAATATCGTTGACGCCACGCCTTTCGGACGCGACGTAGTCGACGAGCTTGCTCAGGCGTGCCGTAAGTACGGCATCAAGCTCGGTCTTTACTATTCTCAGGAGCTTGATTTCCACGAGGAGCATGGCGGCGGAGTTAATTACGTTGACCCGTGGCTCAACTGCGACTGGGCAAACAACTGGGACTTCCCCGACAAGGAAAAGAAGGACCTTAACATCTTCATCGAAAAGAAGGTCAAGCCGCAGCTTAAGGAGCTTCTTACCAAATACGGCGACCTCCTCTGCATCTGGTGCGACGATCCCTGTGAAATAACTCCCGAGCAGAGCCAGGATCTCTACGATCTTATCAAGGGCTATCAGCCCGACTGTCTCGTTCCCTCCCGAATCGGCAACGGCATCGGCGACATCTATTCATTTGGCGACAACAAGCTTCCCGACGAGGATTGGGACGGTCTTGGCGAGTCCTGCGTTACGATGAATCACACCTGGGGCTATAAGAGCTTTGACAACGATTGGAAGAGCGTTGACGAAATCCTTGAGATCAAGGAAAGAGTCAACAACCACGGTGTAAACCTTCTTCTTAACGTCGGTCCCGACTACCTCGGAAGAATCCCTGCGCCCTCCGTTGAGATCCTGAAGGAGATCGGAAGAAGAACGCGCGAAGAAAACAAATAACGCTTAAGCTAAAAAACACCTTGAAAACTTTACGTTTTCAAGGTGTTTTTATTCTACTATCAAGCTATCGGCTTAGCGTTAGCGAGCAGGTATTTTTCTGCCTCTGCGTTCCAAAGTCCGTTATGCGCCTTAACTATCTTTGCAAGCTCGGCAAGAAGCGGATCGTCCTTGCCCTTTTCCTCGAGATCCCAAAGAGCAACGAGGGGGAGACTAATGTGGTTGTATATCAGCTTCTTTCCGCCCGGGATCTTGGGAAGATTGAGCGTGGTATCGATAACGGCGTCAAGACCGCCTATATGAGTAACCATAGCCGAGGGATTAAGTTTTCCTTCCGCGAACATCTTAACGGCATCGCGCATATCGTTCGTGTTGCCTGCGCTCGTACCGACAACGTGAGTTGAGTTATAGTGAACGTTGAAGAAGTTGAACTCTGCCTTGAACTGGCTATTCGTCGGACCTGCGAAGAAGTTAAGGCATCCGTCGTATCCGAGGATCGCATCTGCCTGCTCAACGACCTGCTTTACGGGTGCAAAGCAGATAACGTCGTTATATCCCGTACCGCCCGAGATCTCTCTCAAGGTCTTAACGGGGTCTTCAAGCTTTCCTGTATTTACGTAATGAAGCTCGATTCCCTGCTCCTTTGCGTGCTCAACGGTGAAAATGCTTGCCGCGCGGTCAAGACGGTCCTGGTCAATGTCGGTAACGACGAGAAGCGAAGGTCTGATATCAGCGTGAAGAGCGTAGTCTATAGCGCCGAGTCCCATAGGGCCAACGGATGCAAGAAGCGCCATCTTTCCGCCTTCGACGATACCCATCTCATGCTTATAGCTTCCTGCCTTGGTATGATACATTGCCTTAAACGTTCCGACAACGCAGCTCACCGGCTCGGAAAGAGAGCCGTAGAAATATGCGTCACCGTCATAAGGAAGAAGGCAATCGCACAGAAGCGTTTCGATCGGAATATTAGCGTACTGGCTGTCACCGCCGCACTCGGTGTAGGAATAACCGGGAGCGAGCAGAGAACCCTTATAGTAATGCGCGGGCTGAATGGTAAACTTATCGCCGACCTTATACTTATGCTTCCAGTTTTCTCCAACCTCGATTATCTCGCCGCAGAACTCGTGACCGACGATAGTCGGTGTCTCGGCAACATTGTCGGGAACGCGCTTGTGATCGCCGCCCTCAAGAGCCGCCTTATAGGTGCTCATGCAGAGAGAATCGGAGATTATCTTAACTCTTACGCCGTCATCACCGATAGGGGAAAGCTCAATTTCTTCAAGTCTGAGATCGTTTTTTCCGTGGATACGGACTGCCTTTGTTTTCATCTTTTTTACTCCCATTTCTAATTTATTCGAAATCTTTTTCGCGTTCTACAAGTGTCCACGCCATATCAACGAGATGGCGGAACTCGGGCTTAGCCAGCTGCGGACAGATCATGCTCTGACGGGAGGAATTAACGTCCTCGCCCGATATTTCGGTCATTCCGTACTCGCGGCAAAGACCTTGGAGCCGTTCGATCTGCTCTGCGGTGTTTCGCGCAGGCATATAGGTGACCGCCTTGACGCCCTCGTTTTTCAGCATAGAAAAAAGCTCATCAAGAAAATCGTCCTCAAATTTCTGCGCCTTTTTATCTCCCGTCGGAGATTCTCCGACGTCTCCGAGGTATGGATAGCAAAGTATTGCGCCAACCTCGTCGGCAAGCTTTACGACGTCCGCAAGATCGGGACATTCATCACTTGCTTGAATATAAAACTTCTCAACGAGATTTGCCTTCATTATACCGAGCATATCGTAGAGAAAATGCGGATTTTCCTTATCGGTAAGCTGAGAGATCTGCTTTTCAGAGAGGGGCATTTTAAGCTCCTTCGATATAAATTCCACGCAGTTTTCTCTGCCCTTGACCGAAACTATCTTCTTACAAAGCGCGTAAAGCAGATGGCGCTCGGTAACGGAGCCGCCGTCTTTATAGGAAGAGATAGGCACTACGTCCGTATCGAAATCAAGCGTGATTCCATATGGCGAGGTGAGCTCGTTTATCTTTTCGAGCATTTTTCTGTTTCTTACGTTTCTCTTTTCGCGAAGCGGCGCGAAAAACTCTTGAAGCCGTGCAAATCCCGTACTCGGCACGCTGTGTATCGCCATGTAAGCGATGCCCTGCTGATCGGGGTTATTGAGCCGTCTTCCCGCGAGCGACGTTTTATCGAGTCTGACGCGGCATTCCATTCCGCAGGTAGTACCGATTCCCGCAATTTTGCCCGCAAGACGAAATTCCTCAGCTCCTCCGATACTGTCGTGATCCATGATTCCCGCAGTCTCAAGTCCCTCTGCGCGCGCCATATAAACGGCGGCGGTAGGTGAATAAGGCGAGAAGGAATATATCGTATGGATATGATTGTTTGCAAATTCCGGTCTTACCGTCGGCTTTTCCTTTTCCTCTTTTATGAGGGTGGCAAGGTTTTGCAGGCGCTTTTCAGCAGTTTCGACGTTAAGTAGATTTATTTCTTTTTGCAGTTCTACGTATTTGCTCATATTAATCTCCATTTCACTGCCAAGGCGGCGTTATCCGCCGAACGTATACGGCGTATCAGTTCATCATTACCTGTCCGCCTGTTACGGGGATCGCCTGACCTGTTTCGTAGGTCTGCTCAACGCAGTAGAATACTGCCTTTGCTACGTCCTTAGGAGTACAGCCGCGGTGAATGGGCGACTTCGAAAGATAGGACTTCTTAACGTCCTCAACGGTCTTTGCGCCGGGGACCTTTCCTGCCTTAAGATACTGTACGAAAAGTCCCTTTTCGGGATCGGACCAGAGGGGACCGTCATAGAAGTTACCGGGGCAGATCGAATTTATCTTGATCTGATACTCGACAAGCTCAAGAGCGAAGCTCTGAGTAAGACCGATGCCGCCGAACTTTCCGCCTGCGTAAGCGAAATTGTTCTTCGAGCCGACAAGACCCGACTTGGAATTTATCTGAATAATATCGTACCATGCGTCGGGCGCTGCCTCATGCTGCGCCTTCATGATCTCGGATGCGTACTTTACGCAGTAGTAATAGCCCGTATAGTTTACCTTCGTAACGAAATCAAACTGCTCGGGGGTAAGCTCGTCAAGACTGCCTGCCTTAACTACGCCTGCGTTTGCAACGAAAATATCTATTCCGCCAAGCTCCTCAACAGTACGGATAACAAGCTCCTCTACCGAAGAAGCCGAGCTTACGTCGACCTTGATTCCGACAGCGCGCTCGCCCAATTTTGAAGCGGATGCCTTTGCAAGCTCTTCGTTGATGTCGGCAAGAACTACGCTTGCTCCCTCTCTATACAGCTCCTCGGCAATTCCGAGACCGAAGCCCTGCGCTCCGCCCGTAACTACCGCAATTTTTCCTCCAAGACGGCCCTTTGTATCGGGTCTTACGTTAACTTTCTGTTTTGCAAGATTTTTTGCTTCTGTAAGATTCATATAAAGTCTCCCCTTTGTCGCAAAAGACGATTATGGTTATTTTAATTGAATTATACTACAAATTATTAAATAAGTCAATATATCGAAGCGCCATATAATACGGATTTCACGCAAGAAATTTCAAGATAGGTCACATGCGCGGATATTGAAAAAAGCACGAAAGCGTGATATAATAAAAAAGTAACTTTTCGAAAGGAGGAAATAACGTGAAAAAGAAGATAACTATCGGAATTCTCGCGCACGTTGACGCGGGAAAAACGACATTAAGCGAAGCGCTCCTTTACGCATCGGGAAAGATCCGCACCTTAGGACGAGTCGATCACAAAAACACGTTCCTTGACACGAACGCAATTGAGCGCGAGCGCGGTATCACTATCTTTTCAAAGCAGGCGCGCTTCTCAAGCGTGAACTGCGATTTTATTCTCTTAGATACCCCGGGGCACGTTGATTTTTCCTCCGAGACCGAGCGCACGCTAGCGCTTCTCGATTACGCGATACTCGTTATAAGCGCATCTGACGGCGTGCAGAGCCATACGAGAACCCTTTGGCAGCTCCTAACGCATTACGGTGTGCCTACCTTTATTTTCGTCAACAAATGCGATCTTTCGGTCAAAATGAACGAGGAGCTTGAAAAGGAGCTTTCTTCCGTTCTTTCGCCCTTGTGCGTCGGTTTTTATGAGAACGACACCCGAGCGGAGCTTGAAGAAAAGCTTGCGTTCGTTCACGAGGACTTTATGGAGAGCTTTGTTTCGGGCGAGGGGATTGACGATAGCGACGTCTCTTATCTTATAAGCCGCCGCGAGCTTTTCCCTATCGTTTTCGGCTCGGCTCTGCGCATGCAAGGAATAGAGTTTTTGCTTAGTACGTTGGATAAATATACTCTATCTCCCGTCTACAGTAGTGACGCTTTCGGGGCGAAGGTATATAAGATCATGCACCTCGGCTCGACGCGTCTTACTTATATGAAAATTACAAGCGGAATGCTGTCTGTGCGCGACGAGATAAAATATCTGACCGAGGACGGCGCTCGCATCTCGGAAAAGGTAAGTCAGATACGCCTCTATTCGGGCGATAAATTTGAGCAGACAGATTCAGCTTCCGCAGGCGAGATATGCGCAGTTATCGGACTGACGTCCACTTACGTCGGTCAGGGTCTCGGTCTTGAGCAGAACACCGAAAAGCCGCTTCTTGAGCCGGTGCTTTCGTATGCCATTCAGCTTCCCGAAAACTGCGATCCGAGAATATATTTTCCCAAGCTCAAGGAGCTTGAGGAGGAAGAGCCGTCCTTGCACCTTATGTGGAACGAGGAGCTTTCGCAGATCGAGGCGCGGCTTATGGGCGAGGTGCAGATAGAGCTTATAAAGCGCCTAATCAGCGACCGTTTTTCAATTGACTGCACGCTCGGCGCAGGCAAGATACTCTACAAGGAAAAGGCGGCAGGAAAAGCAATCGGCGTCGGTCACTTTGAGCCGCTTTGTCACTACGCGGAGGTCCAGCTCCTTATTGAGCCGCAGCCGAAGGGTACGGGGCTGATCTTCGATACGCACCTGCCCGAAAACGTGCTTGATCTCAATTGGCAACGCCTCGTGCTTACCCACCTTTACGAAAAAGACCACCGCGGCACGCTCACGGGCGCGCTGCTCACCGATACTAAAATTACGCTTGTCGCAGGCAAGGCGCACCTTAAGCACACCGAGGGCGGCGACTTCCGCGAGGCGACCTACCGCGCGGTAAGACACGGACTTATGAAATCGGGCTGTATCTTACTTGAGCCGTATTATAAGTTCGTCCTCGAAATACCGACCGTCTGCGTCGGCAGAGCGATGTCAGACCTGCAGACGCGCTTTGCGGACTTTTCGCCCGAATCCTCGGATACCGAACGTACCACGATATGCGGTAGAGGCCCCGTTTCTACCCTTTTCGATTACACGAAAGAGGTAATTGCCTACACGCGCGGACAAGGCAGATTTTTCTGCGTTTCGGACGGCTACGAGCCGTGTCACGATCAGGATACCGTCGTCGAGCGCGTCGGATACGATCCCGAGGGCGATATGGAAAATCCCCCTCATTCGGTATTCTGCGCACACGGCGCCGGCTTTACTGTGCATTGGAGCGAGGTCGATAACTACAAGCATCTTGAAGTCGACCTGAACGATCTGACAAGCGGCGGACTCATTCCCAAGGCGTCGACCCTGACGCGCAAATACAGCATAAGTGACGACGAGCTTGAGGCGATAATGCTTCGTCTTTACGGACCTATCAAGCGCAGGCAATACAGCGAGCCGAAGCTGACCGAATGGGGTAAAAAGGAAAAGAAGAGCAAGCAAAGATCTCTCCGTTCACAGAGAAATCTCGTGATCATCGACGGCTACAACCTCATCTACTCCGACGACCGTCTGAAGAATTCCTCGCTCTTCAGTCTCGAAAAGGCGCGCGACGAGCTTATGGATCTGCTCAGCGACTACGTTTCCTACACGAAGACCGAGCTTGTCCTCGTCTTTGATGCTCATTTAGTCAAAGACGGCGCGGGAAGCGAATTTATCCGCGACGGCTACAAGGTCGTATTCACAAAAGCAGACCAGACCGCCGACACCTATATTGAAAAAATGATGCACGAGCTTGGACCCGACTACAGCATAAGAATGGTGACGAACGACCGTCTGCTTCAGTTTTCGGCAGTCCATTCGGGCATTTCGCGCATGACGACGAAGGAATTTATCGACGAGCTTACGCGCGTCGGCAACGAGATAACCGAATTCATAAGGAAGCTCTCGGAGAGCAAGAGCTGATGAAAAGGAAAAGAAATGAAGCTTTACGCACCGAGTTACTATAAAAAATTCAAATGTATAGCCGACAAATGCGATCACAGCTGTTGTGTCGGCTGGGAGATCGACGTCGACCCCGAAGCACTTGAAAAATATGAAAATTGCAAAGCCCCTTACGGCGCGGAAGTCATTGACAGTATCGTCAAAGATGAGACGCCGCATTTCAAGCTTGTGGGGGACGAGAGATGTCCGCATCTGGATGAAAACGGGCTATGCAAGATCATTCTCGAGCTTGGCGAGGATTACCTTTGCGGAATCTGCCGAGAGCACCCGAGGTTTTATAACTACACCTCTGTTTCCGAGGTCGGAATCGGTATGTCCTGCACAGAGGCGGCGAGGATAATCCTTTCCTCGCCCGACTATGCGGAGATCTTGTGCATTGGTGAATCAAGCGCTGATCCCGACTCCATTGATTTTGACGGACGGGCTTACCGAGAAGAAATGTACCGAATACTCGCCGACAGGACGCAAAGCTATTCCTCGCGCCTGACAGAGATCTATCAAAGGTATTCTGTAAATATCGGTGAGGATTCTATATGGCTTGACGCCATTGATTCTCTTGAATACCTCGACGACTCTCACCGACAGTTGTTTACGAAGTATTCCGCCGACTGCACCGCTATCGGAAACGACGAATACCGCGAAAGATTCTTGGCGTATTTCATCTACCGTCACGTGACGGAGGCGTTTGATATTGACGATCTTCGTTCGCGGCTCTCATTCTGCCTCTTTTGCGAGCGACTGTTCACTTCTCTTATCGCTTCCGAGAACGCAAAAAGCTTGAATGAGATCGCCACCTTGGCGCGGATCATCTCGGAGGAGATCGAGTATTCCGACGATAATACCGCAGCCCTTACCGAGCTTGCGGAAGATTTGAACAGTTTGAGTAGAAAGCATTGACTTAACCACGAAAATATAATAAAATAATTTTCAAACCAGAGCGCGGAGAATACAAAAATGAAAGAAAACAAACTATGGTACACGTCGCCGGCAAGCGATTGGAATGAAGCTCTCCCTTTAGGAAACGGAAAGCTTGGCATGATGGTGTTTGGCGGCGAGACAGAGGAACGCATCCAGCTCAATGAAGAAAGCTTTTGGTCGGGATGGAAGTTTGACGAATACGACAAGCCCGAGACCTATGAGCATCTTGATGAGATCCGTCAGCTTATTTTTGCCGGAAACTATACCGAAGCTCAGCGCCTGTGTAATCAGTATTTGATCTGCCGAGGCGGGGGGCATCACGACGTAACGTCTGCGTTCGGCTCTTATCAGACGGCAGGCGATCTTTACCTGATGATTCCAAGCGAAACAGCGGATGAGTACCGAAGAGAACTGATCTTGGATGAAGGTCGCGCATCCGTCACCTATGGAAATATTCAGCGCGATTATTTTGTTTCTTATTCTTACAATACTGCTGTTATTCGGATCACCGGACATAAAGAGGCAATAAAGCTTCATTATGAGCGCCAAAATACCGTTATTTTCCACGAAGATAATGAGATCTTTGCTACAGGTTATCTGCCTACCAAGTTTGCGGTACTGATCCGCCGCGAAATAAAGGAAGACGCACAGTACATCTACATAACAGCCGCCACCGCCTATCAGACCGATTCGGATCCCGTTAAGGTCTGTCGGGAAACCTTGGATCGTGCTATGAGCGTTGGCTATGAAGCACTGCGCAAAGATACCCGCGATTATTTCAGCTCAATGCTTGGACGCGCGGAGATCGTATTCCCGCAATCCGGTGAAAAAGCGCAGATTCCAACGAACGAACGTCTTGCCGAGTCGGAAAATGATATTGGCTTGGTAGAACTGTATTTTAATTTCGGGCGATACCTCCTTTTGGGCTCGTCACGCGGCAAGCTTCCTGCGAATCTTCAGGGAATCTGGTGTAAGGATTATCTGGCTCCGTGGTCCGCGGACTATCATATCAACATCAATATTCAGATGAATTATTGGTTTGCGGAGGTCTGCAATCTCCCGGAATTGATCGAGCCGTTCTTCGATTTCATCAAAATGATCGCGAAGTCGGGCGAAAAAACTGCGCAGGTCGTGTATCATTGCCCCGGATGGGTAACGCACTTCACAACCAATCCTTGGGGATATACCTCGCTTGGTTGCGAGCCGGTGTACGGGGCATTCGCAACGGCGGGAGCATGGTGCTTAAGACACGTAAAGGAACGATGGCTGTACAGCGGAAATGACGCTGTTCTTGAAGATTTCTATCCGATCCTTAAAGGAGCAACGGAATTTTTCCTGTCGTATTTGGTTCGCGATCCGCGTAACGGATATTTGGTAACTGCTCCTGCCGGCTCGCCCGAAAACAGATTTATCAGTCCGAGTGACGGCGCTTCCGTAAACGTTTGTGCCGGTCCAACTATGGATACCACTATCATCCGTGAGCTTTTCGAATTTTATATCGAGGCAGCGAAGGTACTAAATAAGGATGAGCAGCTAACGCAACGTGTAAGGGATGCGCTTTCGCTTCTGATGCCGTTGCAGATCGGAAAATACGGACAGATCATGGAATGGTCGGAGGACTTTGAAGACGCCGAGCCGGGTCACCGTCATATATCGCATCTCTATGCGCTTTATCCCGATTCTCAAATCAGAAAGTCCACGCCCGAGCTTTTTAAGGCAGCAAAAACCACCATTGAGCGCAGACTGTCAAACGGCGGAGGTCATACCGGATGGAGCCGAGCGTGGATCATAAACTTCTTCGCGCGTTTGGCAGACGGAAATACGGCTTATCAGCACTTAGTGGCGCTGTTTAAGAAGAGCACCCTGCCAAATATGTTTGACAATCATCCCCCCTTCCAGATCGACGGCAACTTCGGCGGTACTGCGGGCATCGCGGAGATGCTTCTGCAAAGCCATGACGGTGCTATCGACGTGCTCCCTGCTCTGCCTGACTCATGGAGAGACGGCTCGTTCCGCGGATTAATGACGCGAGGCGGCTTTACGGTTTCCGCCGAATGGAAAAACGGACGTGTGATCTCCTGTTGCGTCACAGGTCCGCAAGATAAGCCGTTCCGTGTACGCCTGAACGACACAGTTATAGATGCCGTCGGGCAGTATACCTACGCAAGCAAATAATAACCGTTATAATAGCGTTAATCGTCTCGGAGGAGATCGAGTATTCAGGCGATAATACCCCCGCCCTTACCAAGCTTGCGGAAGCTCTGTGACCCCAATCGAGTTCTCGACACATATTATCACACAACAACATCAAAGGACGGAGTAAAAAATGAGCACGTCACGGTCAAGAAATGTATATCTTGATATATTCAAATTCTTTTTGTGCTATCTTGTTATCTCAATACATTTGGCAGGCGAGACCTACAGTCACTTCCCGCTTTACCGCCTTGCCGTACCGATGTTTTTCATTATCAGCGGATATTTCAACCGCGCAAGCAAGGAACTCGCCGAAAAGTCCTCAGTCGGCTTTATAAAGAGGACGTTTCGGTATATGATCGCGGGATTTCTGCTCTACATAATCTTTGATTTTGTTATGTGCTACGTTGACGGACACGGTGTCGGTTATTATTTCACTACCCTTTTTTACGAGGATTTTCTTCTTGAATTCTTCATACTGTGCCGACCCATCACCTACACCGGCTCTCAGCTCTGGTTTTTGATTGCCCTATTCATCGTCTCACTCATTCATTTTGCGCTCGTCAAATTCGACAAGCTGCACTATTACAAGGTCATCGTTCCGATCTGCTACTGCATTTACTTTTTCTTCGCAGGGTATATGTACCTTTTGCAGGACACCGATATGCCGATCAGATACACGCGTAACGCGCTCTTTTTCGGATTGCCGAACTTCGGACTCGGATACCTGCTTGCAGGCGTGGATTTTCACAAGAAAAGGTGGTACAAATACCTCTACCTCGTTTTTGGAATCCTTTTCTTCTATCTACAGATACATGAGTATCATCTCGTGAAAACTCAATACTGCTCCCTTGAAATGTACTGGTGCGGAATTCTTTCCGCTGTATTTCTTCTGCAGTTCTTCCTCGGAATAAAGAATTCGCGGTGCGATTTTTATTACAAATGGATAGGCAAAAACGCGTCGTTCTGGGTATATATTCTTCACATGGCGGTCGCAGTCGTGCTTGCCAAATTCGTATCGTTCAGCAACCTTATGGTAAAGAGCTTTTTCGTACTGATCATATCCTTTGCAGTATACGAAATAGCGTACCTGACAGTTATGGCGCTCAAGGCAATCAAAGGTAAAACGGTAAATACATAATAAATATCCCCCCGCATAGCGGGGGGTATTTCATTTTCGGGCGTAGCCCTAATACTACTGGCTGCGCACCAGTGCGCTTCAGATTGGCCTGCCAGCCATGCATCTGTTACTTACCACCCATAAATGGGCCCCGTGGGTCAAACATACTCAATTGATCACTTTCACGATCCCTCTGTAACTGATCTGCAATATACTCTTTTATCGCCTTTGTGTTTTTGCCCACGGTATCAACGTAATATCCCTTACACCAAAATTCGCGGTTTCGGTATGCAAACTTCATGTTCCCGAATTTCTGAAATATCATCATTGCACTTTTACCTTTCAAATATCCCATAAATCCCGAAACGCTCATTTTGGGCGGGATGCTCACCAACATATGTATGTGGTCGGGACACACTTCTCCTTCTACAATTTCTACACCTTTCCACTGACATAATTGTCACAGTATCTCCCTTATTTCAAGCCGTTTTTCTTCGAAAAACACTTTGCTCCTATATTTCGGCGCAAATACAATATGGTACTTGCAATTCCAACTCGTGTGTGCTAAACTATTATTGTCTATTGAGACTTTTTTCATAATTGAATCCTCCAAATATGTTTTTTGTTTGACTGGCAGGTCTTTGCAATTATATCATACTTGGAGGATTCTTTTTCATCGGTTAACCTCTACTGTACCACGCGACTATCGCGTGGTTTTGGTGTACAAAAAAATATCCCCCGCTGTGCGGGGGATATTTTTCAGTCAGTTTCCTTTAAGATCAGCTTTCCGTCCTTGTCAAATACCTCTCTGGTAATCGTACCGTCACCGTTGTGAGTGAGTACGGTCTTTCCATCGTCATGGTAGCGCGTTTCGCTAATGACATTGTAGTCTTCGTCGTAAATGATCTCCGAGATCAGATTTCCGTCTTTATCATAGTCGCATCTGCGCTCAAGGTCTCCGTCCTCGTCATAGAATTCGACGCTCTTGTTGCCGTTACTGTAGTACGCAATATTCTCGATTCTGATGCCGTTTGCGCCTTCACGGTACTCGTAAAGCAGCTTACCGTTTTCGTCTCTAGTATAGGTCGTTACGGTGCCGTCGGCATTTTTTTCTTCAGTGTACGCGAAATAGTGGAAATAGCTTCCGTCGGCATTGTATCTAATATCAAGGGATATGTTGCCGTTTTCAAGATAATTTATAACTCGCTTTCCGCCGTCAGACTCATACGTCGTCCGGATTGCCGCATACGTACCGCCTCTACTGTCGGGCAAATATCCCCAGCTTTCAACAAGAACGCCGTTTTCGTACGTTTCTTCAAGGGTCATATTGTTATCCTTGTCGAACGTGTACTTCTCTTCCATCATCAAAACGCCGTTCGAATATGTCTTCTCGTTTATCTTGTTACCGTATTCGTCGTACTCGTACTCATACGTCTCGTTCTTTACGATCTCGCCGTCCGCATCGTACTCGATACGAGATACCGTGTCGTAGTTACTGTTATATACGGTTATTTCTTTTCCGCCGTCCTCGTAGTAATCGGTTTCTGTGCGCTTTGACCAGTCGTCGGAATCGCCGTCATATTCGTATGCGGTCTCGCATGAGACAAAGTCGTCCTCAATTTCCTTCTCAAGAGTCACTCTGCCAAGCTCGTCACGAGTATATTCGATTTTGACCTCGCCTAACGTTTCGCCGTCGGAGTCAACGGTCTTCGACAAAACAATTTCTCCGTAGTCATCGTACGTATCTGTATACGTTTCACCGTACTTCGAATAATACTTATGCTCGCCAAGTATTGTCTTTGGATATGCGTACTCGTAATCTGCGTATCTGTAGGTATACTCATAGTATAGAGTATCATTTACATACATCTTGTACGAAAGGCGATTGCCCTTTTCGTCGAAAACGTTCTCATATTTTTGAACGCCATCTATCTCACCGTTTTTATATTCGACGTATTCGTATGAGTAACCGTTTGAATGGTATTTTTGAATATATCTCACTGCTCCGTCGGTCGTATAACCGGTATTCTCGCAGATATAAAGCTTGCCTTCTTCGTCACGCGCGTATTTTTCTACAGAGACCTTCTTATCGGACTCGTAGGTAGTACGGCTGATAACGTTTCCCTTCGAGTCCTTCTCATAGGTATATTTATACTCGTTCATAACCTTGCCGGAATTGATATAATCCGTCACTGACGCAAGGAGACCGTCCTCGTCGTAGGTTCTGACCGAATAATAATCGCCATGATCACGCTTTAATACTAAACGCTCGTATTCTCCGTTCTTCTTTATAACGATGCCTTCCTCGTAAATTTCGGTGCCATCGTATACCGTGTACGATACGGGCTTGCCCTTCTTATACACGTACTCATACACGCGTCTTAATACTTCCTTACCCATACGGTATTCGACGTAGTGATCCCTCAAACCGTACTTATTGTAAGCGGTAAATTCAAGTACTCTCGGCGAATAGGCGCGAAGCGTCGCTCCGCACTCTGTGCATCTGTTTTCGTCGTCAAGGGTATGCTCACCCTCGTTGATCTTCTTTTTGCTGTCCTCGCATATCTGATAATGTCCTTCAACGGTAGCCGTCCAAGGATCATTCTTGTGCGAATGCTTCTCCGCACAGGCGCTAAGCATTGCGGCAAGCATAATAAGCGCAAGTACAAATGATGTTATTTTTTTCATATTCTGCTCCTCCGAAGCCAATGTATTACAGTACTGCTTAACTGCAATATAATTATATCATAAGACCCCTAAATAATCAATAATAAATTATAATGTGCAGACAAAAATTGCGGCGCATCGCGCTCAAAAATAAACATCCCCCCGCATAGCGGGGGGTATTTCATTTTCGGGCGTAGCCCTAATACTACTGGCTGCGCACCAGTGCGCTTCAGATTGGCCTGCCAGCCATGCATTGGATACTTGCTACCCATAAATGGGTTCAGGGACGT
>JAGASS010000009.1 GCA_017621655.1 Clostridia bacterium | reverse complement strand
CTGTCTCGCCGCGGCTCGGTCACGCTCGGGGTCTGACGTGCCCCCGGCACGTCATTCAACACCCTCGCGCCGCTTCGCTACCCGCTGGGGAAGGCAAGACGACGTCCCTGTTCGCCCGTCAATTATTCATCATTCATCATTCATTATTCATTATTCATTAAAAAAGCACCTGATCTCTCAGGTGCTTTTTCTCACTTGTCCTCTATCTCGCGGAGGTATCTTTCAGATTCGATCCAATATTCGAAGGATTCAACCGGCTCGGCATCAAGCTGCCAATACTGCGTCATCATTCCTTCTCTGTTCGCGCCCTTCTCGGCGGTCGATAAGAGGTAATTTCTAAGCTCCTCTACGCTCATGCTTCCGCCCTTGCCGAAGGAATCATCGTGACAGATGTCAACCATCGTCTTGAGCATCTGTCTTACCGACGGATCGTTCTTTGCGTTCGTCATATTAAAAGCGCAGACCATAAGCTTGCCCTTGCCGACCTTAAGATCGAACAGGTAGCTGAAATGGCGCATCGTCTTCTCGGGACGAAGCTCGCTGTACCCAAATTTCGTTACGTCGAAGCGGTCACGTGAACTCTTGTCGATACCCGAAACTATCGATCTTACCTCAGTCGGGAAGCTGTCGAGATTTATCTTGTCGCTGTCGTCGATGAGGTTATAATACTGGAAGTTGAGGTCGCGGTCGGTGACGAAGCCGTAGTCGTTCAGAAGCTTTTTCTCGACAAGACCGCCGTTTATCGTTCCTCTGTCCCAGATTACCGCCTTGTATCTGTCCCATACTGCCTCGAACGCATATTTCGGCGCTTCCATATCCTTATGGAGCAGGTGGCGCGTCCAGTCGGTACGGTAGAAGAGGAGAACATTCTCGCCATTCTCGAGACGCTCGAAGAGATCGTCATCGAGCGTATCCTTTATAACGAGGTCGGAGCTTTCATCTTCGGTTGCGAAATCGAGAACGTCGGTCTTTGTTGCAAAGCGCGCGTCAAGGACGAGCTTTTCATCGACTGCCGGGAATGCCCAAAGCTCCCAGCTGTTTGCAATCACGTTGCCGTTATCGTACTTAAGCGCGCATTTAAGCGTGTATTTCTGCGGCTTTTCGGTCACGGGGAGGTTGAATTCGAGGTTGCAAATTTCATAAAGTCCCGATTCGCCCGTTTCGACCTCGGTAAGAACTCCCTTGCGAACGGTGCCGTTTTCGCCCTCGAGCGTGTAGGTAAATTCGCCTATCTTCTCGGGGTTTATCTTATACTGCGAGAGAAGAACAGGGATCTTCACCCTTTCTCCGCAGGAGAATATCTGCTTCGGCAGGCGCGCAAGCACGACCGTGTCTGCGTTGAATCGGCGGAATTCCTCCGAGCTTATTCCGTGAGGATCGTCGAAGCAGTCGACGACGCCGTTTGAGTTTTCGTATTTATCGGTATCTGCGAACTGAAGCATGTGGAAGCCCGAAAGCAGATGGCTCGATCTTATACCCTCGAGCGCGTTTTTCCACGCTCTGAACTGGAAGTCCTTTGTCGTCTGAAGGATCTCGGCGAAGTTGTCCTTATAGCCCTTGCTCTCGATGAGCTTGATCTCCTCGTCGACCCACCAGGGTGCGGGCGTACCGTACTTCTCGAACTTCTCTTTGAGCGCGTAGAAGTCGCGCCACGAAGTGTAGTGGCAGACCTCGTGCGCCATAAGCGGCACCTTGAAGCGGATCCCGCGGCGGATCTTGCCGCCGTCCTCTTCATCGACCACCATTGCTCTTTCCTTGACCGTGCCGAAGCCGAGCAGGTTGTCTGTGTCGGAGAACATATTTGCGTTGCGTCCGTAGGGGAAATAGTAGCCCATGTGCTGAACGTCGAAATCAACGTAGTCGCGGTCAAACTCGCCGTGCGCACAGGTGTCAATAAAGAGGCGAGTCGGGTCGTGCTTCTTGATGAAGTCGCGGATCTCTCTTATTCTCGGTCTCGTGCCGGGGTGGCGTATCTCGTTGCCCACGCAGTAAACCATAAACGACGGGTGGTTATAGACGCGGTTGATTATCGCGATAAGCTCCTCGTTGGTAACAAAGTCGTTCTTACCGAAGATCATCTCCTCGAGGTTGTCGTATTCGCCCTCTTCCGCTCTCATTTCAATGTGAATGAGCATACCGCAGTCGTCTGCCGCGCGGAAGCATTCCTCGGGCGGAATTACCGAGTGGAAACGGACGGTATTGTAGCCGTATTCCTTTGCCATCTTGAAATTCTTTTTATAGAATTCATACTCGGTGAGCTTACAGTTATTCTGATGCTCATGCGCGGCGCATCCTCTTATATATGCTCTCATATAGAAGGGGAAGCCGTTTAAGTATATGTATTTTTCGTCGGTCTCAAAATAGCGGAAGCCGAAGCGGTCACTTATCTCCTCGTCACCCTCTGCGGTCTTTACGGTCGCAGTCAGAGTGTAAAGATACGGCTCCGACGCACTCCAGGGGCGAGCGTCAAAGCTTGCTTCAAGCTTTGCCTCCTTTGCATTCGGGGTGACGCTTCCCGTGTAGACGGTCTTGCCGTCAGCATCGGTTATTTCGTAGCAGACCGAGAGAATCTCGCTCTCGGCATAGATCTCTGACGTAACAGGGGCGCTCGTCTTGCCCGCGGTTATTTTGAGAACGGTGTTTTTTGACGTTATCATCGCGTGTCTCGCTTTCTAAGAGTTTTTGGGCGCAAATGCCGCTTAACTATATGAAATTATATCATATAAATTTTAATATTTCAATGATATATATTGCAAAAAATGGCGGTTTTACATATATATTTATGCGGTTAGGAAGCTGTCTTTCGCCAAGGCGAAAGAGAGAACCGACCGTGATAACTCTCATGATGATTAAAAGAGGAGGCATTCGCCTCCTCTTTTAATCATGTCTATGGGCTACGAAAAAGATATTTTCGGCATTATTTAATATGAATTCGAACTCTCACATAACCGTTCGTTTTTAGTGAAATCGTTCGCTTACGCTCACGGTGAAATAATTTACTCCGTAAATTGTGAAATTTGATGCTATCGCATCAAGTGAAATTAAATCCACCCACTCGCCGTCGAG
>JAGASS010000008.1 GCA_017621655.1 Clostridia bacterium | reverse complement strand
GTTAGAATACCCTACACTCATAAAATATTCTGATGCAACCTGAATGATCTCATATTTTGTCGTTACAACTCTTCTTCGAGCCACTTGATTACCTCCTTCGATCCTGCTGTGCTCAAAAGCATTTAGCACTGCTTTTGTTTTTGCACTAATGCAATTATAGCACTGAACCAAGAACGATGCAATAGGTTTTGAAAAAATTTTCCCTCTTGCTCTATAAGCATAAAGCCGAATGAGCTATAAACTCATCCGGCCTTGTGACAGTTTGAATATTTAATTTTGGCTGCTCAGAGTATGTATTTCTGACGCATATTAGAATGTATTATGCTCCTTTCTAAAATCGCCGAAAAACCGATTTTGACCGGATTTTATGCAAATTAGATTGGACAAAAATCAGCGAAAACCCTAGTGTTTATGCGGTTTTTTCGATGTTTGTCCTATTATACCATATTCCTCTATGCGTCTTACTATTCCAGTAGCATTCATAATATAATTAACTCCTCTTGTCTAAAAATTAATGAAAAATGAATGATGAATATTGAATAATTAATGTGTCTGCAAAGCCGACATTATATATATCGTGCCGGGGGCACACCGAAACTATTCACTGTTCATTATTCACTATTCACTCGCAAGGCTCCGCCTTGCGCCCCTGTTGCTTTCATATATACATTCCTCCTTAAATTACAAATCGTGATACTATTATTTGTGATTAAAGGGAATTTATACTTAGTGTGAGTTTTTTCTATATCTATTATTTGTTATCTACATAATTCTTAATATATTCGCTTGGAGTATATCCTGTTGAAGCCTTAAAAAGCTTTGAAAAATAATTAACGGTATTAAATCCACACGTATCGGCAACATATGATATGGATGCTTGTCCGGAAAGCAAAAGCATTTTAGCCAAAGATATTCTGTGTTCTATAACATCATTTATCGGTGATGTGTTGTATGTTTTTTTATACAATTCACTAAAACGGCTAACAGAATATCCTGCAATCATTGCCATTTCCTTTAGCGTCCACTTCTTTTCGGGATTTTTGTTGATTTTATGTCTAACGGTTGAAAGTCGGTGAAGATCCTCGTTACATATATTCTGTTTTTTGTATGCTCGGTGCAGAGCAATGATCATCTGGGTGATAATACTTTCAATCATATCGGAGGATCCCGTCAGTTTAGAATTATACTCAGACATCAGATTGTTAAAATACTTTCGGAGAATTGCCCATTCGTCAATATGAAATGCCTCATTCAGAGGTAGAGGATATTTTTCCAAGAGGAGACCGATGTCGTCGCCATCGACATGCATCCAATCGTTGACAAACCCCACCTCGCTTTCCGGATGCGGACCGTGATATACAATCTGATGGGGTGTGTTAATTATGAAGTCTCCGGTTTGACCTTTCAATAGATTATCATCGCATTGATATAAAAAAGGGGTTAAAAAGCAACAAATCGTATAATTGGAGAATTTTATCTTTTGACAAAACTCTCCTTTTTTATGAGGAAAATCAACACCAATTCTTATCAGTTCCACAAAACTCACCAATTTCGTAATATAGTATAAATTATTCGTAATATTTTACGTTGTTTTTGCCATTATATCACAATATAATATAAATTGCAACCTGGCAATAAGGAGGATTTCTTATGAATAAATTGAACCTTAACGGAATTTGGGAAATGGAAGGCGGCGGTTTTAATTGTCAAGGCAACGTGCCGGGATCGGTTTATTCATTTTTACTTGATAATAACCTGATTCCTGACCCATATTTTAGAGACAACGAGCTTGAGGCCTGCAAACTCTTAGAAAATGATTTCGTGTTTTCAAGAACATTTCACGCTGAAAAAACAAATAATCAAATGCTCCTGCATTGTGACGGACTGGATACTTTATGTGATATTTTTATAAATAATCAGCACATCGCGCATACGGATAATATGCACCGCAGTTATGAGTTTGATGTTACTATGGCTCTAAAAAATGGAGAAAATGAAATAAAGCTCATCTTTGCTTCACCTAATAATTTTGTTAGAGAAATGCAAGAAAAAAACCCCGTATGCGGTAACGGTGACA
Source organism: Clostridia bacterium (assembly GCA_017621655.1). GTDB lineage: Bacteria > Bacillota > Clostridia > Oscillospirales > CAG-272 > Colimorpha_A. Next base: position 27,256 of record JAGASS010000008.1, on the reverse strand, counting down.
CTTTAAAAGGGCATCCTCATTTAAGAAAGGCTGCCTGTATGATGGGTTGGGACTGGGGTCCCAGACTACCCGACGCAGGTATATGGAAAGATATTTATATACTTACTGTTGATAGTGACAGAATACGTGATATTCATATTACACAGCGGCTTTGTGATGGCAAAGTTTTTGTAACACCGGAAGTAAAAACGCAAAATAGCACTGCATATATTGTTGTGAAAGTAACCGCTCCCGACAACACGGTTTTCACTTTACCAGCAAACGTGGAAAGCGAAATCCCTAATGCAAAACTGTGGTGGCCTAACGGTTTTGGTGAACAAAACTTATATATATTTGATATTGAATTGCTTGAAAATGCAACAGTTGTTGACCGTGCTTCTAAACGTATTGGTTTACGTGAGTTAAAGCTTATTCGCGAAAAAGACCAATGGGGCGAAAGCTTTTGCCATGAAATTAACGGTATTCGTTTTTTTGCGATGGGTGCTGACTATATACCTGAAGATAATTTAATGTCGCGCTATAGTAAAGGGCGAACATACAACCTAATTAAACAGTGCCGCGACTGTAACTTTAATGCTATTCGTGTGTGGGGCGGCGGCATATACCCTTGCGATGACTTTTTTGATGCCTGCGATGAATTGGGACTTGTCGTGTTTAATGACCTTATGTTTGCCTGCGCCGAGGTGCCGGATTATCAGTCTATGCTTGACAATATTGAAGCGGAAGTGCGTGAAAATCTTATTCGAATACGCCATCATGCTTCACTTGCGGTGATTTCCGGTAACAATGAGGTGGAAGAAGGCATTGAGTATTGGTGGAAGGATGCACAACAGACAGAAAGAAAAAAGACGTATATCAAAATTTTTGAGCACATGTTTCCAAAAATCATTGATGAAGTTTGTCCGTATATTCCTTATGTTCCGTCATCACCAAGTTCCTTTGGTTCTTTTCTTGACATCCATAATGAGAATTATGGTGATTCTCATTATTGGAAGGTATGGCACGGGGAACTGCCTTTTACCGAATACCGCAATCATTATTTCAGATACTTAAGTGAGTTTGGTTTTGAATCGTTTCCTTGCGAAAAAACCGTAAATTCTTTCACATTACCTGAAGATAGGAATATTTTTAGTCGCATTATGGAGATGCATCAGCGTTGCAAGGGAGCCAACAAAAAAATACTTACTTACCTTGCAGATACCTTTAAATATCCTAACGACTTTGGCACAATGCTTTACGCTTCACAATTACTACAGGCCGAAGCCATACGCTATGGTGTGGAACATTTGCGCAGAAACCGTGGTAGATGTATGGGAGCACTTTATTGGCAATTGAATGATATTTGGCCCGTTGCATCCTGGTCAAGTATAGATTATTTTGGCAGATATAAAGCCTTGCAATATGTAGCTAAGAGATTCTATTCACCAATTATGATTTCCTGTGAAGAAATCGGCGAAACCAACACAAGACCATTCGTTGTGATGCAGTCCGACATTTATGATTACAGCACTCAGGCAAGACTTTCTGTTGCAAACGAAACTACCAAAGATGTTTTCGGTGTTGTTAATTGGGAACTGCGTTCAAAAGATAGTACAATTTTGCAAAGCGGAAACGAAAACTTAACCATACCGGCACTTTCAAGTGTGTGGCTTGATAGCATAGACTTTAACAAGACCGATGTTCAAAACAATTATCTGAATTTTAGTTTTGCTGTCGATGGCATTGTGGTTTCTGAGAGCACCGTTCTGTTTACAGTTCCCAAACACTTTAATTTTGTTGATCCTGAACTAAAATATGAACTAGACGATGGTACCATTACGATTCACGCTAAAGCGTATGCAAAATACGTTGAGATATATTCGCCAGACAGTGATTTTATATTGAGTGATAACTATTTTGATATGAATGCAGGTAAAAAAACTGTAAAAATCATAGAAGGTGTGCCAAAGACTATAAAACTTCGAAGCGTTTACGATATACGGTGATAAAAAGCGAGGTGAAATTTCACCTCGCTTTTTTCTATATTATTTAGAGCTTTGCAAAGAATTCTACGATAACGTCCCAAAGAGGCGTTACTTTAACAAGCACGGGAACCAGGATCAGAGAAATGACAGACATAAGCTTGATAAGAATGTCCATCGCAGGTCCCGCAGTATCCTTAAGCGGGTCACCAACGGTGTCACCTGTAATGGAAGCTTTATGAGTTTCGCTTCCCTTTCCGCCGAAGTTGCCTGCTTCAACGTACTTCTTCGCGTTATCCCACGCGCCGCCTGCGTTAGCCATAAATACGGCGAGCATGATCGCGGATACGAGTCCGCCGATAAGCATACCGCCAAGACCTGTCGCGCCGAGCACAAGACCTACTGCGATCGGTGCAAGGATAGCAAGCAGACCGGGAGCGATCATCTCGCGAAGAGAAGCTTTCGTTGATATATCGATACAACGGTTATAGTTCGGAACGCTCTTACCTGTCAGAATGTCAGGATCGTTTGCAAACTGCGAGCGCACCTCTTCTACCATCTTGTTAGCAGCTCTACCGACAGAACCGATGGTCATAGCGCTGAACAGATAAGGAAGCATTGCGCCGATAAGCAAGCCGATAAGCACGCAGGGGTCGCTCAGGGAAATGCTGAAGCCGTCAACGTGTTTTCCTACCGACTCGATAAAGGAAACGATAAACGCAAGAGACGTAAGGGTAGCAGATCCGATGCAGAAGCCCTTTCCGATAGCGGCGGTCGTGTTTCCGACAGCGTCGAGCTTATCGGTAATACTGCGGACCTCGCTCGGCATTCCCGACATTTCGGCAATACCGCCTGCGTTATCGGAGATCGGACCGTAGCCGTCGACCGATACCGTGATACCTACAGTACAAAGCATACCTACTGCCGCGAGTGCGATTCCGTAAGCACCGCCGAAGAAGAACGCGAGCGCGATCGCCGCGCCGAGACAAGCGATCGTAAGCCAGGTCGAGCGCATACCTACGCCGAGACCTGCAATAATATTCGTTCCGTGACCGGTCTGCGACTCTTTTGCGATCGCCTTGACGGAGGAATACTTATCGGAAGTATACAGCTCCGCGACAAATCCGACGCCGATTCCGGCGACAAGTCCGACTATTACGCTGAACATATACTTATATTCACCGAGGAAGAATATCGCAAGCAGTACAGATGCAACTATAACTATAGCGGTTGCGATATATGTAGAGATATTAAGTGCCTTATGGGGATCCTTCCAATTGCGGGAGCGAACGATCATAACGGAAATGACCGACGCAATAATTCCGACGCCGCAAATGAGGATCGGGAACAAAATGTGCTTAAATGAAAGACCTGTAAAGAGTGCCATAGTAATGCAGGAGATGATAGAGCCGACGTAAGACTCGGTAAGGTCAGAGCCCATACCTGCAATGTCGCCCACGTTATCGCCTACGTTATCGGCAATGGTAGCAGGGTTACGGGGATCGTCCTCGGGGATTCCCGCTTCGAGCTTTCCGACGAGGTCAGCTCCGACGTCTGCCGCCTTAGTATAGATACCGCCGCCGACACGCGCAAACAGAGCGATAAGGGAGCATCCCAAGCTGTATCCCGTAAGTATCTGTATAGGAGCGTGAACGTCGCCCGTTATCATATAAACAACGATGAATATTCCAACAAGTCCGAGCAGACCGAAGCCGGCAACGGAAAGACCAAGCACGGCACCTCCGCTGAATGCGACCTTAAGCGCGCCCGACATGCCCTCTTCCTTTGCCTTCATTGCGGTTCTTGCGTTTGCCTTTGTAGCGATCGACATACCGATCCAACCTGCAGCGGCAGAGAAGCACGCACCGATAACAAAGCAGATCGCCGCCTGCCAGCCAATACCCTCAGCGCCCTTGAGAGCAGGTATGAAGCCGAGCACCGCGAGAAGTGCACCGATACCGAAAACGAAAGGAATGATGAGCTTGTATTCACGGGAAAGGAACGTCATCGATCCGCTATGAATATAGCCCTGAATTTCCTCTACTCTCTTGTCACCTATCTTCAGACGCGATACCTTGCGAAACAGTACGTACACAAAGCACAGGGTAATTACCGCCGCGATAGCCACAAGAGAAAGGGATAAATAGATTGTTTTTTCCATTGTGATCTCCTTTTATCATATTTGATGAGTAATTATATCATATTTATGCAAACGATGCAATAGTTTTTTTCAAGCGCAATCTTCAATATTTTTTCCGGTCATATTTCGGGGGCAATATATCCGCGCTCTTCAAGCTTTTCTCCGATCTTATCAAGGATCTCCTCCGACTCTGCGCGGACGGTATGGTAATGGTATCCGCCCGTAATATTCATAAGCTCGGTCGATTTTCCCGTTCTGACGCCCTCAATGAACTGCTTGACGTGAAGACGGGAAAAAATATTAAGCTGTGCGGACACTCTTCCGTATACCTTATGCCAGACGAAAACGTCTGCGACGGTACCGCCGAGGTCAACTATCAGGGTCAGCTCGTCTTCGGTATCCTCCGTTGTATGATGAAGCTTGAAAACGCGCTCCTTAAGAGGAGTCTGACGCATAATATATCCGCTGTGCGTCGAAAGGATCTCGTATCCCAAGCCCTTCAGCACGGTCATGTCCTGAACGATTATCTGTCTTGATACGCCGAATTTCGCGGAAAGAGTACTGCCTGATATTGCTTCATTTGACGACAGAAGCAAATTGACTATTGCTTTTCTTCTTTCGGCTGCCTTCATGTATTCACCCCTTTATACAGCGTGAAGATTCTTTAGAGAAAGATCAAGAATCGGCGAGGAATGTGTCAGCGCGCCGCTTGAAATATAGTCAACGCCGATGTCAACGAGCTTTGCGACGTTTTCCTTCGTTACGTTTCCGCTGCACTCGGTCTCGGCTCTGCCTGCCGTAAGCTTTACGGCTTCCTTCATATCCTCGATGCTCATATTGTCAAGCATGATAATGTCCGCGCCCGCCTCAAGAGCTTCCTTCAGCATATCGAGGTTTTCTACCTCAATTTCGATCTTACGGACGAAAGGCGCGTATTCCTTTGCCATCATAACGGCTTCCTTGACACCGCCTGCGGCGCCTATATGGTTATCCTTCAAAAGGATTCCGTCGCTGAGGTTATAACGGTGGTTATATCCGCCGCCGACCTTTACTGCGTACTTTTCAAATATACGCATGCAGGGCGTTGTCTTACGGGTATCAAGAAGCTTCGTTTTGCTTCCCTCAAGAAGCTTCACGATGTTTCTTGTATAGGTTGCGATACCGCTCATGCGCTGCAGGTAATTGAGCGCAGTTCTTTCGCCCGAAAGAAGCACGCGGATGTCGCCGCGAACAACGCCGAGCTTCTGTCCTTTTTTCACCTCGTCGCCGTCTGCGCAGGTGAAAGTCACCTCGGTCTTATCGTCAAGAAGCTCAAATACTCTCTTGAAAATGTCAAGACCTGCAATAACACCGTCTTCCTTACAGATAAGCTCGACCTCGCCAAGCTGATACTCTCTCATAACGGAATTGGTGGTAATATCCTCGCTCGTAATGTCCTCCTTCAAGGCAAGAAGGATGAGATCGTCTGCATTTACCTTCATCGAAATATTATTCATGGCTGTTTTTCTCCTTTTCAATGGCTTCGAGCACCATTTTCTTATATTTTTCTGCGTAGCCCTCATACTGCTTTGCGTCAATGCTCGCCTCATGAGGCGGTGGCAACTCGGAATAATTGCTTACAATATGCTTTGCCGCACGTTTTGCGAACACCAAGCTTTCAAGAAGCGAGTTACTTGCAAGACGGTTTCGACCGTGAACGCCGTTGCAAGCCGTTTCTCCAACTGCGTACAGTCTGTCCATAGAGGTCTTACTGTAGCGGTCAACGTCAATTCCGCCCATAAAGTAGTGCTGAGACGGCACGACAGGGATCGGCTCTTTAGTAACGTCATATCCCTCCTCGAGGCAGTGCTGATATATATTCGGGAAATGAGTTCTGATCTCCTCCTCCGGAATGGGGGATAGCGACAGCCAGACGTGTTCGCTGCCTTCCTTTTTCATCTCGTCGAAGATAGCATTCGCCACAACGTCTCTCGGCAACAGCTCGTTTATGAATCTCTCGCCCTTGGAATTGAGCAGGATCGCGCCCTCACCGCGCACCGACTCGGAGATAAGAAACTCTCTGCCTTCGTTTTCGGTATAAAGAGTTGTAGGGTGAATTTGAATATAGTCAATATGCTGAAGCTTGATATTGTATTTCAAAGCAAGCGCCAGAGCGTCGCCCGTCAGATGACGGTAATTCGTTGAGTGCTTGAACAGTCCGCCGATACCGCCCGTTGCAAGCACCGTGTAATCGGCACTGATGCTTATATAATTTCCGTCCTTATCGTGACCGACAATGCCGTGACAGGTATTATCATCGCAAATCAGGTCGACCATCGTGAAGTTTTCGATCAGCGTGATATTCTTTTTGCTTCTCGCGCTCTCGAGCAGATGCGACGTTATCTCTTTACCCGTCTCGTCCTCGTGGAAGAGGATCCTCGGCTTTGAATGCGCGCCCTCTCTCGTATAGTTGAAGCTCTCTCCGTTTTTCTCAAATCTTACTCCGTAAGAAACGAGATCGGAAATGATCTCGCGTGAGGAATTTATCATAATATGAACGGAATCGGGATTGTTCTCGTAATGACCTGCCCTCATCGTGTCCTCGTAGAAGGAGTCGTAATCGGTCTCGTCGCGCAAAACGCAAATGCCGCCCTGGGCAAGGAACGAGTCGCTCTTTGGCGCTTCGTTTTTTGTAACGACGGTTATTTTTTTATCTTCGGGCAGATTTAGAGCGCAGTAAAGACCTGCTACTCCGCAACCCACAATTAAAACATCAGTAATCATTCTTATTTCGCAAGCTCCAACATTCTGTCAAGAGGAAGAAGCGCACGGCGGCGAACCTCCTCATCTACTGTTACTTCCTTATCTTCCTTTTCAAGCACCGACAAAACGGCTTCAAGAGTATTAAGCTTCATATCCGCACAGCACGGATGCGGATCGGGATAATAGAATCGCTTATTCTTATTATCGGTGATCAGCTTATAGTCGACGCCGTCCTCGGTGCAAATAATAAATTCACTCGCTTCGCTCTTCTTTGCGTATGCGATAATGTCGGCGGTACTGCCGATGAAATCGGAAAGCTTGATAACCGAGGCATCGCACTCGGGATGTGTCAGGACCAACGCATCGGGATGCTTTTTGCGTTCCGCCAAGACCTGATCCGCTGTAACCTTCGCGTGTATCGGGCAACAGCCGTCATTAAGGATAATATTCTTTTCTGGCACCTGCTCGGCAACGAAGCTTCCGAGATTGCGGTCGGGAATAAAAAATATGTTTTTATTCGGCAATCCTTTTACGATCTTAACGGCGTTTGACGACGTAACGCAAACGTCGCTCTTGCATTTAAGCTCGGCGGTCGAATTGATATAGCAGACGACGGCAAGATCGTCGTACTTCGTTCTCATTTCCTCAATTATGCCGTCGGCAACCATATGTGCCATCGGGCAGTCTGCCGTTAAGTCGGGCATCAGCACCTTCTTGTCGGGGTTTAGGATCTTCGCGCTCTCTCCCATGAATTTAACGCCGCAGAAAACGATAACGTCCGAATCGGACTGCTTTGCGATCTTCGCAAGATAGAACGAGTCGCCCACGTAATCGGCAATTTCCTGCACCTCGGCAGGGGCATAATAATGCGCGAGAATGACAGCATTCTTCTTTTTCTTTAATTGTTCGATTTGATTTTTCATACCTTTTCCCTTATCAATCGGTCATATCGTATACTGATCCCAATTATATCACCAATATTTACATATGTCAACTTATCTGTAAACCTCAAGCGGTAGAATTTCGTCCCCCGAAGCTTCCTTTGCCTGTGCAAGATAGACAAAAGAGCGATGACGCTCTGTCATCGCTCTTTTTCTATTATCTTACTTTTGCAAATCTCTTTTTGCGGATAGCGAAGCATGTTCCTGCTCCGAAGATAAGTGCAAATGCCACCCAAATAATAAGACCGCTATCAAAGGTGTTCGGATTGCTTTGCGGTATTTTGGTGTAAACCGCGGTTACGGTAGCGTTACCGGTTACAGTATCTATCACGGTGTCCCAGGTAACAGTATAGCCGTCTTTCTTAGGCGCCTCCGGCATCGTTACCGTCTCGCCGTATTTTTGAGTCAAGGTCGTATGAACGCCGTTTTCGCCTATAAAAGTGATCGTATATTCATTTATCTGCCACTGCGCATAGAGAGTAACGACACAGCCGCCGTTTCCGTTATCAAGGGAGAAGGTATACGTGTCATTCGCCTTATAGCTATCTCCGCTTCCGTCTGCAAGAGTATTCCAGCCGATGAAGGTATAATGCTCTCTATTCGGCTCGTTATCGGATACGCTTATCGTCGCGCCACCCGAATAGGAGCTCTGCGGGCCGTTCTCGCCGCCGTTTGCGTCGTAGCTCAGAGTATTCGTCGCATGAAGGATCTTTACCTTTTGCTCCTTCGACGCGGTCGCGGAATTGCTCGTTACGAGAATACCCGCGCCGTCCTTCAGGGTCGCCGTGACCTCCACCTTATAGGTGCCGCTGTCGGACACGTTACCGTCAAGGGTAAGAACGCTCGACGTTTCTCCGTCGATAAGAGTTCCGTCCTTATACCATTTATAAGTATATTCAAGAATATCCGTATTCATATTGCCGACGGTTACGGTCAGAACTCTTTCCGACGCACCGGGAATATAATACTGATATCCATCGGAGATTCCGCCCGGGACCGTAAGCTTTACCGTCACGGTAGGAGCGAGAACCGTTCTCTTTAGGAAGAGGGCATGATCTCTCTCCGCGCTTACCACGGTCAGATTCTTGATCTTCGTATCGGTCACGTTGCCGTTTTCGTCGACAAGATACCAGTTACTGTCGCCGCCCGAAAGACCGAGGATCGCGGACGACGGAAGTCTACCGTATTTTTCGCCGATGGTAACGCTTATCGGATCTATCGCCGCACCGCCGTTAGGGTTAAAGGTGACGGTCAAATTTTTTCTGCCTTCTGCGATAATGACCTCAGTATCGGGCGAGGGATTGAAGTTTTCCTTTGCCTTAAGGCGAACGTAATACTTGCCGTCGGGAAGGTTTTCTATCACGTTGCCCGTGATCGCCTTATAAAGCGTCTCGCCCTCTAAGCGGTATTCCATCGTTTCGTCAACGCCCGTGATCTTACCGTCGTTCTTTCCCGATATAGTTTCGTCGACCTTACCGACGCTCGGCGCGCTCTGATCGGCATTGTCAATTCCGAAGGTAACCGAAGCGGTCGCGCCGTCCTTCGTTATAGAAGCCGAGGCGGTTCCCGGGAAAATATTGTTACTGTAAGAGATATCAAGGGCACCGCCCTGCCAGCCGTCCGAATATGCAACGGTTCCCGCGGTCTTTTCGGTGCCGTCGTAGATAAGGGCATCTGTCGGTACATTAAGAGTAGCGGTCTCTTTATGATCGCAGGTGGGGCAGGACTCGGTGATCACGTTTCCGCTTGCCGTATACGTGACGTTGCAATTACATTTATTTGTATCAGGATCGACCGTATGAAGCACGGATATGGAACGGAAGGTATAGCCGATAAAATCCTTTCCTTCCGATGTCATATTAGCAGTACCTGCCTGCCAATAGTTACCGTTACGCGTCATTTCCTTTTGACCGCAGGTAAGCGTCAGGTCTATCTCGTTAACTCCTCCGGACGCACCGTGGAAAATACCGTAATTCGAGTGATCGACAGAAGTCAAGACGCCGAGCGTTAAGCTTTTCACTTCCCTGCAGTTCTGGAAAGCATACGCGCCAATGGTCTTAGCGTTAGGCAAATAAACCGTCACAAGATCCGTATCTGCAAAAGCAAACATTCCGATGTTTTCCGCAGACGGCATCGAGATGCTGCCAAGAGAAACACAGAAATCAAACGCAAAATCAGGTACGTTTAATGCGCCCAAAACAGTCAAGCTTACGCTTCCTCTCGCAGGCATGACGTACTGTAACGCAAAACTGATAGCGGAAAACATATCCTCATCCGCATCAGGTGGCAAAATTATCGTAATAGTATCAAACTTTTTAAGAGCACCTGCAAAGGTCTTTGCAAGATCCATGGCAGACATAGGCCCCGACGCTGCGTCTATCGTTCCGTCTCCCGTATAGTCCGGTACACTAAAACGTCCCCTGCACTCTGCGCCGCTGCCCCTGTAGCACACCTCGCAATCGGGATTCGAACTCCAATCGAAGCACATTTCGGTACAGGTACAACTTCCGTACGAGATCGCAAACGCAACCGAATGCAAAGCTCCCAAGATAAGCGTCATACACAGCGCAGACGCTATCAGCTTCTTCAAGTTTTTCTTTCTCATCTTAAGTCCTCCCAAATAAGAAAGTAATCTACGATCTGATTTTATCACTCATGTTTTTTATTGTCAATATTTTTGCATACACAAATCTTTTACAATGTTAAAAAAGAACGCAATTCAGAGTAAAATATGTTCTTTTATATCGTTAAACCGTGTGGTATACTGAAATTAACAGATATTAAGGAGAAAACCTTTATGAAGCTCATCGATCTTAACGGAAAATGGAACGGTCAGTGCTACAAAGACGGAAAGCACGATTTTTCCTTTACCGGAACAGTTCCCGGTTGCGTACATACCGATCTTATGGGAAGCCATATTCCGTCTGATATATATTACCGCGATAACGCTGACAAATGTCAGTGGATAGAAAACTGCGACTGGAAATACGAGCGTTCTTTCGCGCTTGACGAGATTCCGCAAAACGCGTTCCTCGTTTTTGAGGGGCTAGATACCTATGCCGATATTTACCTCAACGGCACGCTTATCGGCAAGACGCAGAATATGTTTATCCGTCACGAGTTTCCCGCGTCTGAGCTTCTTAAGGTCGGCGAAAACACCCTCTCGGTCTATTTCCGCTCGCCCGTACGCGAGGTGGAAAACGAGCCCGAGCGCCCTGCGGCGTTCACCTGTGAGCGTCTCTATACGCGCCGAGTTCAGTGTACCTACGGCTGGGACTGGGTTGCAAGATTCGTAACCTGCGGTATCTGGCGCGATGCTTATATTGAAGAGCGCGGCGGCTTCGACGTCAAAAAGCCGTATATTTACACAGAAACAGCTAACGGAAATTGGGCGCAGATAGTAGTTGAAGCCGAGACCGTTAATTACGAAAACGGCGCTTATTACGATATTGCAGTTAAGGATCCCTCGGGAAAGACCGTCTACGAGCATCGCTTCTATACGAAAGAGCCGTCATTCAAGCACTACATAAACATCCGTAACGCCGAGCTTTGGTATCCGCACGGCTACGGAAAGCAGCCGATATACACTCTTGAAATATGCGGAAAGACCTACAATTTCGGTATCAGAACGGCAGTTATAGAGGAGCTTCCCGACGAGGTCGGAAGTCCATACTACGAAAAATGTCTTGAAATAAAGGAGACCGAAAGCGGACGCGAATACGACAAGACCGAAAATTTCTCGGGCTTCCGCCTGCTTATCAACGGCACGCCCATTATGTGCAAGGGCGCGAATTGGGTTCCCTCCGAGCCGTTCCCGTCCCTTGAGAGCGACGAAAGAATAACGACGCTTCTTTCACTTGCGCGCGAGGCGGGAGTAAACATGCTTCGCGTATGGGGCGGCGGAATTTTCGAGAAGCAGCATTTCTATGACGAATGCGACCGCCTCGGAATACTGCTTTCGCAGGACTTTTTAATGGCTTGCGGTCACTACCCCGAGCAGGATGAAAGCTTCCTTTCTCACGTTCGCTCCGAGACCGAGTTTGCCGCTTACGAACTTCGCAATCACCCCGCTCTTGTCTGGTGGTCGGGTGACAACGAAAACGCCGCCTTCGGCTACGATGACGCAGAGGATTACCGAGGCAGAACTGTAGTTCACAAAGCAATAATGCCGATCCTCAACAAGCTTGATCCGAGACGCCGTTTCCTGCTCTCAAGCCCCTACGGCGGTAATGTCTACGCTTGCAGAACCGCAGGAACGACTCATAACACACAAAGTCTCGGCTTCACTTTCCCCTACGTTTTCGACACCGATATGGTCGACTACAAGGAATATTTCAACTCAATGCCGGCGCGCTTTATGGCAGAAGAGCCGACGATGGGCGCGACCTCGCTCCCGTCGCTTCGCAAGTTTATGACGGAAAGTGACATTTACGATGAGGGCGAAATGTGGGAATACCACACTAAGCCGAATCCGTCGCTTCCCTTTACGCTCTTTGAGTTCCTTAATACATTCACTTACAAGGTGCTCGGCGCGTACAGTGACGGCTTCGACCGCTTCTTCAAGCTCAAATACGCGCAGTACGAATGGGTGAGAGTTACATTTGAGAACGCACGCCGCAACCGCGGATTCATGAACGGAATGATCTACTGGATGTGGAACGACTGCTGGCCTGCGTCAAGCGGTTGGTCGTTCGTCGATTACTACTGTCTGCCGAAGGCGTCCTTCTATTCCTTCAAGCGTTGCGCCTCTCAGCTTGTCGTATCTGTAAATAAATCGGATAAATACGATATTTACCTCTGTAACGACGGCTTTGTCGGTCACACAGTCGAGCTTTCGCTCTCCTATCTTAGGGACGGCAAGGTCGTTCATATCGAAAACGCAACTGTATCGATCGGCGCTGAAAGCTCCGATTGCGTATACTCCCTGCCCTTGAACAAGCTTCCCGACGGCGCGATGCTCATCTGCGACGCGAGAAATGACTGCTTCCACGACCGCGCCTTCTACAAGGACGGAAATCTTCCGATAGTGCCCTGCTCCGCGCCCGAGACCGTCGCGCAGACCGAAAACAGCATAACGCTGACCGTAAAGGAATATATCCACGCAGTCGAGCTTGAGGGCGAATATATATTCGACGATAACTACTTCTCCCTTATGCCGAACGAAACGAGAACGGTCAAATTCCGTCCGACGGAAAACGCGCTGACGAAAGATATAACTGTTACTGCTTATACCGTTAAATGATTAAAGCCCATTGGCAAATGCCAATGGGCTTTTGGAGTTCGTAGAGAGAGGTGTTCCCCCTCCCGTGCGGATACAATGTTACTTTACAAATAACGGCGGCGTTGCCGCCTACACCTCATCCGTCTGAGGTTTACCTCTTAGACACCCTTCTCCCGCTGGAGAAGGTAAGACAACGCGGCGATGTTTCTTCACGTTATTTGTAGGGGGCGACGGCCACGTGAACCCCCAAAGCTCATTACATTCGCTTCGGGGAACCCCTACCTCGACGCCCCGTAGGGCGGGGGCTTGCTCCCGCCGCACAATAACGATGTTACATCACACCCGAACACCTCATCCGTCAAGTGCCCGAGATCCTTCGCTGCGCCGCCCGCGCTGTCATTCCTGAGCGAACCCCCAAAGCTCGGCAAGCTCGCTTCGGGGACCCCCTCATCGCGAAGCGACCGAAGAATCTCGCGGGCGAGCTTGCTCAAGGATGACAACGGGCATTGCCACCTTCCCCCGCTGGGGAAGGCAAACAATGCCTCGGTTTTTTCTTATTTATGAAGTCCCTTTTCGCGGAGGATCTCAAGAACTTTGTCGGGATTATTACAGGTGATAAGCTCAACGCCTCTTTCGATCGCCTCATCTACCGTTGGTTCATCTCTTATCGAAGCAGGTCCCCAGACTCTTATTCCCGTTTTTTCCTTGAATTCCTTTATCACTTCTGCCGGATGCGAGCCGAAATAGCACGCGCAATATCCGAAGCTGTAGGTTTCAAGCTCACAGCCGTTCAGATCCATATGAACTGCGGGGAAAAACAGATGCTGCTTATATTTTCCCTCATATTTTTTATAAACGTATTCGTTCAGCTTGCCGTTAAAGCTGTTGATAACACAGCGCTGACCGAAGGAATACTCCTCAAGCATTTCTATCGCCAGATCGCAGGTGCGGAATGCGACCTCCTCCCAGCCCTCCGTCGGATATTCCTTAAGCTCGATATCGAGAGTCATCGTCGGATGATCCTTTACAAGCTCCATAAGCTCGCGAAGAGTGGGTATCTGCTCGCCTCTGCCTGCGTCGAGCTGCTTAAGCTCATCAAGCGTGTAATCGCAAACTCTGCCGTGACCGTTCGTCGTGCGCTCGAGCGTCGCATCGTGGATCAGAACAAGCTGATTATCCTTCGTGATACGCACGTCGGTCTCGATCTGGTCTACGCCTGCCTTTATTGCCTCAGTGAAGGAAAGCATCGTGTTCTCGGGATATTTTGCGCAAAATCCCCTATGACCTGCGACAAAAATGTTCTTCTCGCTTTGTGTCCAATAATTCATATTATTTACCTCTGCCAAAAGTGGTTTTACTACCTTCGGAAAATCAAGATAGTTATCCATCGTTAAATAATTAAAATCCGACTTATAGACCGATTCGTCGTTTCCGCCGAGACCGTAATCGTCTCCAATATAAACGACCTCGTCGTGCTTATAGCCGTTTTCTTTACAGTAAAGATCGAGCGCGTAATACTTATTGTACGGCTTCGGTGCCATATCGAATGACGAAGAGCCGCCGACGAAGACGCAGTAATCACCGAACCCGTCACAGACCTCGTCGTATATTTTTCTTCTCTTTATTCTGTCGGGGTCAAAGCTCAGCTTGTCCTCCTGCTTTGCCTTTGTGCCGAGGATCGGAAAGGTAACGCAGCCCGAGGGATGAAATTCGACCGACTCGCCTGCATATTCGGTAAAGCCGTATTTTTCTCTCATCGCGTTTATCTTTGCCGCAGTCTTTTCCCTGTCGCAAGGTGCCTGAACGTCCTTCACAATATCAATGCTTCCGGTCACTTCGTTATAAACGCCGTACTGCATACCGTAGTTACCGATAATGTCGATAGGAAACTTCTCAAGCTGGTTGAATATCCTCATTACCTGTCCCGCGCCGACCATAAGAAGCTTATACCTCTTCGAAAGCTCAGTAAGGATCTCTCTGTGCTCGGAACTAAGGGGAGTTTTGTGCTGCGTGAGCGTGCCGTCGAGGTCCATTGCGATGACTTTAATATTATTATACACCGTCTTCACCCTCCGCCAATAGAAAATACGTCTTTACAAAGTGTCGTATTTATATTATAATAGTTCAGTCAAAACAATTCAACAATTAGCGTAAAAAACGCGCAAATAATGAAGAATTAACGTTTTATAACCGCAAATCGGTCAACATCGGTCAAAATCGGAGGGCAAAATGCTGAGCAAAGAACGCGAACAGGAAATAATGAATATCTTAAAGTCAACGGGCGGATTCGTGACGGTCAGACAGTTATGCAGCGCCCTGTTTGCAAGTGAATCGAGCATACGGCGTGATCTGAAATCGCTCGAAGAAAAAGGACTGATAAAAAGAAGCTACGGCGGTGCGTCGCTGCGCCGTAGCTTGTCGAACATAGTTACCTTTAACCACCGCACGCGCCAGAACGTAAATCAAAAGCTCGATATTGCAAAAAAGGCGGCGGCGCTTATAAAGGACGGCGACATCGTTTTTCTCGATCAGTCCTCTACCGCCTTTTATCTTGCGACCGAGCTTATGAATAAAAGATCGCTCACGGTAGTTACAAACAATATCGAAATACTTATGCTTCTTTCCGATTCGAGCGTCAACGTCGTGTCGTCGGGCGGATTTTTGAGCGGCGAAAACCGAAATTGCCTCATAGGCGGAAACGCGCAAAACACATTTGAAGGCATATTTGCCGATATTATGTTCTTCTCCGTAAAGGCGCTTGACGATAACGGTATCATAAGCGATTGTTCGAGCGAGGAAATATCGGTAAGAAACTCGATGCTTAAAAACGCACGAAAAAAGGTTCTGCTCTGTGACAGCTCAAAATTCGGCGAGCGTGCTTCCTTCAAGCAGGGCGAGCTTTCCGACGTCGACTGCTTCATCAGCGAGGGCGCGGAGGCGAAGAGATTTGCTCGGTTTGAAGGGAAAATCGAGCTTCTGTAAAGAAAAAATATTAAGAATTAAAAATGATCCGTTGCAAAATGCAGCGGATCATTTTTTACCGTAATATGCCCGAAGGGCATATATCATATTGCGTTAGCAATATTTCATATTTCCGCAAGGAAATATTTCATATTACCGTCAGGTAATATTTCATTGTGGTTGCGGTAATCCCTTGCCGCAACCACACTTTGCCTCGGTTTTTTGATTATTTATAAAAAGGTCCGTAATTCGCGCAAGCTCTGTAATCCGCGCCCTCTTTATCCATTCCGAACGCTTCCCAAGCGGACGGGCGGAATATATCCTCCGTCGGTACGTTGTGCATACAAACGGGAATTCTGAGCATCGAGCAGAGAGTGATAATGTCAGCGCCGATGTGTCCGTAAGAGATCGCGCCGTGGTTTGCGCCCCACGCATTCATAACGTCGTATGCGGTCTTGAAGGGGCTTCCCTCCTTACCGTCGCATCTCGGGGCGAAGAAGGTACATGGCCAAGTGTAATCGGTTCTCTTCCAGATAGTGTCCGCAACGTCATCGGGGAGCGCAACGGTCCAGCCCTCTGCTATCTGCATAACGGGTCCAAGTTCCTTTACGAGATTGAGACGGATCATTGTCGCGGGCATCTCGGCTCTCGTCAGGAAACGGGAGGAGAATCCGCCGCCGAGGAAATATCCGTTGTCAGCAGGGTTCCAGGTCGTAGATGCAAGAACCTTTTCCATATCGCAATCAGTCATTTCGTACCACGGCTTGATAACTGCGTTGCCGTTTTCATCGGTGACCTCGCCGCAAGCGTCAAGACAGCAAGCACCAGAATTTATAAGATGTATAACGCCGTCACAGTCCTTTGCCTTGCCCTCGATATCATAGCCCGTTACACGCTTGATAGAGCTTCCGCTCCAATAGGTGCGCACGTCCGCAAACATCTGCGCGCGATTGGTAAGAAGCTTCATAAACAGCATTCCGAGACCGTTGAGAACGTCGTTTTCGGTTGCAAGAATATACGGCTCGCGCGCTCCGTTCCAGTCGAAGGAGGTGTTGAGGATAGCTTCCGCAAAGTCGCCGTTCGGATATTCGTCCGTCCACTGACGCTGTCCCTGGAAGCCCGCCGCGATAGCGTTATGTCCGAGTGCTTCCTCCTCACAGCCCGCAGGCGGATTTTCAATTCCGCACATAAGCTCCTTGATAATGACCGCCATCTTTACGACAAACTCAAACTGCTCCTCCTTCGTTTCGTCGCTCTTTCGAACGAACTCGGGATTCTTGTCAAAGCCGATCTTGCACTTTTCCTTTGCCCACTGAAGCGCCTTTTCAAACTCTTCCTTATCGTAAATATCGTGGTTCATACGGCGAAGTATCTCGACCTCGTCGACAGACTCAACGCGGAGTCCGAGATAGCTTTCGATAAAATCGGAATCAATTACCGAGCCGCCGATTCCCATACATACAGAGCCGATCTGCAGGTAGGATTTACCGCGCATCGTTGCGACCGCCACCGCAGAACGCGCAAAGCGGAGAAGCTTTTCCTTAACGTCGCAAGGAATCGAATCATCGTCAATATCCTGAACCTCGTGACCGTAGATCGAAAAAACGGGAAGATTCTTCTGCGCATGAGTTGCCTTTACCGATGCAAGGAAGACCGCGCCGGGACGCTCGGTCTTGTTACAGCCCCAGACCGCCTTTATCGTATTAGGATCGGCATCCATTACCTCGGAGCCGTAGCACCAGCAGGGGGTAACGGTAAGCGTGATAGCAACGCCCTCGCGTCTGAACTTGCTCTCGCAAGCCGCCGCTTCCGCTACGCGTCCGATAGTACCGTCGGCAATTATGACCTTGACCGGCTCGCCGTTCGAGTAACGTAGATTTTCTTCGTACAGCTTCTTTACCGATTCAGCCATCGCCATGGTCTGCGCTTCAAGTCCGCCGCGAACGTCAAGCGGACCTTTTCTGCCGTCGATAACGGGACGGATGCCTATAACGGGGTATTCGCCAATCAACCTGTTTTTCATAAATTACTCCCTATTTATAATTTATTTGTTTCTCAAACGCTTCATAATATCGCTCTTCGCAAAGCCGTCGGAAAGCTCAACATACATATTGTAAAGCCGTGTGAATTTCGCGTGCGCATCGGGATTCGGATTATAGACCGCCGCGCAGTCATCTCCCATTTTTTCCGCCGCACCCTCAACGTCAGGATAGATCCCCGCCGCGGCAGCGGCATAGATCGCGCTTCCCTTAGCGCCTGCCTGCTTACTGTCGACAACGCTTATGCGCTTGCCGAGAACGTCCGCCATTATCTGCATAAGAAGCGGATTCTTAAGCGGTATTCCTCCGACCGCAAATACGCGTTCGACCCTGACTCCGCCCTCTTCGTAAAGCTCGACCATTCGTCTCGTGCCGTAAGCGATAGAGGAAAGCATAGCGTGGTATATCTCCTCGGGCTTAGTCATAAGCGTCATTCCGATCATGAGTCCTGACAGGTCGTAATCAACGTAGGGCGAACGGTTGCCGTTCCACCAATCGAGAACGAGCAGTCCGATGGAATCAATATCGAGCTTCTCGGCAAGCAAGTTAAGGTAATCGAAATCGCCGATCCCCTCTTCCCTTGCCTTCTTCTTATAGCTTTCGGGCAGACAATTATTAATAAACCAGGCAAACATATCGCCAACGCACGACTGCCCCGTCTCATAAGCACGGTAGTCGGGAACGACACCGCCCATGACCTTGCCGCAGATTCCCTTGATGGGCGCGTCGGTCTTTGAGATCAGAATGTGACAGCCGGACGTACCGATTATAAGAGTAAGATCGCCGTCTGACACTGCCTTTGCCGCAGGCAAAGCCGAGTGCGCGTCGATAGCCGACGCGGAGACCGCAGTTCCGATCTTAAGTCCCGTCAGCTTTTCGCCGTTCTCGTTTATATATCCGATGGCAGTTCCGGGAGGAACGACCTCGCTTTTCAGCTTGTCAAGCACCGATGAAAAGGTCGGCGCGACCTCATTCAGATACTCCTCCGACGGATAACCGTCCTGATACATAGACTTATATCCTGCCTGGCAAGCGCTTCTGCGCTCTGTTCCCGTAAGCAGAGAAACGAGCCAGTCGCCGATCTCGGAATACTTTTCAGCCGCATTATAAACCTTCGGCGATCTTTCAAGCGTTTCAAGCATTTTCGGAAGCGCCCACTCGGCAGATACCGTTCCGCCGTAGCTATTTAGCCATTCCTCGCCGCGCGACATTGCAACACGCGTCATTCTATCCGCCTGCTCCTCGCCGCCGTGATGCTTCCAGAGCTTTATATATGCGTGAGGATCGCTTGAAAACTCTTTCAAGCTCGCAAGCGGCGTGCCGTCGTTCAAGATCGGCAAAACGCTGCTCGACGTCGCGTCAATAGACAGTCCGACGACCTCCTCGGGTAAAACTCCCGATTCCGAAAGAACGCCCTTAACGGTGCTTGTGAGCGCCTCAATATAATCGTCGGGATGCGCAAGCGCCGTCCTTACGCTCGACTCGCCGCCGCAAATATCCTTTTCGTTCATTACGGCGTGAGGATAAATATACTCACAGCTCGAAAGGACTCTACCGTCTTCCGTATCTGCAAGCACCGCGCGTGCGGACAGCGTGCCGTAATCAATACCTATTACGTATTTTGCCATTATATTATCTCCAATTCGTCCTTCGTCGGAAACTCGGGATAAACGTCGTCTAAGGTATCGGAATACCAATATGCAACCGACGAAATATCGTCCTGAAGAGGCATATATCTCTTTTCGCTACGCCAGCCGAGCGCCTGAATAGTCACCTTGAGGTCTTTCTTAAAATAGATCGGATCGGTAATGTGCCAACGGTACATATCGAAATAAAGCTGTGATCTGTAGAGCCGATCGGTACTGCCGACCTTATACATTCCTGCGTAAGGCGTTGTGTACTCAACGTACTCGCCGTTGACGTCGAAATTGTAGGCGCCGCAGAAGTAGTCCTCCGTTCCCGTTCCGCAGATGCTCGGAAATTCAGTATCGCCGTCGATATAGAACTTAATTTCGCCCTCGCCCCACCAGCGGTTGCTCTTAACGCCCCAGTGCATGTAGGTGCCGACATAGTGACCGTTACCCTTGATATTGTCAAGGATAACGTAGGGTTCTTTATAAGGAAGCGGATTTACGCGTCTGAACTGCGCGTGGAAATAGAGAGAATCCTTCGGAAGCTCCTTTTCCTCGCAGTCTAACTGATAATATATCTGACATTCGTCAGGTCCGATATTTTCGACCTCGATCTTAAAGCCCTCAAAATACGGCATCTCAAAATAGCAGTTAAGTCCTCTTTTTGGATTGACGCACATTGCCAAGCTCGAAAGCTGACGGTATTCAAGATAGTCCGCGTTAGCAAAGAAATCGGATATCGGCGCTTCAACGGCGGGATTTTCGTGACCGTCAAAATAAATACGGAGTATCAGAAGCCGCCCCGCCTTCGCGCTGTCGGTAAGCCAGATGTGCTTTATCGCGCCCTGCCCCTTAATATCGGCAAGAACTGTCCTCGTTCCCGGCTGAAGCATCAGAAACGGATTTACCTTCCAGCCCTGTCCAAGCTCGCGAGACGCAAGAGAGGCGCTTCCCTCTTTAGCCATTCCGCCCTTTCCCTTTTCACCCGTCAAATTCTCGGGAGAGACGGAAAACGTGCGTATATTCTTTTTCGTCGTAAGATCACTTAACATTTGAGACCTCCGTAAAGATGTTTTACACCGTCATTGTAACATAATATTTCCCGGATTGCAATATAATAACAGGTTGCACTTGTGTTTTTGATAAAAATATGGTACAATCCTATTGCAATATAAAAACGGGAGACACGATATGCCGATCGACACCGAGAAAAAACACGCATATTTAATAATGGCGCATAATAAATTCGACCAGCTCGCCGTGCTTGTCGACCTGCTTGACGACGAAAGAAACGACATTTATCTTCATATAGACAAAAAAGCCAAGAGCTTTGACCGCGCTTCGATCAAGACGAAGAACGCGGGGCTTTATTTCGTCAAGCCGTTGTCGGTAAAATGGGGCGGACACAGTCAGATCAAATGCGAAATGCGTCTGTTTAAGGCGGCAGGCGAAAAGCACTACGCTTACTATCACGTCCTCTCAGGCGTTGACCTGCCTATCAAAACTCAGGACTTTATACACTCCTTTTTCGATGAACACGCGGGGCAAAACTACATAAACATCGACGAAAAGGCGATGAAGAATAAAAGCTTTTCCGACCGTGTCGGGCAGTATCATCTTTTTCAGAACATTATCGGACGCAGTGAGCATATCGTAATGTGCCATCTGCGCGGTCTTCAGGAGCGTCTTTTGACGCTTCAGAGAAAAATGGGCGTCAAGCGTAAAGAGATAATTCCGCTTTACAAGGGCGCAAACTGGATAAGCGTTACCGACGAAATGATACAGTACGTATTAAGTCAAAAAAAGCTTATCAAAAAGCAGTTTTACTATTCGCACTGCGCCGATGAGGTCTTCCTCCAAAGCGTTGCGATGGCGTCACCCTACCGTGACACGGTAACGGGCAAATGTCTGCGCGAGATAGACTGGGCGCGCGGCGGTCCCTACACCTTCAGACGCGAGGACGTACCGATGCTTCTAAGCTCTGAAAACCTCTTTGCGCGAAAGTTCGACATTGACCTCGACCGTGAAGCAATAGAGCTTATATCCGAGCAGGTCAGAAAATAGGAATAAACATCCCCCCGCATAGCGGGGGGTATTTCATTTTCGGGCGTAGCCCTAATACTACTGGCTGCGCACAAGTGCGCCTTAAATTGGCCTGCCAGCCACGCATTGGATACTTGCTACCCATAAATGGGTTTAGGGACGTTTCATTGCCTCCCTCCGGGAGGGAGGTGGATTTTTGCGAAGCAAAAAGACGGAAGGAGCACGCGATAAAAGGAATTATAGAGCGTTGTCCTTCTCATTAGGGCGGTTCCGTAAATATCTTTTGTCGAGCGTTTCCCGCCCGATGGCTCCTTCAGTCACCTTCGGTGACAGCTCCCGTAGGTTGCGCAGCAAACTACTCCGGAGTTGGAGCCATTGGCGTGAACTGCCCTTAAACTGCATTTTTTCTTTACATCATTTCTGTTCATCGGTTAACCTATATTGAACCCCGCCACTATGGTGGGAATTTCATTTACATGAAAAAAATCCCCCTCACGGGGGGATTTTTTATTATTTGAGCTTTTGAAGCTTTGCGGTATTCGCAATAACGATAAGCTCGTGTCCCTTTTCAAGAGGAAGCGTCGGATCGACCGACGTGCTTATCTTGTCTCCTACTCGGATAGCGACAACGTTTATCGAATATTTCTTGCGCAGATTAAGCTCGATAAGAGTTTTTCCTACCCATTCGTCTTTAACGCCAAGCTCGACCATAGATACATCGTCCGAAAGCTCTATCATATCGGCAAAGCCCGACGTAAGCAGGTTTTTCGCCAAGCGAGTTCCCGATTCCTTTTCGGGGAATACGACCTTGTCCGCGCCGACACGGCGGAAGATCATACGGTGCATTTCGTTTCCGCATTTAACGATAACGTTCTTGACGCCTACCTCCTTGCAAAGCGTTATAGCCATAACGCTTGCTTCAAGATTGCTTGCCATCGCAACGATGACAACGTCAATATTCGATATTCCGAGACGCTCGATGACCTCGGGACGCGTAATATCGGCGCACTTACAAACGGGGATCGTCTTTGCGGCGTTATCGACGTTTTCCTGATCAACGTCGACCGCGAGCACCTCCGCGCCGCTTTTCACAAGCTCCTCGGCGACCGCAACTCCGTATTTGCCCAGTCCAAACACTGCGTAAGTCTTATTAATACTCATATTCTTCTCCCTCTTAACCGACGCTTATTTCTTCGGTTGGATTTTTAACTATATTCTGAACCTCTTTTTTGCCCTTAAAAGCTATAGCGAGCGATATAGGTCCTACTCTGCCGAGATACATCGTAAACGTTATGATCAGCTTTCCGAGCGTGTTGAGCGACGAGGTCAGATTTCTCGTAAGTCCTACCGTCGCCGTTGCTGACGCCGTTTCGTACATCACGTCAAGCGCTGCCGCATCCGTCACCGCCAATAGCAGCACAGCCGAGACGAACATAATGATAAACGACATACTCGTGACCGCGACCGCCTTGCTTATCGCTTCCTTTTTTATACTGCGACCGAACATTTCGGTATCTTGCTTATTACGTATCGATGCGAATGCCGACGCGAAAAGTATCGCGATAGTTACGGTCTTGATACCGCCTGCCGTTCCGACGGGCGAGCCGCCAATAAACATAAGAAGGAGGCAAATTATCGAGGATGCGTTCGTGAGATTTTCCTGCGGAAGCGTTGCGAAGCCCGCAGTTCTCGTCGTCACCGATTGGAAGAAGGAAAGCTCTATCTTTTCCCAGACCGTGCAGTCCTTCATAGTAAGCGGATTGTTATACTCAAAGGCAAATATCAGCCCAGCACCGACGAAAATGAGAACGAGCGTAGCAACAATTGCTATCTTGCTGTGAAGAGTCAGGTCGCGGAAGAATCTCACCTTCCTGCGCCTCGATTCCTTGATAAGGCGGATCACGTCCCACCAGACGATATATCCGATACCGCCGAGGATTATGAGCGCGCATGTCACTATATTGATTATCGGATTAAGCGCGTAACCGCACAGACTGTTTTCGGCAATTATATCAATGCCCGCGTTACAGAAGGCAGATACCGAAGTAAACACCGAGATCCATATTCCCTTTGCGCCAAATTCGGGAATAAACACCGTCATATAAAGGAGTGCGCCGATCCCCTCAACTATCAGCGTTCCGAATACGACCTTTTTAACGAACCTGATAAGTCCCGAAAGAGAATTGAGATTAAAGGCGTCCTGCAAAAGGAGCCGGTCGCCTATACCCATTCGCTTATGAAGCATTATCATCAGAGCAGACATTATCGTAACAACACCGAGTCCGCCTATCTGAATCAGCACGAGAATTACCGCCTGACCGAACACGCTCCAGGCAGTGACCGTCGGTACGACGACAAGTCCCGTAACGCAGGTCGAGGTCGTCGCGGTAAAAAGCGCGTCGACAAAGGGCGTCGCCTTCCCGTCTGCCGAGCTTATCGGCAATGAGAGCAGAAGCGCGCCTATCATTATCACAACGATAAAGCTAAGCAGAATTATGTGAGTTGTCGACGTTTTTAGCCGTTGTTTTTTCATAGTAAAACACCTTGATACTGTTTTATAGCCATATTATAACAGTTTTTTTCCCCGTTTGCAAGGTCAAAGGTCTATATTTGGCTAATTTCTTTTGAATTCCGCCCTATATTCCGACGGCGTGACCTTACAGTGCTTCTTAAATGCTCTTGAAAAATACGAGGCATCGTGAAAGCCAGTTTTTTTCGCGATCTGTTCTATCGGAATTTCCGTTCCCGCAAGCATACCCATCGCCTTATACATTCTCATGCGGTTTAAGTACGCCATAGGCGGAAGCCCGTAGCTTTCGTTGAATTTCTTTATAAAATACGTCGGTTGCATATAAACGAGCGCGGACAGATCCTCGGTCTTTATCTGCTCGGCTATGTTTTTTGACATATATTCAAGCACCGGCTTAAACTCTGTCGCCGCCTTTCCGCTAAGCTTTTGACGTTCTTTTGCATAAATTTTTATGATGTTTATAATATTTGCGCACCAGCTTACGTCGTGCAGCGGATTTTTGGCAAACTCGATCAGGTTAGAATTTTCAAACAGTGCCGTCATCTCGGCACGGTCTTTAATATCTACGACGAAATTTTGCTCGCAAAGGCCCAAGGTCTCCATAAGATTTTCGCCGTTCGCGCGAACGGAAAAAGCCATTTCGTACATCGAAAAATGCTCGGAAACGTGAGTATATGCACGCATTTTGCCCTTCGGCAGATAAGCAAGCTGCCCCGGGCGGACAATATAGCTTTCAGAATCAATACTTAAAAAGCATTCGCCCTCCAAGACCCAGAAAAAAAGGTCGTTTATGCCCACGTGTCCTGCCGAATCGCCTTTCCACACAATAGGCGGTACGTATAAAGAAAGCTCTATCGGCGTTACCGTCAGCTCATTCAGCTTGAAGATCTGTTTCCGCATTCGATTTACTCCTTAATTTTGTCCTGTATTGTGAAAAAATATCCTATTATAATCCAAAGATTGCCTTTATTAAGCAAATTAATATTTTACTACAAGTCTAATTTTATCCTAAAAAACATAATATTTTCGCTTTACATTCCTATGATAACACAATATAATAAAGCTGTCAATTATTTTTGCTAATAGGAGATGATACCCTTGAAAAAATACGTTCAGGTTGGCATCGGCTACCGAGGCATTTATTCTTATGCTTTGCCGATCCTTAAAGATTACGGCGACGTGGCGGAGCTTTGCGGAGTTTATGACTTAAATGCAAAGCGTTCGGCATTGGTAAGCAAATTTTCGGGAAAAGACATTCCCGTATTCGATGATTTTGACAAGATGCTTGAAGCTGTCAAGCCCGATACCGTTATAGTAACGCCCAAGGACTGTGACCATGACGAATACATTATAAAAGCTCTTCACGCGGGCTGTGACGTTATTTCGGAAAAGCCCCTTACAACGACCTTTGAAAAGGCGTTAGCTATCAAAAATGCAGAAAAGGAAACGGGCAAAAAGGTTACGGTCACCTTCAATCTGCGCTTCCATCCCTTTTTCAAGAAGATCAAGGAGCTTGTTTCATCGGGCACGATCGGTAAGATCTTAAGCGTTCACTACGAATGGATGCTAGATACAAGTCACGGCGCTGATTATTTCCGCCGCTGGCACAGAATGAGGGAAAACTCCGGCTCTCTTTTGGTGCACAAATCAACGCATCATTTCGACCTTGTCAACTGGTACTTAGAAGAGGACCCGATCGAGGTCAACGCCTTCGGCACACGCCGTTTTTACGGCCCGACAAGGGAAGAACGCTCGGAGCGTTGTCTGACTTGTCCTCACAAGAAAACCTGCGAATTTTATTTGAACATCGACACGCCCGTCTTAAAAGAGCTTTATCTTGACTGTGAGGACGTTGACGGATATTACCGCGACAGATGCGTTTTTGCCGATGAGATCAATATTGAGGACAGCGTAAGCGTAAACGTCAGATATTCGGGCGGTGCCGTTATGAGCTACTCTCTTACCGCTCACTCTCCGTACGAGGGCTTAAATCTTGTATTGAACGGTACGGATGGCAGAATCGAAGTGAAGGTCAAAACCGAATCCTCGCTTAACTATAATGAAAAAAGCACACATTCGATGACCGTATATAACCGCAAGGGTGAAATCATAAACATACAAGTCCCCGAAAAAGTCGGCGGTCACGGCGGTGCCGATGAGCAACTCTGCGACAGACTCTTCAGGACTCCCGAAGCTCCTGACCCGCTTTGCCAAATGGCAGATACCCGTGCGGGTATGATGTCTATAGGTATAGGCATGGCGGCAAACATCTCCATGAAAGAGGGACGAAGAGTTAAGCTTTCGGAATTTTATGATGAGCTGAAATAACAGAATAAAAATTATTGTCAGACACCAAAAAATGAATACAATCACCTCCGTTTGAATACCTTAAACAATACGGAGGTGATTTTTTTGAAGATAAATTTTAAAAAGCTTATAATAAATATCGCGATACCGCTCGGAGTCGGTGCATTATCGGCGCTTATCAGCATGGGAAGCATGGATAGCTTCGCGTCGCTAAATAAGCCGCCACTTTCGCCGCCCGGTTGGCTGTTCCCCGTCGTTTGGTCTATCCTGTACATTCTCATGGGAATCTCGTCCTACCTCATTACCGAATCCGGCAAGCCCGCAAGATCAAAGACCGCGCTCACCGTCTACGGCATTCAGCTCTTCTTCAACTTCATGTGGTCGATCATCTTCTTCAATTTTGAAGCGTACCTTTTCGCGTTTATATGGCTTCTCGCGCTTCTTGCGCTCGTGATCATAAACGCCATCCTATTCTACCGAATCGACCGCCGCGCAGGACTTCTTTTTATTCCCTATATCCTTTGGATCATCTTCGCAGGGTATCTGAACTTCGGAATTTTTCTGCTGAACTAAAAAGCCGAGGCGTTTGCCTCGGCTTCTTATTGTACACCAAAACCACGCGATAGTCGCGTGGTTCAAAAAAGGTTAACCGATGAACAGAAATGATGTAAAGAAAAAATGTAGTTTAAGGGTAGTATGTGCCAATGGCTCCCTCCGGGAGGGAGCTGTCACCGAAGGTG
>JAGASS010000002.1 GCA_017621655.1 Clostridia bacterium | reverse complement strand
GGCGATCTCAAACATAACTCTGCCGGGCTTTACAACAGCTACCCAGTACTCAGGAGCGCCCTTACCGGAACCCATTCGAACTCCCAGGGGCTTATCAGTTACGGGCTTGTCGGGGAATATCTTGATCCAAACCTGTCCGGAACGCTTGGTGAAACGAGTCATCGCGATACGGGCAGCTTCTATCTGGTTGGAGGTGATCCATGCGGGCTGTGTTGCCACAAGACCGAAATCACCGTATGCCAGAGTGTTACCGCGGTGGGCTGTACCCTTCATTCTGCCGCGCTGAACACGTCTGAACTTAACTCTCTTAGGCATTAACATTATTTGTCGCCTCCCTCTTTGTTCGCGGGTGCGCCCTGACGGTTGTTCTTGAAACCGCCCTGACGGTTGCCCTGATTCTTATTGAATCCGGGCTTACGGTCGCCCTTGAAGCCGGGCTTGCGGTCGCGGCGGTCGCCGCGTCTTTCCTGCTTGGGAGCCTCGATCTTTGCCTCTGCAAAGCGTGTCTTCTTTCCGGTGTCGCGGAGAACCTCACCCTTGTAGACCCACGTCTTTACGCCGATCTTACCGTAGGTGGTGTTTGCCTCTGCGAAACCGTAGTCGATATCGGCACGGAGAGTCTGAAGCGGAATAGAACCTTCATGGTAGTGCTCGGTTCTTGCGATCTCGGCGCCTGCAAGACGACCGGAGCAAGTAACCTTGATACCCTTAGCACCCATACGCATGGTACGCTGAATGGACATCTTCATTGCGCGGCGGAAGGATGCGCGTCCTTCGAGCTGCTTTGCGATGCTTTCAGCAACGAGCTGTGCATTTACGTCGGGGTTCTTGACCTCGACAACGTTTACGAGGACAGGCATGCCGACCATTGCCTCGAGCTCGAGCTTGAGCTTATCGATCTCGGCACCGCCGCGACCGATTACAAGTCCGGGCTTAGCGCAGTGAAGGAAGACTCTTACGCGCTTGTTGTCGCGCTCGATCTCGATCTTCGGTACGCCGGATTCCTTATATTTTTCTTTAAGGAATTTTCTTACATTGTAGTCTGAAACGAGGGTATCGCCGAAGGACTCGTCCTTAGTGAACCATCTCGAATTCCAGTCTTTAATAACTCCAACACGGAAACCGTGAGGATTAACTTTCTGACCCACTTGCTCTGCCTCCTTTACTTAACTTCTTTTTCCTTCACGACAAGCGTGATGTGGCTCGTTCTCTTGAGTATTCTGTCGCCGCTTCCCTTTGCTCTCGGCATCATGCGCTTGAGAGTAGGACCGGGGCAAACGTAGCACTCAGAAACATAGAGCTTTTCGGGATCCATGCCGAAGTTGTTTTCAGCATTTGCGGCTGCGCTCTTAACGAGCTTGTATACGTACTCCGAAGCCGCCTTCGGGGTGTGCTTAAGGATCGCCGCAGCGTCAGCAACCTTCTTGCCTCTTACGAGGTCGAGAACGATCTTAACCTTGCGGGGGGAGATCCTTACAAATTGAACCTTAGCTTTTGCTTCCATTTTTGTTACCCCCATTATTTACCGTTATTGGACGTCTTGGAGCCGGCATGTCCCTTGAAGGTTCTCGTAGGAGCGAACTCTCCAAGCTTGTGACCTACCATGTCCTCGGTGATGTATACCGGAACGTGCTTCTTACCGTCGTGAACTGCGATCGTGTGTCCAACGAACTCGGGAAATATTGTGGAAGCTCTTGACCATGTCTTGATAACCTTCTTGTCGTTAGCTGCGTTCATCGCTTCGATGCGAGTGAAGAGCTTTTCTTCGACAAAAGGTCCCTTTTTCAGGCTTCTGCTCATTTATGTTGCCTCCTTATTTACCGTTTCTGCGTTTTACGATGAACTGATTCGTCTTGGCCTTCTTGTTACGGGTCTTGTATCCGAGAGCAGGCTTGCCCCAAGGAGTTACAGGTCCCGGTCTACCGATGGGCGCACGGCCCTCACCACCACCGTGAGGGTGGTCGCAGGGGTTCATGACAGAACCGCGGACGGTAGGACGAATGCCCATGTGACGCTTTTTACCGGCCTTACCGATCTTGATGGTCTCGTGCTCGATGTTACCGATCTGACCGATCGTTGCCTTGCACTCAAGACGAACAAGTCTTACTTCTCCGGAGGGGAGACGGACCTGAGCCATGCCGTTTTCCTTAGCCATCAGCTGTGCAGCTGCGCCTGCGGTACGAACAAGCTGACCGCCCTTACCGGGGTAAAGCTCGATGTTGTGGATAAGAGTACCAACGGGAATGTTGGCAATCGGAAGAGTGTTACCGGGCTTGATATCGGAATCAGCGCCGGAGTAGATCTTGTCGCCGTCGGTTACACCTGCGGGAGCGAGGATGTAGCTCTTGTGACCGTCTGCGTGCTGGAGAAGTGCGATGTACGCGGTTCTGTTAGGGTCGTACTCGACGCCGATAACAGTTGCGGGCTCGTTTGTCTCAGCTCTCTTGAAATCGATGATTCTGTACTTAAGCTTGTTACCGCCGCCCTGGTGACGAACGGTGATTCTGCCGTAGCTGTTACGTCCGGCATGCTTCTTCTTGGTAACTATAAGACTCTTTTCGGGGGTGCTCTTGGTCACCTCATCGAAAGAGGGTACAGACATGTTTCTTCTCGACGGAGTAGTCGGCTTAAATGTTTTTACTGCCATTTATATCACTCCTTCTTAATACATGCCATCGAAGAACTCGATAGTCTTGGAGTCTTCGGTCAAGGTTACGATTGCCTTCTTCCATTCGGAAGTGTAACCGAAGTGGACTCCGAGTCTCTTGGGCTTCTTCTTCATGTTGATAGTGTTTACGGAAGCGACCTTAACGCCTTCGAAAACGGTTTCGACTGCATTTGCAATCTCGGGCTTGGTTGCGCTCTTCATTACCTCGAAGACATATTTCTTCTCGGATGCGAGAGTCATAGATTCCTCGGTGATGACGGGGCGACGGATAATATCGTATACGTTCTTCATTATGCGTACACCTCCTCGATCTTTTCAACAGCACCCTTTGCGATTACGAGCGTGTCTGCATTGAGAATGTCGTAAACGTTGATGGTGTTGGTCTGTGTGGTCTTAGCGCCCTCGATGTTTGCGAAGGAGCCGATGACCTTTGCGTCATTGTCAGCAAGAACGACGAGGACCTTCTTCTTTGCGCCGACTGCGGTAAGCATCTCTGCCATTACCTTGGTCTTGTACTCTTCAGCTACGATAGCGTCAACGACTACGAGGTCGTTACCTGCAACCTTTGCGGAGAGAGCGCTCATAAGTGCCTGCTGTCTAACCTTCTTGTTGATGGTGACTCTGTAGGAACGGGGCTTGGGAGCGAAGACTACGCCGCCGTGTGTCCACTGAGGAGCACGGGTCGAGCCCTGTCTTGCGCGGCCGGTTCCCTTCTGTCTCCAGGGCTTCTTTCCGCCGCCCGAAACCTCGGTGCGAGTGAGAGCGGACTGAGTACCCTGTCTCTGATTCATAAGGTAAGCACGAACTGCAGTGTGAAGCACTGCGCCGTTTACTTCTGCGCCAAATACCTTTTCGGAAAGATCAATGGTTCCGACTTCGGCGCCCTTCATATTAACAACCTTTACATTCGGCATCGTTAATTTCCTCCTTCCGATTAGGCCTTGACGGCGTTGCGGATGAAGACGATACCGCCGCGAGCTCCGGGAACTGCGCCCTTAACTGCGATGATGTTCTTTTCCGCATCGATCTTGGCGATGCTAAGATTGAGAACGGTTACCTGCTCGTTACCGTACTGACCTGCCATCTTCTTGTTCTTGAAGATGTGTGCGGGGTCGATAACGCCCATAGAACCGGGCTGACGGTGGATAGGGCCGGTACCGTGAGTCATTCTGAGGTGGTGGTGATTCCAACGCTTGATAACACCGGAGTATCCGTGACCCTTGGTGATGCCGGTAACGTCGACCTTTTCACCTGCTGCAAAGATGTCAGCGGTGACGGTATCGCCCGTGTTAAATCCGGAAATGTCATCAAGACGGAATTCCTTGAGGTGCTTCTTGCAGGAAACGCCAGCTTTTGCAAAGTGACCTGCTTCGGGTTTGGTAAGCTTCTTTTCGGCTACGTCCATGAATCCGAGCTGGATTGCATCGTAACCATCAGTCTCCACGGTCTTCTTCTGAGTAACCGTGCAGGGGCCGGCTTCGATCACCGTAACGGGGATCACGTTGCCGTTTGCGTCGAAGATCTGAGTCATACCGATCTTCTTGCCGATAATGCCTTTTTTCATTTTGTTTTCCTCCTGATTTTAGTTATTGGTTGAAGCACGCAAGGCCGTGTGCCTCAACTTGACATAAAACCTCGGGGCTTTCCCTCGGGTTCGATCTATCCTTATTTATTAAGGATTACTTGATGTCGATCTGAACGCCTGCGGGGAGCTCCAGACTCATAAGCGCTTCTACGGTCTTCGCAGAGGGCTTGATTATGTCAATGAGTCTCTTGTGAGTTCTGAGTTCAAACTGCTCGCGGCTGTCCTTATACTTATGAACTGCGCGAAGAATGGTGATGATCTCCTTTTCGGTAGGAAGCGGAATAGGTCCCGAAACCGTTGCGCCGTTACGCTTTGCGGTCTCTACGATCTTCTCTGCCGCCTGATCGATGAGAAAGTGATCATAGCTCTTGAGTCTGACTCTGAGTTTCTCCTGTACTGCCATCGTTTTTGCCTCCTTTTTAATATTGCTGCTGATGCAACTAAAATGGGGCGAAAATCTGAACACTCAGCCGGGTGTTTCTTCACTCGGCCTAAATTAAACCCGAAGTTTTTTCAGCATGCAATCCTGCATAAAAACCCTTCGGAACACACGCCGTGAGCAGCGCGTGGGATCCTTCGATCCATCACAGTCCGATTTCCATCCGCCCGTTTGTAGTCCTCGGCAAACCGCCGCCAAGATATCTCAGCCTGTCCGATATTACCCGGATAGACCGGTTTCCTTGACGAAAAGCTGACTTGGACACGGACATACTCCACGGAAATTACCTCCTCCGACTGAACTGTAGCTGTCTTTGGAGCAACCTTCCGCTTCAACGCACATCAAGCTTTTCAATTATACAGTATTAATTAATAAAATGCAATAGGAAAATGCAGGAATTTTTGAATTTTGAAATAATTTACAATTTATTCATATATTTTCCTCCTAAATTGAATTTTTTCATCTCGCTTTCTTGACTTTTGACTAACGAGGTGATATTATATTGTTATTCTAAATCCGCGAAAGGAAGCGACAAAATTGAAAAAAGCAAGATCCCTAACAAACGTAAAAAACTTAACTCTTCTCGCACTTATGACCGCGCTTGTTGCAGTCTTTCAGTGTATAGGACTTATAATACCGATCGGATTTAACGTTGGAGCGTTCGCGCTCGTTCCGATAGTTATCGGTGCCGCGATGCTCGGTCCGGTCGCAGGACTTTGGCTCGGCTTCATCTTCGGGCTTGTCGTCATCGTAACGGGACAGGCATCGGCGTTCTACGCGTTCGGCGTAGTTCAGACCGTGATAGTTGTTCTTCTGAAAGGCGCGCTTGCGGGCTGGGTTAGCGGACTTATGTTCAAGCTGATCGAAAAGAAAAACTCTCTCGCCGCGATCATCACCTCATCTGTTCTCTGCCCCGTTGTCAATACCGCAGTCTTCACGCTTGCATCATTTACAATATTCTTCCCCGGAATCAAGGGCTGGGCAACCGGTGCGGGAGCAGATATGATCTCCTACGTATTTTTAACGCTCATCGGTGCTAACTTCTTCGTCGAGCTTGGCATTTGCCTCATCTTCTCGACGGTCGCTCACAGGATCATTCTGATCGGTAAAAAAATGCGCAACGATAAGTCCTATATATAATAAGGAAGAAAATACACGCAAAACAAGACCTCCGCAAACGCGGAGGTCTATTTTTGTATATAGATTGTTTCTTAACGGTCGCCCCTACAAACATGTCTTAATGCTTCGAGTGATATTATACCTTCTCCAGCTGGAGAAGGTATAACGCCGTCTGCGACGGCTACACCTCATCCGTCAACCTTTGGTTGACACCTTCCCCTGAGGGGAAGGCAAGACAACGTTCGATCTACTACCGTAGGGCGGGCTTGCTCCCGCCGCACCAGAACGATGTTACATTTCTTTTGAACGGGGCGTCGAGGACGTCGCCCCCTACAATAACGTGCACAATTTTTGCACGCCCCGGAATAGAGTCGATATAACACCGCCCGAAACGGAGTTTCGGGCTTACAAAAGTTTTTGAAAAGGGGTGCGGGGAGAAACTTTTTTCAAAAAGTTTCTCCCCGCATTATTCTCCTTATTTAACCGCCGCTGTCAGCGCCTTTGAAAGCTGATCGGGGCAAGAGGTCTGCTTGAAGCCGCACTTGATGCCCTCGACGCGCTTGATTACCTCGGCAGCGTCCATGCCCTCGACGAGCTTGCCGATGCCCTGGAGATTTCCGTGGCAACCGCCCTCGAAGACCACGTTGTGTACCTTATTTTCGTCGTCAAGCTCGAAAATTATCTTGCGCGAGCAGGTACCGTTCGTTTTATATTCGTGTTTCGTCATTTTATTCATCCTCATTTTCAAGTCTTTTGTATGCTTCCTTTATATCCGACGTCGAATGTCCATATCGCATAAGACAGGCAAAGGTCTTATCGTCACGCGCTCCGCCCTTCTTCTTCAAAAGCTTAAGGCAGATCTCCGCAAAATCTACGTCCTCAAGCTCGTCGCTGTCAAAGGTGAACGCATCGTACGCCTCGGAAGTAAAGTGCCGAAGCGAAAGCTCTTGCATTATTCTGCGCTTGCCGTAAAGCTTGTTCAAGGCAAGCGAGCGCGCGAATCGGAATATAACGCGCGTGTCGTTTATATATCCCTTTGCGATCATAAACTCGCAAACGTCGTTTACCGTCGTTTCGGAATAGCCGCGCTCGGTCAGCTTGGTTCTTAGCTGATAGAGCGTATTATCCTTGTATCCGACGATATTCATCGCCGTGCGAAGCGCCGCGCCGTACGCCTTTTCAGGGTCAGACGGTGCAAGTGCTCTGCGTTTTTTATACATCGTCGTCAAGATCGAACTCGAAGTCGTCCTCGTCGAGCGAAACTTCGTTCGATGCTTCGTCGCCCGTCAGCGCCTTCTTGATCTTTTCCTCTACCTCGCTAAACATCTCGGGATTGCTTTCAAGGAATGCGAGCGCATTATCGCGTCCCTGTCCGAGACGGGTTCCGTTATAGGAGAACCACGAGCCGCCCTTTTCAATGATTCCAAGCTCGGTACCGATATCCATGATCTCGCCCGAGCGGTTGATTCCCTTGCCGTAGATTATATCGAACTCTGCGGTCTTGAAGGGGGGAGCGACCTTGTTCTTAACGATCTTACACTTGGTACGGCTACCGTACGGCTCCGATCCGTTCTTGAGAACCTCGGAGCGGCGGATGTCGATACGAACCGACGCGTAGAACTTAAGTGCAGTTCCACCCGTTGTCGTTTCGGGGTTACCGTACATAACGCCGATCTTCTGGCGAAGCTGGTTTATGAAGATAACGACAACGTTCGACTTCGAGATAGCGCCCGAAAGCTTACGCATTGCCTGCGACATAAGACGCGCGTGAACTCCGACGTTAGAGTCGCCCATATCACCGTCGATCTCGACCTGAGGAACGAGAGCCGCAACCGAGTCAACTACAAGCACGTCTACCGCACCCGAGCGAACGAGCGCCTCGGTAATTTCGAGTGCCTGCTCACCGCTGTCGGGCTGAGAAACGAGAAGGTTATCAATATCAACACCGAGCGCCTTCGCGTAAACAGGATCAAGCGCGTGCTCTGCGTCAACGAACGCCGCAACGCCGCCCTGCTTCTGTGCTTCGGCGGCAATGTGGAGCGCGATCGTAGTTTTACCCGAGGACTCGGGACCGTATATCTCAACTATTCTACCCTTCGGAACTCCGCCTATACCAAGCGCGAGGTCGAGGGTAAGCGAACCGGTCGGGATGGCGCTTACGCTCATGGCGTTGTTTTCGCCGAGACGCATGATCGCACCCTGTCCGTACTGCTTCGTGATCTGTGTAATTGCAACGTCAAGTGCCTTTTTCTTTTCAGCATCGGTGCCGGGCATTTCTACCGGCTTTTTAGGTGTTGCTTTAGCCATAATTTAATTCTCCTTATCAATAAGTCGGGCCGTCAAGCAGCCAGACTCCGTTTTCAAGTGTCAAAAAGAAACGCTTTTGTATTTCGTTTCCGTTTTCGTCTTGGCAGACTGCGTCAACGCTGACGTATTTCGGCGTCTTCTTTACGACATCCGTCGATACGACGGTCAATTTACCCATAATATTTACCTCGTCGTAGCTTGCGTCGATCATCAGCTTACCTTCAATTTCCTTATACCGAGGGCTGACGTCGTTATCGAGAAGTCCGTCACTGCTCGTCGTCTTCGATCCGACGAACATATTTACGTATATCGATTTCAGGTATCTTTTCGAATATACTCTTTCGACCTCGACCTTGATTTCGGGTATCGATGAGTATTTGCTCTCACCGAGGTCGACCTCGACGTAAGTCGTGTCTTCATACTCGCCGTGTTCGTGAGGTAGTCCCTCTCCGAAAAAGATGACGTTAAATTCATACGAACGCGGAACGAGGTCACAAAGCACCTCGTACGCTTCTTCCTCGCTTATTTTAAGCGGCTTCGGCTTGCTGCACGAAAACATTGATACCGTTAAAACAAGCGAAAGAAGTAAAACT
Organism: Clostridia bacterium; assembly: GCA_017621655.1. Taxonomy (GTDB): domain Bacteria; phylum Bacillota; class Clostridia; order Oscillospirales; family CAG-272; genus Colimorpha_A. The sequence continues at coordinate 44,038 of JAGASS010000002.1, read as the reverse complement.
AAAATTCTTTTCATATTAACTCTCTTCTAAAAATCAAAGCTGATCTGATCCGTCAGCGGAACGTCGGTCAGATTTATGACCTGACGCCCCTTTTTCAAAGCATAGGTCACCGTATTGTAGGTCCCGCCCTTTTTTTCTCTCAAATAAGCGATGCAGACTGCGCTTTTATCTACCATATACTTATTACGCACCTGCATACAGCCCCTATGGTAGCTTTCGCTTACATAGACCTCGTTGTCGGCGCGCGCGCGAACGCGGTCAAACAGTTCAACCTGTGAGCTTGTCCATTTGCTTTGGTAATTCGGGCAAGGAAGCGCGAGGTTCAACGTTATATCGGGGTAAACGCGCTTCATGTTAATCACCGTCACCGCCGCCGCAAGATCGAAGCCGATAGCTCCTCCTGCGTAATAATTCCTTATACCCTTCGCATAGAGCGTTTTTATTTGCTCCGAGACAAGCAATGCTGAGCTTTTGAGCTCCTCGTCAGTCATTGCTCTGTGTCCCGTGAAGCAGGCACAGGTATCGGGGGAGTATTCCATATTGCGTTCCCCCTTTCAGCCGAGCGACAACTTTAATGCGGGGCGTCGAGGTAAGGGGTTCCCGAAAACGAGCAAAGCGAGTTTTTGGGGTTCCCGAAAACGAGCAAAGCGAGTTTTTGGGGTTCCCGAGGTTGTCGCCCCCTACAACCGAGTGGCAATTTTCTCAAAAGTAAATTTATATATTTAGCGAACACGGTCACTATTGGTATTATACCACATTCGGTTCAAAAAGTCAAACATTTGTTTGAATTTTTATCCCAGATTTACGAAGTTATGAGAAATGCCCTCTTTATTCAGAAGCTCAACTTCTCTGCCGTTCGACGTGAGGACTATGACCTGCCCATTTTCTGCCGCCAGAAGCTTCAGCATATTTGTAAGTCGCGTATCGTCAAGGCGCGAGAAGCTCTCGTCGAAGACAGTCGGTATCATTTTACCGCCCGAGATAAGCTCGGAAAGCGAAAGACGCAGTGAAACATAGGTAATATCCGACGTTCCCGCACTCATGAAGCTCTCGTCCTTAGTTACTCTTCCCTCCCCGCTTTGAGGGCGGAAGGTGAGCGAAAATTCACCGTCAACACCGATCTCGTCGTACTTACCGTCGGTAAGGGACGCCATTTTCTCAGAAGCTCCGCGCGACAGACGCGGTGAAACGGAACGGCGCATATTATCTGATGCTGTCTCGATCATCGAATACGCAAGCGAAAGCGCGTCAAGACGTTCGCCCAATACCGATTTTTCTTCCTGCGTGCTCTTTATAAGCTCGTCGACGTCGTACGGATGCTCCGACGTGACCGAAAGCTCGGCGCGGCGGACCTCAAGATTATGCTTGATGCCCTCCTTAAGCCGGATCGACTCCTCCGCAAGCTTGAACTTGCGGTCTGCGTCGCGGTAATCGAAGTCCTCGGGGACGTTCAGGTCTCTGCCGTCATCTATCGGCTCGTAAGGACGTCTTTCCTCCGCCTCGCTCTTCATCTGAACGTAAGCAACTCTGGCGACCTCTACCTCGCTTTCAAGCTTATGCGCGGTATTTATGACCTCGACCATCTCGGTAAGGATAGCTCTCGAATATTTAATATCCCATCTTGCGCAAAGATCGTTCAGCGCCTTTGAGTATCTTGCGCGCTCACGCTTGTGCGCCTCAAGATCGCCTCGTATTATATCGAGCTTTGCTTCATATCCGTCGTCATGGACGAGCGCCTCAGTCTCAAGCTCTCTTACAGTATCGGAAAGCTTCTTTACGAACGAGAACGATCCGATCATTCCGGAAAGAGCCACGATCGCAGCGATTCCAAGACCGATTCCGGCTCCCTTGCTTCCGCTTATGAACATCCACGCGCAGCCTGCCGCGCAGGCAACGAGCAGAATAAGGCAAACGACTCCGAGCGCCGCCATAGCACCCCGTTTCGTTTCTACCTTTTTCTTTTTCTCGTTGTTTTCGCGTAATGCCTTCTCACGTGCAAGGCGGTCGATCTCCATCTCTCTGTTGAGATTTTCAAGACGTCTTTCGACGGCATCGATCCGTTCGTCGCATTTAGCTACCTCGCTCGCGCAGTCGCGGAGCGACTGAAGATACGTAGCGTCGGGAAAAAAATTCTTTCTCGTGTGCGCGTTCTTATGTGCAAGAAGCGCGTCGGTAGCGTTCTGATAATTCTCCTCAAGCTGCTTAAGACGCTCCTTGCTTTCGCGGCTCTTAGCCAGCTTATAGTCGTCTATATTCGACGCAAACTTATCTCTTATTGCTCTGTCGCTTTCAAGAGTTGCATCTGTATCCTTGAGCTTATTCTCGATAGATAGAAGCTCTTTACCGTCGTTTCTTGCCTTTTCGGCACGGGTGTCAAGCTGTGAGAGCTTGTTTTCAAGCTCGAATATCTTTCCACCCTTTTTATTTTTATAAAGAAGTGCGACTCTTTCGTCGTCGAGGCGCTTCAGCGCCTTTTTGACGTTCACGCCCTCGTCTGCGGCGAAAAGGAGATTATCGAGAAGCTCGGAGGTGTCCTTACCGTTTATACGGCTTCCGCCCGTCTGACCGACGAAGGCGGTGCTTGCAAACAGTCCCGAAGGCATTCCGAGGAACACTTCGCCGGGGACCTTGCCGTCATAGCAGGTGCTTCCGTTTTCAAGATCGTATACCGAAACGGAATCCTTCGTTCCAATCGTTCTTCTTTCTATTCTGTATCTCTTGTCACCGTCGCAGATAACGATGCTTCCCGCAACGGCGTTCGACGAAAAGCCGAGATACCGTTCACGGTCGCTCTTTCCGCTAAAGCCGTAAAAGACGTAACGGATAAATTCCGCAACCGTACTCTTGCCTGCCTCGTTATCACCGCGGACGATATTAAGTCCGTCACTCAGAGACAGCTCATATCCGCTTATCCCTGCAAAGGACGTTATTTGTAGGGATTCTATATACATATCTACCCTCGTTAAAATTATTGGTTGCATTGGTTTGGTGCGGGCTGTCGTGAGCGCCAGCCCCTACCAAGGGCACTTGGACGTTGCGCGGTAGGGGTCGGCGCCTTCGACGACCCGTTTGGCAACATTGCAATTTGAGCAATAAGCAGAAATTCACTTAGCTGCTCAAATTCGAATTTCCATCAAAGAACCTTGATAGCTCCGTCTTTTCTGACCTTAAGAACGGTGCAGGAGTTTTCGCCGAATACTCTTTCGATCTCCTTCTTGTAGTTAGGCACGTCCTCGTTCGGAACGAACGCCTGAATGGTACCTGCGAATCCGCCGCCGTGGATTCTCCAAGCGGAAGGACGGGAGGTGTTCGAGAGCGCGTATTCGGTTACCGCGAGAGCGAGGGAAAGACCCTGCTCCTCGACGTTTTTCGTCGTGTATACGTTCTGAAGCCACATAAACGACGAGCGTCCCGAATCCTTAACGCCGTTAAAGAAGCCGTCAAGGTCTCCGTTACGAAGGCACTCTGCAAGTACCTGTACGCGGTCGTTTTCGCCGATGAAGTGGAACGCACGAAGAAGTGCTCTGTCTCCGAGCTTTTCACGAAGCTCGCCTGCGCGGGAAAGGAGCGTTTCCTTATCAATACCGCGAAGGACCTCCTGACCGAACTCCTTAGCGACCGCCTTCATTTCAGCGGGAACTGCCGCGTAGTCACCCGTCAGGTCTGCGTGGTTGCCGCCTGTATTGGTGATACAGAGCGAATAGCCCTCGGCGCTGAGGTCAAATCCGAGCTTTTCGATCTTTGCCGCCTTAGGATCGGCAAAGTCTATGTAAGAGAATCCGCCGACGGCACAAGCGGTCTGATCCATAAGTCCCGACGGCTTACCGAAGTAGACGTTTTCCGCATACTGAGAGATCTCTGCAATTACGGGATTCGATATCTTTCCGTCATTTACGAAGTAATTGAGGATATTTCCGATCATGACCTCAAATGCGGCAGAGGAAGAAATTCCCGAGCCCTTAAGCACGTTAGAGGTCGTATATGCGTCAAAGCCGCAGACGTTATATCCGCGGTTCTTAAATCCGGCGCAAACGCCAGAAATAAGGGACGATGAGGAATTGAAAAGCTTTTCGTCGGGCTTTTCGGGATTGCAGGTAACAACGTCCTCAGGGAAGCCCTTGCTCTTTACTCTTACGGTATCGTTTCCGCTTACCGACGCAACTGCGATAATATCGAGGTCGATAGCGGCGGCAATTACGCATCCGCGGTTATGGTCTGTATGGTTTCCCGAGATCTCGCTTCTACCGGGAACGGAGAAAAGGTTTACGTCTCTATCTTCACCGTAGATCGCGGCAAACTCCTTTACCGCCTCGGTGTAGCGCGCTCTCTGCGCCTGGACATTTTCTTCGCCGTAAAGCGATACGAATGCGGAATCGAGGTATCCTTCGGAAATTTTGGTTATAAGCTCCTGAATTTTCATGGTGATCTCCTTTTATAGATACTTATATTTATCTAATTATATATTATAACAAATTTTTTTGCGCATATCAATAGGTGAAAGCAAAAAAACAGAGCCGTTCGGCTCTGTTTTTTACGCTATTTCAAATTCTCTTACGATGTTTGAACGTATCATATCGAGGGTCTTGCTATCAAACGGCAATATCCCGGAGTTTATCATTTTAGTGCCACCGAAGATCAGCGAACGGATAACGTAATACTTTCTCACTTTGGTTTCCTCGTCGACGTGCGTTTTTTCGCAGTACTCCTCAATAAGCTTGCTCGTAACAGCCGAAACATTACTGCTTTCAGTCAGACTGTTCGGCTTGAACACGGTATCGCTCATGCTCAGGATCTTCATATATTCGGGGTATGTGCAAAGGAATACTATATACGACATAGCTATCGCTATAAGCTGCTCCCTTATCGGCTCGTCAACGTGTGCTTCAGCTGTACTCTTAAGCACCTCCTGCCATTTTCTGCCCACGTAGCGCATGACCTCCGCAAGCAGTTTGTTTTTGCTCTCGAAATGCTTATACGGCGCGGCACATGAAACGCCGCACTTTTTCGCTACTCGGCGTATCGAAAAATCCGCAACTCCATGCTCCTCAAGCTCGCACACTGCTGCCTTCAAAAATTTTTCCTTATTTGCTTCATTTGCCGTTCTCATAGCGAGCGACCTCTCCTCATCCGTTATTTACATTATCGGGGGCGTTGCGTTTGATCTTTTTAGTTGTTGTCTTGACGAAATCTTTCTTTCTGATACATATCTTGCCGATATGCTTATAGTTCGGGAACTGCGCGTTTACATCCTTTACGGTCTTGCTTATAAGCTGCTTTTCGGCTTCAAGGTAGCCCTTGTCTGTCGGCTTCATTCCGAGCTTCGACGAAACGTTTTCCTCATCTGTAATAACGGCGGCAACTATTCTTCTGCCATTCTCGTCGTTTTCCTCGTAGACCAGACTTTCCTTGATATATTCGCTCTTTTCGAGGTAAAGCTCAAGCTCCTCGGGGAATATCTTTTTTCCGCCGGGAGAAACGATCATGCTCTTCGCTCTGCCCGCGATCTGATATGCGCCGTTCGGCTTCTGACGCGCAAGGTCACCCGTACGGAAATAGCCGTCGTGAGTCATAACGCGCGCGGTCTCCTCGGGATTCTTATAGTATCCGAGCATTACGTTCGGTCCCTTGATGAGAAGCTCACCGACACCTTCCTCATTCACGTCGTCAAGCTTGACAGAAACGCCCGAAACGGGATAACCGATGTCGTCGGGGCAGGTATAGAAATCGCTGTGCATAAGGGAGATCGGCGCGGTTTCGGTAAGTCCGTAACCGATCATAAGCTTTATGCCGAAGCGCTCATAATCGCGGAACACCGCAGGAGACAGAAGCGCTGCACCGCAAACGATAAGGCGCATTCTGCCGCCGAAGGTCTCATTTATAATACTGAATATCTTTTTACCCGCCTTTTTGCCCGTCACGTCAGACGCTGCCTTCTGAAGCGAGAATATCAGCTTACCGCCCTTGATCTTCCTATACTTCTTGAGGATGGCGTTGCGGAAGGTCTCAAGAATAAGCGGAACCGCCGCCATTACCGTCGGACGGAAGAGCTTAAGCTCCGCCTGCAGACGCTTGAGCGAGCTATTATATGCTATCGCGCTTCCCGAATAGAGAATGAGTAGACAGCCGACCGTCGTCTCATAGGTATGATGAAGCGGCGCTATCGAAAGAACAACGTCGGTAGGGTATATTTTTACGCGACGAAGCGCGTGCGTAAGGTCATAGCAGATATTATACTGCGAAAGCATAACGCCCTTCGCGACTCCCGTCGTACCCGAGGTATAAAGAAGCGAGCCGAGGGCGTGAGGGTTTATCTTATGATCGGCATAGGAACGGTCGCCCTTCTTTATCAGCGCCGTTCCATCGTCAACGAAGCTTTCAATATCATTCATATTGAGCTTCAGTATCTCATCGGAAACCAGCGCCATCTTCTCCTCCTGCTCGGGGGAATAAATGACCGCATCCGCCTCAGCGTCGGAAATAAGATCGGCGATCTCCTCTCCGCGAAGGTCCTTATCTATCGGCACAACGACACCTACGCCGCAGGTTATAGCAAGATAGGAAATTACCCAGTTATAAGAATTCTTACCGGTAACCGCGATCTTGCATCCCTCGGGAAGCTTGCTTCTTAAATAGGTAGCAAGCCCCTTTACGCGCTCAAGAACCTCTCTGTAGGTGATCTTGCTTATATCGCCGCCCTCGTTATACAGGAACGCAGGACGCTCGCCGTAATGATAGACGGAACGCTCAAGAAGCTCTCTTATCGTCGTTACGTCCTCGGTATCGTATACGAAATTCGGATTATACTTAGCCATAACTTTCTCCTTAAAATAAGGTTATCAATGTAAACATTATAACACATAAGCCGCATAAAGTCAACATTGTTCACCAAATCTTCACTTTGCACAAAAATAACCGTGAGATTTTCTCACGGTTATTTTACGCGTTAGCTTCGTTCTTTATTCTTTCAATGGCTTCAACGGCGAGGCGGTCACAACGTTCGTTGTATGGATGACCTGCGTGACCCTTTACCCAAACGTAGGTCACGTCGTGGCGCTCGTTAAGAGTCAGAAGCTGCTCCCAAAGATCGGTATTCTGCGCCTTTTTCTTATCGGGCTTGAACCAATTATTGCTCTTCCACTTTTTTGCCCAGCCGAGATTTATCCCGTCGACGAGATATTTTGAATCGGACGTCAGAAGCACGCGGCACGGCTCCTTCAGAAGCTCCAGTGCCTTTATCGCGCCGAGAAGCTCCATTCGGTTGTTCGTCGTTTCGGCAAAGCCCTCCGACAGTTCTCTTTCGTATTCGTGATAAACGAGTATTGCTCCGTATCCGCCGGGGCCGGGATTTCCGCTGCAGGCACCGTCGGTATAGATATTAACTGTTTTCATTTATACCTCTTATTTACCAAGCTCGATATTTCTTTTATAAGACGCCTCGACCGCGCCGCTGAACAAAGAGTCAACGCCGCCGTTTTCGAGCGTTTTTACGCCCTCGATCGTGCTTCCGCCGGGCGAGCAAACGGCACGGCAGAGCGCGATAGGATCACCCTTCGTCTCGGCAAGCATTTTTGCCGTTCCGATAAGAGTATGCTCCGCCATTACAAGCGCATCCTCATAGCTTAGTCCGCACTTTTCGCCGCCGCGCGCGAGTGCTTCGATGACCTGACAAACGAAGGCAGGTCCGCAGCCCGAGACCGACGTTCCCGCATCTATAAGCTTCTCGTCAAGCGGCAAAAGAGTTCCTGCGTTTTTCATTATGTTAAGAAAGCCGTTAAGCTCGCTTTCGCTTACGTTTTCCGTCGCGGTATAGAGAACGACGCCTTCTCCGACCGATACGGGGAGATTAGGCATTATTCTTACAGTCGGATAATTTCCGAACAGATCGCTTAAACGCGAGGTTGTGACACCTGCCGCCATCGAGACGAGGACGAAGCCATTCTTTCTTTCGGCAAGCATCGGGCGCAATTCTTTTGCAAGATCAGAAAGCATCTGCGGCTTGACTGCGAGGAATATGTACTTACAGTCCGACGCGACCTCGTTAAGGTCGCCGTACATTGCTCCCGTATCAGAGCAAAACGCGTCGACCTTCTCCTTATTTACGTCGTTAATTACAATGTGAAACGCGGAAACGCTCTTCATGACCGAGCGTGCAAGCGCCGAGCCCATATTTCCGCAACCGATAAATCCAATTCTCATATTATTTTCTTACTTGTCCGTTTCCGGTTATTATATATTTATAAGTATTAAGCTCGTTAAGTCCCATCGGACCTCTTGCGTGAAGACGCTGAGTAGAGATTCCCATCTCACAGCCAAGACCGAACTGTCCGCCGTCGGTAAAGCGCGTTGAGGCGTTGACGTACACTGCCGCCGAGTCGACGCACGTTGTGAAATACAGTGCGTTATTTTCGTTTTCGGTAATTATTCCGTCGCTGTGGTGAGTCGAGTGAAGCGCGATATGCTCTACCGCCTCCTTAACTCCCGAAACGGTCTTGACAGCGAGAATATAATCGAGGAATTCCGTATCAAAATCGGTGTCAGACGCAGGCACGCCGTCTATTATCTTCGCCGCCTTTTCATCAAGACGAAGCTCGACGGGCTGCTTACCGTCCGACTTACGTCCGTCGACCAAAAGCGCCTTCAGCTTCGGCAAAAATTCCTCTGCTATGCTCTTATGAACGAGAAGCACTTCTTCTGCGTTACACACCGACGGACGCTGTGTTTTCGCGTTTTCGATTATCGTCAGCGCCTTATCAAGGTCTGCCGACTCGTCAACGAATATGTGGCAGATTCCCGTTCCCGTTTCAATGCAGGGAACGGTCGCGTTTTCCGTGCAGGCGCGGATAAGTCCCTTTCCGCCTCTCGGAATAAGCAGGTCAACGTAGCCGACTGCCGTCATAAGCTCGTTTGCGCTTTCTCTTGTCGTATCGGTAACGATGTTTACAAAATCGGGATTCATTCCGACGGCTTCAAGTCCCTTTTTCATCGCCTTAACGACAGCATAAGAGGTTCTGAACGCTTCCTTACCGCCGCGGAGCACCGCGACATTTCCACTTTTCAGACACAGTGCCGCGGCGTCCGAGGTGACGTTCGGACGGCTCTCGTAGATTATCGCAATAACCCCTATAGGCACCGACGTCTTTTTCACCGTCAGTCCGTTCTCAAGGACATGCTCCGAGATCGTTCGTCCTACGGGATCGGGAAGAGAAATAAGCGCAGTTACGCCCTTTGCCATATCGCAGACTCGCTTATGATCGAGCGCCAGACGGTCAAGCATAACGTCGGAAATAACGCCCTTTGCCGCATTAAGATCAAGCGCGTTTTCGCTCAGTATCTCTTCTTCATTTTCGAGTATCGCCTGCGCCATAGCATCAAGCGCTTTGTTCTTATCCTCCGTTGAGAGGAGAAGAAGCTCGTTTTTGGCGTTTTTCGCCTTTATGAGTATTTCTTTCGTAGTCATTTCTTCTTGCCTATAAATCTCGTTCCGACGCTCTTGTTATCGAAAATATCGTAAAGGATCTTCGGGTCGGCGCCGTTTGCAATTATCATATCGCAGCCGGCTTCTGTCGCAATAACAGCCGCCGAAAGCTTCGTTTTCATTCCGCCCGTACCGAGGGAGCTTCCCTTTTCGCCGCCGAGAGCGATTATCTCATCGGTTATCTCGTTAACGATCGGAATAAGCACAGCGTTCTCGTCCTTATGAGGATCGGCGGTATAGAGACCGTCAATATCCGAAAGGAGAACGAGCAGATCGGCTTCCGCGCTTTCCGCAACGATAGCCGCGAGGGTATCGTTATCCCCGACTGCGATCTCCTCCGTCGCTATCGTATCGTTCTCGTTTATAACTGGAAGCACACCAAGCTCGATAAGACGGTTAAGGGTATTTCTGAAATTTTCGTGTCTATCCTCGCTCTTAACGTCGGATGCAGTCAGAAGTATCTGCGCGACGGTATGATTATACTCCGAGAACAGACGGTCGTAGGTATACATAAGCTCGCACTGACCGACGGCTGCCGCCGCCTGCTTTGTCGGCATATCCGTCGGGCGTTTACTCAGCCCGAGCTTGCCGACGCCCATTCCGATAGCGCCCGACGAAACGAGAATCATCTCGTGTCCTGCATTTTTTAGATCGGAGAGGACCTTGCAAAGCTCCTCGACACGTCTGATATTGAGCCGACCGCCCTCGTGCGCGACAGTCGACGTTCCAACTTTGATTACAGTTTTCATTTAATTATTTCTTTCCGAATACATACGCGTAATAGTCGTTTTCTATTACGTAGAATGAATATTTTCTTTTTGCCGAAACAAGCTGATTTACGCGCTTTATATAAGCTTCTATCTCATCCTCGCTTGCGGTAACGCCCTCCGCAGGGACAAACGTCTTTGTTTTTGTCGTATAGCTTCCGTACTTGGTGATCCAGTTCCATGAGCCCTTACCGTTATCGAAGTTCACGATAACTACCGGCTCAATATCGCCAAAAATATCCGTTCCTGCCATAAGTCGGGAATCGTATTCAAGACCGAAGAGGTTTGAAAGCGTCGGCAGAATGTCGATAGCCGAGCAGGGCGTATCAACGTATATCGGCTCTTCCATCTTGGAATTCCAGATTATAAACGCGTTTCTATATAGCTCAAAATTACTGCTTATATTTTTTTCGGGAATGCCGTAAAGCTCAGCCAGCGACCCGTCGGACAGTCCGTACGGATAATGATCCGCGCCCATGGCGAAGACTGTTCTGTCAAGTATTCCCGCATCGCGCAGATTATTCACAAGCTCGGTCAGCATAAGCTCGACCTCGTACTGACATGCGAGGTACGCCTTGACCTCCTCGGAATAATCAAGCCCGTACTGCTGGCAGTAGCTGTTTATAAACGCCTTGTGCTTCTTGCACATCGCGTTTCCCGTCCAGTTATAATTCGTATGACCGCTTATCGTCATGTAGTAAACGTGGAACGGCTCTTTATCAATAAAATCGTTTACGGTAATTTTTGCCGTATCATGGTCGGACGGCACCCACGGGAACTTCATTTTCGTTCCGTCCTCAAACGTGAAATCCTCAAGTCCGGAATAACCGCTAACGTTGTTTCTGTTATAAGCTATCCACTCATAACCGAGCGCGGGATGAGACTTATCTCTGTTATAGTAGGTGTGTGTCCAGGCGTGATACGCCTTCGTCGTGTAGCCAAGCTTCTTAAACTGATTTCCGAGAGTAAAGGGCTGATAGGTATCGGGAACGAGCTTCTGCATACAGGACGTGCTGTTATAGAAGTTTCCCGTAAGATTTGCATATTCACCCGTTGACGTTGATCCGCCCCAGGTACCGTTATAGAAATTCTCGAAAACGAAGCCGTCGTTTGCCATCATATAAAGAGTCGGCGTAAGATTCGGGTCTATAACGTGATGCGAGAAGCCCTCGAGAGTAAGGAATATGAGGTTGTATCCCTCAAACATTCCCGTGTACTCGTTTTTCTTCGATGGGGTGAGAGAGGTAAAATATTTATTAAGCTCACCGATCTTTCCGCCCGTTTTGGAAAAATCGAGGTTTTCCATAATATTGTCACCGTAGACCTTCGGTGGCTCCGGCGGCTCCGTCGTTCCGTCAGGGCCTGTTACGTCGGGACCCGTGGTGCTGTCCCCTCCCGTGCCCAAGGTAACGTCGTTCATTCCGTCGTTAACTATAACCTTTTCTTCAAGCTCTCCGAATATCTTCGCCTGAAGCGCGAGACGCGTTGAGGTCAAGATGCCGAGCTTACCAACGCTTCCCGTCGCGTCAAGGTATTTGTAATAATACAGCGATCCGTAATCCCCCGAATCGCACGCGACCGATACAGAGCCGCAGATGAAGGAAAATGCCATCACTGACGCGCAGAAATAGTTGAGTAGCGGCGGTATCTTTCTTGTCGGATAGTCGGTAAGCTTTTTCCCGAATACGAAAAGCAGAATAGTCGGGATGGCAAGAAGCAGGATATAAAAGGCATTCTTACCGATGGTACTCCACATTACCTTACCGAAATCGGTTATTGCATCGCCTGCCATCGACGTTTGATCAAGCCCGTAGTAGGACCTGAATATCTGGAAATAGATCATCTGTGAGCCGAGAAGCACGGCAAGTATGACCGAAAGAATTATCGCAACGATCCTTATTGCTCTTTTGTTCTTTATGAACAGCAGTATAAAGGAGATCATCGCACCAAACGAGAACGAGAAGAAGAAGATATTGCTTAGCTCAACCCCGCTCGGAACGCCCGCCGTACGAAGGCGAACGACCATCTCAAGATAAAAAACGGCAATAGGGAAAAAGAGAAGCATCAAGATCAGATTTCTTACATACTTCTTATTTGCCGTTCTTGCGATTTTTACATTCGTTTCTTTCATGTTTTTGTTCCTATCGGTTATTCGTAATCTTCGACTCGGTAAATAAGAGTTTCAAGCAGCTCACACGCCGCGCCTCTTCTTACCTCGTCTCTGTTACCGCTTAGCTGTAATCTGTAAACAGACGTACCGTAAATGTCAGATATTCCGACGTAGACAACTCCTGCCATATCGGAGGGTACTCCCTCTCCGCCGCTTGCGTAGCCCGTCGTTGAAACACCTATATCAGCCCCCGATACCCGACGCGCGCCCTCTGCCATTTCATAGCAGCACTGCTCGGATACTGCGGTATAGTTGTCGATCGTCTCGGCTTGTACGCCGAGAAGCGACTTTTTTATTTCATTCGTATACGACACGACTCCGCCGAGAACGACGCTCGATGCGCCAGAAACATCGGTCAGCATCTTGGCTATCAGTCCTCCCGTGCAGGATTCAGCCGTAAATATCGTAAGAGACTTGTCCTTAAGGGAGGCGATGACCTTCTCTGAAAGGTTATATTCCGTCATTATTTCGTGCCGAAGAGACGGTCGCCCGCGTCGCCGAGACCGGGAATAATGTAGCAGTTTTCGTTAAGCTTCTCATCGAGAGCCGCAACGTAAATATCAACGTCGGGATGATCCTTTTGAACCTTCTTTACGCCCTCGGGAGCAGCAACGAGGTTAAGAAGGCGAATGTCCTTTGCGCCTCTTTCCTTTAGCATCGTTACAGCATCAGACGCGCTTCCGCCCGTTGCGAGCATAGGATCGCAGAGGATAACGGTTCTTCTTCCAATGTCCTCGGGAAGCTTGCAGTAGTAAACGACGGGCTTATGCGTTTCGTGGTCGCGGTAAAGACCGATATGTCCGACCTTCGCAACGGGGAGAAGCTCGAGCAGTCCGTCAACCATTCCGAGTCCTGCGCGGAGTATCGGAACGATAGCGACCTTTTTACCCGCAATACGCTTTGCGGTCATCTTCTGAATAGGAGTTTCAATTTCCCAATCAACAAGCGGAAAATCTCTCGTTATTTCATAGCCCATAAGCAGAGTTATCTCGTCGAGAAGCTCGCGGAATTCCTTAGCTCCCGTGCGCTTGTCACGCATTATGGTAAGCTTATGCTGAATAAGCGGATGGTCGATAATATGAAGTGTACTCATTTTACTTCCCCTTTATTTTGTCTTTCTAATAATTATACACCAATATAAAACTATTTTCAACACTTTTATAATAACTTAATTAACTTTATTGTAAACAAAAATGACAAATACTTTTATTTAGCGATGAACGCAAAACGCGCGTCGGAAAATGTCCGACGCGTGTTTTAGGTTATTCATGATTTACGTTCGATCATTTCTTATCGGCATTGCCCGTTACTGAACGCTTTTTCTTTATGATCAAGTATGCGGTAACCGCGCCTGCCACGAGAACTACGATCACTACGATGATCCAAACAAGTCCGGAATCACCGTTGCCGTCATCCTTCTTTCCGCCTCCGCCGTTCTCAGCCGTTACCTCGCTGTCGCAGGTATCGCACAAGCCGTTGCCGTCAGCATCCTTATGCGCCGATTTGTTGATGATCTCGCCGCATCCGCAGACGTACCAATGGCTCTCGCCGTCGAAGTGTATGCCGCCCGCAGGAGCATGCTTGTGGTTTTCGGAGAGGGTAATAACGTATCCGCAATCAAGGCAGACCTCATCGGTATCGGCGGTTGCCGCGCCGCTTGAACGGTGCTGCTCAACTTCTCCTCTGAAATAGCAGTTTTCGGTAAGGCACATATGAGCGTGACCCGTCGGGTCGATAAATCCCCAAACATCGGTTGCAAGGTTATGCTCACCGTAGCTTCCGTAGGCAGTACCGCAGGTCTCGCATTTCGCTTTCTCCTGACAGGTTGCGCTTCCGCCGCTGTGCTTAACTCTCGTTCCGTCAATGTCCTTGTAGCATCTTGTACATACCTTAAAATGCTCGGTAGAATTCGATTTAAGCTCACTTTCAACGTGACCGAGAGGAGATACGATTCCCCACTTGCTTATATCGGTGATCTCCTTCTTTGCCGCGGCGTCCTCATAATATTTATCACAGCTCTTACAGTGATAATAGGTCTGCTTACCCGTTTCGGTACAGGTCGGGGCTACCTTATCGATTCTCTCCATATCGTGCTCGTGTGTCAAAGCAGCAAAGGTATAGGAGATACCTGCAAAGTCACCGTAGGTCACATATTCAACGACCGCTTCACGGCCATTGATCGTGCCTGTCATTGCTTCCTCTTCAATGAATTCATAGCCCAACTTGGAACGGAAATGGATCGTCACCCTATAAACGTGACCTTCCTTGAATTCCTGATCGACGCCGCCCGGGACAAAGCGCTCGTTTTCCGTTACGTCAAACCACTCAACGCCGTTACTCTTATAGGGACCAACGCCGTCACTGTAATATGCGGGACCGTCAAACTTGGTATAATCCGGCTTTTTTCCTATGACGGGTACGTCGATATTAAACGCCAAAGCTCTTATAGTCGGCGAGTCGCTTCCCCAGGAATAACCGCAATCGTCACAAGTGAGGTCACGGTCAGCATCGTTGTGCCTCTCCTTTTCCTCGGCACCGCATCCCGCAACTACGCAGGTATGACGGTGATAAACGTCATCTACCTTGCCCCATTTACTCCACGCGTGGTCGCCCTTTGCAACGTTATAGCCGTATTTTACGGTCTGCTGACAGTCGGAGCAATACCAGTCGCCCGTATATCCCTTCTTCTGACAGGATACGTTGCTCGCATTTATCAGCTTAAGACCGCTGTGTCTCGGCGCAAGCGTTTCGCCCTCTTTAAGGAGAACGCCGCATTCACAGTAGATATCGCCGCTGTATCCGAACTTGGTGCAGGTCGGCTTTACTTCATTTTTGGTTATTGTCTTCGCGCTATGTACTCTTGAGGTGACCTTACCGCGAACGGTCTTGTTACAGTGGTCGCAACGGTAGGTTCCCTCGTAGCCCCTCTCCTCACAGCTTCCCTCTTTTGAGGTACCGGGGATAAGGGTGAGCTTGCCCTCGTGCTTGCCCGCGCTTTCGATGACCTCGCCATAGAATATGATTCCGTCGCAGTCGGCACAAACGGTATCGCCCGTATATCCGTCATAAGTACAGATCGCCTCGACCGCGTTCTTGATCCTCGTACCGCCGTTATGCTTACATTCCTCAAGAACGGGCGTGAAGGTCAGAATTCCGCCGCCTACGCGTGACGTGAAGGTAGGAACGGTAACGATCCATTTAAGCTCGTTTTCGATCTTTTCGATCTTAACGTCCTTCGTTACGTCCTTTTCGATCTTGGATCCCTCGGAGCCACGATCACAGTAGTATGTCACTACCCATCTCGTAACCTTCGGATACTTAATATCAAGATGTTCTTCTCTTGCATATTCGGAGGGAGCAAAGCCGATGACTATCTTGGCATCATATCCGACGATGTCACAGCTTGCATAGCCGTTTTCAACGTAAACGAGGTCGTTATCCTTCGTCCACTGAGTATCGACCATTTCGTCCTTATTTTCATCGTAGGTCTGAAGCTTCTTTGTCGAGCTGTAGCCGCAGATCTGACATTCCTTATAGGCAATACCGATTCCGTCGGTATTGGAATAGGGAGTGCCGTGGTTCTGCCAGCCGAGGTAATCGTGGGACTCAAGATGAGTCTGCTTACAGCCAGAGAAGAGGCAGATAAGCTTATGCTGATTCTCGTTTTTATAGGTGAAGTCGACCTCGCACTCGTAGGTCTCGGGATCGTAGAAATAATGAACGTGGTTTTCAAGGTAGCTCTTGTATCCGCAGTGAATACAGGTTCTCTCGTGCCAGCCGACGCCCGTCTTGCTGTCAAAGATAAGCTTCGTATCCTTGCCAAAGGAATGGGGAACGAGAATATAATCGTCACATTCCTCGCCGACGCAGGTAACAAAATGACCTTTGGAACTGTACATTCCGATATTGTCCTTACTGTTCGGCTGATTGATTATTCCGACAAGCTCGCCCTTGTGAGCGCTGTATTCTCTATACAGGTGAACGACCTTCACGTACGCGACGTTGGACGTGACCGAGTTGCCGTTTTCGTCTGTTATGACGCACTTATAGGCAGGAGGGTAAGCGCAACCGTCGGACGGAACCGAGAAGGTGAGAGAATTTGTCTTTGCGCCTACAATGTCGCGGATGGTATCATCCTTTACCTCGATCCATTTTTCTCCGCCGTCGTAGGTAACGTACCACTGATATTTCAGTGCGGTAGTTCCCTTCGCCGCAACCGAAATGGTGCGTTTATTATTTATGGGATGATACGGATCATCCTCACCGCAGACCTGCGTATCGGATACCTTGGCAACCATGCTGCTCGGCTGCTTCAGGATAAGAATTACCTGCTGAGAGTCGAAGCGGCAAACGGTACAGATACCGTAATTGTCAAAGGTATGCTTGGTCTTATTCGTAATATGCGAGCTTTCTCCGCAGAAACGGCAGGGTCTCCAGTGATAGGTCTCGTCCATATCAAAGGAGTTCTGAGGCGTTGCGGAATGGGGGCCAGCGTTGCCATGATCGTTTTCGATATGCGCCTCTATATCGCTGTCGCTGATACATCTGTCGTCGCAATCACAGCCCTCGGCTTCAAGGCGGGTCTTGCAGCAAGCTTCACACAGCAAAAGACCTGCAAGCTCACAGTCTGCGCAAACATCACTATTGTGGAAACATTCGCCGCAGTCCTCACAGAAATGGGAATCGTAATCGTCGTCCTCTACACAGACGGGAGGCGTTTCGGAGCAGTCAGAATTGCCCTCGCAGCAGTCAAGGCAAAGTCCGCAAATGTCACAGATATCGACAGTACAGAAGGCGTTTCCGCAATCAGGGCAGAGATGCTCGTACCATTCGGAATTTTCTATACAGTACTCTCCGCACTCACAGCCCTCGGCGTTTGCGTTGTCCTGACAGCAGAATACGCAAAGACCGCAGTCGTCGCACAGTTCAATGCCTTCCTCGAACAAGCATTCCTCACACTGCTCACAGATAACACAGCATTCCTCACAGTGATCGTATCCAAAGTCACACTCTGCATAAGAAGCGTAGCAGTTGCCGCACTCCTTGCAGTGCATATTTTCGACTTCCCAGCATACCTCGCAGAAACCGCAACTGTCGCAAAGACCACCCATACAGTCAGCACAGAACCAACAGTAACCGCACAGTTCATCTTCTGAAGTGTAGTGGCATTCGTTACAGGAAAGACAGTGCCAACCGTTATTGACATAGCAATCCTCGCACATACGGCACTCGGGGCAACCCTCCAGCTCTTTGTCGCAGGCACCGCACTCGTTACAGTGTGTAAGCAAGCAACAGTCCGTGCCGGTGCATTCGGCGCTGCACGCGCCACACATACCGCAGCAATACTCATCCCAGTGGTAATGGTTGCAAAACCAGCACTCCATGCCGTCTTCCCAGGCGGCGTGTGCCGTCAGAGAGCCGGGGACGATCTGAAGCATCAGTATCAGAACGAGAACGATGCCCATCAGTTTTTTCGCAAATTTACTTTTCATCTTCGTTTTTCCTTTCTGTCAGTTTCTTGATGAAGATCGGCTAACAAAATACGCTATTGAAAAAACGCGTTATATGTGGTATAATATAAACACCCGTTATATGCAATAACATATCAGCGTTATATGACACTATAATTATAAACGCTCTTTTCGCATTTGTCCCCATACTTTTGGTATGGGATTAACAGATTTTTTGATCATTATGCTTGACCGAGGTCGGAAAGGAGGAAAAATGAAAAAGCTTTCGGCGATCATTGCCATCGTTGCGTTTACTATGCTCAATCTGACCGGTTGTACGCCGTTCGACGGCAAAAGCACGAGCTTCTCAGTCGTTTACGGAGCTTGCGCCCTGCTCTCCTTGCTTCTCCTTATCGGCAGTATTTTCGCGGTACGCAAAAAGAGATTCTGGGTAATAATGCTTTTTTTCTCCGTTCTCGTCGTAAATATCGGATACACTTTTCTCTCACTTTCGCGCTCTCTTGACGCCGCGCTTTGGGCAAATCGCATTTCTTATCTCGGCTCGGTATTTTTGCCGCTTTCGATGCTGATGATAATCCTCGACGTGACGAATACCAAATACCGCAAGCTTCTTCCGCGGATACTGATCTCAATTTCCGTCATTATCTTTCTCATCGCCGCAAGCCCGGGTATTTTGCCGATCTACTATAAAGAGGTGTCGTTTGAACACATAGACGGTGCGTCTCGGCTTGTCAAGGTATATGGAGTTCTTCATCCGCTTTATCTCATTTACCTTATATCGTATTTCATAGCTACCGTAACGGTGATAATTCGCGCGTCTGTCAAAAAGACAGTCGAAAGCATTGTTCACTCGGTAATTCTCGGATGCGCGGTGTTTGTAAATATCGGAGTTTGGTTCATTGAGCAAATATCCGATATGGATTTCGAAATGCTCTCGGTCTCATACATTATAAGCGAGCTGTTTCTCATCGGCATCCGTCTTGTAATTAACGAAAATCAGCGGCTCCGCGAGATCGTAAAGCGCGTTGAGGGCGCAAGAGATTATTCCGAATCCGACCGATCCGCCGAAAAGATGCTTGAAAAGCCGGTCAGCGACTTCCAAATTGCACCCGAGCGCGTAGAGACGTTCATTATGGGACTAAAATCGCTTACGCTTACCGAAAAAGCTATCTGCGACGCGCATATCATGAGAGTCACCTCAAAGGAGATCATGGCGAACATGAACATTAAGGAATCGACCTTGAAGTATCACAACCGAAATATCTACGGAAAGCTCGGTGTAACAACTCGCAAGGAGCTTCTCGAACTTCACAAGTATATTAAAAGCGTGCAGTCGAATCTCGACGGATAAATCATTTTACAAAAAACCGAGGAGGCAGTATGAAGGCATATAGACCGAAGGCGTCGAACGCGTCGCTCTCGATACGCTACGCTCTTATGAGCTTATGTTTATCCGCAGTCTGTCACTCGGTGATATTCAGCCACCTTTCAAAAAAGATAAGCTACGACAGAATGTCGATGCTCATAATACTCTTTAACGTAATATCCGTCGGCGCGATGAGCATTCTCTCTATCTTTGCCGACAGGGTGAATAACAAGCACACAGGCGTGCGTCTTTCGGTATTCCTTACGGTGCTAGGGTATTTTCTTCCGCCGAGCTTCGGGATCGACCTTAAAATAGTCCTGCTCGGGCTTGGATCGGCGCTGTTTTATTCATTTGCGTCGTCCTCGGTTCTTTCGCGCTCAAGCGGCAAGAGCCGCGGGATCGGGCTTCTTATCGGCGGTCAGAGCATGGGGCTTGCATGCGCAAGCTACGCGGGATTTTTCGCGCACCTGCTCGCACCGCTTCTAATGATACTCGCAGTCCCGTCGGACAAATATCAAAGCGATGACACGGAGGAAGAAAAAACTGCTAAGAGATCTGCGTTTTCACTGCTTCCGCTTCTGTTTGTCGGTCTATCCTATCTGCTTCTTTCGTTTGAATTTTCATCGTTCCGATTCGATTGGAACCTTTCCTTTAAGACGCAGTTTCAGCTTCTCTTTGTAATCGGTCTCGGACGCGCTGTCGGCGGATTTCTCTCCGACCGCATCGGACGGATAATAACCGTCGCCGCATCGGTCTCTTCAGGCACAGTCCTTATCTGCTTCTGCGCTGATGACAAGCGGCTTTCGCTTCTCGGACTGTTTTACTCTCAATGTCACTTGCGCCGATGTTGACATCTGTTGCACGGCTCTTCCCGAAAATGCCAGCGTTTTCCTTTGCGCTCATGTCGGGCGCTTCTTATCTCGGTCAGGTATTTAAGCATTTCGCGGCTCTGAACGGTATTTTAATGCTTTTAACTAGCGCGATGATAATAGCAGTCACCGTTGCATCAGAACTGCCTTTTATGCAGAAAACGCAGGAAAGCGAGGTGACGGTAAATGAAGATAATTAAGCTCATTTTGCCGATGATCCTCATCCTCGCCCTAGCGCTTCCGACCTACGCCATGCACCTGCCGGAAAACAAGGTCATCGACCGCAATCTGACGGTCGAAAAGGACGAAAACATAGTTAAAAACAGCATCGACGGCAAGACAGACGGCAAAGCTGAAACGGAAACCTTCTTCATGTCCGACGTCATCTATCTCAAGCGTGTATTTCTGCCGTTCCTTATACTGTTTCTCATCGGACCTCTCTATCTCCTTATAGAGCGCGAGATAAAAAATCACAAAAGAAAAAACAAACAATTATGAAAGGTTATCGTTTTTCGTATTCTCTATTGCGTTTATACTCATAATGTGATATACTCTTGATAGAAAATAGATTTCCATCAACGATCAACCGTATCGAAAGCGGCAAAGTGCGCTGAGAGTAATGCGCTTCCGCGAAGATTTTTGGGGCAAATTACTCGGAAAAGAATATAAAAGCACATAAGCCGCATAGGGGGATTATGTGCTTTTTCACTTGAAAGGAGTGGTATTATGAAGAAAATATTGATCTTGCTTTTGACGGTGTCCATGGTAGCCGCCGCATTTATTGGGTGTTCCGACAAGCCCGAAAAGATCAGCAGCTTCGGCTTAACGTCGGAGGATACTAACGGCAACTTCCTGCGAGACGACGTTGAGCTTGAGATCCTGAAATACAGATTCGGCAAAAAGGCAGATCCAAAAAAGTGCGATATTCAATATTTCGGAGCATACAAAGATATGCTGCTGTTAAAGCTGTATGTAGCCCCCAAAAAAGGCACAGTAATTATTGACGATACTAATTACGAAACGATAGCGGGATTTGAATTTTCGTTTACCGGTAAGATAGTGTTTAACGTTTGGGTAAACGGTGAACTGCATGATCTGAAAGAAGCTTACGAATCAGGTATATTGACCGCCGACGATATAAAGTATATACATCAAAGAGCATCCGGGCATTGTTTCTACGGGCCTTACAGCGGTGCGATAGTGGCACAAGTTTGGGAACCCGGTGGCTCTCCCGACGCCGTTAATTACGAGAATATCGCCGGTTATCAATTCCAATTTTCCGGTCGTATGAAAATTCAAGTTATCTATAACGAGGAAAAATATGACCTTAAAGAAGCTTATGAATCAGGCATATTGACCGACAATGACATCGAGGCATTTTTTGCTGATTATTCGAATGTCCGATATTATGACGATTCAAAATCATAATGATTCGTCAAATAAATAAATATCCCCCCGCATAGCGGGGGGTATTTCATTTTCGGGCGTAGCCCTAATCCTTGTGGCTGCGCACAAGTGCGCCATAAATTGGCCTGCCAGCCACGCATTGGATACTTGCTACCCATAAATGGGTTCAGGGACGTTTCATTGCCTCCCTCCGGGAGGGATGGCGCAAGTGGCAAAGCCACGGACGGAAGGAGCACGCGATGAATGGAATTATAGAGCGTTGCCCTTCTCATTAGGGCGGTTCTGTAATTATCTTCTATCGAACGTTTTAGCCCGATGGCTCCTTCAGTCACCTTCGGTGACAGCTCCCGTAGGTTGCGCAGCAAACTACTCCGGAGTTGGAGCCATTGGCGCAAACTGCCCTTAAACTACATTTTTCTTTACATCATTTCTGTTCATCGGTTAACCTTTTTTGAACCACGCGACTATCGCGTGGTTTTGGTGTACAACGAAGCCCTCGCGGAAAACCGCGAGGGCTGTTTTTGTTAACCAAGAAAATCTTCTCTGAACTTAATGTTAAACGCCTTCGTAAGAGCGCGAAGATCGTCGTCTGTTATTCTGTTCAGGATCGGGAAGCTTGCGTACTTCATATAAAGCTCAGCACCCTTCTCGACGGTCTCTATTAGTCCGAAGGTCTCGTCCAAGCTCTTGCCCGCGCCGTAGATTCCGTGCTGTGACCAGATGACGAGGCGGTAATCGTTCATCTTCTCGGCAGTTGCGATTCCGATCTCGTTGTTTCCGCAGACCATCCAGGGTAGCACGCCGATTCCCTCGGGGAATACGACGATGCACTCGGTACAGGTTCCCCATATAGTACGGGTAAACGACTTGTCGTCAAGAGGATGAATATGCGTCATTGCTACGGTATTCGTCGGGTGAGTATGCATCACGATGCGGTTTTCGGGATCGACCTTAAGACGCGCCATATGCGACATAAGATGCGCTGGAAGCTCGCTCGTGAAGCGTCCGCCGTCCTTGTATCCCCAGATAAGCTCTGCAGTCTCGCCGTCGGGCGCGATGCGGATAATACCGAGGTTGTTTTCAATATCTCCGTCAACGTTCTTAAAATACTTTCCCGTACCCGTTAC
The DNA here is from genome assembly GCA_017621655.1 of Clostridia bacterium. Classification (GTDB taxonomy): domain Bacteria; phylum Bacillota; class Clostridia; order Oscillospirales; family CAG-272; genus Colimorpha_A. Next base: position 21,386 of record JAGASS010000002.1, on the reverse strand, counting down.
AAGGAAATACTTTCCGATAAGATCGTCTGCCTTGAAGCCGATCGGGATAGTTCTTATTACCTTGCTCGTATCAAGGTACTCGCTCACCTCTTCCTCAGTGAGCAGATAGCTTACGTTTCCGCCGTTACGCTCGTCCCAGCCGAGACGGTACATATTGGCGGTAGTTTTTCTCATTTCACAAATAAAGGGTGCGTCAAATATATTCTTCATGGTATCCACCTTATACCCTCTGTCTTAGGACTTCCTTTTCGTATTTTTCGATCTCGGTTAGCCAGGAATGATCCCCGGGCACGCCGTTTCTTTCGCAGAATTCCTCCCATACAGCGCCGAGAGGAAGCGTCTTTATCTCTTCCTGAAGCGCCATAAGCTTCGTCATTTCGCCCTTATCCTGAAGCTCTGTAAAGGTCTTATGCGGCGTCAGCATAGCACTGAGCAGTGCCTTGCGGAAGGACCTGATACCGATGACCCATGCGGCAATGCGGTTTATCGACGCGTCAAAAAAGTCGAGAGCCATTGCGATATCGTCCATTCTTCCGCTGGCGACGATCTCCTTTGCGATCTCCTTCGTCTCGTCATCGTAGCGGACAACGTGATCGGAGTCCCAACGAACGCTTCTCGTTATATGAAGCGCGAGCTTGGGGTTGAGTATCAGAAGCGAGGAAATTTTATCGGAAACGACCTCCGTCGGATGATAATGACCGTTATCCATAAGCGGCACAAGTCCGTTTGCCTGCGCGTAGCCGAGGGTAAATTCTGCAGAGCCGACGGTATATGATTCAAGACCGATACCGAACACCTTGCTCTCAAGGCAAACGTAGACCTTTTCCTTATCGTAGCCGCATCCGATGATCTCGTCAAGCGACTTTTTGAAGCGCGCACGCGGACCGATACGGTCTGCGGGAATATCCTTGTAGCCGTCGGGGATCCATATATTCATGACCGACACCTTGCCCGTCATTTCGGCAAAATACTCGGCAATACGAATACAAGCGATTCCGTGGCGCACCCAGAATTTTCTTATCTCCTCGTCGGGCGAGGAAAGCGTGAATTCCGCCGCCTTGGGATGCGAGAAGAAGGTCGGGTTGAAATCAATACCAAGCCCTCTCTCGTTAGCAAAATCGACCCATTTTCTAAAGTGCTTCGGGAGAAGCGCGTCTCTGTCTGCAAATTCGCCATCCTCAAAGATCGCGTAGCAGGCGTGCAGATTAAGCTTGTGCGCACCCGGAACAAGGGAAAGCGCCTTGTCGATATCCGCCATCAACTCATCGGGCGTTCTTGCCTTTCCGGGATAGTTACCCGTCGCCTGGATACCGCCCGAAAGCGCGTCTGGACTGTCGAAGCCGCCGACGTCGTCGCCCTGCCAGCAGTGGACAGAAATTTCTGCCTTGCATAGGTCGGCTATCACCTTTTCGGTATCAATGCCGAATTCCGCGTAGCGTTTTTTCGCTTCCTCGTAAATTACATTCACAGCGTTACTCTCCTGACGTTAAAGCTGTTATAAACGGCAGTTCTCGCCTCGGGCAGAGTCTTGAAGACGCCGGTAGCCAGCATCTGAGAGATAAGGTTTCCAATAGCAGTCGCCTCGGAAGGACCTGCATATACCGTCTTACCCGTTGCCTGTGCGGTGAGCGCGCAAAGGTAATCGTCCTTGCTTCCGCCGCCGACGATATGTATCGCCTTCATTTCGCGTCCGAGAAGCTCCTCAAGCTCGTCCGATGCTCTCTTATAAGCGTCAGCAAGACTGTGATAAACGACCGAGAACATCTCGCCGATAGAAAGATCGGGCTTGCCGAGAGCATTCTTGACCTCCTCGATCATGCTGTCGGGCGCGGTGAAGCGCGCGTCGTTAGGATCGATACGCAGGGGCGTGCTGTCGTATTCCTTTGCCATATCGCAAAGCATATCGAAGGTATAATCTCCGCCAAGCTCCTTCTTCATCGACTGTATCATCCAAAGTCCCGTTATATTCTTAAGATAACGGTAACGTCCGAAGATTCCGCCCTCGTTAGTGAAGTTATGCTTCATGCTGTTTTCAGACGCGTCCGGCTCAATTCTCTCAACGCCGATAAGCGACCAGGTTCCCGAGCTTATGTAGATAATATCCTCTTCATTCGTCGGAACAGCCGCAACCGCAGAGGCAGTATCGTGCGTAGGCGGGAAGATGACCTTGGCATTAAGCGCGCCCGTTTCTTCCTTAACAATCTTCGAAAGCTCGCCGACGATATGACCCGGCATTCTGAGCGTTCTGAATATCTTTGTCGGAAGTCCGAGCTTTTCGATAAGCTCGTAGTCCCAATCCTTTTCGCCTGCGCGAACGAGCTGACCCGTCGTTGCTATCGTATACTCCGAGCAAGGAACGCCCGTAAGCAGATATGCAAGATAGTCGGGCATCATGAGAAGCGTTTCCGCCTTTTCAAGCTGCTCGGGAAGATGAGTCTTCACGTACTCGAGCTGATACACGGTATTGTAAATTGCCTTCTGGATTCCCGTTCTCAAATAAAGCTCATTTTGGGGAACGGTCTTATAAAGCTCGGTATCCATTCCGTCGGTACGCTTATCGCGGTAACCGACAGCGTCACCTATAAGCTTTCCGTCCTTGTCAAGAAGAACGAAGTCTACGCCCCAGGTGTCAATTCCTATATAATCGGGGCTTTTGCCCTTCAGGACACATGCCTTGATGCCTTCCTTGATGTGATGGAAAAGTGAAACCGTATCCCAAACGAGAGTTCCGTTTTCGTTCTTCTTCATTCCGTTCGGAAAACGGTACATCTCCTCAGTCACGATCTTTCCGTTTTCATAAGAGCCGATGATGTGGCGTCCGCTTGAAGCGCCGATGTCTATTGCAAGATAATACATAATTCCTCCAAAAAAATAGATATACATTTTAAGTATATCATATTGAAAATAATATAAAAGAGCATATTTTATCCTCTTTTTGCGTTCTTTTTTAACATTTTCTATTGAAAAGCGGATTTTTGTATGTTAAAATCAAATTACAGCCACTTTTCGAGGTAAAAAATGAACGAAAGTATTATAAACCGTCTCTCCGCGATAAGCGAAAATGAAATGTCAGTTCTATCGGAGAATTACAGTATGGCGTCAGACGCCGAAACGGCGTTTGCCAACATGAAGCTCCGACAGCGGGACTATATTTACAACGTAATCGACCTTTCAAAAACCGTCAGCGCACGTCCTCACACGAGATTCGTCGATTTCCCGAGACATTCGCATAATTATATCGAGATAATGTGCGTTATCCGAGGCGAGATACGCCATATAATCAACGGCAAGACCTTCGACATCAAGGAAGGTCAGCTTATTATGATGAACAGACATATTTCACACGGAATAAAGGCATCGGGCGAAAACGATATTGCGGTAAACCTGATAGTTTCATCCGACTATGTCGGCATCGCAGGCGCGCGATTCAGAGGTGACCCGTCGCTCCGTGATTTTGCCGAGCAGGAAGAAAACGAGCACGGCGAGGGACGTTTTCTCATATACGGGTTTGACACTAATCCCTACGCCAAGGCGCTTATCGAGGGGCTGATCTGCCAGTGCCTGTTTGAGACAGACACGCCGAAGGGCATTCTCCGCGAAACGCTTTCTCTTCTGCTTCGCCATTTTGAAGCAAAGCCCGAAATGCTTCTCTATTCATCGTCGGGAGACCCCGAGCGCGATCCCGTAAGGGAAAAGATAGGAGCATATATTCAAAGCTTCTATAAGACCGCGTCGCTTTCCGAGCTTGCCTCGATACTTACGATGTCCGAGCCGTACGTCAGCAAACGCATAAAAGAGCTTTACGGAGCTACCTTCACTACCCTCGTCAGCGAACGCCGGTTTTCGGAGGCGGAGCAAATGCTCTTGCACACCGACCTGCCGATAACCGAAATTGCCGAGGCGGTCGGCTACGATAACAACAGCTTTTTCCACCGCCGCTTCCGCGAGCGCTACGGAATATCACCCTCAAAATGGCGCAAGGAAAACAAGATACGCCAATAAAAATGCAAAATTCGCCCGTCGCAAAAAACGCGACGGGCGATTTTTTATTAATCTCTTTCTTTTATCGGCTTATAGTATCCGTTAAGACGCAGAAGAAGGTAAAGCGACATAAGAAGCAACGAGGTTGAAAGCAGTATTCTCGCAATGCTTCCGACCTTTACGATAACGAAAAGAAGCATGATCGACATGAACGACGAGCAGGCAAGCACCGTCGCAAGCGACGCAGTTACCGTAAACATTATCTTTCCCGTTTCCATGGTACGAAGCTTGAGATCGTACATGAGCGCAAGCATTACCGCAACGAGAGTTACCTGAAGAAGGATTCTTACAGGGTCGTTTATCGCGGTCTCGGAATCGAAATAAAGACGAACGAGACACGCCGCGTTCCATATCGGCGGAAAGAAGGAAAGGAAGGTAGTCAAACGGTCCCTTTTCTCCGTTCCGAGCAGGAAATAAAGCGCCACAGGCACAGAAAGAACGACGAGGATAACGGTAAACACCTTCAGCGCGCCCGTCGAATTCCAGGATTCGATAAGGAACATTACAGACGAGGCCGCCATTGCGAAGCCACCGACCGACGCTATAACGTCACCAAAGCTGCTGTTACGCGTTCTCGTTCTCATCTTCGCAAGCTTTCCCGTACATATTGCAAGCGTGACTGTCGCTATAGAAAGGATAAAAAGCGCCGCAACAGACGCAGTACCGACCTTGCTTCCGAGCTTAAAAACGCGCATATTTGCGTCGTACCCAAACAGTATTGCTACTGTCTCGAATATCATTCCGATCACCGCGAATATCGCCGTAAAGGAAACCAGAACGACACCGAGATTCTTATATTTATTTCTTCTACCCATCAAAAAACTAACCTTTCAGTATTGCCCATAAGGGCTACCACAACATTATATACTATTTTTTCTCAAAATGCAATAGAAAAGAGAAAATCCGACCTAAGTCGGATTCAATCTTGAAAAACACAGTTCTTCGGGACACCCGGAAAGAGGCAATTACTGCTGCTTCATAGCAGCGTAGCACTCGCTGCAGTATACGGGTCTGTCGTTCTTGGGCTCGAACGGAACTTTAGCTTCGCCGCCGCAGTTTGCACAAACAGCAGTGAAGAATTCCTTTCTTGCCTGACCGGCATTCTTTCGTGCATCACGGCAGGGCTTGCATCTCTGCGGCTCGTTCTGGAAGCCACGCTCTGCATAGAACTCCTGCTCGCCTGCGGTGAAAACGAAATCGTTTCCGCAGTCCTTACACTTAAGAGTCTTGTCTTCGTACATTTTGCTACCTCGCTTTAATGTGGTAAATATTTTTTGCCCTCGGACGGGGTGTCACCGCCATCTTTACATCAAAATCAGATAAAATTGATACAACGCTTTACTTAAGCTATCAGGGCATATTGACGTCGTTATAGTATTTCTTGATCTTCGATCTCGCGCGAAAAAGCGCGTTATCGACCGACTTTTCGGTCACGTGAAGAAGCTCGGAGATCTCCTTATAGGTCTTACCGCCGATATAGAGGGAAAATACAAGCCCTTCCCTTTTGCTCAGCACCCTTTCGGACACCGAAAGAAGCTCCGAAAAATCGAACACTCTGTCCCCTATGCGCTTTCCCTCTTCCTTATGGGAAGCGACGGTCTTCGGTGACGATTTTTTGTTTGCGCGGCGAATAAGCGAAACCATTCTGTTCTTTATGCAGATCTTCGCATAAAGCCCGAAGGAAACCTTGTCCTGACTCATATCAAAGGTCGTAACGGCGCGATAAAAGGCAACCGTCGCCTCCTGGCGCAGGTCGTCCTTGTCTTGGATGATGGCATTCAGACGCGTTAAGTATCTGTCGGTCATATTCTCGATCAGTGGTTTATATTTTTCACAAAGCTCCGAGAATGCGCCTTCATCGCCGTTTTTTGCCGCTGTGATAAGTTCGGGAAACAAAATACTCCTCCGACAATGGTTACAATAATTATACCACTAAACAACAGTTTGTCAATACATATTTCACAAATATTTCAATATTTTTTTCAATTTTGTTAATAATAAACATATAAAACCGAGATATTTTTGCCATATTCACGGAAAATTATGTTGAATTTAGACAAATATTGTCGTTTTGGCGTTCATAAAATAAAAAATAAAGAGGGGAAATCCCCCTCTTCGTTCCCTGTTTATTCGATAAGATAATTGACTTCGCCCGTCAAAACCGCCATAATTCCGCGGTAAACGACCTCGGGCTTATCGTAGAAATTACGTCTGATCCTTTCGAGCTGGGTGCTGCTTTCTACAGCCACCTCGACGTTAAGCAGCTCCTTGTCCTTTTCGGTAATAATGCACTTCGCAATAAACCGTCCGTTCGGAAGCGGCTCAAAATCAAACTTGACCTTGGCACCGCGTTCGCGGAACGAAAGGAAACGCATAGCGCTTTTCAAGCTTTTTTCACGTATCGTAGGAAGAATACGGCTGTCAAGCGTCTCGGCAACGATCGCACCCTGCGGCGTTATCTCGTAAAGCTCCTCGCCGTTTTCCGTCGCCGGAAGCTCAAGCACGTTTCCCGTTTCGAGCAGCTCCGCAAAGCATTCGACAAAATCAAAATAGCCGACAAAGCCATCCTGAACGACTATATCGTTTATACTTACGAAGTCGAGAGGATAGCTTATATGGCGCAAAAGATGCAATATAAATATTTTTATATCATTCTTGTCGCGAAGCTGGCTTTGCATTTTACTTTTCCTTGTTTTTGTTTTTTCGGATAATTACGGGGAAACCCTTAAAGGATTTCCCCGCAGTTTGTTCGGTTTTAATTACTGTCCGATCTGATACTTGCTTGCGTTCTTGAGAGTAACTTTGGTAAAGTCAGGCATACCGTAGTAGTTGACCGTTACGCCCTTGAGGTCCTTATTCTTAAGGAAACCGCTCTGAAGCTCAACGAGAGGCATTATGGGCATATCGTCAAGGAGCATCTTCTCCGCCTGATGGAGCAGGTCTGCTCTCTTGGTCGCATTCTTTTCGGCATATGCCTGAGCGATAAGAGCATCATACTCGGGATTGGAGTAACCGCTTATGTGCGGCTCAAGCTCATACAAGCCCGTCGTCATATCCATAGCGCCGCCTGCGAAAGGAACAGCGAAGGATGCGAGGTTACCGAAAGCATCGGTAGAGAACATCATGTAGTCAACGAGAATAATATCAAAATTCTTCTGCTCGTAAGCATCGAGGTACTGATCATCCATAAGAACGATCTCGTTAGGACCCTCGTACGGAACGCTCGTAAGAGCAGTTACGTTTACGGTAAATCCAAGCTTTTCCCAGGTAGTCTTGAGGTACTCACCGACTGCCTGATCGGCTTCGTCGTCACGGATAACGAGATTGATCTCGCCCGTTGCCTTACCGGTAAGGAGCGACTGCGCCTCGGAAAGCTTTGCCTTGGAATCAAGCAGATCCTCGCCCTTATCGCGGAAGGACGCCTTCTTCTTGCCGTTTGCGGTGTTGAATACGCCCTCTGCTATAAGTCCCTTTGCGGGCTTAGCGAAGGTGAGAATATCAACGATCTTTTCTCTGTCGACAGCAAGCGAAAGAGCGCGTCTCACGTCGGCATCGGAAAGAAGCTCTGTCTCGGTATTGAAGATGCATGAAAGAACCGACATCGTATCCGCAAGAGTAACCTTCTTTGCCTTGAGAAGCTCTGCTCTCTTCTTAAGCGGTATCTCGCCGTCGAAAACGATCTCTCCGTTTTCGAAGCGCTTAAGAACGCCTGCGTCGTCTAGGACCTTCGTGGTTGCGAAGGTAATGTTAAGACGGGACTCATTAACCGTGCCGTGGTAATACTTGTTTGCCTGAAGAGTCATCGACTCTCCTGCGGTATAAGCGCGTATGGAGTACGGTCCGTTCGATACCATCGTAGTAGTGCTGGAGGACCAGTCGTCAAAGCGTCCTACGTTCACCTCGCGAAGCGGAACGAGCATCGGGCTTGCAAGGTACTCATAGAACAGATCATAGTTCGTAGATCCTTCAAACTCAATGCGGATGGTCTTCGAGGAAACATCGGTAATTCCGAGGTCGTCGATGGTAGCGTCACCGTCGTGCACCTTCTTCGCATTCTTGATGCAGAAGAGCATACTTGCCGCCTCGCCTCTGAAATCAGACTCAAGAATACGCTTCCAAGCGTAGATATAATCGGACGCCTGTACCGGAGTTCCGTCAGACCAACCGGTATTTTTAAGAGTGATCTCTATAGCATAATAATTTTTGCTCGGCTTATCAAGAACCTTGACGGATTTTGCCTGCGCCTTCACGACCTTACCGTTAGAATCATACTTGAAGAGTCCTTCGTAAAGAAGCGACATTATCTTCTGCGAGGTCTGATCGAGATTTCCGTATGCCGGGTCGAAGTTAGTAACCTCGCCCGAGATGTATACGGGGATCGTAGGTCCGACCTTGCTTTTACTGCTTCCGCCGGAACAGCCGGCCAGCATCGGAAGAACTGTCAGTATAGAAAGAAGCACTGCGATTATTTTTTTCATTTTTGTGAGGTCCCCCCATGAGAGAATAAGGCATAGCTATGGCATGCCTATTTTATTACCTATACATTATAGCACTTTTATTTATTTTAATCAACAGCATTTTTGAGCTATTTTTTTCAAAAGCCAAGTTTTGGCTGTTTGAACAATGACGGATTTATTTTTTTGTGCATTTTGTCATGAATTATTTTTTGGTTATGCGAAATACTAAACTCAAAAAGCACTTCACGGGAGATAAAAATGAGCCGTTTTCAAAAATACGTAAGAACCGATATGGCACTTGAAGCGTGTCCGAAGGAGGAAAACGGCGCTTACCGCGGAATTACGGCACGCGAATATGAAAAGGGCGGCGTTCGGGTAACCGAAATTTCGGTTCTGAACGAGGAAGGCGCGTCGATCCTTCATAAGCCGATCGGGCGGTATCTGACCTTTTCGGTCGGCAAGATATGGCTCCTTTTCGACGAAGAGAGAAACGCGATCGCGAAGGCGATCGGCGGGGAAATAAAGACGCTTCTTCATTCCTTCGGAGATATAAAAACCGTTCTCATCGTTGGACTGGGAAACAGGCAGATGGTATCAGACGCTATCGGTCCGTTCACCGTAAGGGGAATTAACGCGAACCGTCACGTAAAGGAAAGCGACCCTTCCCTATTCAAAAAGCTCGGTTCGCTTTGCACCTGTGCGTTATCCCCGGGTGTAAGTGCCGAAACGGGGCTTGAAGCGGCAGACGTCGTTCTCGGCGCAGTCAGGGCATCGGAAGCGTCGGCTGTAATTGCCGTAGACGCGCTCGCATCGAAGAGCGTCGACCGCCTCGGCACGACGGTGCAAATATCAAACACCGGGATCATGCCCGGCTCCGGCATCGGAAACCGAAGAAGCGCCATTGACCGTAAGACGCTTGGAGTGCCGGTAATATCGGTAGGCGTGCCTACCGTCGTCGATTCATCCACGCTGGTATTTGAAACGCTCGAACGTGCAGGGGTGACCGAAATATCGCCTGCGCTTGAAAAGGAGCTTGAAAACGGAAAAAGCTTTTTCGTCACCTTAAAGGATGCAGACACCGTCATAAACGAAATGTCAAAGCTGCTGTCGCATTCAATTAATATCGCACTGACGGTATAAATCACTTGCCCTCCAAATATATTTATATAAAAAAGGAGGGCAGTCATGCAAAAAATAAATTTATGTGCCATATTCGGCAAAAAGGCGGATTTCGGCGCAATCTTCGATCTCGTTGCAAAAGCAGTAATTCTGCTTCTTGCAGTATTTATAATGGTTTACAGCTCCTATGATCGGCTTTTTGCGTTCTCGGAAAAAGAGAACGTCCCAACGCGCGACGAGCTTGAAGCGGGAGCGGAAGAGCTTCCGCCCGCATACAGAGACATAATATTCGAGCGCGAATATCCGCTCGGGCTTGGGATTTACGACACGATCTTCTCGGACGAAAGCGTAACTGTCCCAAAGGGCGAGCTGAAGATAAGTGCGACGGACCTGAGCAAAAATCCGATGCCCGATCAGATATATTTCAAAAACAAGACCGCGTACGATATAAACATTTCAAAATTTCTGACCGCATACGGCGCGTCAATTGAAGTTTCAAAAAGCGACTACGATATGACGAAGCCGCTTGTGCTCATCTACCATACGCACGGTACTGAGGGCTACGCTGAGGAGGGCAAGGTCTCGTATTCGGCTTCCAAGCTTCCCCGTTCGACAGATATAACGAAAAACGTCGTTGCAGTCGGCACATATCTTACCGAAATTCTAAACGCAAACGGCATCCCGACCGTTCACGACACCACGATGCACGATAACGGCTCCTACAACACCGCGTATACGAATTCCGCCAAAAGCGTAAAGGAATACTTGAAAAAGTATCCCTCGATAAAGTACGCATTCGACATACACCGCGACGCGCTCGTAGGTGACACTGTGGTTTACAAAACCCTTACATACGACGAAAGCACGCCGACAGCGCAGCTTATGTTCGTCGTCGGGACCGATGAAGCAGGTGCCGACCATGACGGCTGGCGGAGAAATCTCTCTTTCGCCGTAAACGCCCAGCATTTTCTCATAAGCCGACTGAATAATATAGCAAGGCCAATGTCAATAAGACGGTCTGCCTATAATCAGCATTACGCTCATATCGGAGCGCTCATTGAGGTCGGCACCTGTGCAAACACCCTCGCCGAGGCAAAAGCGGCGACGGAGATATTGGGCGAGGTTTTAAGCGGAATGATACTGTCGGGCGTTCCGCTTTACGGGGAGTAAAAAATGAAAACTTTATGTATTGAGTTCAAGATCCTATTGATGGTCGCATTTCTCGCGCTCATTCTCGGGATAATAACCGTCACACCCTGCGCAGGCAAAAAAGGCTTCCTCGGACGCTGCTACGGTATCGACCGCGGACGCTGTAAGGAGCTTGCCGATAAGGCAAAGGGCGCAATGAACGGCATGTGCAAGTAAAAAAATATCCGCCCTGACGGGCGGATATTTTTTTACTGTTTATTTCTAAATGCCTCCAGGCGTTCCCTCTCCTTTTTTCTTAACAAGTCGATTATGCTGAAAATAAACAGAATCGGTGCTACCAGCATTCCAAGACCAACCACTTCTATTCCGCCGTCGTCGAAAAAACAAAGACTCAAAGAAATAACGGATGCAAAGACCGCCACGCCCCAAACGACAAGAGTTGCCACCGTATGAGAATCCGTTGCAATTTTTCCGATCAGATAAGAGCAGATCGAAATGAATGCGAACAAAAACGGTATTATTAAAAGCACTTCATACCGGATCAGTTCATACCAAGGGGCAGACGGGAGGAACAGCAGCGCATTTAATAACAAGCTAATTGTAGCAAAAAACCAAGTCAGCGCTTTTACTGCCATTTTATTCTTACTCGGTCTATCCAGATAATAACTCAATACCGCCCATATAGCACAGATCAAATACCAAACGCCTTTGGCCGGTAAATAATAGACCAAGATACCCTGAAATTTAATTATACAAACGAGAATATCAACCGCGATCATTCCTAAAACACATGACCAAATAACAATCTTTTTCTGTTTTCTCGGCACCTCGGCAGATTTAGCAAAACGCTTTACATACGCGCAGAAAAACGCAGGAAGAAGCAAAATGTTTGAGAGCAAAAGCAAAAGTCCTAACAAATCAAACACTTGGAATATTAAAAACGTAAGCAGATAAGAAGCAAGATTTAAGCTGGCTAAAATAATTACAGTGTTACGCATTTTCATAATATTTTCTCCTTTCCGACGCGGTGGCGGTGCGGGTTTATTTTCAGGTTTCTGTTATTATTTTTTTGCGTTTGCGCACTCTTTTTACGATAAACAGCGTGACCGCGGCAACTACGGCAACTATCGCCGCGACAAGGGCTGCAAGGTTAAGGTAAATCGAAGTGTTGTCGGGGTAATCAAGAGTATGGGTCTCCCACGTAGCAGGGTCATCCGGCTGACCGCCTCTGCCGGTGTAACATCTTATCACTATTGATTTTTCGCCCCATTCGATCTCGCATCTGCTTTCTTTGAATATCGAAGTTCCGGCGTCGGTATTTATACTTCCGAGCCGGGGTGCGAGCCATATTTCTATCCAGTTCGGCGACGAACCCTTAATTCCGTATATATCAAGGCCGCCTCCATATCCAAAGTTCCACTCGTCAATAATGAGTGTGTATTTTCCGTCAGGAGAATGGATCAGCATGTCTGCTTTATCGCCATGTTCGACTTTATACACCGCATAATCCCAGTAGGCACGAAAAACAACCAGAACCAGTATCACACCTGCAAGGGTGGAAATCAATGTTGTAATTACGATCTTTTTAGTTGTCATTTTTACACGCAGCTCCTTTCCGACGCGGTGGCGGTGTTTGATTTATGCTTCTATTTTCTTTCGTTTGCGCTCGGCTCTGACTGCAAAGAACACAACAACTGCAACGGCAACGACGATCAATGCGACAAGAACTGTGAATTTGATGTAAATCGAGGTATTATCGGGGTAATCGAGATACAGTACAGACCATTCGCCATCGGCTCTTCCGACGTCGTAGCGAATTATAATGTTCTTTTCTGCCCATTCGATTTCGTATGCACCTTTTTTGAAATAAGTATCAATAGCCGACGCTTCGCCCAATTTTTCCGGCATAAACTTCTCTATCAGGTTGGGAGAAGAACCCTTGACACCGTATATCTCGGCTCCGCTTGATTCATACGACTCCCATTCCTTAATGATGATAGTGTATTCACCGTTGGGAGACTGAACCGAAATATCGTCATTATAAAACCTTGAAAGCATTCCGCCAAGATACAGTAACAGTACAGAAAAAATCATCACTACAAAGACCGTCAGGCACAAGGTTACGGTTATAATCTTTTTTCCTTGCGTAAGCGTCTCCGACGCGTTATCAAAACTGCTTTCGCGCCGTTTTTTGAATACCGTTCCCATTATGTACCAGATGATCGTTGACGCAAATGCTGCTACCCAAGTAATAACCGCGCCCGGATTTGACAACGTGCCGAACAAAGACAACACGATAACAAGCTGTAGCAGCAGGTTTGCAAAAAACCATGCTGAAAGCTTGATGATTCTATACGGCTCCGACATTATCTTTCCGATACGGTAAGAGGTTACCGAGGTAAATCCCAGCAAAAACGGCAATATTAACAGCGCCTCATTCTTGACCTGCTCATACCCCGGGGTAAAGGGGAGAAATATGAAGGCGGTTAATATCAAGCTCACGGCGGCAAATACCCAAGTCAGTATTTTGACTGCCTTCTTGTTCACATTCGGTCTATCCAAATGATAATTCAACAGCGCCCACACGCCGCAGAATAACCACCAGACGCCTTTAGCCGGCAAGCAAACGATCAAAATACCCTGAAATTTGATTATACAAGCGACAATATCCGCCGCGATCATTAACAAAACGCTTGTCAAAATTACAACCGTTTTACATTTTCTTGATACTCCTGCCGATTCAGCCAAACGCTTTGCACAACCGCAGAAAAACGCAGGAACAAGTATAAAGTTCGAGAGCAAAATCAAGAGACCTAAAAGATTAAATATTGGAAATATCAAAAACGCAAGCAGATATGTAACGATATTTAAGATAACTAAAACAATGATAAACCTTTTTGAGGCGGTTTTACTCAAAGCCGGCATTTTATTGAAATAACCGACGATTATACATATTCCAACGATTGCCCACAGTAAAGATTGGAAGCTCATAAAAAAGCCTGCAAACACATCGGTTAATACGATCATCGGAACGGAAGTTGATAAAACCACCGTTTTTGTTTTTGGGGAAATCGCGTTTGATTTTATAAACTTCCTCAACAGCAAGAAGAAAATCACATGTACGCAAAAAACAATTAAATACGCAATTAAAGACGGAATCAGTCTATGAAACACGAACGGATAAGCAAAAGGCGCTATGTTCAAAATAACGCAAGCATATATCAAAATTAGCATCATATATCACTTCTCCTTCTCAATTACACACAACATAGCTCGTACCATTATAATAGCCATTTTCATAATATTTTCTCCTTTCCGATGCGGTGGCGGTTTGTTTTAGTTTATCTTCTTACACCAATTCACAATTCGCACTATCGCGCCGGCAATTTGCATAATTATCACGGCGGCGAGCGCAATCAGTGCAATATCGCCTACTTTGTTTGATATATGTCCGTAACGGTAGAGCGCCATTAAGCAAAGCGCAACAAGTGAAAGTTGAGCTAAAATAATGTAATATACCGCTAAAAACCATCTTTTGGCACAGAAATCGCGTATTATAAACGCGGCACTGATCCACAAGCTGATCTCGCTTATTATAATAACTCCCCAAAAAACGGCAACGATTGGTAATAGCGCAATTTCTATACTCTCTCCGCTTTTCATTACACTTAAATATTCGGAACGCATATCAATGACCGACCATACGGCGGTCATGATAAGAAGAATAGCAAAAAGAATATGAAGAATTATTCTAAACGTTTTCATTAATTATTCTCCATCAACCGGTTTGTTCGCTATAATTATTATACTACAATACTGTTGGCATTGCAATAGATTTATTTAATTTTTCACATAACATACACATTAAGTAAATAAATTCTGTTGATTATAAACAAATCTCCAAGCGGTTTACGCTTGGAGATTTTTGTTATTACTCATTTACAAATCCGATAAGAAACAGCTCTTTCAGGCGTTCCTTTTTGCCCTGCGCATAGAGGTGAGCAAAAAGTGCTTCAAGTCCCGTTGCGCGGCGGTACTGCGGCGCAGAGGCGCTTTTCGGGATCGAAATTCCGTTTGCGTTTCTGCCGCGCTTGTATATCTGCGTTTCTTCTTCCGTCAAGATCGGAAGCAGCTTCTCTATCGCGTCGCTTTGCGCGGTCGCCTTGACATAGGAGAGCGCCATTTTGTTAAGCTTGCCGACGTCAGTTACGCCCGTCGACAAAAGGTACTGCCTCGTTATAAGCTCAAACACAGCGTCGCCGAGATAAGCGAGCGACGTACCGCTGAGCAGCATTTCATCCTTGATTTCAAAAAACATTTTACAGTACCCCTTTTATCTTGTAAATAATAAGCTTAATAATTCCGACCCTGCGTAGCGCGTTCACACGAAGCGCGCGAAGCGTGAGCGCCGATACCTTAATATCGTTATCGTCCATACCGAAACCATATATCTGCTTGACGAGTGCCTGAACGCACACAGAAAGCGGTATCTCAAGTCCCGAAAGAGAAAGCGTTTCTTCAAGGCGAAGTCCATAGCTTTCGGGCAGCTCGCCTGCTTTGGGCAACGCTCTGTATGCGCCGAGCGCGCTTGAGAGCGCGGTCTTGAGCGACAGTGCCAGGAGCCGCCTCTCCTCACTGTTGTGATTTCCCGAGAGGGCGCGGACTATCAGCGCGTCAAGGCGCTTTTTCTTCTTGTTTACAGTAGACAAGACAGCCGAGATCAAAGCCACAGTCGGTATCAGTATTACCGCCGCAATGATAAACGGCGACGCGTCAAAGCGTTTTCCACTGCCACCTGTCTTCGGCTCGGTAGTATCCGAGATCGGCTTATCGGTTTCGGGAGGAGTCGTAACGGGTGGCTTTTCCGACGTATCGGGAGGAGTCGTATCCGTTACGGGAGGAGTCGTAACTATCGGTGCATCGCTCGTCTCGGGAGGAGTCGTAACGGGCGGTCTCGTCGTGCCGCCTCCGTTTGCCTCTCCGAAGCCGGGCGTCATCTCGACCGTCATCCAGCCGAAGCTGTCGATCCAGACCTCGCACCAAGCGTGACCCTCTTTATCGGTCACCTTGCTTTCATAAGCGTAGTTTCTGTCGGACGAGACCTTATAATTCTGCACAACGTAGCCCTCGGCATATCTTGCGTAAAAGCCGAGACGGCGCATAATTAGCGTTCCGACCGTCGCAAACTGCACGCAGTAGCCCTCTTTAGAGCCGTATAAAAGCTCCTCAGTCACGCTCTTGCCCGTTGTTTTGGGATTCGTATCATACCTGCGTCCGTCGGCAAGATAATCCGAAACGAGCTTAGCAACGTCAAGCGCGTGAGTCATTCCGTAATGGCTCAGTTCGTAATAGTAGCCGCCATACTCAACGCTGTTCGACGATATTATCGTACCGCTTCCGCCACGGGTTTTATCAAAATATTTTTCTATATCGGTATTTTCAAAAAGCTCCTCTACCGCGCGGTCTATCGCCTTGTCGTCGACAAGCTGTCCGTAAGCACTCTTTGCAAAGCTCGTAAGCTTGCTTGTAAGCGGTATTTGCTCTGCGTTTTCGTATTTGTAAAAGCTGGTGGCAAAACGTCTGCCTATTGCCGACGACGGACGGCGGTCATGTGCGCAGTAACCGACAAGATACTCAAAATATCCGTGAATAACGTCGGAAAGAAGCTCGTTTTCATCACCGCTAATGACCGCGGCGTTTGTGATTATTTTACCCTTCCACAGCATTTCAAGCGTAGAAATGCCGTCGTAGGTATGAATAGGATAGACGGTACTTCCGCCGTTGTATATCGCGCCCGTCCGTCCCGACATACTCGGAAGCGGAAGGTTCTTCTGGTTTGCCGCCATAACGATGCTGACATCGGTCATACCGATGCCGATCTCATCCTTCCCATAGCCCAATATCTTTGCTTTTTCTATAAACGACTTCGTAAGCAGGAAATAATCGTTTTCGCGTGCAAAATCGGCATAGGAATATCCGTAATCATATGCAGGCGCATACCATTTTTCGCTTCCGTAGGTACTGCCCGTCCAATTTCTCAAGTACAGTGTCGACGCGTCGTTCGTATATACGGTCAGTATCTTTTTGCCCGAAACTATACGGCGCCCCATATTGACGTTTCGGGAAACGTTGCTCCTCACAATATCGGGCGTCAACGTCTGAACGAAGCCGCCGATGCCGCCAAACCCTATCGGATCCATAGCGGTTTTGGTATTGACTATAGGCGTAAGCATTAGCACGCCCGAGAGAACGAGCGACGTGAATCCGACAAATGACGAGGGGATAACGCCCCTGACGCCCTTTTCGGCAAGCTCCATTGCCGCCATAGCACACGCGGCGGCAACAGCAGGGGCAAAATATCTGAGATGAACGTCTCCGCCCGCAAGCATAAATATCATCGCAGGCAGAGCCACGCAAACGGCGTAAGGGATCATTCTCGTTCTTTTTCTGCAGGAAAGACCGAGGGTCACCGCCGCGAGCACCGTTATTATCACAAGAATGCCCCAATCGGTAACGATCGACTTGTCGAGATACGGTATGGTCTTGTAGCCGCGCTTTTTGATTATATCAAGGACCGAGTTGAATATTCCGTTAAAGCCGCCGACAAAAAACGCCTTAAGAGAAAGGTTAAGCGTTCTCAGCACGATAAGCATACCGACACTGCCGAACGCGATACCGAAGATCATTCCGCGAAGCGACTTAAAAAGAAAATAAAACGTAGTAAAGGTGTATACCGACGAAAGAAGCAAGGTCAAAAATCCGACCTTGATGCCGAGAATTGAGGTGACCGAAACACCCATTCCGATGACCGCGGTCAAAAGTATAAGATACCGAAGCACTGCGTGAAGCAGCTTTCCTGTAAAGCTTGAGTTCTGCCCGTAGGTCACGTTAACGGTAAGAGAGGACTTAGCTTCTTTAGTCTTCATTCTTTTCCCCTCCCTCCGTCACGGAAAAGAACTGTATGCCGTTTTCCGCAAGCAACGCTTCAAAAGCGCTCAGCGACGCGCGATACTCTTCCCTTTTATTTTCGGGAATAAAACAGCTCACGTCACGCACGCACACGTTAAACGACTGCGAAGCACAGCTTCTCATCGCGTCGAAAACGCCCTTCGCCTGATCGGGCGAAAGATACGTAAGAATATAATACACGTCCGTCGCGCTCTCGGGAATAAGAGATGCGGTATCGGATGCCTCACCCTTTGGCAGATCACTCAAAAGAAATCTCATTTCGGCTTCATCGCCGATCCCGCCGAAATTAAGAAGCAAAGCGCCCCCGTCATCGGTCTGAACCGAAAGACATCCCTTGCCGTCACGACGGCAGATCTCGCTTACGATAAGCATCGCCTCTTCGACTGTTCGGTCATCAAGCTCGTTACTTACGCTCGATGAAAGGCGATAAGAAGAGCCGTAAATGCTTCTGTCGCAGACGACGCAGATATAGCTTTCATTCTGCGCAACGCTTTTTCTTACTTGAAGCTCGTCGTTTTTAGCGCAAAGCTTCCAGTGTATCCTCTTCATCGAATCGCCTATACGGTATTCACGGACGTCGCCGTAATCGTACGACGAAAAAACGTCGACTGTTACCGACGGATCGTCCTCAATGCTTCCGATGTCGCTAAGATCCGCTTCACGGTCATAAAGCTTCGGTAGCACCGCAAGCGTATAAACGCCGTTTATTCTTTTTCTGATCTTTATAAGGTGTAAGAGGTCGTAAAGCCAGATTTCCCTTGTGCCGACCTCGTGTCTGCCGCGGCGATATGCGATCGGCTCTGCGCTGACGGTCACCGTCCCAAACGGTATAAGAGAGATCTTCTTTTTCAGCAGAGAAACGCCGCGCTCACCGTTTTGATCGGGCACTTGACAGACCACCGACGCAGTTGATATTGGCAAAAACGATCGGTTTTTGATATTAACGAACACGTTTGCGCCTTTGCCTCTTACCGCAGTCGCAATTCCGACCTTCGCCCCCGCGCTGACGAACGGCATCGTGATAAGCAGAAGCAAAATGCTCGGTATCGGCATAATGAGGCAAAGCAAAACGAGCGCATGAGTAAAGGGTATCACGATCAGCTGCGCGAGAAATATCAGCAGTATCAGCGTGACGACATACACCGCCAAGCCCCACGACACGCCTATCGGCGGCCGCTTAAACGAGAATTTTTTATTTTTCATTTTCAATAAACGGCACCTGCGTACTCGACAAAATATCAGTAAGCACCTTCTTCGCGCTCACGCCGCTGACCTTCGCCTCACGCGAAAGCACAACTCTGTGGGAAAGTACGTCGATATACAGCTCCGCTACGTCCTTCGGCAAAACGTATTCTCTCATCGAGGTAAGTGCAACTGCGCGGCTCAGACGCATGAGGGCAAGTGACGCACGCGGACTTGCGCCGAGCGCAAATTCGGGGCGGCTTCTCGTCGCATTTACGAGCGTCACGATGTATTCCGAGACCTTGTCGGATATGTATACGTTTTCACATGCCCTTTTGACCCTCAAAATGCTGTCGCAGTCGGATACCGGCGAAACGAGCGACATAGGATCGGACGTCTTTCTCCTCTTGATAATTGCAAGCTCGTCCTCCGGCGAGGGATAACCCATCGTCAGACGAAGAGCAAAACGGTCAAGCTGAGCTTCGGGAAGCGGAAACGTTCCGACGTAACCGCTTGGATTCTGCGTCGCAATTACCATAAACGGCGATGGGATCTCGTAGGTCACGCCGTCAACGGTCACGCTTCTCTCCTCCATCGCCTCAAGCAAGCTCGACTGAGTCTTCGGAGACGCGCGGTTTATCTCGTCCGCAAGCAAAATATTGGTGTTTACAAGACCCTCGCGATATTCAAAGCTCTCGGTCTTCTTATTATACATATTAAATCCCGTAATATCGGACGCCATAACGTCGGGCGTAAACTGTGCGCGTCGGAAGTCAAGCCCTGCCGCACGGCTGAGAGCCGATGCAAGCGTCGTTTTTCCGACGCCCGGTACATCCTCTATAAGAACGTGACCGCCGCTGATAAGAGCACAAAGAAGCATCACGCACTCGCGATCCTTGCCAGAAATGACCTTTTTTACCTCGTTTACTATCGAGTTACAGATAGAATAGGCATATTCAAATTCGGTATTTGTTACGTTTTCCATGGCTTCCTCCGAGACAAGTATACTTTCACATCTACATTATAACATATTGTTAAACTTTAGTAAATAGTAAAATCCATTATTGCAAAGAAGAAGCCGTTGTGATAAAATTTAGGCATAAAAACAAACGAGGTAAATTATGGTTATAGCAATTATCGTGATAGCCGCTGTTCTCCTGATCACGGCTGCGATACTGTATTATTTTGCAAAAAAGACCTTCGCAAGGGGCAAAATCGTATACGACGTATCGAAGGTGCTGGAGGATGAGCCGACCCTTCTACATAGAATTTCGGAGGGCAAGGACGAGGTCGGATCAATGCCTTTCGAGCGTCATACGATAACCTCACACGACGGCTTACGCCTCGTCGGAAGACTCTACCGCGCGGAAAGTGAAACGAATAAATACATAATCTGTATGCACGGCTACCGTTCGTCAAACGACGACTTCACCTGCGCTATGGGCTTCTTCATGAGCCAAGGTTACAATATACTCGCGATCGCCCAGCGCGCTCACGGCGAGAGTGAGGGCAAATGGATAACCTTCGGCGTAAAGGAACGCTACGACGCGCTTTCATGGTGCAATTATCTGATTGAAACCTTCGGCGACGGTATAAAGATCATCCTCGACGGTCTATCAATGGGCGCAACCACGGTGCTTATGGCATCGGGACTTGATCTCCCGAAAAACGTAAAGGGCGTGATAGCCGATTGTGGCTTTACCTCCCCGTGGGACATCGTAACGCACGTTGCAAGGCACGATATGCACATACCGAAATTCCCGCTTCTCTATCTCATGTTGCCTACCGTAAAGCTCATTTGCGGCTTTGGCTTAAAGGACGAATCGACGGTCAACGCAGTCAAAAGAAGTAAGCTTCCGATCCTGCTCGTACACGGTCTGAGTGACGATTTCGTGCCGCACGAAATGAGCGTCAAAGCGTATAACGCACGCCCCGAAAACAGCCGTCTTATCAGCGTCGAGAACGCAACGCACGGTATGAGCTTCGTCGTCGACGAGGAAAGATGTAAAAAAGAACTTGGCTATTTCTTGAACGAGGTAACCGAAAAGGGACATTATTAAAGATAAAAAATCCGCGCTCCGCGGATTTTTTGTTTCTTATAAGAAGACAAGAGAACGCCCCAAAGCTTCGCCACGTCTTTGTAGGGCGGGGGCTTGCTCCCGCCGCACAATAACGATGTTACATTGTTACCGAACACCTCATCCACCGCAGTCGCAACGCCTACGGTCCCCCTTCCCCCGCTGGGGAAGGCAAACAACGTCTCGATACTTCGGTATGTTACTCGTAGGGTGCGACGTCCTCGACGCACCGTTTGAAAACGATGTCACTTTTTTGAAAACGGACGCTTCGCGTCCTACACCTCATCCACCGCAGACGCAGCGTCTGCGGTCCCCCTGTCTCGCTGCGGCTCGGTCACGCTCGGGGTCTGACGTGCCCCCGGCACGTCATTCAACACCCTCGCGCCGCTTC
>JAGASS010000057.1 GCA_017621655.1 Clostridia bacterium | reverse complement strand
CGCTATAAACTTTCCTATCTGAACTAAATCCATTTGATTCACCTCCAAGAACATTATAGCAAACATTTACCTTCATGTCTTTACCATAAATAGCGAATGATTAGACATTACATTTGAAATCGCTATTTGTTTTGTAAATTCCAATTTGTCATTATGTCACCTCCTAAAATCCGTAAATGTTCATTTTGCTGTCAGACATCATGGTAAGCGCTGACCATTTTTTCATATCCGCGTATTGCGACAAGTAGCGATCCTTCTGCTTCCAAAACTCTGTACCTGCATGGTTCATATAACGAAGGCCGCACTCACTTGTTGCTATCATATAATCAAAGAGTTCATCAAAAGTGTTAAAGGTTACTATTTTATGAGCTTCATTTAATATATCGCTCCACTGTGAATAGGACAACTCATAATTGTCATACTCATCGAACTGCTCGCCCAAAACATTTGTCAAGCTCCATGCAAACAGATCAAAATCATCTACCGCTATATGCAATGCCGTATCTGTTCCGTCCGGAACAAGTGTCATATATGGCGTTTCCGTATGTTCTGCGCCGATCTCACCGAAATGGAACGAATTACTATCAGCTTCAAAACCAACAACATTATCAATATGGATATCTTCCCAATTGAAAAGTGCAGGCTTTAGTTCTTCGAAAGTAATCGGCAAGGTATTATTGTTTCTATCGATGCATGCAACTTCGCAATAATCGATCCATCCGCTTATGCTAAGTCCGATATCGCCCTCCAGCCAAAGAACGATACGTGAAACCAGTTCATGTTTTGTGCCCGAATCATCAAACGGACAATGAAACATAGGATCTGTATCTGAAATGTAGGTATCAACCGCAACTTCTACGATCTTCTTCCCAATGCAAGGCGCAAGCAAAATGTTTGCTTCAACATTAGGCACATTTGTTCCGGCTTCGATAAACCAAGGAATACAATTCATACTAAAACGATATTCCGGTTGTTGCGGTGTATCGATCTCGAAGATATCATCGTCTTCGAATTTGACCAAAAGAGGTTCATCAATTTGCGAATAACGAGAGAGTTTCAAAGCCGAACTGATATTATCGTAATTCGATTTAAGTTGACGTTCCTCTTCCGGCATCTCATCGGGCAATGCGTTATATGCCGCATCCTCTATCCAATTCCTTGTGAGGAAATAACTGAGACCGATCATTCTTAAATCTTTGATTCTTCTCCCAATCAAATTAAAGCTGTTTAAGCGATTTTTGATTTCCTCAGCCGATACCATTGTCGGAGCAGACCACTCAGAAGAGGAAAATGTATAATCTTTAAACTCATTTTTACCGCTGCTTGTGATCGTTTCATTTATCATATCTACACCTCCTATGGCATCATTATAACAGCCCATCTGTCCCATAAAACGGACTTTGTAAATATATTATAAAGCGGTTATGCCGAAAATGCAACAAACGAGCTGTCGTTCTTTTTTCTTTGTCTACTGCGGATTAAATTTTGATATAGAAAACATCAACAAAATCGAAATAACCGCGCAGTGTGGAGAAAATCCAACACTGCGCGGTTGTTTTCTGACCACAGTTTATCCCACTTCTGCGACCGGAACAGACGGAGACAACGTAAACAAAAGCGCCAAAGAGGATGTGGTTTTGAGCAGAAATGGTTAGAAATAACCGGAAATGTCTATAAATCAGGTGTTTTTTACCGTTTGGGACAGTGTCGAAAAACGTCGGATTTTGACAGGTTAGAATTTAGAAAAAAGCCTTATTTTATGCGCCCTTTCAGCGTTTCGAATGTCATTCGAACCTATTGAATTCCCAGGGCTTGACCACAGTTATTCCACTTCATATCCTTTTTTGAACAACTACAGAAATTTGTTCAATACCAACAAATTCTTTTTTGCCTCTAATAAGAAGAACGCCGCTCATTGTTATGCAATAGTTCCGCCTGCGTCTTCAGTGCCATCTTTTATCATTTTTAAAATCTCCGGAATTTCAGAAAATTCATCAATCCAAATAATATTAACCCCTAATTCTTCATACAACGACTCTTGTAACGAAGCGTTAACATTTTCAAAATTTGCCAAACCTTCCGAATCATTCGACCCATCTATTTTTTGTTTTTTCATAATGGCGTAATGTTTGCAAGATTGCTCACCATCTCTTTGCTTTTGTGCAGCCACTTCGAGCAATCGTCTCAAATTAGGATCAGTCATTGACAGACCAATAAATACACAACAATTATTTATCAAGTAGTTCAATTGGGATATGTTTGCCCAATTGTATGGCTCGAGAAGAAGTTTGTGGTATCCTTCTTCAGAGAAAACCAACAAAGACTTTGCTAAATTCTTATAATCGCCCTTGTCTTGCGGGATAAACCCATGTACATGATAAATCCCTACTTCATCGTTATTCGGAATCATTCCTTCTGCATATATCGAGTGATATTTAACCCTCAGCCTTTTTAAATTCTTCTCTACCAAATCATCAAAATTATAATTAACTATTGCTTGTATTCCTATTTTCCCTCTGTTGGGTACACAAAGCTGAGCTAGTTCTTTTAACAAATCAGAAGTAGCCTTGGCATCTTTATAGAGTATGCGGCGTATTAAATCTTCAAAATCCGTTTCCAGTCCTCTTCTCAATAACCTTGCTTGTAACAATGGGGAACTGTCCTCCTGTTTAACAAGTGTTTCAACAATCTTTTCACTTTCGGCTTTGGTAATTCTTTTATTTTCCTTTTCGATCACTTTGTTAATCAATGCAACAAATAGCTTGGAAATCAAATCATCCCATGTTGCTATGTTAGCATCTTTTGAAGCACCTGCTCCGAGAAACAATACAACATTATCGGAGGTATATTCTCTTTGGAGATCTCGTATGTATTGATTACGTTTTGAGTTTTTTACGCGTATTTCCGACTTTTTTACACTGTTAGAAATAGTATCTCTTAGTATTATCGAATTTAAATTAGCCAAAGTTTCGCTGTACAACTTAGGGTTTGAATTAACAATTTTTTCAAAATCATTAATATCCCATATATGAATCTTAAAATTCTGATTTTCTGTTATCTTCTCCATTATTCTATTAGTGGATGAAATCGGCTCGGGAGATAACAAAATAAATATCAGATTTTCAATATCATTTGAATGTACAATCGCTCTTCCTATAGTATCGTAGATAATACTTGTGGAAATCCTGGGATGTCTGAAAAATTTAATTTCTATTGCGGTCTTCCCTTGATAATCGTCAAACCCATCCGGTGCTAGACCATCAAATCTATAGCGACCGTCTCCCGCGAAAGGTTCAGAAATAAATTCTTTATTCTGCTTTCCTATATAGTCTGCCAACATAACCAGTACAAGTTTTTCAACCGCCATATATGAATAGCGACTGTTAGCAAAGGATTCGTTATTAAGTATATCCATCATATTCCGCTTAAATTCCGACATTATATATCCACCTTTTGTCAAATTTCGACAATATTATAACATATTCCATTCCAAAAATAAAGAGTGTCACTGTTTTTTCTTTGTCTAATGCGGATCAAATTTTGATATAGAGAATGGCTGTAAATTAAAACAACGTTGCAGCGTCTGAAAATCCCAACACTGCGAGGTTGTTTTTTGACCACAGTTTATCCCACTTCTGGGATCGGAACAGACGGAGACAACGGAAATAAAAGCGTCAAAGAGGATGTGGTTTTGAGTAGAAAGGGTTAGAAATAACCGGAAACGTCTATAAATTAGGTATTTTTTATCATTTGGGAGCAGGATGTCGCAGGTTCAAATCCTGTCATTCCGACCAAAAGCGGCAGAACTTGCGTCTGTCGCTTGTTTTTTGTTCTGCGAGCAAAGCAGGCGCCTGCTTTGGGCAAGGAGCGCGAACGCCGCCGGGGGCGGATGAAGCGAGCGCGATCTTGGCGCAGCGGTCAAAATTCTTCGAGCAAATGCGAGAATAGAATTTTGGGAACCGCAAGCAGGCGGCGAAGCCGAGGATGTCGCTCCTTCAAATCCTGTCATTCCGACCAAAAAAGGCTCAGGAAGCAACGTTCCTGAGCCTTTTCTTTGTTTACTGTATCTTATCAGACAGGAAATAAATGCCTTTTAAAATGCCGAGGGAGAGATTCAGCTTCCGTCAGAAAAATAACGAACCGTCCGCAATGCGGACGGTTTTTGTTTTCCGTAATAACGATTCGTGCAAATGCCTCCGATAATACTTCTCCCATATCGTATCACAGGATCAGGCTTTTTCTTTTAAATCGTGTCTGATAAGGCCTATGATTATTGAAGCCATCGCAAGCACTTCATTGAGCGCCCCCGTGTAAGCACCGTGTATCAGGTTATAAATAAGCCAGCAGGGGCCGACGAAAAGGGAAATTATGCGAATATGCTTAGGCTTCTTCATCCATAGCGCAAGGGTTGATAAAAGCGAGCCGATTATGGGCAGAATACTGCTCGTATCTTGCCATGTCATTATTCCAACCGCCGTCATCGCCGCAATAAAGATACAGAGCCATATTGGGGACGAGGCCCATTTTTTATGCCTTTGAGAAAAAATGAGGCTTCTGAAAAATGATATTGAATCAAGGCATCCACCGGTTATTGCACCAACCATAAAGAGCTGGACGCAAAAGGCTCCCGATGCCGTTGTCTGCAAAAGCATTACATTTTTTCTTTCTTTTTGCTGAAAGGAAAGAAGAGAGCAGATTATTCCGTTCAACCCTACTATCTGTGCGGCGATGTTCATTTTCCGTTTGCCCTTATGTTATGGAAATAAAAGACCGTATTTTCTTCAAAGGTCTTTGCGTGATGACGTCTCAACAGCACTTGAGTATAATTCATTTTATTCTCTTCATCAACACATGGCGCGTATTCCACCGCAAAGGGAACGTCCGACGTCACCGTCTCCATCATAGAGCCGAATCGTAGGGATACCGTTCTGTTATCAAGGGAGAGCGGCTGATAGCTTGAATGGGGAGAATAGTATCCTATTCTTGCGTCGGGCAGATGCATTCTGCTGACGAAACGGAGCTTTTTGCTTGCCTTGACCTTGTCGTTTATTTCGACTTTGTCATCATACAGAGATATCGTTCTTTTCCACAGGTAGAACGTACCGTCGGAAGACGTGACCTTGTTTGATACCGTCAATCGCTGAACGCCGCCCGTGCTTTCAAAGGAATCGAAATTCAATTCTTCCTTGGCTTCGGTCTTGCTCAAATGATCCTCAAGAGGTATTTCATCGCAAGAAATAACGTTATGTCCCTCGGGGGAATTAAGACGGCAGCGCAGTCCGCCTCTGTCGTAATTTATGCTTCCGCTGTCAACGAGCAAGGGCATATCCTTCGCGTAAATAATAATATGAGGACGTCCGTAATGCTGATGCCATTCGGTCATATCCATAGCATCTACGTAAACGCTGAAGGCATCGTTTCTGAGCACTGCCATACGGCTGTGAGAGAATATCTCGGTCTTCTTTTCTTTTTCTATATCAAGGGGATAAAATCCGTTTATAAATTCAATATCGCTCACCGAGTCCATTGAATAGGAATCGCCTATCTGTAGAGTTCTGCCCTTGGGAGAGGAGAATTTATACAAAAACGAATACTGATCCTTGATCGTTTCGGCACAGCCCGGAATGTCAGGATAACCGTTTTTGGTCAAAAACAGATGAGCCTCAAGGTAGAGTCTTGCGATAAAATGAGAATAGCTCATGCTGTCCTCATTGTTACATCCGTCCTTGAAGATGGAATTGTTCATATTGTCCGAAACTATTACCGACGCAACCGAGATAAATTCCTCCGAATCAAAGCGCTCGGGGAAAAGAGAGGCGAGCATTATAAGGGCGGTGCCGATCTGAAGCTTGTGATTATCGGGGGCGGGATCCTTCGCGTGCCTTCTGCCCTCCTTTATCATATGCCTGCCGTGAAGGGAAACGAGATCGTATACAAAGGCCCAATCCTCTTCTCTGAAGGACTTGCAGTTTCCGAGAAAGAAAATACTGTGTACGATATTTATGGTCCTCCAGGTGACCTGCATATCCTCCCAAACCTTGTCGGACGGTCTATCCTCGTAGAGAGTGTAGGGATTTGCCCTGTACCAATCCTTTAAGATCGTAAGCCAGGCCGCCGCGTATTTTTCATCACCCGTGCGGCAATATTTTTGCGCCAGCATAAGAAGAATATAAAGACGGCAGAGCCATATGTGGCCCTCCCATTCCTCTGCGTAATCAATGGGGCGGAAGTCCTTGAAGACCGAATTCCAATCGAAAACTCCGTCTCTTATCCAGTATTCAAAAAGGGAGCCGTCCATTACCTTTTCGGTCAATACGTCGCTGTCGAGAGTGCCGAATCTGTCAAGGCAGAAGAATGCCGCGCCTCCGTCGAAAACGTAACCGTCGAACATGGCTCTATCGCAAAGGTCTTCTCTTGTATATGGAAAATATACCTCTTTACCGCAGCCCGAAAAAGGCTTATAATAAATGTCGCTCATGGTGTTATCCTTTCCTGTTTATGTAAACATTATATTATTTCTGTGACTTTGCGGGAGAGAAAAAGGAAATAAATTTAGGCAACAATTTTATTTTGATGCTTAAATGCTCCTCTTTTATATTGATTTGCGGGATTTTTCCTGATATAATGAGGTAAACAACGCCTGATCGGACAAACGTAAGAGCTGTTTATTAAATCGGAGGGCAATATGATAAAACGATCGGACAAGCTGACAGCCGAGCTTCGAGCCTCTATCCTTAATGGAAATTTCGGCTCGTCGGGAGATTTATTTATGACGGTAAGAGGTCTGTCAAATGAAAAACACTGTTCTTTGCACTGTGCGGCAGAGGTTTTTTCAGCTCTTGCCGACGAAAGACTTATATATAGGATAAAAAACAGGTTTTTCATAACAGCGGGCAGATGCCTGAGACGCACGCCGCTTGGAAAGCATCTCTTAGACACAGAAAAGGATATATACGGCGTGATCCTGAGCAGTGCAGACAATCCGTTTTTCGGAACTCTTATGAACCATCTTCAAGAAGTCCTGGTTCAAAAAGGCAGCGAGCTCGTCATATCGTGCAGCGGCGGAGATGCCGCAAGGGAGATAGGAATTCTCGATACGTTTTTGTCAATGAAATGTAAAGGAGTTTTCTTGTGCGTTCCGATAAACGATGGAAACCGTACGGCTATTGAAAGATATCCTCTTCCGATAGTCATGTTGGCCGAGGAGTCTACCATAGATGTCGTAGATTCTGTTCTGGTAGACAATTATTCCGCAGGAGTTCAGGTCGCAAGACATTTAAAGGATGCGGGAAGCAGGGATTTTTACTATATTACCGAGGATTCCTACGTTAGCACCGATCTGCGTTTGCGGGGCTTTATATCCGGACTTAACGAGTGCGGATATAGTCTGCCGGATGAAAATATTGGAATAATAAGTACGACAAGTGAAGTTAAAGGAGCAAATGATATAAGAAATTTTGCTCTGCAAATTGTCAAAAATTCAAAAGCTATGCCCATCGGTATATTCTGTGTCCATGATCTTGCGGCTGTAGAGATGCTCAAACATATAAAAAAGCACGGTCTTACAGTACCGAACGACGTAAAGCTCGTTGGCTTTGACAATCTGCCCGTATCTTGCTTGGTATCGCCAAGATTAACTACGGTATCCTACAGATACAAAGCTTTGGCGGAAAAAGCCGACGAGGTGATGCGCGCACGCATAAGTTCCCCGTTACTTCCGTCCTCAAGGCAGGAAATATCCTCATCTCTTACGGTAAGAGAAAGCACGAAAATAAGCTAATAATGGCCGGGAACGCTAAATGTGCCAACGCACCGCTTTGAGATCCGATATTCGCAAGGGAAAAAGACGTTTTGCCATCTTCGTCTTGCTAATAGCCCTAAAACAGAGCAGTCAAAAAGCACTTGCATATTCAAGTGCTTTTCTCATATTATTTCTTCAATTTGCATCTTAGACGCCGAAATGCTTCCGCAGATAAGGTCTTTACCGCCGCCGCGGGCGGATGAAGCGAGCGCGATCTTGGCGTAGCGGTCAAAATTCTTCGAGCGAATGCGAGAATAGAATTTTGGAAACCGCAAGCAGGCGGCGAAGCAGAGAATGGAGCTCGCAACATTTGTTTTAAAGCATAAAATCGCAGACGGGAAATCCCGTCTGCGATTTTTCAATTGCCGTGCAGTATGATAATCATATTTTATGCAGTCGTCTGCGTTCCACTATTTATCACCGATATTTTTGATTCCTAAACAAACGAAACAATACTACAGTCAGTGTCAAATTTAAACCCATAGCCACAAATGAATACGGATTTTGTTTTTTAATTCCGTATATCAGATTAAAAACTGCCAGACTCAAACAGGTAACACCGGAAACAAGATAAAGATACGCTCTCGTATTGATTTGGCGTTCAATGTGCTTATTTTTTCCAATATCCTCCGCATTATCATTTATCAAATAATCAGCACTAACAGAGAACACATCACATATTTTCTTTAAATTTTCAACATCAGGCAAAGTAATTCCCGTCTCCCATCTCGAGACAGCTTGTCTTGTTGTTCCTAATTTTTCTGCAAGGGCTTCTTGCGACCAGTTTTTTGATTTTCTTAATGCTATCAGTTTCTCTTCGAATTTCATTGTATGTCCCCCTTTGTTATAAGTAATTGTAGCACAAATCTTAATTAAAGTCCACCACGATCACGATACAATTCCGCAACTTTATATAACATACATGATTTTATTTAGAATTTTTTGAAATTCAACACAAAACCCCCGACGGTTTCCCGTCGGGGGTTAATCGCTTATTCAGAGCAGATTATTTGCCGTAAAGCTCCTCGAGCTTCTTAAGATGCTCGAACTTCGCCTTTGCGTTCTTCTCTGCCTTCTCGAAGAGCTCTGCGGCTCTTTCCGGGAATGCGTTAGCAAGACGGCTGTAGCGGTTCTCGCTCTTGATGAAGTCAACGTAGCTTGCGGTGGGTTCCTTGCAATCGATGGTAAGAGGATTCTTGCCCTCTGCCTTGAGTGCAGGATTGTAACGGAAGGTCTGCCAGTAGCCGGCCTCAACTGCCTTCTTCATTTCGGTCTGGCAGTTGGTCATACCGCCCTTAAGTCCGTGCATTTCACAAGGAGCGTAAGCGATGACGATCGAAGGACCGTGATATGCTTCTGCCTCGGTGAGTGCCTTAAGAGTCTGGTTCATATCGTTACCCATAGCAACCTGTGCTACGTATACGTAACCGTAGGACATAGCGATCTGAGCAAGATCCTTCTTGCCGATTGCCTTACCTGCAGCTGCGAACTGTGCAACCTGACCGATGTTGGACGCCTTGGATGCCTGTCCACCGGTGTTGGAGTAAACCTCGGTATCGAATACCATGATGTTTACGTCCTCGCCCGAAGCGATTACGTGGTCGAGACCGCCGAAGCCGATATCGTATGCCCAACCGTCACCACCGAAGATCCATACGGACTTCTTGGAGAGGTAGTTCTTTTCTGCGAGGATCTCCTTGGAAGCTTCGCAGCCCTCTGCTGCCCAGCCCTCAAGAAGCTCAACGAGTGCCTTGGTTGCCTTCTCGTTTGCTGCGCCGTCGTCGATGGTGTTGAGGTACTCGTCAACGATCGCCTTGCACTTCTCGCAAGGAGTCTCGAGTGCCTTAACCTTCTCGATGAGGCGGTTACGGATGGTCTTCTGTCCGAGGTAGATACCGAGACCGTGCTCAGCGTTATCCTCGAAGAGGGAGTTACCCCAAGCAGGACCGCGTCCGCTTGCCTTGTTTACGGTGTAAGGAGTTGCAGGAGCAGAGCCACCCCAAATGGAGGAGCATCCGGTTGCGTTCGAGATGTACATTCTCTCTCCGAAGAGCTGAGTGATGAGACGAGCATAAGAGGTCTCAGCACATCCTGCGCAAGAGCCGGAGAACTCGAGGAGGGGCTGCTTATACTGAGAGGAGATAACGTTCTTGTTGGAAGCAACGTCTTCCTTCTCGGTTACGTTTGCTACGCAGTAATCGAATACTTCCTGCTCAGCAAGCTGAGTATCCTTAGCGACCATGGTAAGAGAGTTGGTAGGACATACGCCGATACAAACTCCGCATCCCATACAGTCCATAGGAGAAATAGCGAGGGTGTAAACGTACTCGGTCTTAACGATGGGCTTGGGTGCCTTCTTCATCTGTGCAGGAGCTGCAGCAACCTCATCAGCGGTAAGAGCGAAGGGACGGATAGTAGCGTGAGGACATACGTACGCACACTTGTTACACTTAGCACAGGTGTCAGCGTTCCATACGGGAACCTCAACTGCAACGCCTCTCTTCTCGTAAGCGGAAGAGCCCTGAGGATAAGTACCGTCTGCCATATCCTTGAATGCGGATACGGGGAGGGTGTCACCGAGCTGCTTGGAAACGGGGTTAAGAACAGTCTTAACGAACTTAACGAGCTCGGGACGGTCACCGGTTACTTCTGCTTCGCAAGCATCGCAAACTGCGTTCTTCCAGGAAGCGGGAACCTCGACCTTAACGAGTGCGTCAACACCGGCATCGATTGCCTTGTAGTTCATCTCAACGACTGCGTCGCCCTTCTTGGAGTAGGACTTCTTAGCCATGTACTTCATCTTCTCGATAGCGGTATCGATAGGCATGATGTTAGCGAGAGCGAAGAACGCGCTCTGGAGAATGGTATTGGTACGCTTGCCCATACCGATCTCACGTGCCTTGTCGATAGCGTTTACGATATAGAAGGAGATATTGTTTTCTGCAATGTACTTCTTAGCGTCTGCAGGGAGGTTAGCTTCAAGCTCTTCAGCGTTCCACTGGCAGTTAAGAAGGAAGGTACCGCCCGGCTTAACGTCCTGAACGATCTTATAGCCCTTCTGCATGTAAGAAGGATTGTGGCAAGCAACGAAGTTTGCCTTGGTGATGTAGTAAGGAGACTTGATCTTGCTGTCGCCGAAGCGGAGGTGCGAGATCGTGATACCACCGGTCTTCTTCGAGTCATACTGGAAGTATGCCTGAATGAACTTGTCGGTATAGTCACCGATGATCTTGATGGAGTTCTTGTTTGCACCGACAGTACCGTCGCCGCCGAGACCCCAGAACTTGCAGGAAACAGTACCTGCAGCAGCAGTATCGGGAGCGGGAACTTCGGGAAGCGAGAGACCTGTTACGTCGTCAACGATACCGATGGTGAAGTTTGCCTTCGGCTCGTCCTGCTTAAGGTTCTCGTAAACTGCGAATACGGACTGAGGAGGAGTATCCTTAGAACCGAGACCGTAACGACCGCCGACTACCTTAGCGTTAATTCCCTTGGAAGCAAGAGAAGCAACAACGTCGAGGTAAAGGGGCTCGCCGAGGGAGCCGGGCTCCTTGGTTCTGTCAAGAACTGCGATCTTCTTCGCAGTAGTAGGAATAGCATTAACGAGCTTATCAGCGCAGAAGGGACGGTAGAGGCGAACCTTAACGAGACCGACCTTTTCGCCGTTAGCATTCATGTAGTCGATTACTTCCTCGATAACGTCGCAGATCGAGCCCATAGCAATGATAACGCGGTCAGCATCGGGAGCACCGTAGTAGTTAAAGGGCTTGTAATCGGTACCGATCTTAGCGTTGACCTTGTCCATGTACTCTTCAACGATGGAAGGAAGAGCGTCATAGTAGGGGTTGCACGCCTCGCGGTGCTGGAAGAAGATATCTCCGTTTTCAGCAGAGCCGCGGAGAACGGGATGCTCGGGGTTAAGTGCGCGAGCACGGAAAGCAGCGATAGCATCCTTATCGACCATCTCAGCAAGATCATCGTAATCCCATACTTCGATCTTCTGGATCTCGTGAGAGGTACGGAAGCCGTCGAAGAAGTTAAGGAAAGGAACTCTGCCCTTGATGGTAGCAAGGTGACAAACCGCACCGAGGTCCATGACCTCCTGAGGGTTAGTACAAGCCATCATAGCGTAACCGGTCTGACGGCAAGCGTAAACGTCGGAGTGGTCTCCGAAAATGTTAAGAGCGTGGGAAGCTACGCAACGAGCCGAAACATGGATAACCGAGGGGAGAAGCTCACCTGCGATCTTGTACATGTTAGGGATCATGAGGAGAAGTCCCTGAGATGCGGTAAAGGTAGTAGTGAGAGCACCTGCAGCGAGGGAGCCGTGAACGGCACCTGCAGCACCTGCCTCGGACTGCATCTCGACGACCTTAACGGTATCGCCCATGATGTTCTTAAGACCTGTTGCGGACCAGGAATCGGTCAGCTCCGCCATAACGCTCGACGGCGTGATGGGGTAGATGGCAGCAACTTCAGTAAACGCGTAGGACACGTGAGCCGCAGCGCTGTTACCATCCATGGAAATCATTTTTCTTGCCATGATAATCCTCCATATATATTTATATATTTTTTTATATGTGCTTACAGGTAATCGGCGCATATCCGCCGTTTACCACCCTATATTTTAACACAAGAAACCTTAGTTGTAAATACGATTTTTGAATTTTTCCGACTTTTTATAAAATATTTTTGGGTTTTCGGGGGATTTTTGGAGGTATTACCAAATTAAGATGGCGTTATTCTTAATTTGAATGGGAAAAATGGATTTTTCGGGTAGACCCGGGAAAAATAAACGGAGATTATGAGGTGTAAAAATGAGGGATTTTATTGTCAAATTTGCTATTGGGTTGTTTATTGGACTGTTTGCTGCGGGGATAGTTATTGCGAGCGGAATAGGGTTTGTTGTGATTTTGTAATGGGGGTTTACTAACTTTTCTTACTCGTGTAAGAAAAGTTACAAAAGAAACACGCCAAGGAGACAACCGGCAAAAATCGAACACGATTTTTGCACGTTTTCTCCTTTGGAAACCTCTTTTGATTTAAGGAAACTTCACCACGTATATTACCTCGCCCTTTGGGAGAGGGTATCTAAGAGGTAAACCTCAGAATAAGAGTGTGTAGGGTGCGACGTTCTCGGCTCACCGCAATACCACGTTCCCTATATTCAAAACCTTCAAACGCTCACGCCACCAAAAAACACCACTCTGATGAGTGGTGTTTTTCCATTTATTCAAGCTCGAATGCGCCTGTGTAGAGACGGTAATAGGTTCCCTTCTCCGCTATAAGCTTTTCGTGGTTACCGCGCTCGATTATACGTCCCTTATCGAGGACCATAATTACGTCGGAATCACGGACTGTTGAGAGACGGTGAGCAATTACGAATACCGTTCTGCCCTCCATGAGCTTATCCATACCGCGCTGAACTATCGCCTCGGTACGGGTATCGATAGAGGACGTTGCCTCGTCGAGAATGAGGCAAGGCGGATCTGCAACTGCCGCACGTGCGATCGAAATGAGCTGACGCTGTCCCTGCGAGAGGTTAGAGCCGTTATTGGTGAGCTCTGTATTGTAGCCGTCGGGCAGACGTGTGATAAAATCATCTGCACCTGCAAGCTTTGCGGCTTCTATACATTCCTCGTCGGTCGCGTCAAGCTTACCGTAGCGGATATTATCCATTACCGTTCCGCTGAAGAGGTTAACGTCCTGAAGAACGATACCGAGCGAACGGCGGAGGTCTGATTTCTTGATCTTGTTTATATTGATTCCGTCGTAACGGATCTTACCGTCTGCTATATCGTAGAAGCGATTTATCAGGTTAGTTATCGTAGTTTTACCTGCGCCCGTAGCGCCAACGAACGCCACCTTCTGTCCCGGCTCTGCGTAGACGGAAACGTCATAAAGCACCTGCTTGCCCTCGACGTAACCGAAGTCTACACCAACCATTCTCACGTCACCGCGAAGAGGAGTATAGGTGAGCGTACCGTCGCTATGAGGATGCTTCCAAGCCCACTGTCCCGTGTGCTTGTCGGTTTCCGTTGCGTTTCCGTTTTCGTCAATGACCGCATTGACGAGGGTAACGTATCCGTTATCGTCCTCCGGCTTCTCATCCATAAGCTCAAATACTCGCTCAGCTCCTGCAAGACCCATAACTATACTGTTTATCTGCTGGGAGAAGGTATTTACGTTACCCGTAAACTGCTTCGTCATGTTAAGGAAAGGTACTACGACGTCGATACTGAAGCCGAGCGCCATGATACCGCCACCAGTAAACAGTCCGCGCAAGCTCGGGTTACCGACATTGTTTACGAGGAAGATACCGCCGACCGTTGCACAGATAACGTAAAGAATGTTACCGATATTCATTATGATCGGTCCGAGGCAGTTCGCGTAAGCATGTGCGCGGAAGGTATCCTGATAAAGCTCCTCGTTTATCTTTTCGAAGTCCTCTTTTGCCTTTTCCTCGTGATTAAAGACCTTGATTACCTTCTGTCCGTTCATCATTTCCTGAACGAAGCCCTCGTTTTTACCGACCGCCTTCTGCTGACGGATAAAGTATTTCGCCGAGCCGCCGCCTATCTTGCCCGAAAGGAACATTATAAGCGCAACGCCCGCGAGAACAACGAGTGTCATCCAGATACTGTACCATAGCATTATCGTAAGCACCGAAACGACTACGACTGCCGACTGAAGCACAGTCGGTATCGACTGCGAAACGAGCTGACGGAGCGTATCGATATCGTTCGTATAATGGCTCATTATGTCGCCGTGCTTATTGCTGTCGAAATACTTGAGTGGCAGATCCTGCATTCCGTCGAAGAGCTTACAGCGCATCTTTGTAAGGAAGCCCTGCGTGATCTTCGCCATGAGCTGGGTGTAAATAGTTACTGCCGCAAGCGACAGCGCATAAAGGGCGATAAGCGCGATGATAAGGGGCAATATCTCCTTTGCCGCCTCGCTCCAAGCGACCTTGTTTTCAACACTTTCGGTGATGACAGCCAAAACCTTTTGCTGGAATATTGCGGGGACCGACGCAACTGCAGATGCAAAAATGATGCACAACGCAGTAACGGGGAGAAGAACGGGGTAACACTTGAAAAGGAACTTAAGAACGCGTCCAAGCGCCTTAAAGTTCATTTTTCTGCCGCCGCGATGGGCTGATCCGCGTCTGTTCATTCCTCATCACCCCCATTCGTCTGCTGCTCGTAGATTTCCTTGTAGATCTCGCTTGTGGTCAAAAGCTCGTCGTGTGTGCCGCTGCTTACGATCTTGCCGTTATCCATTATAAGGATAAGGTCTGCGTCCTGAACGGAGGAAACACGCTGAGCGATTATTATCTTCGTGGTTTCGGGAATGTACTGCGCGAATGCCGAACGGATAAGCGCGTCGGTATGAGTATCGACTGCACTCGTCGAGTCGTCGAGAATAAGTATTTTCGGTTTTTTAAGAAGCGCGCGTGCGATGCAGAGACGCTGCTTCTGTCCGCCGGATACGTTAGTACCTCCCTGCTCTATCTTGGTTTCGTACTTATCGGGGAAGCTCTCAATGAATTCGTCGGCGCAGGCGAGGTGACACGCTTCGGCGATCTCCTCGTCGGTCGCATTCTCATTACCCCAACGTAGGTTTTCATTTATCGTTCCCGAGAAGAGAAGGTTCTTCTGAAGCACCATTGCAACCGAGTCACGAAGCTCCTTGAGTCCGTACTCTCGGACATCAACTCCTCCGATCCTGATGCTTCCCTCGGTCGTGTCATACAGACGAGGTATAAGCTGAACGAGCGTCGTTTTTGACGATCCCGTTCCGCCGAGGATACCGACTGTCATTCCCGACTTGATATCAAGGTTGATGTTTTCAAGCGCGAATCTCTCTGCCGTCGCCGAATATTTGAAGGAGACGTTATCGAATACGATAGAGCCGTCCTTTACCTCGGTAACGGGGGAAGCGGGGCTTTCAAGCTTCGGCTTTTCTTCAAGCACCTCACCTATACGGCGTATCGACTCTCCCGAGATCGTAAGCATAACGAATATCGAGGAGAGCATCATAAGCTGCATAAGTACCTGCATACCGTATGTGAGCATCATCGAGATCGATCCGATTCCAAGCGAGGTTCCGCCACTGGATATAATGATCTTTGAGCCGATAAGAAGTATGAAGATGAGGTTGAAATGCATACAAAGCTGCATTATCGGAGTATTGAGCGCAACGATCCTCTCTGCCTTCGTAAAGTCGCGGCAGATGTCCTCGGCTGCACGGTTGAACTTTTCCTTTTCGTACTCCTGACGCGAAAAGCCCTTAACGACTCTCATTCCGCGCACGTTTTCCTCGATAGACTCGTTAAGACGATCGTACTTCTTGAAAACACGGCGGAAAGCAGGCATCGCGTGACGCGCTACCATAAAGAGTCCGAACGCGAGGACAGGAATTACGACGACGAAGGTCATCGCAAGATCCTTACCCTCTCTGAACGCCATAATTATCGAGAATATAAGAAGCATAGGGGCGCGGATAGCGATTCTGATAAGCATCATAAACGACATCTGCGCATAGCTTACGTCGGTCGTCATTCTCGTAACGAGAGACGAAGATGAGAATTTGTCTATATTCTCAAAGGAGAAATCCTGGATCTTATTGAACATATCGTGGCGAATATTGCGCGAGAAGCCCGCTGATGCCTTGGCACAGGTCACAGCCGCGATTCCGCCGCAGAGAAGCGACAGCATAGCCATAAGCACGAGAGTAAGTCCGTGCTTGAGTATATCGTTCATATCTGCGCCGCCGCGCTCTATTTCATTAATAAGGTCCTTCGTTATCGCGGGAATAAATACCTCGATAACCGCCTCGCCCATTATGAAAATGAGCGTCAGTATCGCAGGGAGCTTAAACTCCCTTACACATTTTAATAGTCTTACAAAGCTTTTCATTTTTCACCCTCAGGAATCGAGATTTGCGCTGATCTTTTCGGCAACCGCGAAGAATGCGTTAAGCTCTTCCTCGCTTATACCGCTTTTGATCTTCTTGTCAAGCTCGTCTATGCACAGAGCCATATTCTTTTGCTTTTCAACCGCAAGCGGCGTGAGTATCAACTTTTTTAGGCGTTTATCGGTCGGAACCTCTTCCTTGACGATAAGACCGTTCTTTTCCATAAGCTGAAGGATCGAGGTCATCGTAGAACGGCGCACCGAAAAACGCGCCTCAAGGTCCTTTTGGAAAATATCCTTGTCTCTGTTATCGTAAAGGTAATGGACTATCCAGCTCTGCACCGGCGTTGTCGACTCACCGAACTGCTTTCCCGAAATACTCGCGATCTCCCTGCCGATCTTATGGTGCAGACACCTGACCGTCAAGCCAACGTGAGCGTCTTTATTCAAAAAACGCACCTCCCGTTTGTTAGTTTTCGAACATTTTTGTTAGCACCCTAACATTATAATACCGAAGTAAATTATTGTCAATAATATACGCGCAGAAAATAATTAATAATCCGTGAATTTTCCTTTCCAATTTGAGAATTGTTATCATATCTTCTTGACGGGAAAAGGAAAAAGATTTATACTTGGATATAAGCTCAATTCCGTCCAAAAATATTATCCATTAACAGATAATTTGCCACTTGGTCGTAGGGGGCGACGTCCTCGACGCCCCGCAATACGATGTTTATCTTTTCAAAGCACGAAACACTCTATTGAAAAAACGTTTCTACCTTTATTAAACAAGATTCACAACCCACAAAACGGGGCGTCGAGGACGTCGCCCCCTACAAAACAAAACCTCTTAAATTTCTCAATAAGGCGGACAAATATGAAAAAACTTATCTCGTTAATCATTATAGTATCATCACTCCTTTCCCTTTTCGCCTGCTCTCCCGTGCAAAACGGTGACGGCATATCCGTTATCACTACCTGCTTCCCTCTCTACGATTTTGCGCGCGAGCTTATCGGCGAAAAAGGAAACGTGACGCTTCTTCTTAAGCCGGGGCAGGACAGCCATTCCTACGACCCGTCTCTTAAGGAGATCGCAAAAATCAAAAGCTGTGACCTCTTTATCTCGATAGGCGGAGCAGACGAAAAATGGGTAATGGAGCTAATGTCGGGCAGCGACATGAAAAACGTTGAACAGCTTTCGCTTGTCCATCTTTTCGCAGAAGATGAGCACAGTCACGACGGTCACAGTCACAACGACGAGCATTTCTGGACTTCCCCCAAAAACGCTATTCTAATGGTAAAAGAAATAGCACAAACGCTTATTTCGCTTTTCCCCGAGGAAGAGAAATATATTTCCGCAAACCTGACCGAATATCTATCCGAGCTTGAAAAGCTCGACACCGCCTTTAAGGAGGTCGGTGAGCTATCCGAGGGCAAGACCGTTATATTCGGCGACCGCTTCCCTTTCACGCATCTGTTTTGTGACTACGGTATAGAATATCTTTCCGCATATCCCGGCTGCTCGGATATGACCGAACCGTCGGCTTCGACCGTCGTTGAGCTGATAAATACAGTAAAGGAAAACGGAATAAAAACCGTTTTCGTGACCGAAATGAGCAACGGCGCACTTGCTGATACGATCTGCTCGGAGACGGGCGCAAAAAAGGCGGTTCTCCACTCCTGCGCAAATATCACGAAGCAGGATAAGAAAAACGGTGAGACCTATATTTCTCTTATGACCAAAAACGCCGAGGAACTCAAAAAATCTCTTCAGAAATAATTATATAATATCTTCCATTTTTGACCCGAATGTGATACAATTCAGGTATAGATTTTTCTTATAAGGAGACAATGTTATGATCGTTTCGACAACAACATGGGACCTGCTCGGCAAGCACGGCGTAGATGGCGCTATCCGTATTATCGCAGAAGCCGGATTTGACGCTTACGACTTTTCTTTCTGCTCAATAAAACAAGACAACCCCTTCTTTACCGATTCCTATATGGACTACGCAAAGGAGATAAAAGCGCTTTCCGAGGAATGCGGAATTACCTGCAACCAGGCGCACGCGCCGTTCCCGTCAAGCGTCGGAGATCCCGAAAAGGACGAAAAGATCTTTAACGATATAGTAAGATCAATGGAGTTCGCCGCTTACCTCGGCGCGCACGTCATCGTTGTTCACCCGAAGCAGCATCTCTGCTATCAGGAGCACGTTGACGAGCTTTTCCATATGAATGTCGAGTTCTATAACCGTCTTATGCCTTACGCCGAAAAGTTCGGCATCAAGGTCGCGACTGAGAATATGTGGCAGTGGAACAGCTCTGCCGAAGCGATAACCGACAGCACCTGTTCGCGTGCTTGGGAGTTTAACAAGTATATTGACGCAGTAAACAGCCCCTATCTTGTCGGATGTCTCGACATCGGTCACGTTTCCCTTGTCGGAACGAGCATTCCCGACTTCATACGTCAGATGGGCAAGGAGCATATCTACTGTCTCCACGTTCACGATACAAATTTCAAGGAAGATAATCACACTCTTCCCTACACGCTGAAGATCAACTGGACAGAGGTTGCCGAGGCGCTCGGCGAGATCGGCTACGATGGCGACTTCACCTTCGAGTCGGACTTTGCAAACAAGTTTCCGAAGGAGCTTTCGCTTGATGCGGAGACGCTCCAGTGCAAGGTCGGCAGATACCTTGCGGCAAAGATCGAGGAACACAGAAAATAACCTTTAACAAACAAATCTTATGAAAGGAGATGACACCGATGGATCATTTTGAATTGGTATCGAAATTTCAGCCGACGGGCGATCAGCCGCAGGCGATAGACAAGCTTGTCGACGGAATAAATAAGGGCTACCGCGATCAGACGCTTCTCGGTGTCACCGGATCGGGTAAGACCTTCACGATGGCAAACATCATCGCAAAGGTAAACCGCCCGACCCTTATCCTTGCACACAATAAAACTCTCGCCGCGCAGCTTTGTTCGGAGTTCCGTGAGTTCTTCCCGAATAACGCGGTCGAGTATTTCGTATCCTATTACGATTATTTTCAGCCCGAAGCGTACATTCCGGGCAAGGATATTTATATCGAAAAGGACGCGCTCATAAACGACGAGATAGACAAGCTCCGTCATAGTGCGACATCGGCTCTCTTTGAACGACGCGACGTTATAATCGTCTCGTCTGTTTCCTGCATATACTCCCTCGGCGACCCCGAGGATTACACCGATCTTATGATCTCGCTCCGTCCCGGAATGCTTATGGAGCGCGACGAGCTACTCAAGCGTCTCGTTTCTATAAATTACGACCGAAACGACGTCGGCTTTGAGCGTAACCGCTTTCGCGTGCGCGGAGACGTTGTTGAGATATTCCCGCCGTCGTCCGACAGCACGGTACTGCGCGTCGAATTTTTCGGCGACGAGATCGACCGTCTGACTGAGGTAAATTACCTCACGGGCGAGATCCTGCGCGACCT
The DNA here is from genome assembly GCA_017621655.1 of Clostridia bacterium. Taxonomy (GTDB): domain Bacteria; phylum Bacillota; class Clostridia; order Oscillospirales; family CAG-272; genus Colimorpha_A. The sequence continues at coordinate 11,828 of JAGASS010000057.1, read as the reverse complement.
GCGTTACGCATCGGTCTTCCCGGCTACTCACTACGCAACTACCGACGACAAGCGCGAAAAAGCGCTTAATGAGATCGAAGCCGAGCTTGAAGAGCGCATCGAGTATTTCAAGAGCCAAAACAAGCTGATAGAAGCGCAGCGAATCGAAGAACGCACGCGTTACGATATGGAAATGATACGCGAGCTCGGATATTGCTCGGGCGTTGAAAACTATTCGAGAGTTTTCTCGGGACGCGAACCGGGAACTACCCCTTATACCCTGATGGACTATTTCCCGAAGGATTTTCTTCTTTTCGTCGACGAGTCGCACGTTACGCTTCCGCAGGTAAAGGGAATGAGTGGCGGTGACAAGGCGAGAAAGACGAACCTCGTAAACTTCGGCTTCCGTCTGCCGTCGGCATTCGATAACCGTCCTCTTTTCTTTGAGGAATTTGAAAGCAAGATAAATCAGGTAATTTACGTCAGCGCAACCCCCTCGGCATACGAAAAGGAGCATTCCGTTCAGGTTGCCGAGCAGCTTATCCGCCCGACGGGACTTGTCGACCCCGAGATCGAGATAAGGCCGATAGAGGGACAGGTCGACGACCTTATGGGCGAGATACGCATCCGCGCCGAAAGAGGCGAGCGCGTACTCGTTACTACTCTGACAACGAAAATGGCGGAGGACCTGACCGAATATCTTGAAATGAACCTTATAAAGGTCAAATATATACACCATAACGTTGAGACGATCGAGCGTATGGAGATAATCCGCGATCTGCGTCTCGGAGTGTTCGACGTTCTCGTCGGAATAAATCTGCTCCGTGAGGGACTTGATATTCCTGAGGTTTCACTTGTCGCAATTCTTGATGCCGACAAGGAAGGTCTATTGCGTTCCGAAACGTCACTTATCCAGACAGTCGGACGTGCCGCGCGAAACGCAGAGGGCAAGGTCATATTCTACGCTGACGTTATAACGAAGTCCATCAAGGCGACGCTCGACGAGACCAACCGCCGCCGCAAGATACAGATGGCGTACAACGAAGAGCACGGTATAATTCCGAAGACGATAGTCAAGGACGTTCGCGAGCTTATCGAGATAGGCGTTTCGCCCTCCAAGCAGGACAAGCTCGAAAAAAAGGAAGCAAAGAAGCTTTCGCGCGACGAAAAGGCAAAGCTTGCCGAGGAGCTTACGAAGCAGATGAAGGACGCAGCAAAGATCCTCGACTTCGAGCGTGCCGCTTATCTGCGTGATAAAATTGCATCTTTAAGATTAAAATAAAAGGATAAAGTTAATGTCTTACCCCAAAATCACAGTCAAGGGCGCAAGAGTCCACAACCTTAAAAATATTGACGTCACGATCCCGCGTGACAAGCTCGTGGTATTCACGGGGCTTTCCGGCTCGGGAAAATCGTCGCTCGCGTTTGATACTCTCTATGCAGAGGGACACAGACGCTTTGTCGAGTCGCTCTCCTCTTATGCGAGAATGTTCCTCGGCCAGATGGACAAGCCCGACGTCGATCTTATCGAGGGACTTTCCCCCGCAATTTCTATAGATCAGAAAACGACGTCAAAGAATCCGCGTTCGACCGTCGGAACAGTAACCGAAATATACGACTACCTGCGTCTTATGTACGCAAGAATAGGTATACCGCACTGCCCTGTTTGCGGCAAAGAGATCCGTCAGCAGAGCATCGACCAGATCCTCGACGATCTTAAGACGATACCGCTTGGAACTAAATTTTTGATCCTCGCCCCCGTTGTAAGAAGCAAAAAGGGCATGCACGAAAAGGTGCTTGAGGAAGCGAAAAAAAGCGGATACGTCCGCGTTCGTATCGACGGCAAGACATACGATATAAATGAAACTCCCGAGCTTGAAAAGAACATCAAGCATACCATCGACGTAGTTATCGACCGTCTCGTTATGAAGGACGGCATCGATATGCGTCTTACCGATTCGGCGGAAAACGCGCTGAATCTCGCAAAAGGAAACATGATAGTTTCTATCATAAACCCCGACGGAAGCGAAAGCGAGCGCACCTATTCGCAGAACTATGCCTGCGAGGAGCATGGCTTCAGCATGCCTGAGCTTTCGCCCCGTATGTTCTCGTTCAACAATCCCCTTGGCGCCTGCGACAGATGCGCGGGTATCGGTGAGCTTCGTACGGTGTCGGCAGAGCTTGTCATTCCCGACGACGAGCTTTCCATCGCCGACGGCGCGATAAACGTAAACGGCTTCAAGAGCATCGAGGAAAGCACCTGGATGTCGCCCCTTTATGAGGCAGTCGGCAAAAAATATGGCTTCACGCTTACAACGCCGATCAAGGATTATTCAAAAAAGGCGCTCGACGCGCTTCTTCACGGCACGGGCGACGAGGTTTATGATATTGAGCGCTCCTTTGACAAGCGAAAGGTGCGTCAGTCGGTGCGCTTTGACGGCGTGCTGAACATCATCGAACAGCGCTCCGCCATGGGTCAAAACGATTATTACGACGATTTCTTTGAGGTGATTCCCTGCCCCGAATGTCAGGGAAAACGCCTCAAGGATTATATTCTCGCAGTCACCGTTGGTAACAAGAACATCGACGATTTCTGCTCGATGTCGGTCGATCATGCGCTTGATTTTGTAAACGCTCTCAACCTCACTCCGACCGAGGAAAAGATCGCGAAGGACATCGTTAAGGAGCTTAAGGCGCGCCTTTCGTTCCTCAAAAACGTCGGTCTTAATTATCTTACTCTGACGCGCCGTTCCGGCTCGCTTTCGGGCGGTGAGGCGCAGAGAATCCGTCTTGCGACACAGATCGGTTCGTCCCTTATGGGAGTCCTCTATATACTCGACGAACCGAGTATAGGTCTCCATCAGCGCGACAATCACAAGCTGATCGAAGCGCTCAAATCGCTCCGCGACGTCGGAAACACCGTTATCGTCGTCGAGCACGACGAGGAGACGATGATGGAAGCCGATTATATCGTCGACATCGGTCCTCGCGCAGGCGTTCACGGCGGAACCGTAGTTGCAGCAGGCACACCGAAGGAGATAATGGAAAACAAGGATTCCATCACCGGCGATTATCTAAGCGGCAGAAAAAAGATAAAGGTTCCCGAAAAGCGCCGCGAGGGCAACGGCTCGTTCCTACAGATAATCGGCGCACATCAGAATAATCTTAAACACATCGACGTTGCGATCCCTCTCGGAATGCTCGTTTGCGTAACGGGCGTATCGGGCTCGGGAAAATCGTCGCTCATAAATTCGATACTCTACCCCGTTCTTGCAAAGAAGCTAAACCGCGCGCTCATCCGTGCAGGCAAGCACGAGCGAGTTGAGGGAGTTGACAATCTCGATAAGGTAATAGCTATCGACCAAAGCCCGATAGGCAGAACTCCGCGTTCAAACCCTGCGACCTACACAGGTCTATTTAACGACATCCGCGAGCTTTTCGCGTCAACAAACGACGCAAAAATGCGCGGCTATAAGTCGGGACGCTTCTCCTTTAACGTCAAGGGCGGACGCTGTGAAAACTGCGAGGGCGACGGCGTTAAGAAGATAGAAATGCACTTCCTGCCCGACGTTTACGTCACCTGTGACGTCTGCCGCGGCAAGCGTTACAACCGCGATACGCTTGAAGTAAGATACAAAGGCAAGAATATTTCCGACGTTCTTGAAATGACCGTTGAGGAGGGGCTTCACTTCTTTGAAAATCTGCCCCGACTCAAGAGAAAGCTTCAGACGCTTTACGACGTTGGGCTTGGCTATATAAAGATCGGTCAGTCGTCGACTACGCTCTCGGGCGGTGAAGCGCAGAGAGTCAAGCTTGCAACCGAGCTTGCGAAGAGAAGCACGGGCAAGACCTGCTATATTTTGGACGAACCGACGACGGGACTTCATACCGCCGACGTTGATAAGCTGATACAGATCCTTCAGCGTCTTACCGATCAGGGCAATTCCGTGATCGTCATCGAGCATAACCTCGACCTCATAAAGACCGCGGACTATATCATAGATATGGGTCCCGAGGGTGGCGAGGGCGGCGGAACAGTCATCGCCTGCGGTACGCCCGAGCAGGTATCGAAGGTCGATGGCTCGCATACAGGGCAGTTCCTTGTTAAAGCGCTCGCTTGGTAAGAGATAATTTGTTTTTTGAAAGGGGCTATAAAATGGATAGAAAATGGTGGCAAGAGGCGGTAGTATATGAGATCTACTGCAAAAGCTTTTGCGATTCCGACGGAGACGGCATCGGCGACCTTCGCGGAGTTATGTCAAAGCTTCACGTCCTCCGCGACCTCGGAGTAAACTGCATTTGGTTTACCCCCATATACACCTCCCCTCAGGTCGACAACGGATACGACGTTGCCGATTACAGAAACATTGACCCTGCCTACGGTACGCTCGACGACTTCAAGGAGCTGCTCGATATGGCTCACGGAATGGGCATTCGTGTAATAATGGATATGGTTCTCAATCATTCGTCCGACGAGTGTGAGTGGTTTAAGGAATCAAGAAAGTCGAAGGACAATCATTACAGAAATTATTATATCTGGCAGCCGCCGAAGGAAGACGGCTCCGAGCCGAATAACTGGGGAAGCTATTTCCGCGAGGGCAACGGCTCAGCGTGGGAATTTGATGAAACGACTGGCGAATATTACCTGCATCAGTATTCGATAAAAATGCCCGACCTTAACTGGGAATACGAGCCGCTGCGCCGCGAGATCTACGATATGCTGAATTTCTGGATAGACCTCGGCGTAGACGGCTTCCGACTTGATATTTTCACTCGCCTCAAGAAGCCCGAGGGCTTCCCCGACACAAAAAAAGAACCCGATCCTCTGCTTGACAGAAACGGATTCATAGTTGATACGACTATGTGTACCAACGTTGAGGGAATACACGAGATTTTGCACGAGCTTTATACCGAGGTGTTCGGACCGAGAGAATGTATGACCGTCGGCGAAGGTGCAGGAGTTTCGCACAAGAACGCGCTCGATTACGTTTCTGCTTCGCGCGAAGAGCTTGATATGGTATACCACTTTGAGCTTTCGAGCAGAAGGACCTATTCGATCTCCGCCGATCATTTCAGAAAGATTCAGAGCGAATGGGCAGGCGTTATAAAGAATAACGGTTGGGCGGTTCAGTACCTTTCAAATCACGACAGCGCGCGTCAGGTCTCCTGCTACGGTTGCGACAGCGACGAATTCAGAGCCGACTCCGCAAAGCTTCTTGCGGCATTCATTCATACAACCCCCGGAACGCCGTTTATCTATCAAGGCGAAGAGATCGGAATGGTAAACGTCAAGTATGATTCCATCGAGGATTATAACTGCTGCTATACCGTCGGCGATTATAACGCAATGATCGCCTCGGGCGTTTCGCCTAAGGAAGCAATAGACACGCTCGCGCCGAGAAGCCGCGACAACGCGCGCACGCCATATCAGTGGGACGCGACCGAAAATGCGGGATTTTCTATCGGCAAGCCGTGGATAAAGGTAAATCCGAAATACAAAGAGATAAATCTCGAAGCCGACAGAGCGAGCGATGATTCGATCTTCGCGTTTTATAAGGAGCTAATAAAGATGCGCCGCGAGAATCCTGCGATCATTGATGGTGACCTGACGTTCTATCTTGACGGACACGAGGAGATAATTATGTACTCGCGCGCCTGCGCGTCTCAGACACTGCTCGTTGTTGCCAACTATTCGGGAAAGACGGTTAAATTCGATATTCCGAAAGAAATAATGGATTGCGCGTGGACAAGAAAGCTCACGAACAAAAAAGACACCGATCCCTCTCTTGATTCGTTAAGAGACCTTCTCCCTTGGGAAGTCGAGATATACGAGCTAGTAAAATGATAAATGAAAAAGCACTTGCGAAAGCAAGTGCTTTTTCTGGCAGGGGTAGAAAAAGCACTTGCGAAAGCAAGTGCTTTTTCTGGCAGGGGTAGAAAGGCTCGAACTCTCGACACCTGGTTTTGGAGACCAGTGCTCTACCAACTGAGCTATGCCCCTGTACCAAAGCATTATAACATATTATTTTCGTTTTTGCAAGAGGATTACCAATAATAATTATGAATTTTTTGTAAAGAGACCGTCTATCGCGCCTCCAAAGCGAATAAAATAGAAGGTATTACAAAGATATTCGGAGTTATTTATGAAAAAAACCACACTTCTCGTTCTTCTTTGCTCGATTTTCCTATCGTCCTGCCGAGGCGCGCCGAGCACCGACACACTTGCGCATCGACTTCTCGAGCTATACGACGTTCCGCCGTCGTCGCAGTACGTCAAAAACGGAGTTGAGGGTGAATACGGCTACATTTCACCCGAGGATTTCACCTTTTTATACACGGGTGAAAAAGAAAAGCTCCCCGAATGGGAGCTGATAGAGGATTTCCGAATAATTCTATCCGACAGCCGAGAGCCGTTTGAGCTTCACGTCATTCGCGTGCGCTCGTCGTCCGACACCGAAGAGATAGCGAAGCTTCTCCGCAAGCGCGCAGACATGATACGTTATCACAACAAGACGGAAGAGAGCTTTCTTGTCTACGAGCCGACGGTATTCGTTCGCTCGCGTTACGTTATCCTCGCTGTCACGCCCGACAACAATGCCGTAAAGCTGATGCTGAAAAGGTTAATTTAGCTTTCTGTAAATGAAGGCGTTTCCCTTCTTGCCGACCTTTTCGACGACCTTTGCGCAGATAAGTATCTGCAGAATTGACCAAGCGCCCATGCTTCCGAGCTTATTCAGCTTATCAAATTCCTTTGCGGTAAATTCACCGTCGGGAATCTTATCGACAAGCATTGCGTAGTCTTCATTATCTACGATATTCATTTCCGAAACGAACAACAGCGGTATTCTGTCCTCGCGAACAGACGAACGCTTACCCTTACGCCTTTTATAATTCAGCTCCTCGATAAAAACGAGCTTCAGAGCGAAATTAGGGTGACCGATATATTCCCTTATCTTAAAAAGCTCCTCGCAAACGTCAGACGGTCTGCCCTTTACCGGCGAGCGCCGACGCTCCGACGTTTCACCCGTTTTCGGATCGACGAACACTACCCATCTTTTTACCGCTATCGGGTAAACGACGGTCACCTCGTTCTCGTTGAGAAAAAAGTCGAGCTTCTTTTTCATTCTCGTAAACGACGTCGTTTCAATTTCACATATACAGCTTCCTCGCTTCACGTCCGCGACAAAAGGCCCGTATTCCACCTCATGGAACGCGGGATTCGGCTCTATGTACTTTTTCAGCGCAAGGTGCAGTGTATGCTCGTTTAGCGAGCCGATTATTTTTTCAGCCATATTTTTCCTTGGGAAGCCCGTAAGGGCTTCCCTTTTACCGTCTTATTTTAACATCTGTATGAGGGCGGCGAAAACTCGTTTATCGGGAACGCCATCTTCTCAAAGAGCGAGCAGGGATCCTCCTCGCAGATAGGCGGACAGGTCTTCTCGGGGACGCTGTACTCGGTCGCCTGAACAAGATACTGTCCGGGGCGCTCGATGCGAACTATCGAGAAGAAGCCGAGCGTAACGTAAAGCTGCTTACCGTTATCGCAGTCGCAAAGCGAGCCGTTAACGAACGCGCAAACGTTCTCGGGGATCTCGCCTATCGAGCAGCAGGGGCGGCAGCAGGGCTTATCGACGTTGCATACCGAAAGAACGATAGGATCGACGGTCTCAAGAACCACCGTCGGCATATTCGTAGTCGCGCTTCCCTCGGGCGCGGGATCGCAGAACTCGCAGGACGGGCAGCTCTTAAAGATGTTTACGTTACCCTCGCTACCGTAAAGAATTACCTTCTTATCGCATACTGCGATTCCTTCAAACTCAACCGATCTTCCAACGTTGACGCACGCCTCAAAGACGAGCTTAACGTAGAAGCGGATAAGTATCTGGTAAAAGCCCTTGTTGAACTGAACGGGCTCGGTATCAATGTTTACGCCGACGATCTTCGTGCTTTTTACTCTGATCGCGCCGGCTCTGTCTATAATATCCTGTCCGAAATCGGTAAGATAGACCTTAACGTCAGAGAAGCAATCCTTATCCTTGCAGCTGTCAAGAACGCGGTTTACGTCAATAACGACGGTCTCCTTTCCGTATCCGGAGGGGCATCTGTTATCAGCCATGATTTTTCCTCCCATTTTGGTTTTTGTTATAAGAGCAAAATGCTCGAGCAAAATGCTCTACCAACATTCTATGTAAGGGAAGAAAAACAGTGAGAGAAAAAACTGCCGTGTGATATCACACGGCAGAATTTTATTCATTAAAGATACTGGTGATACTTCTCGGGGAGATCCTCAAGCGCGAGCGACGAGGTGATAACGAAGTTAACGGGGTGAGTTGCGGTGAAAGCAACGACGTTATCAAGGAACGCGGAGAATTCAGCCATATCGTTTCCGCAGATCTTAAGTGCGGAATCTATGAATATATCGGACACGTCGAAATTCGAGCCGTAGTTGCCGGCAACGAAGCCGTAAAGCTTAGCAGCGTTATTGATAAGATATTCGTCAGTATCAAGAAGCTTTGCCTGATGCTTTACTTCGTGGATAAGCTTGGTACCCTTTTCGATGAATACGACAGCTCCTTTGGTTTCAGCGAGCTTTGTGTTAGCCATCTCTACGATGGTCTTGGTCTTGCCCGATCCCTTGAGTCCTACGATAAGTTTAAGCATGGTGGTTTACCTCCAAAAATAGATTACAAATTAATTGATTCTGCCCTTAAGCTCTTCACGGCGCTTATCGTGCTCTGCGCCGGGCTTGCCGAGGAGGGCATACATATTGTTCTTGTATCCTTCAACGCCGGGCTGGTCGAAGGGGTTTACACCGAGAGTGTAACCCGAAACAGCACATGCAAGCTCGAAGAAGTATACAAGATATCCGAAGTCGGCGGCGGATCTGCCGTCGAGCTCGAGAACGAGATTGGGAACTCCGCCGTCGGTATGGGAAAGAACCGTCGCGAGGAACGCGTTATGGTTTACCTCGTGCATCGTCTTGCCAGAAACGAAATTCATTTCGTCGACGTTCTGCGGGTCGTTGGGGATGATAAGGGGGCTTTCGTCATTCTTGATGTCGATAACGGTCTCAAAGAGTGTTCTTTCGCCCTGCTGAATATACTGACCGAGAGAGTGAAGGTCTGTCGAGAAGACTACCGACGCGGGGAAAAGTCCGACGCCGTCCTTGCCCTCGCTCTCGCCGTAAAGCTGCTTCCACCACTCGTTCATCATTGCGAGCGCGGGATCGTAAGTTACCATTATCTCGGTCTTCTTACCTTCACGGTAGAGTATATTTCTTGCGGCTGCGTACTTGTAGCAGTCGTTCTTCATCATATCCGGCTCGGAGAAGTCGATTCTTGCCGCCTGAGCGCCTTGCATCATTGCGTCGATGTCGATTCCCGCAACTGCGATAGGAAGAAGTCCAACCGCGGTGAGAACAGAATATCTGCCGCCGACGTCGTCCGGTACTACGAAGCTCTCGTAACCCTTTTCAGTCGCAAGCTCCTTCATCTTACCTCTTGCCTTATCGGTCGTAACGAAGATTCTTTCTCTTGCTCCCTCCACGCCGTACTTCTTTTCAAGAAGCTCGCGGAAGATGCGGAATGCGATAGCCGGCTCGGTCGTTTTACCCGACTTCGAGATAACGTTAATACAAACGTCCTTGCCCTCGCAGATAGAAAGAAGCTCGTTAAGATATGCGGAATTTATGTTATTTCCTGCAAAATAAACGTCAGGAGTGTCCTTCTTAAGAGCGTTATAGAACGGGCTCTTGCAGAACTCTATCGCTGCTCTTGCGCCGAGGTAAGAGCCGCCGATACCGATAGCGATAAATACGTCACAGGACTTCTTTATCTTCTCAGCCGCTATCTTTATGCGGGAAAATTCTTCTTTGTCATAATTTACGGGAAGGTCGACCCAGCCGATAAAATCGTTTCCTGCGCCGCTTCCTGTACGGAGAGTTTTGATCGCCGCGTTGACCTCGCCCGAGATAGCGCTGAGCTTCTCAGAGGTGACAACATCGGACACATATTTGGTATTAAGTCTGACTGCCATTGAATAAAAACCGTTTGCCTTTCTGTTAGTTATAATAATTATAGCGTATTTTCCTTATTTTTGCAATAGTAATCTATTAATTTTCAAAATTTTTTTATTAAATTTGTCCCAAATAACGCGAGTTGACAAATACGCTTCGTTTATGTTATAATTTGATCGTGACCGAGAAATGTACTCGCGCGGTATTGCGCCGTAAGGTATTACCGTGAGGAAAGTCCGGGCTTCACAGAGCATGGGTAACGGATAACGTCCGCCGAAGGCGACTTCAGGGAAAGTGCAACAGAAATAAACCGCCGCTTATGCGGTAAGGATGGAAAGGCGAGGTAAGAGCTCACCGGCTCTCGCGGTAACGCTGAGCAAATGTAAACCCTACCCGAAGCAACTCCCCTTAGAGACTGATCTTTCACTGCCTGCTCGGCAGATGTCTCGGGGCGGCTAGAGCCGTGCGGTAACGTACGGAATAGATAGATGAGTACAGGTCCTTGTTTTAGCATCTCAAGGACAACAGAACCCGGCTTATAATTTCGGTCTGCTCCCCTTTTTGGGGAGCGCTTTTTCTTTTTTGGGTCATTGACTTTGAAAATATTATATGATATAATCACCGTAACACCTGATTATTGGAGGTAATCAAAAATGGAGAAAATGCAAAAGGCGCTCGCCGCAACCGAAAAGGGAAAGCTTGAGATAGTTGAGATCGCGATCCCCGAACCGGACGACTATGAAGTGCTCGTTGAAAACGAGGGCTGTGTTTTCTGTAACACGACTGACAGAATGATCATCGACAACCTGTTCCATACCCCCGACTACCCTGTCGTTATCGGTCACGAATGCTTCGGTCACGTAATCAAGGTCGGCAAAAAGGTTAAAAAGTACAAGCTCGGTGACCGAGTTATCTGCTCAAACGCAATAGTAAACGGCTATGACGGAAAGTACTATTCTACCTGGGGCGGCTTTGCAAAGTACGGCATATCGGGTGACCTTGACGCATATATTGCAGATAACGGCGTGCCCGATGAGGCGAATAAATACCGCAACAGATACAAGGCAAACTACAAAATATCAAACGATCTTCCTATTGAAAAGGCGGCTCTCGCCTTCCCTCTCGCCGAAGCATCAAGCGCGATAAAGCAGGTCGGTGACCTAACGGGAAAAACCGTCGTCGTTATCGGAACGGGCGTCGTTGGATTCTCCTTTACCATGTTTGCAAAGGTCTACGGCGCAAAGAAGGTCATCACGCTCGGAATCCTCGAGGATAAGCTTGAAATTGCGAGAAGCTTGGGCGCTGACGAGACGTATATCGACCTTGACGAAGCAAGAGACGCCATTATCGCAAGCGGCGGAGCAGACATAGTCTTCGAATGCTGCGGAAACTGGAGAGCTCTTGAAAAGGGACTTCCGTATCTCAAGAATGACGGACTTCTTGCGGTATTTGCCGTTCCGAAGCAGCCCTACTCCTTTGATATCAGACGTTGTCCCATAAATTTCAGATGCCAGCTGATAGATCCCGCCGTGCACGTCACGATAGACGAGACCTGCAAGCTGCTCGCAGAAAACAAGCTGCCTCACGAAATTCTCCTCACTCATACCTGCACCCTCGACGAAGCACCCGAAGCTTTCGAGCGCATCCGTCAGGAAAAAGATATAAAGTCTCTCGTGATATTCTAATCATTGATAATAAACATCCCCCCGCATAGCGGGGGGTATTTCATTTTCGGGCGTAGCCCTAATACTACTGGCTGCGCACCAGTGCGCTTCAGATTGGCCTGCCAGCCATGCATTGGATACTTGCTACCCATAAATGGGTTCAGGGACGT
>JAGASS010000056.1 GCA_017621655.1 Clostridia bacterium | reverse complement strand
GCATAGTCCATAAACTCCTCACCATCGGGAGTCAAAACCATTCCTTTTGCGCTTCGTTGAAAAATCGTAATACCAAGATCAGCTTCAAGCTCTTTGATAGATCGGCTGATATTCGGTTGCGCGATCATAAGCGTTTCCGCTGCTTTATTCAGCGATCCAAGTCTTGCAACCTCGACCGCGTATTTCATATGTAGAATATTCATATACAGGTCCTCCTCTCATTGTACTGCTTACATATTTATTTCATTATATCACAAAACTGTGAATAATTCAAGGCGTTTCTTTTCTTTTACATTGATATTCGCCAAACAAGATGGCATCGGATATTTCACCGATGCCTGATTTGCTATTTTGTTATTCTTCGTCTGTCTGCACCACCTGTTAGCACAACAACATACAACAGAAGAGAGATGAAGTCCAGCGCTTTTTCGAAAATTAATCAAACTTTTTTTGTCGGCGTTTTCTTTGACTACAGCACCTCAATTTTTGCGTGTTGAAGGTTAGGGGTTGACAGTTTTCCTGAAGCATGATATACTAACGGCAGAAGAAAAAACTCTACACGGAGTGAACCGTTTAGTCACCTGACGGTATGAGTTTGCTATAATCGCGGTTTGGTTTTGTGACTCGGATTGTGGCTTGACAACACCTTTGACCATCTACAGCTTCGGACTACGTGGGCGCAGTGTGTTGGGTAGCCTTGGAAAGCACCGATTTCCGATACAAAAGCACTAAAATCACCCGAAAGCCCTTATTTTACAAGGCTTTTACGGTTCGGGACCGAGAGGTCGGGTGTTCGAATCACCTCACTCCGACCAGATCGTAAAGGAACGGCCTGCCGTTCCTTTTATTTTTAACTTAGGAGATAGCTATGGAAATCGTATATACTAAAAAAGCACCTGAAGCAATTGGTCCCTATTCACAGGCGATCAAGGTCGGAAACATCGTTTACACCTCCGGACAGATTCCGATAGACCCTGACACAGGAAACGTTGAAGCAGTGACGATAAGCGAGCAGACGGAGCAGGTCTGCCAAAATCTTTCCGCTGTCCTTGAAGCGGCGGGCACTTCCCTTTTGCGCGTTGTGAAAACTACCTGCTTCCTAGCCGATATGGCGGATTTCGCAGCATTTAACGAGGTCTATGCCAAGTACTTCGTTAACAAGCCCGCGCGCTCCTGCGTTGCTGTTAAAGCGCTTCCGAAAAACGTACTCGTTGAAATCGAAGTAATAGCTGAAATATAAAATAAGCCCTCGGCTGAGCCGAGGGCTTTTGCTGTTAGATTTCGTCGTAGATCCTTACGATCTCTGCCTGAATTCTGTCGAATTCTTCTACGTCAGTGATGTATTCGTTGAACGCATATATCACGTGACGGCATATCTTGTCTGCTCTTGCTTTGTCAACAAGACAGATTCCTCTGAGAATTTCGTAATCCTCGACACCGCACTTCTGCTGCATGAGACGAAGCGACCAGAGAACCTGATCCTTATAGGGATAAACAATATGGGTATCGCCTGCAGGAAGCCCGGGGTTGCCGCTTGTCTCTTCAAAGGGATCCTGATTGGCGCCAATATGGTTAAAGCCCCAGTGGAGATAACCTGTAAGGTTGAAGCGATAGTTACCCCAGTGGATAAGTCTCGAGTTGAGAAGCGGCGAATCGATATATCTGTTCAACCACTTACCGCCGGGCATGTTACAGGTATAGTACCAAAGCTCATTGCGATCGTCGCGGAGAGCCTCGAAGTCGTTTCTGTTCATCTGGAAATAGTTATCCTTCGGAACGTAGATATCAAGAGCATCCTGAAGGAAGAATATCTCGATAGCGTCGATAAGCTTGATTCCCGGCAGATACTTACGTACGATACCGCAGAGAATACGGAAATCGGATGCACAAAGCTCCTTCGGCTCGTCGCTGACGTGGAAAATCGAAATATCACGCCAACCCTGTTCGGTAAGCATATCGTTAAACTGAGTCAGGAACGTAGTATAGATCTTGCGTCCGTGAGTTGAGAGAACGTAGATGCGGCTGTCATCGGTACCGTAGTTACGAACCTGGAAAGGCGGATCCTCCCAAGTCGGTCTATTTATAATGGGCTGCCATTCAATAGTTTTTGCGCCGTGCTCAAGGGCAAGCTTCGCACGCTTGATCTGCTCAGTAAAGTCGAATTTCAGCTTTCCGTCAACATACTTTGCAGTCATTCCATGGAAGGTGACCCACATAACGTTACTGTGGCTCTCCTGTAGAAGCGAATAATACTTTTTCGCCATAGCAATATGCTCGTCCGAGTTGTGAACAAGACCGTGATGCTTTGCCATATTGTCATAGCTGAACCAGTTAGTTACGTTCAGCGTCTGCTCGGGAACGCACTTTTTACCTATATAAAGCGCAACTGTAAAGGAAACAGACTGCTCACCGATAGTGAAAGTAACTGTGCCTTCACGGTTACCGCTAACAGCAGTCTCATCGGGGCAGAAGGTTACATAGTATGCCTCCTGGGCTTTTTCGGAAACGAGACCCTCGATAGGAAGAAGCGGATCGTAGGTTCTGTAGGGCGCTTTTCGAACAGCGTAACGGGATGCGATCTCCCAATCATCAGTTGTAAGCGGTCCGTTATGAAGATCGTTTGCGTTTCTGTTTACGCAGACCTCCTTTTCTCTGTACGCCGTAACGGATACACCGTCGAGTCCTTCGGTAGTAACAGAGATCGGCTGACCGACGGGGATGTCGTTGATAACGATCTGAATTGCGCCCGTCTGCTTCTTCAGAAGCGTAAGGGATGCGTTCTTCTTACCGTCATTAGCGTTTGTGTCCGGGAAGAGCCACATGTTCTGACTAAAAATTCCGTAATTCATAATACATGCTCCTTAAAAAGTATGAATAACCGTTTGAGCCGGTCAAGTAAAGTTTAACAGTTTGCGTATCCGATGTCAAGGTACAATCGTAAAATTTGATGGTATTTTTTTCACTTTTTAGACAATGGTAAGAGAGGACAGTAAAGCCCTCGGCTGAGCCGAGGGCTTTTGCTGTTAGATTTCGTCGTAGATCTTTACGATCTCTGCCTGTATTCTGTCGAATTCTTCAACGTCGGTAACGTACTCGTTAAACGCATAGATCACTTTACGGCAGATTCTGTCTGCTCTTTCTTTATCGACAAGAGAAATTCCTCTGAGAATTTCATAATCCTCTACGCCGCACTTCTGCTGCATGAGACGAAGTGACCAAAGAACCTGATCCTTATAGGGATAAACAATATGAGTATCACCGGCAGGAAGTCCTGCGTTGGCACTCGTCTCCTCAAAGGGATCCTGACCTTCCGCGATGTGATTGAAGCCCCAATGGAGGAATCCTGTAAGGTTGAAACGGAAGTTACCCCAATGAATAAGACGTGAGTTAAGAAGCGGCGAGTCGATATATCTGTTAAGCCACTTACCGCCGGGCATATTACAGGTGTAGAACCAAAGCTCGTTACGGTCGTCGCGAAGATCCTCAAAGTCGTTTTTATTCATCTGATAGTAGTGATCCTTTGGAACGTAAATATCAAGTGCATCCTGAAGGAAGAATATCTCAATAGCATCGATAAGCTTGATTCCCGGCAGATACTTACGTGCGATACCGCAGATTATGCGGAAATCAGATGCGCAAAGCTCCTTCGGCTCGTCACTAATGTGGAAAATCGAAATATCACGCCAGCCCTGCTCGGTAAGCATATCGTTAAACTGAGTAAGGAATGCGGTGAAAATCTTGCGCCCACCTGTCGAGAGAACGTAAACGTGATGAGTATCAGTGCCGTAATCCCAAATATGGAATGGCGGATCCTCCCAGTTGGGTCTGCCTACGATAGGCGCCCATTCGAGGGTCTTAGCACCGTGTTCAAGGGCAAGCTTTGCGCGCTTGATCTGCTCCGTAAAGTCGAATTTCAGCTTTCCGTCAACGTACTTTGCAGTCATTCCGTCAAAGGTCACCCACAAAACGTTACTATGGCTCTCCTTGAGAAGGTCAAAGTACTTTCCTGCCATAGCAATATGCTCATCAGAGTTGTATTCAAGTCCGTGATGAGTTGCCATGTTCTGATAGCTGAACCAGTTTGTAACGTTAAGGGTCTGCTCGGGAACACACTTCTTACCGATATACATTTCAACATTGAAGGAAACTGACTGATCGCCAATGGTAAATGTAACAGTGCCTTCCTTGTTGCCGCTAAATGCGGTCTCGTCAGGACAGAAGGTTACGTAATAAGCTTCCTGAGCATTCTCTGAAGAAAGGCCATCTATAGGAACAAGGGGATCGTAGGTTCTGTAGGGAGCTTTACGTACAGAGTGACGCGATGCGATTTCCCAGTCGTCCGTCGTAAGCGGTCCGTTATGAAGATCGTTTGCGTTTCTGTTTACGCATACCTCCTTTTCTCTGTACGCCGTAACGGATACACCGTCGAGTCCTTCGGTAGTAACAGAGATCGGCTGACCGACAGGTATGTCGTTGATAACGATCTGAATTGCACCCGTCTGCTTCTTCAAAAGCGTAAGTGATGCGTTCTTCTTGCCGTCATTAGCGTTTGTGTCCGGGAAAAGCCACATGTTCTGACTAAAAATTCCGTAATTCATAATACACACTCCTAATTGGTAATAATGTGAATAACCGTATTAACCCGGTTACCGAAATTTTAACAGTTTTGCCGACTTTTGTCAATAGACTATAATAAAATTTATACATATATTGTTAAAAGCCCTCGGCTGAGCCGAGGGCTTTTAATATTTACATTTCGTCGTAGATCTTTACGATCTCTGCCTGTATTCCGTCAAATTCTTCTACGTCAGTGATGTATTCGTTGAACGCATATATCACGTGACGGCAGATCTTGTCTGCACTTGCTTTGTCAACAAGGGAGATACCTCTTAAGATCTCGTAATCCTCTACGCCGCACTTCTGTTGCATGAAACGAAGCGAACGGAGAACCTGATCCTTGTAGGGGTAAATAAGGTGAGTATCACCTGCGGGAAGTCCGGGGTTTGCACTCGTCTGTTCAAAGGGATCCTGACCTTCAGCAATATGGTTAAAGCCCCAGTGGAGATAACCTGTAAGGTTGAAGCGGTAGTTACCCCAATGAATAAGTCTCGAATTAAGAAGCGGAGAGTCAATATATCTGTTCAGCCACTTACCGCCGGGCATATTACAGGTGTAGTACCAAAGCTCATTACGGTCGTCGCGGAGATCCTCGAAGTCGTTTCTGTTCATCTGGAAATAGTTATCCTTCGGAACGTAAATATCAAGCGCGTCCTGTATGAAGAATATCTCAACCGCATCCATAAGCTTAATTCCGGGCAGGTACTTACGTGCGATACCGCAGATTATACGGTAGTCAGATGCGCAAAGCTCCTTCGGCTCGTCACTGATGTGAACGATAGAAATATCGCGCCAGCCCTGCTCTGTAAGCATATCGTTAAACGCGGTAAGAAACGCTGTGAATATCTTACGACCACTCGTTGAAAGAACGTAAGGACCTCTCTTATCTTCAACGTAATCCCAGATAAGGAAAGGCGGATCCTCCCAGTTGGGTCTGTTAATATTGGGACCCCACTCGATGTACTTTGCACCGTATTCAAGAGCAAGCTTGGCAAGCTTTATCGGCTCGGAAAAATCGAAAACTGTTTTTCCGTCGACGATCTTTGCAGTAGTTCCGGCGAAAGGACAAATAAATACGTTATTATGACCTTCGCGGAGAAGCTCAAAGTATTTTCTTGTCATTTCTATGTGTTCTTTAGAGTTATAGGTAAGTCCATGATGGAAGGCCATATTCCTATAACTATACCAGTTAGTGATGTTCAGTGTCTGCTCGGGAACGCACTTCTTACCGATATAAAACGCAACTGTAAAGGAAACGGACTGTTCGCCAATAGTGAAAGTAACTGTGCCTTCACGGTTGCCGCTTACAGCAGTCTCATCGGGGCAAAAGGTTACGTAGTATGCTTCCTGCGAATTCTCGGAAACAAGACCTTCAATAGGAAGAAGGGGGTCGTAAGTTCTGTAAGGCGCACGGCGAACAGAGTGACGGGATGCTATCTCCCAATCGTCCGTCGTAAGCGGTCCGTTATGAAGATCATTTGCGTTTCTGTTCACACAGACTTCTTTTTCTCTGTAAGCCGCAACGGCGATGTCGTCAAGACCTTCGGTAGTTACAGAGATCGGCTGACCGACGGGGATGTCGTTGATAACGATCTGAATTGCGCCCGTCTGCTTCTTCAGAAGCGTAAGGGATGCGTTCTTCTTGCCGTCATTAGCGTTTGTGTCCGGAAAGAGCCACATGTTCTGACTGAAAATTCCGTAATTCATAGTGCACACTCCTTGGTAAAAATGTATGAATAACCGCTTTTTGCGGTCAACCAAATTTTAACATGATATTTACTTAATTGTCAATAGATTACGCTGATTTTGGCTAAAGATATTAATATTTATAACAGTAAGTTTACACAGAGATAACAATTAATGGAGCGTAATCGGTTGACTTTTTTTGTCGCTTGTAGTATAATTTAGATTGATTAATTATGTAATAAATTTGGTTTTGACGTTAAGCGTCGGAAAGGTCTATATGAAATGAAACTGAAAGGCAGTTTTCTGATTCTGATTTTAACATTTATCTTAACACTGATGTTATCGGTGACGGTTTTTGCTGATCCAATAAGCGGAACGTGCGGAACATCCGACGTTACATATGAGATCGGCAGCAATCAAACGCTCACTATCTCGGGTAGCGGCGAAATGCCTGATTACTCGGCGACCGATACGCCGTGGGCTTCCTACGCAAGCTCGATATTCAACATCGTCATTTCGGACGGTGTGACTTCGCTTGGCGATAACGCATTCGTTAACGTTCAGGCGGACGAAGTAACCGTGCCTGCATCTATAATAGAAATTGGTCAGTATGCTCTCGGATACTCGTACTCCGGCGGAACCTACACTATAATTCCCGGATTTACCGTCGTAGCGGCTTCGGGAACCGCGGCGGAGACATATGCGGAAACAAACGGCTTTACCTTCAAATCAACGACGCCGAAAGCACTTGAGGGCATATGCGGCGACGGCGTTACATATAAGCTCACCGTAGACGGAGTTTTAACGATAAGCGGTAGCGGCACTATGTATTCCTTTACCTCCAATAATATGCCGTGGTACAAATACGTCAGTGGCAACAGAGATTACGTTATCAGCGAAGTAAGAATACTTGACGGTGTTACAAGCGTCGGCGAAAATGCTTTTTACGGATGCACATCTCTTACCAAGGTTACACTCGCATCTACAGTTACAGAAATAGGCGATAGAGCGTTTGACGGCTGTACTGCTCTTACGAGCGTAACGCTTGGAAAAAATCTTGTCGCTATCGGTAATGAAGCATTTTCTTACTGCACCTCCCTTAAAACGATCGACCTTATCAGTGGAATCGAATCAATTGGTGATAAGGCATTTGCTCAGTCGGGACTGACCGAGATAACTCTCCCCGACACCATCACTTCCGTAGGGGAAACAGCTTTCTACTCCTGTACGGATCTTACTCTTGCCACAATCAAATGTGTAATTGTTCCCTATAGACTCTTTGCAGAATGCACTTCTCTTGAAACCGTAATTTTGACAGATTCAGTGGTATCCATCGGAGAATCTGCGTTTGAAGGATGTACATCTCTTTCTTCCGTCACATCAACCGACAGTCTTGTTTCAGTCGGACCTTATGCGTTTGAGGGCTGTACTTCTCTTACTGACATCAGATTTGACACGTCGGTTACCGATTTCGGTTACTACTGCTTCAAGAACTGTACGGGACTGCTTACCTTCTCGTTCACAGATTCGGTCAAGATAATTCCGGAGGGAATGTTCTATGGATGTACTTCCCTTGCCCAGGTATCTCTCGGTGATAACGTTGCAAGTATTGGACATTACGCATTCGTAGACTGTAAGGATCTTGGCGCAATATTCATTTCCTACAAGGTCAAGTCAATCGGCCTTAACGCTCTTGGCTACAACTACGTAGACGGCGAATACGTTCTTAACGAAGACGTGCTTGAAATCGAGGGCTTCACGCCTTCTGTGGCAAAGCTATACGCCGAGGAACACGAACTAACCTTCGTTCCCTATAAGACTGTTGACCGAGACGAAGGAAACCTAACTGAAGATATAGTCTGGGTATTCCGTCCCTCAACGGGTGTTTTGAACATCATCGGTAAAGGTACGATGCCCGATTATCTCTCATTTGAAGAGACCCCCTGGTACGTATACAAAAACGACATCAAGCAGGTAACCTTCTCAAGCGGTATCCTGAACATCGGAAGCTGCTCGTTTGAGGGCTGCTCCTCCATCACTAAAATAGATATTTCACGCTCAGTAGAGATCATCGGTACCTCTGCCTTTGCGGGCACGTCGATAATTACAGCGAACATTCCTAACGGTGTAAAAGAGATAGCAAACAGCGCTTTTGAGGGTTGTAGCTCACTTTACACGGTCTCCCTTCCCAACACGCTTGATAAGATCGGCGAAGCCGCATTCCGCGGTCCTAACATTATGACGTCAGTCTTCATACCGCAAAGTGTTACCGAGATCGGTGCGTACGCGTTCGGCTTTAATTCCAATAACACGACTGTTCATGGATTTAATATCAAGGGTATTGAAGGAACGATCGGCAGTGCTTACGCTGAAGAAAACGGAATCTCCTTCGTCGAAAACGGTTACGTAGAAATATTCGACGAAAACGAAAACTGCAAGATTTCGATCCTCGGTGACTCTACGATCGGCTTTACTCTTGAATTCAAAAAGCTTCAAGCAATATTCAAGCCGACGCTTCTCATTCCCTCAGATCAAACTGTCATTCAGTACGAGATTACTCTCAAGCGTAATAACGCCAACGCAAGCTTTGAGGGAAGTGCCGAGATCTCATTTGCAATTCCGGACGGAATGGCAAACAAGATTCTATACGTCTATTCAATTTCCGATAACGGAGACTTCGTACCCGTCACATTCACTAACACTAACGGCAGGATCGTATTCAGCAACACAGAGCTTGGTAAATATGTCGTATCTACTTCCGACCTATCGACCCTTTATAATGTTACTGTAAATTACGTATATTCCGACGGAACACCTGCAAAGGAACCTCTTTACGTTCGTGCAGTGAACGGTGCTCAATACAGATTCACCGCAGATGAACTTAAGGGCTACGCCTTGAATCAGTACGCGTTCAGCGGAAACGTTGACGGCGAGGACGTTACTATTAATTTCGTATATACCAAAACCGCATCGGCCAATCCCGGCACAAGTGGAAAGGATAACGGCTCAAGCGGCACGGGTACAAAGGTCCTTCTTACAATATTCCTTATCATCCTCATTATCGCTCTGATAGCTGCAGTCATACTTCTTATCTACATCAACAACCGCAAGAAGAAGCTGCAAAAGGAAACGGGCAAGACGATCAACGCGGCTGCGAAGAAGCCGGTTAAGCGTGACGCAATGGCTGAAACGATCGTCGTTCCCGATTTTGCGACAAGAGAGATCGACATCGAATCGCTCTTTGCAGACGATCCCGAGGAGGATCTCGACGCCGAAGAAGAGCTTCGCAAAAAATAAAAAATCGCTCTTGACATTCAAGTCGAGCGGTGATATAATACAAATGCAATAGAACATGACAGGGGCGCCTGACGGCTGAGATGTCGGTTTATACCGCGGTCCCTTTAACCTGATATGGGTAATGCCAACGTAGGGAGATCATTGTTGCTTAACAGCGCATAATGTGCCTCTCTGTTTTGACGGAGAGGCACTTTTCTATTCGTTCAGAATCGCCATGTTCGATTGTAATATCGGTCATAGACCGAAATCAAACATGGAGGGTTTTATGAAATCAAAAACCAAATTCTCAAAAAGCACTATCGCGATGACTGAATGTGCCATCATGATAGCGCTCGCCACGATTCTCTCGCTCATTAAGGTGTTTGAACTGCCTTGGGGCGGAAGCATCACTGCCGCTTCTATGCTGCCGCTTGTTATTGTCGGCTACCGTCACGGAATCAAATGGGGCATTCTCTCGTCTGTAATTTACAGCTTGATCCAAATGCTTCTCGGAGGAAGTACAATCTCAGCCGCTTTCCTTCCCGGTGACGATCAGATGAAATGGTATCTCGCGGTTATAATGGTACTTCTCGACTACTTCTTCGCTTTCTCACTTGTCGGACTCAGCGGTCTGTTCAGAAACAAGAACAAGCCGTCAAAGTCTCTTGCGCTTGGCGCGCTCGTCGGAACATCCGCAAGGTTCGTTATGCACTTCCTTTCCGGCTGGATTCTTTGGGGAGCATGGGCAGCATACTTCTTCGAAGGATTTGATGAGACTACAGGCGGAAGCTTCGGCAAATTTATCATCAACACCTTTGACGGTCAAATGCTTGCGTGCGTCTATTCGCTGATCTATAACGCGATGTATATGATCCCTGAGATTCTTATCACCGTTATACTTGCAATATTCATCGGAAAGATCCCCTACATCTCCAAGGATATTGAGTAATAGAAAAGCTGTTGCGAAATTCGCAACAGCTTTTTATTTGAATCTATTAGCATATCCACAGCTTTGGCAAAGCTTTTCGACCGCCATATGCGCCGAGAAACCGTCGTAGAGCGCCTTTGCACGCTCGGACGATAAAATACCGTCGAGATCATTTTCGCACAAATTACCGAGGTTTATACGCCCCTCAGCATCAAGGCAGCAAGGAACCACAGTACCGTTTGAGAGAATGCCGATCTGATTGCGCAGAGCGTGGCAGAACGTGACATCTCTGTCGAATTTGCCCTCGTCAGGCCAATCGAATCTTTCACCGTATTCAAGGAAGATATATTCCGCAATCTTAAATCCGCTTCGAATTTCGGCCCATTCACTACCAAAGCGTTCACGTAAAGCGCACAAAACCGCGTCATTTTGGTCGTTTTTTGCACCTAAATTCCAGAGACGAAGAGCGCAAACCGTTTTGTTTTCAGCCGCCGTCTCAGCAAGGTCAAGGCATGACGTGATGTACTCGTCAAGTGAAATGCCAAGAGAATTTGCCTCGTGAGAATGGAGAGATATACTTATCTTACTTATCGCGCCTGTACTTACAAGCGGTATACCGACCTCGCGGCTGAGTATTCCGTTTGTAGTTATCATAACCTTGAAGCCACACGCTTTTGCGCGGCATGCAAAATCAGAAACCGACGGATGTAAAAGCGGCTCACCCATAAGGTGAAAATACAGGTACTCTACCCTGCCTTTCAGCTTCAAGAGAACTGTATCAAATTCATCGTCACTGACAAAATGCGGTTCTCTACTATTACCGGGGCAAAAGGTACATGCGGCGTTGCAAACGTTTGTTATTTCAAAATACGCCTTTTTGAAGGCGCCGTTTTGCAAGCTCATAAGCCAAGCTTACGGCAAACGGCTAGCACCGCCGCTTGCGTCTTGCCGTCAGGGACATTTCCTGCCATTATCGAATCAACAAGCTCGTTTATCGGAACGAGATCAAATGTTAAAAACTCATCATCGTCAAGCGACTGTGATTCAAAATGGAGTTCTTCTGCAAGGTACATATGTATGACCTCGTCGGAATATGCGGGCGTTGGATAGAACTTGCCGAGATATGTCATCTTATCGGCAACTGCTCCGGTTTCCTCCTTAAGCTCGCGCTTAGCCGCGTCAAGCGGATCTTCTTCTTTGCTATCAAGCTTACCTGCAGGAATTTCAAGCGTGACCTCATGCATAGGATAACGGTATTGACGCTCAACGATCACCTTATTGTCATCAGTCAATGCAACGACGCAGACGGCGCCGACGTGCATAATATATTCCCTGCTTGATTTATTTCCGTTCGGAAGCTCTATTTCATCTGAATAGACGTTAAGCAGGCGACCGGAGAAAACTTTAACACTATTCAGCTTTTTCTCAATCAAAGACATGTCTGTCACTTAATACTGCCTTTCTTCATATATCTGTTATATGCTACAGCAAGAACGACACCGTTGGCAATAAGTATCAGCACCCATGATGCCGGGTAACACCAAAATACCGCTTCAATTCTCGTCGGGAATGCTTTTACTATCGTGTTCATCCATATCGTTCTCAGACCGAAGATACCGAGTATAGATATTATCGTTATGTGCATAGAATATCCAAATGCCTGCGAAACTGCGCCGAGGTTTTGTGAGGCAGCAAGAATAAAGTAGGTCGTAAACATTATGCTTGCCTTGATTCCTGCTATCTCGATAGCATTTATGTCTTTAGGAACGTATATCTTAAAGAGTGGATCTCCGATAAGGAACATTCCCCAGCCGAGTATGACCGAAGCGGCTACAGATACGCCAAGGCAGACGAAAATAATCTTTTTAATACGCGCCTTGTTTTGCGCACCGATGTTCTGACCGACAAATGCAACAGACGCGGCATTCATTGCGGCGTAGGTCGAGGCAATGAAGCCCTCCAAGCTGCTTCCTGCGGAGTTACCTGCAACGGCACTTGCGCCAAATTTATTGATTGCAGACTGAATCTGGATATTAGCAAAGCTATACATTGCGTTAGTTAGTCCGCTCGGAAGCCCGTATTTTACGATTCCGAGAAATTCTTCCTTTATAACGCGAAGCTTATTTATAAACAATCTTGTTGCGTCCTCCTGTACTGAAAGACACTTAACGGTAAGAAACGCGGCTATGTACTGAGAGATCGTAGTTGCAAGCGCAACGCCGTCCGCATCCATACCGAAAGCCAAAACGAACAGAATATTCAGAAGAACGTTAGTTATACCTGCAATGATCAGGAAAAACAGCGGTCGTTTCGTATCGCCTTTAGTTCTGAGGATAGCCGCACCGAAGTTATATACAAAGATTGCAGGACAGCCGGCAAAATAAATCAAGAGATACATTACTGCCTTGTCAAAAGACTCCTCCGGACACTTTGTTATATCCATAGCAAACGACGAAAGCGATGCACCGACTATACCTACGGTTATACCGGCTACAAGCGATACCGTCATTGCTGTATGAACAATATCAGACGTCTTCTTATGGTCACGCGCGCCGATTGCTCTTGCAAGCGTCACGTTAACACCGCTTGAAAGTCCCATTACGGTATTGACGATAAGACTTATAAACGACCCCGTAGCACCAACTGCCGCAGTTGCGGCAGTTCCTGCAAAGCGTCCAACTACCGCTAGGTCCGCGGCGTTGAATAGGATCTGAAGTATTCCTGAAAAGACTATCGGTAAAGAATATAGCACAAGGTTCTTAAATACTGGACCTTCGAGCATATCTATTCTCTTTGTTCTCATCTTTTTGCTCCTTTGAGAAAAGACCTGTTGTTATCTCTTATGAGCCGTACTCCTCAAGCTCAAGCCCTTCATTGTGTTCAAGAGTATAACGGATGTTCCATTCTGAGTTAAAAAGAAGATAATTCTTGCCTCTTACATCCTGTACCCACTTTACCTCATAAAGATAAAGCTTGCTCGGATCAATTCCGTCGGGAACGCGCTTGATAAGCGTATATGACTGTGCAAACTGACGGTATTCGACGCCGTACTCATTCTTCATTCTCGATTCCAGAACGTCGAACTGAAGCTGACCGACAACGCCTACGTAAACACGTTCAAATCCCGAATTCGGCTCAAAGAAGATGCGGATCGCGCCTTCCTGAGCGATCTGGTTAACACCCTTTGAGAACTGCTTACGCTTCATACTGTCTATCTGTTCGATAACGGCGAAGCATTCGGGCGCGAAAGTTGGGATTCCTTCAAAGGTAATTCCCATGCTCTTTTCGCAGATCGTATCACCGATCGAGAAGATACCGGGATCAAATACACCGATTATATCTCCGGCATAAGCTTCATCGACTATCGAACGCTCTTGCGCCATCATTTGCTGTGGCTGAGAGAGCTTTATCATTTTACCTTCCTGAACGTGGAAATACTCGTTATTACGCTCAAACTTACCCGAGACTATACGCATAAAAGCTATACGGTCACGGTGCGCCTTATTCATATTCGCCTGGATCTTAAAGACAAACGCAGAGAATCTTTCGTCACAGGGATCGACCATGCTTTCTCCCGCCTTACGGGGCAAGGGCGTAGTCGTGAGCTTAAGGAAGTTCTCAAGAAAGGTCTCGACACCGAAGTTATTGAGTGCCGAGCCGAAGAACACGGGGCTGAGCTTTCCGACTCTGACCTTTTCAAGATCGAAGTCGAAGCAAGCGCCGTCTAGAAGCTCGATCTGTTCAGTCAGCGTTTCTCTGTCATATACACCGATAAGCGAATCAAGCTTCTCAGTATCGGTTATATCGCATTCTATTGCAGCGAGACGGTCGCGTCCGCGATGCGCATCTGCATAGGAAAGGACTTGCTTCTTAACACGGTCATAAACACCCTTGAAGCCAACACCGCAACCGATAGGCCAGTTCATCGGGTACGTACCGATACCGAACTCTGTCTCAAGCTCGTCGATAAGGTCAAATGGATCGCGCGCTTCATGGTCAAGCTTGTTAATAAAGGTAAATATCGGAATATTTCTCATAGCGCAGACCTTGAAGAGCTTTCTTGTCTGCGGCTCAATACCCTTTGCGGCGTCGATAACCATTACCGCGCTGTCAGCAGCCATAAGTGTACGGTAGGTATCCTCGGAGAAGTCCTGATGTCCCGGTGTATCAAGGATATTGATACAGTATCCCTCGTACTCAAACTGCATAACGGATGAGGTGATCGAGATACCTCTCTTCTTCTCCATCTCCATCCAGTCGGAAACTGCGTGTCTATCGGAAGCTTTGCCTTTTACGGAGCCGGCAGTCTGTATTGCGCCTCCGTACAGAAGAAGCTTTTCGGTAAGCGTCGTTTTACCTGCGTCGGGGTGCGAGATTATCGCAAAGGTGCGGCGACGCGTAATTTCATTACTAATCGGCATTATTTTGTCCTTTCAAAATGGCTTAAATACATACAGAGTTATTGTATCACATTATCCTTATTCTTTCAAGACAATTGCCAAAATTATTCACAAAAATATAGACGAAAAAACCTCCGCCGAAGCGGAGGTTTTTATGCTTGTTACTTATTCGCCGAAGGGGTTGAATCCCGGAAATGCGAAATTACCGAGAGCAAAGTCAAGACCGGAGGTAGTAATAACGTCTTCGTTTTCAAATACTACTACGCTCATAGTAGGCATTTCGAATTTCTTTTCCATTATTATTTACTCCTTTCCCTGCTTTACTGCTTCGTTAAGGTCATAGAGGGACTTAAGAACAGTCTTAACGTTTTCGTTATCAGACTTTTCAAGAGCAACAGCGATATATGAGTAAACGGATACGTCGTATTCAACGCTGTTCTGTCCGACTTCAACCTTGATCGTTACGGGCTTATCAAGCTCACCGATCTCATGAGTAGTTTCGAAATAGTAACGGTTATCCTTGTCGTGAACGAGAGTTACATTATCAGTGCCTACAGTTACTGTGTATTCGCCGATCTCTACATCAACAATGAAGTGATGACGGAGGATGATAACGCCGTTTTCGATACGGAGGTTGAAGCGCGCGTATTCGATACCGAGATCGTCAGCGGGCTTTTCAACGATATGAGATCCCATTTCAGTCGTAGGTCCGACTACGTCGTATTCGCCCGAAAGTGCTCCGTTGTTTGCGAAGTAATCATCGAGCATCGTGTTTGTCTTATCCTCGAGGATATCAACTGTACGGTCATATCCACACTTATCGCAGATATTATCATTGCCGTATACGCAGTTTTCGCTTGCTACATCGGAGAAATCGCAGCACGTACGGTCGAAGCAGTGCTTGCCGTTTTCAAGCGAGGTGTACTTGCCGTTCTGATCTTCGTGATTATTCTGGTCAAGCGCACCGTACTTAACACCGCAGGTCTCGCAGGTTGCCTGAGTCAAGCAGGTTGCAGTTCCGCCCGTATGCTTGCAGGTTACGCCGCATTCAGTGCATGCGCCGTTCTTCCAAACGTGCTTACAGGTGTAATTACAGGTAGCACAGTAACCCTCAACGTAGTCGTGATCGGAAACTGCATCCTCGTAATCACAGCACTCACGGTCAAATTTGTGAGTATCATTATCTACAGGGGTGTACTTGCCGTCATGAGCATGACCGTCCTCGGGATCAACAATGCTCGTAAGGGGAGTCTTTGCTTCAGCATCGCCGTAGATAGCTCCGCAAATACAGGTATAGTGCTCGAGGGTACCTGCGTTGATACAGTCGGAAGGAACACCTTCTGTCTTCTTATAGAGAGTATTTGCAGTACATGCGTGGTCAAGCTGAGTGATCTTAAGAGTTGCGTAGCCGTTACAGGAAGCGTTCATCTGTGTCGATTGAGCGTTCGGCGTCTTTGTGACGATGATCATCTCGCCCTTTTCAAGCTCTACGATAAGCGACATATTAGTAACGTACTTGTTACCCTTATCAACGTTATCGGTAGAAAGAAGGATCTCACCGTCACCCTTCATGATCTTATAATCGTGATAACGCTTATTTGCGTTATTGGTACCTGCATACATCCACCATGTACCGAGAGATATATCAAACTTATAAGTACCGTTGTCGGGAGCTGTAAATACCATTGCGGAACCGGTATTAGTTGTCAGCTGTGCGCCTCCAACATAGCCTACAATGCCCGTCGTGGTCGAGCCCGCCCAAAGCAGATTATAACCGTCAACAATGCCGTTCCAGTCGTCACCGTTCTTGCCGTACGGGTCAATTATTGCCCAATATCCGGTGTCAGAATATCTGACTTCGAGCTTCTTGCCGTCAGCGTTTGCATCAAAGAGGTTGGAAGCGCCGTTAACGCCTTCATTCATCTTGTATCCAAGAAGCTGAACGAGTCCGAGATCATCGGTAAGAGTTTCGGGATTGCTGAAGACGGGATCGAGATTGATCTCACCCTTATAGTTTGCGGGATACTCGCCGATAGCGGCGACATACGTCTGACCGAGCTTAATTACGTGGTCGTGGTTGCCTACGCCCGTTTTAGTATCAAGGGTGAACGAGAACATAAGAAGCTCACCCTTCTTAAGAGCGACAGTTCCTTCAAGATGCGCGGAGGGATTTTCAGTGGTAGGAACGAAGGAATTAAGAACGACACCGTTCTTTCTTACCGTTGCAGTTACCTTTATGGTCGTTCCGTCTACGGTAAACCATTCGTCATCCGTAATTGTACCGTCACCGTTAGCATCCATATCGAAGGATCCGGTTGTAAACATTTCACCGTAACGGTAAAGACCGTCAGCAGGTGCAGTAAATACTACAGTAGAGTTGGTAGAGTTGGCTTCATTATTCGGTACAACTCCGAGATATGTCTTGTTATCACCGTCGTCGAACGTAGTGATTCCCGACCATTTCCATCTCGGGTTAACGTACCATGCGTCTCCTGTAGAACCTCTGTTTTCCTTAGCGTTCATCCAAGGATACGGGGAAATGCCGTTCTGTCCGTTATTTGTAGAGCTGAACGCTCCCTGAGGATCTCTTTCACGAATAGAAGTAATATCGGAGAGATCAGCAAACGAGGAAAGACGCCAGTTACCTCTCTTAGCGACAGGCCAACCGTTTACGCGCTCCATTCCCTCCTCTGCGCCCCAGTTCATAGGAAGAACATCTACGGTCGCATCGGAAATCTTAGTAACGTTTGCATAAAGAAGATCAAAGCAGCGAGGATTGTCTCCGCCCCCCTGACTGATGCTCGTCACCTGCTCGAAGGCAAACATCAATAGATCGCCCCTCTTAAGAAGAACCTTACCGTTGAATTCCTTTGTCAAGCCGTTTTCGGTTGCAGTGAAGGAATCAAGGATTGCGCCATTTCGTCTTACGGTAGCTCTGTATTCAGCGTCGTTTATGATGCCTGCAGACTTTATAAGCTCCGTATAGGAGTAATAACCGTCAGAGGGAGCTGTGAAGCATATCGCACCCTTTGTACCGACATCACAGGTTACCTTCATATAAGGTCCGCCTGCTTTTACAACGGTAGCGCTCCAGCGGTAGCTGTTGTTTACGTACCAACCGTTGGTACCGTTAGCAACAACGTCTTTGCCTTGAACGATAGACTCGTTGTAGTTGTTGCCGAGGTACGGCTGAGGAGCTTCAGTAACATTATTGTTTGCACCCTTCAGATCTTCAGTCGTTTTTGTTGATTTTCTGTAAGTAGAGGTAGCAGTATCGAGATCCTTGAAACCGCTGATAGACCAGTTGCCCATTACGGGAATATCCCAGCCGTTGTCATCGCGTTCAGTACCGACCGACCAGTTCATGGGGAGATCCCACGTCTCGGGAGATTCGGGGATAACAACGTCACCTGTGTTAAGCACGTCTCGCTTGATAGTCCAAACGAACGGCTCAGCAAGCTGTCCGGTCTGCTTACCGCAGTTGATGACCTTAAATTCAATGCGGTTCTTATAAACCGAGATAGTCATCGCCTGAATAATTTCAGGATCTTCCGAACCCAACCAGTTGGGGTTAAGCGAATAGTTATAGAAGGAAGCGGAGCCCATGAATGCGGTAATGAACGAGGTGGGGTTAATACCGCGGCTAGTTACGGGCTTGCCGTTTTCGTCGTAATGAGTTATACGCTCAAACGAGTCAACTGACGCGTAAATGGTATCGCAAAGCTGGCTTGTAGATCTACCTCCATGCTCGTGACCGTAAAGGTAAATTGCGTTATCGTACTTATTGAGCACGTTTACGAAATTATCGTAATTTGCGCCCTTGATACCGTCAGCAAGACTGTGAAGTCCGCGGTTATCGTAGAGGGGATAGTGACCGGTAATAAATACTGTCTTATCCGCACCAATCTTTGCAAGGGTCTGATCGAGCCACTCGAGAACTCCCGCAGAGTAGAACGTCGAGCGCTGATAAGGAGCATTGATAACGATAAAATCAAAGCCCTTAATGTTGAAATGAGCGCCGAGCCAGTATCCGGGGAATTGATTGTAATGATAATCGCCGCCGTAATAGGGGTCGTCATCCTGCGTATAGACGCTGAGGGGTTCGCCGCAGTCATCTATCATCATATCGACGAATCCCTGATAAGAATCAAAGTCGCCTTCAGTTACAATTGCTACGTTGTCATTGTATCTGCCGACCTCGTAGTCGTGGTTTCCGCACGCCCAGAGGGTTACGCCTGTCGTTGATGCAGCGGCGGAGTACTTGTGATACTGAGATATTGTTTTCTCATAGACGTCATAACTCCAACGGAATGGATTCTGGACGCCGTCGGTGCTTCCCGACTCGTTGTCAGACGTCATATCACCGCCGACGAGAAGAAGGTCGATTCCTTCTGCCTTAAGGGCATCCATCGCGGTAATATAAGATGTTCTGATATACGGCTCTTCGTTCTCAAGGCCGTAGTCTGCATGAGGGTCGCCGATAGTACCGACTACGATAAGCGGCTTTTCCTCAACGGTTTCTTCTGCAGATACCTTGAAGCTATAATTGTCATTGAACAATCCCGATAGCGGACCTAAGGGGAGAATTCCGATGACCAGAATAGCCGCAAGCACTGCTGTTAAGATTTTTCTGGATCTTGGCATAATTTCCTCCAAAATTTTATTCATTATACCATAACACTTACAAAACGAATTGTCAATAAAATAAACATAAAATCGACATAATATACATTTTATATTATGTCAAATTGTTAAAACCGCCGAACATCCTCGGGACATTCGACGGTTTACGACAAATACTTATTTCATTTTTGCGAGCATTTTTATAACGAGGGTGTAGAGACGGGAGAAGGATGAAAGCTCAAGAGCTTCTCCGGGCGCGTGAATGTCCTTCAGAACAGGTCCTATTGATATAGCATCAAGATCCTTAACTGCCGAGCAGATAATTCCGCATTCGAGTCCTGCGTGAATAGCGGCAATTTTCGGGGTAATTTCTTCCCCAAAGACCTCAGGCGCAGTCCTGATATACAGATCTGCAAGCGCCGATTCGTCCTTCATGGGCCAACCGGAATATCTGCCGTTTATATCAAGCTCAAGATCAAGCGCTTTTGCAATTTGCTTGGAGGTGATCTCAAGCACGTCCATTTTGCTTTCCGTCGATGAGCGTCCGTGATAGTCAAGGAATATGCCGTCGTTACCGAGATCACGAACTACACCGAGATTGTTTGACGTTTCGACCATTTCGGGAATGTTCTTCATTCTCGCGATCACACCCTCGGGCATGATGGATACAAGAGTGAGATATTTGACAGTATCTGCGAATGTAAGCATTGAGTTATATTCACCTTTTGATTTGGCGATCTTCACCCTGAATTTTTTGTCTTCCTTTGGAAGCCATTCCTTCATCGTCGGCACGAAATTCGTAAGAAACTCCGTCGCGGCTTCGGGTTCATCGGTAAATATCACCGCCTTGCTCTCACGAGGGATCGCATTGCCTCTGCTTCCGCCGCTTACGGTCACGATCGTGAATGGGTGAACGTCATACAGCGCAGACAGCATCTTACCCATCAGGATATTTGCGTTTCCTCTTTGAAGATGGATCTCAGCGCCGGAATGACCTCCCATAAGTCCTGTCATTTCAATTGAGATCGGACGGGCAAAGGTAGGAAGCGGTACTCGTTCGCATTTAAGCGTAAAATCAAGAGCTATTCCTCCAGCGCAGCTTACAGTTGCTACGCCCTCCTCCTCGGAATCAAGGTTTATAAGCGATTTAGCAGTTACAACAGAGTAATCAAAGCCCGTCGCACCGTATAGACCTGTTTCCTCGCCTGTAGTAAAGAGGCATTCGAGAGTCGGGTGACTGAGAGTATTATCATCAAGAATCGCGAGCATGATCGCAACCGCAACACCGTCGTCACCGCCAAGCGTTGTACCGCGTGCCTTGAGCCAGCCGTTTTCTATATAGAGATCGAGAGGATCTTTTTCAAAATCATGCCCGGTTCCTTCATTCTGTTCGCAGACCATATCCGTATGACCCTGAAGCATAACGGCAGGTGCGTTTTCATATCCGTTTGTCGCATTCTTTCTGATAAAAACGTTATCAAGCTCGTCACGGAGGCAGAGAAGTCCGCGCTCTTTTGCGAATGATTCGATATAATCCGCTATTCCCTTTTCGTTTCCCGAGCCGTGCGGGATCGCGCATATTTCTTCAAAAAAATTAAACAGTTTTTCGGGCTTATAGCCGTTTATAATGTAATTCACCTTGCACCTCAATTTTCATCAAAATCTTCTTCGTTAATATCGAAATTCGGCATTAGCTCAAGCGCTTTTTCATAATCGCTTGCAAATACGTAAAAATTATACGTTTCTGTAAACTCACCCACATAGAGCGTGATCGCGCCTCCGAGGGTGCCTTTTTTCATGAATCTTATATCCGCTTCCTTCAAAATGTCCTCAATAAGCGCCGACGTAACATAGTCAGCAGTAGTTACGATGACAAGATCGTCGTCCTTTGCTTCCGTTATGAATTTCGTTCTTTCGCACATTGGGCAAACGCCGTTCTCAGCTACGAATTTGCATTTAGAGCATATCTTCATACTGTCCTCCGAATTAGTTTTATACAGTATATCACAGTTGTACAAAATTTGCAACGAAAAAATTGATTGACCTTTTCGACTTTTTTTGATATAATGCAACTTGAACGAAGAAAGACAGGAGGGATCGTCATGAATCGGTTTATAATTTTACTGCTCGCGTTCGTGCTGATGTTGTCCGGATGTAATGCTGATAGTGGCGAATCTGCATCAGAGACTAAAGAGACAAGCGGAGTCGAAACCACATCCGGAGAGACTACCGAATTACTCGACACATCTGATCCTCTTGACACTACTGAAGCTCAGACGACTACCGAAGCAGTCGATACCACTGCAGAAACGACCGAGGTGCAAATTACCACAACGCCCAAAACTACTGAGGAGGTCGTAACTACCCCGACGCCTCTTCCCGAACCGATCCCCGGTACGATCTCGGATGCAATATCCGCCATATCGGCTGCGAATGCCTTCGTATACAATGTAAACAGCGATGAACTGCTCGCAAAAAAAGGTGATGGCTTGAATTTTTCTCCTGCGTCGATTACTAAGCTTCTCACTGCTCTATACGCCCTTGAAACAGCACCATCTGATCTCGTTATTTCGCCTAAAGCCGAAGAACTGTCGCTTGTCGGTAAGAATTCCTCTATTGCCTATATAAAGACACACCATAAGCTTACCGTTTCACAACTGATTCAAGGCATGATGATGCCGTCGGGAAATGATGCGGCGTATGCACTAGCGGCCGGAGTAGGCAGACATATTGCGGGCGATCAGTCAATGAACGGCAAGGATGCTGTCAGTCTATTTGTCAAAGGACTTAACGAATATGCGATCAAGATAGGTTGCACAGGCACGCACTTTACAGTACCTGACGGACTAGCTGGCTCTGAGCATTACACGTCATCACACGATATGATAATTATCGGCAAGCTCGCCGTAAATAATCCCATAATCGCAAAATATTCGAAAACAGTTTCTCAAAAGGTCTATTACGCAAGCGGACATTCGATTACATGGAACAATACCAACAGTCTGATTAATCCGAACAGCGAATATTACTCTCCTTACGTTAACGGTCTGAAGACCGGGTCTCTTACCGGAAACTACTGTTTATACGTCAGCGCAGTTATAAACGAAAACACATATCTTATCGGCATTTTCGGCGCACCTACAAAAAGCGGCAGATACGACGACGCACATATATTGATCGATGCAATTCTAGAAACCGTAAAAGAAGCAGGCGAATAACGCCTGCTTCTTTTATTTATCCTGTTTTATAAGTAATCTGATTGCCTCAACCGCTATACGGATTGCAGCATCGGTATCCTCATTCGGCTTCGAGGAGTAATTCTCGTCGCTTTCCTGATTCCACACGGTATACATTACCGCGCCTGCACGGCAACCGCGCGCCGCCGCTACTGTAAAGAGCGTCGACGATTCCATTTCGCTTCCAAGCGTTCCGAGACGCTTCCACGCCTCCCATTTGTTAAGTAGCTCGTAGCTTACGGGCATATTCTCGGGCGCATGCTGACCGTAGAACGCGTCCTTGTTGTGAACAACACCGACATGGTAGGGATATCCGAGAGAAGATGCGGAATTTACAAGCGCTGTAGTCACTGTAAAGTCGGCGACAGCGGGAAATTCGATAGGAGCGTATTCCCTGCTCGTTCCCTCGTTACGGATAGCACCCGTTACGACGATACAATCGCCTCCGTGAACCTTTTTCTGCATTCCGCCGCAGGTTCCGACGCGAATGAAGGTGTCGGCACCAAGCTCATAAAGCTCCTCGATTGCAATAGAAGCGGAGGGGCCACCTATACCCGTTGAGGTAACAGATACCTTAACTCCGTCAAGAGTACCCGTATAGGTCACGTACTCGCGGTTATTAGCAACGAGCACGGGGTTATCAAAATATTTTGCGATCTTCTCGCATCTGCCCGGGTCGCCGGGAAGAATAACGTATTTTCCGACGCTTCCCTCAGTGCAGGCGATATGATAGCTTTTTCCGTTTGTAATCATTTATTTTCTCACTTTCCGAGCTGTTTTCCCGAAAATCCGTCGGGGAGAAGCTCTTCCATTCTTCTGACGACCGTGTTGTTATCCGAATCAATGGTTATGACCGGCATATCCTTTCCGCCAAGCTCATATAGGAACTGACGGCAGACTCCGCAGGGTGTACATCCGCCGACTACCTCACCGTTAGGACCACCGACAACTGCTATTGCAGTAAGATCCTTTGCGCCTTCGCTTACGGCTTTTGTAAGCGCGGTACGCTCTGCGCAAGTCGTTGGTGAATATGCGGCGCTTTCAATGTTTGCACCCTTATATGTCTTGCCGTCGTCACAAAGAAGCGCGGCACCGACATTATAATTCGAATACGGCGCAAACGACGCCTTCTGCGCCTCCTTTGCGGTATCGAGAAGCTCGTCGGGAGACGTTATCATAAGCGCTTTAAGAAAGCTGTTTCCTTCAAGAGTATCGACGCCGAAGTTTTCACATACAGTTGCGGCGATGTCGGAATAAGTCGTTCTCGTACCAAGGTCTATCGGAACGATATTGTTCGCGTAACAGAGAATCGGCACGTATTCGCGGCTATGATCGGTGCTCGGCGTGAGAGGGTCACAGCCGTGATCTGCCGTGATTATCAGCAGGTCATCATCGTTGAGCTTTTCCTTAAAAGAAGGAAGCCATGCGTCAAATTCATTGAGCGCTTCTGCGTATCCTATGGGGTCGTTTCTATGTCCGTACTTCGAGTCGAAATCGACGAGGTTTATGAAGCAAAGACCCGTAAAATCATCATCGGCAAGAGAAAGAGACTTTGCCATTCCGTCAGTATTCGAGCTTGTCTTAACGCTTCTCGTTACGCCTCTGCCGGCAAATATATCGGAAATTTTTCCGACAGAAAGTGTTTCATATCCACCGTTTTTTAGAACGTCGAGCATCGTAGTTTTCGGGCATTCAAGCGAATAATCGTGACGGTCAGCGGTGCGTGTATAATTCGGGTACTCGCCAACGTAGGGACGAGCTATAACTCTGCCGACAGGATGGTCACCGACGAGTATATTACGCGCCTTTTCACAGTAATCGTAGAGCTGCTTCAGTGTGAACTGCTCCATGTGTGCTGCAACCTGGAAAACGCTGTCACCCGAGGTGTATACGATCAGCTTTCCCGTCTCCTTCTGCTCACGTCCGTAGTCAAGAAGAAGCTGTGTTCCGGAGTACGGCTTATTGCATATCCAACCGAAGCCGGTCTCTTTCTCGAGGCGGTCGAGTATCTCTGTCGGGAAGCCGTTCGGGTATGTCGGGAGCGGCTTTTCGGATATTGCGCCCGCGATCTCCCAATGACCGACCGTCGTATCCTTACCGCGCGAAAGCTCACCCGAGCGACCGTAAGCACCAATCGGTGCTTTAACGGGTCGGTCTGCACGCACACCTTTAATGTTGAATAGACCCAGCTCCTTCATATTCGGAACGTTAAGCTTACCACTCGAGTATACAGCACCTAGAGTATCGGAGCCCTCATCGCCGAAATCGGCGCTATCGGGTAGCTCTCCCACACCAAAGCTGTCGAGCACAATCAAAAAAACTCTTTTAAACTTCATTTATCGGTATTAATCCTTTACTATTACTTTTTCTATTTCGAGAACGTAGACATCGTGATAGTCACGTTTCGGGTATTTTTCATCAATTATCTTTTTATCGAGGAAGCATTCCTCTTTCATTTTGTCAACATAAATTTTACGTCCGACAAGTGTAAGACGTGACTGTTCGAAGAAGGCATAGCCGTCTTCTTTGATGACCTCAAGTCCTGCTTCGGCAATCTTATCTCTGTCTCTGCCGCTGACTGTACCGCAAAGCTTAAGCGCCTCACGGTTACCGTCCTCGAGGAACGATAGCGTTATGAGATCCGCTTCCTTTGCGAATTCATTCGTATATCTTTGCGGTCTGATAACGCAAAGCGCTACAGGACGCGCCCACATATATCCAAAGCCGCCCCATGAGGCAGTCATAGTATTTACCTTTCCGCTCTTATCGACTGCTGTAACGAGCATCCACTCGTCACAAAGCGCTTTGAAGAAATTATCGGGAAGTTCAAACGGTGATACTGTTTTCATAAAATCGCCTCCGTATTTTCTCATTCAGAATATTATAACGCATTTTCGCAAATATTTCAAGTCATTTCGCAAATAAAATCAACATTAGCTATATATTTTAAATAATATTTCATAAAAATCTTTACAAACGCAGAATTATGTGGTATGATGTTAAAATGCAATAGTTGTCTAATGAGGTTTTACAATGGACGGTTCATCGACCGAAAAATTAAATAATAAAAAGAATCTGCTTGCGTTTATCATATCCTTGGCAGTTGCCGCCTTTTCATTAAACCTGGCACTCGTCACCGATCCAATGATATTCTTACTCTTTTACGTGCTTGCGGCAGTCGCTTTCTCTTGGCTTGCAAGTGCTAAGGGGACTGTCTTGGCTCTGCTTTCAGCATTTATAGGATGGGGCGCGGCGTTTATGCTGACGGAAAATCCGCTATACGCAGTCCTGTCTGTGTCGTACCTTCCCTTCTCGCTTTCTATTCCGTATATAGCAAAAGGCAAGATCTCGCGTTCAGGCGCTGTTGGTTTAGGCACTGCCTGTGTAACTCTTGGAACGGTCGCCGCACTTCTTACGGTTACGTATTTCAGGATCGGAAGCGTCTCGCTTTCGGCAATAAGAGCCTCATTTCCTTATTTCTTTGAACAGGTAAGCGAGCTTCTGTATGAATCCTTTTACGTCGACATCGCAGGAAGCAAGGTATCGATCATTGCAGAGTCAAACGTAGTCGAGTATCTCAACCTTATCATTTGCTTACTGCCTGCGGCTTTCAGCGCGGTTATTACTCTGATAGGCTTTGTTATTGCGTGGCTTTATAAGAAGTTCGCGGAAAAAACCTCGGTTGCAGAGGTAGACCGTCAAAAATGGACGCTTCTTCCCTCTCCGATAACTGCTTTGTTCTTTCTTCTCGCGCTGATCACTGCGTTGATATTCGATACTGTCAGCATCGTTTCGCTAACGGCACTAAATATGCTGATCATCATCCTGCCGATAATTTTCCTTACAGGACTTTTAACTTCAATGTCCCCGAAGATAACGAACGGTATTCCGCGTCCGCGACTTCTTCGTCCGCTTACTCTCATAATATCAGTATTTAACGGTGTCGTACCGTTTACTCTACTTTGTACTGTTTACGGCATATTCGACAGCATTAAGTCAGCTTTTTCCCGGCGCAAACCGAAAAATCAAGAATAAGGAGCGCAATATATGAAAGCAAAATTCAAAGAGCTTATAACGCGAATGAAATTCACGCGTCTGTTTTCTACCAGCTTGGTCACAGTCGCGTTTCTCGCCGTAACCGGTGCTATTTACGCCTTCAGCGGCTCGCACAGTCACCTTATCTGGATCGTTTCCGTAATAGCATATGCGGCAACTATGATACTGATGCTCAATTACGGTGCGATGGCGCCTATCACTGGAGCGAATCAAAGTGAGACTTTTCTCGGAAGCTTGACCCTTGACCTTATGATCAAAATGCCGCAGCCCGTTATGATATGTAACGCTGACGGCAAGATCGTTTGGTACAATTCCGCCCTCGCCGACCGTCTCGGACGCCGAAACGTTACGGGTATCAGCTTTGATGACTTCATCGGCAAATCTCTCTCTGAGATCAAGACCGGAGATTCCGAGAACGGAACGAGAATGACGCTTGACGATCGTACCTATTACGTCCGTGCTTTCTCGGTCTCGTCTAAAAACAAGAAGTATCTTCTCACTCTTTGGGAGGATACAACATCAATAGAAGCTCTTGAAAAACAGCTTGCTGACGAGGAGACTCAGGTAGCTTACATTCTTGCGGATAACCTTGAAGAGCTTTCTCAGTACACTAAGGATGGCGTTCGTAATGCTTCAAACGAGATCGACAAGATCTTAAAAGAATGGGCAGAGGGCGCAAACGGTATTCTGAAGGAATATCAGAGCAGCAAGTACGTTTTCATTTTCAGGGCAGCCGAAATGGCGGATTTCGTTGAAAAGAAATTTGAGGTGCTTGACAGGATCCGAGAGGTCCGCGTCGGTGAAAGCAGCTTTTCCGTTACCGTTTCTATGGGTGTTTCTGACGTTGAGGGAACTCTGTATGAAAAGGAAAAGGTCGCATCAGACGCACTTGATATGGCGCTTCAGCGCGGCGGTGACCAGGTCGTTGTAAAGAGCGCGAAGGGTCTTGAATTCTACGGCGGTAAGTCGCAGTCGGTTCAGAAGCGTACTAAAGTCCGTTCGCGAGTTATCGCGAATGAGCTTGCCTCTCAAATTTCCAGAAGCTCCCGCGTAATTATTATGGGACACAGAATGCCCGACTTTGACTGCATTGGTGCTTCAGTCGGAATCGCACGTCTTTGCGCGTTTTGCGGTGTCCCCTTTAACATCGTAGCTGACGTAAATAACGAGAACTTCAGAAAATGCTACGAAAGAATTATCAATCAGCTTGAGTACCGAGACGGAAACGTATTCGTAAACTCTTCTGAAGCTCAGGACCTTATTGCAAGCGACACATTGACCGTTATCGTAGACGTTAACAATAAGACCCAGCTTGAAGCACCGGAGGTCGTTGCCATTTCGTCGCGTGTCGTATATATCGACCATCACAGAAAGACTGCGGAGTTTGACGAGGCACCGCTTATATCCTATATTGAGCCGTCTGCTTCATCCGCTTCTGAGCTTGTTGCGGAGATCCTTGAGCAGTCAATGCCGTCAGGCAACCTTACCAAGGACGAGGCGGACATTATGTACTCCGGCATTCTGCTTGATACAAAGCAGTTTACACGTAACGCAGGTGTAAGAACCTTCGGCGCGGCACTTTATCTGCGCGGAGAGGGCGCAAGTCCTTCCGACGCGCTCACGCTGTTCAAATCAGCTCTTTCCGATTTCATTTCGGAAGCAAAGTTTGAATCAAACGTAGTCGTTTATCGCAAGATGATGGCTATATCGGTAAACGATTCCCCCACGAACACCGCCTCCGACAGAATTTCCGCGGCAAAGGCGGCAGACAAGCTTCTCACAGTCGAAGGTGTCAAGGCGTCGTTTGCTCTTTGCAGAATTGATGATAGCATTCACATCTCTGCGCGTTCTTCGGGTGAGATCAACGTTCAGCTGATACTTGAAAAGATACAGGGCGGCGGACATTTTGATTCGGCGGCTACAAAGCTTACCGGCTCGATGAATGAAGCCCTCTCAATGCTCAAAAACGCTATCGATGAGTATTTGACTGAAAGCAAGATAGCATAAGAAAGGAATATTCAAATGAAAGTCATTTTAACACAGGACGTAAAATCACAGGGTAAGAAGGGCGAGCTTATCAACGTTTCCGAAGGATACGCACGCAACTTCCTTTTCCCCAAAAAGCTTGCTGTTGAAGCAGATGCAAAGGCAATGAACGAGCTTAAGAACCGCGAGGCATCTATTCAGTTCAAGCACGACACTGATCTTGCTAACGCCAAGGAGCTTGCAAATAAGCTCTCGACGATTACCGTTAAGATAGTCGCAGGCGGTAACGAGGGTCGTCTTTACGGCTCTATCACCTCTAAAGAGATCGCAGAGCAGCTCAAAGCACAGCACGGCATCGTTATTGACAAGAGAAAGATCGTAATGCCCGATCCCATTAAGAGCTACGGAAGCTACAAATACGACGTTAAGCTCTTCCCCGAGGTCGTAGGCAAGCTTACAGTACAGGTTCTTGACAAATAAATCCAAATGAAAGGAAGCGGCTTACGCCGTATTCGACATGGAGCTTTCATCAAACGAACTTATTAAAAAAATGCCGTTTTCGCTCGAGGCGGAGCAATCGGTGCTTGGATCTATTCTGATAAATCCCGAATGCTTCCCCGAGATAGTAAACGAAATAAAGAGCAGTGACTTCTATCTTGACGATCATACTCAGATATTTCTCGCAATGCAGGATCTGTTCTTGCAGAACAGAACGATAGACGTCGTTACTCTTATCGATTCGCTCGTTCACCGCGGTGTTTACGATAACATCGAGGAAAGTAAGAAGTATATCAAGCTTATTGCCGAGGTCGTACCGAGCGCATCAAACGTTAAGGATTACGCGAAGATCGTTCGCGAAAAGCGAGTTCTCAGACAGCTTATCGAAGTCTGCTCCGACATAACCGATCAGGCGTATTCCGAGCAGGATGACGTTCACGCACTCCTTGATTCTGCTGAGCAGAAAATATTTGATATAGCGGAAACGTCACAGACTAAGGGATTTACTCACATAAGAGACGCGCTTCTTGCTAATTACGAGCATCTTAAGCTTCTTAAAAACGATCCGGAATCTGCTCTAGGTCAGCCGACGGGCTTCTCGGGACTAGATAACGTTCTCGTCGGAATGGGCCCCGGTGACCTTATTCTCGTCGGTGCTCGTCCCGGTATGGGTAAGACCTCGTTTGCTATGAATATCGCAACGCAGGTTGCACGTTCGAGCAAGAAGACGGTTTGCGTATTTAACCTTGAAATGTCCGCCGAGCAGCTTGTTTCAAGAATGCTCTCAAGTGAAGCGCTTGTCGACAGCCACTCGATACGCTCGGGTAAGCTTACTGACGAGGATTGGGAGAAGCTTGCAAGGGCTTCGTCTGTTCTCAGCGAATGTGAGCTTCTTATAGACGATACCGCAGGCATTTCCGCCGCAGGTATGCGCGCAAAGCTTCGCCGAGTCAAGAATCTCGGACTCATAGTCATCGACTATCTCCAGCTCATGCAGAGCGATAATACAAAGAAAAACGACAGCCGCGTTAACGACGTAGCTGATATTTCAAGAAACCTTAAGCTTATGGCTAAGGACCTTAAGGTGCCGATAATCTGCTGTGCACAGCTTTCGCGTGGTCCCGAGAGCCGTACTGATAAGCGTCCTATGCTTTCCGACCTCCGTGACTCCGGTGCGATCGAGCAGGACGCCGACGTAGTTCTTTTCCTCTACCGTAACGAGTATTACGATACCGCAGAAAAGAACGGAGAAATTCAGAACACAGCCGAAATCATCGTTGCAAAGAACCGTCACGGTAGTACTCAGAACGTTAAGATGGGTTGGTTCGGCAAGTTTACAAAATTCACAACGCTTTCCGACAGAACGGAGTAAAATATGGCTTATTCCTTTGACAAAACCAAATATCTTGATACCGTATCAAGATACGGTATGTTAAAGGAAGGCGTAAGCGTTCTCGTCGGCTTTTCGGGCGGCGCAGATTCAGCGCTTTTACTGTCGTTGCTTTCACAGACCGACGGAATTACGGTTGCCGCGGCTCATCTCAATCACTGCATACGCGGTGAGGAAGCGATCCGCGACGAATATTTCTGCCGTCGCTTCTGCGATGAGAACCGAATTACACTTTACACCAAAAAAGTAGACGTTCCAAAGCTTGCACGTGAAAGCAGTCTTGGCATCGAGGAAGCCGCGCGAAACGCACGATACGAATTTTTTAATGAAATTTGCCGCGAGCACGGCTATGACGTTATTGCGACAGCCCATAACGCCGATGACAACCTTGAAACAGTGTTGCTTCATCTCACAAGAGGAACAGGGCTTGACGGTCTGTGCGGTATTCCGCCGACAAGAGATAACATTATCCGTCCTCTGATCCTTTACTCAAAGCAAGAGGTATATGACGGGTGCCGTCAGCTTGGCGTACCGTTTATTACTGATTCCACGAATGCAGATACTGCGTACAGGCGTAATTTTTTCCGTTGCGAAATTATTCCAAAGCTTAAGGAGTTAAATCCCGCTCTTTGCGACAGCACAACGGGAACTATAGATATTCTGAAGAGCGATGCTTCTTATCTAACATCAGTTGCAGCCGGATATTCCTCAAACGACGGTCGGCAAGCGCTTTCCGTTCTTCATGACGCGATTCTTTCAAGAGTTATTATTAATGCCATGAAGGATAACGGAGTCGCAGTTGAGAGAGAACACGTTTATAAGGTGATGACAGCGATACGTTCAGAAAACGCTCATATTTCCCTTTCACTTAGCGGCGGAACGTTGATCTGCGACCGAGATCTTGTTTACTTTGAAAAAAATAAATCCGAAATGTCATTCAATATCCCGTTAAAAATGGGACTTAACGTCATAAATGATGAATCCGCTATCGGTATTTATTCATCCGATGACGATATAAATTTTGATAAAAATGTTTACAAATTATCAATACAAGGTAAGATAAATTCTGCTAAAATTAATGGTAATACTGTCATCAGAAGCCGTAAGGACGGTGATATGATAAGACAGTCGGGCATGACTAAAAAGGTGAAGAAGCTGATCCAGTCACTTAAGCTTCCTAAAGCCGAGACGGATATTCTTCCATTTATTGAAACTGACGGTGAGATCGTCTATATACCGTACTTCAAGCCGGCTGACTCTTCCCTGCCAAACGGTATTAATGATTTGTCGGTAGTATATTTTAGAAAAAGATCGGTGGAATAATATGAATTACGACATTCAGAACGACATAGCAAAAATACTTTTAAGCGAGGACGAAAT
This sequence comes from Clostridia bacterium, assembly GCA_017621655.1. GTDB lineage: Bacteria > Bacillota > Clostridia > Oscillospirales > CAG-272 > Colimorpha_A. The sequence continues at coordinate 25,630 of JAGASS010000056.1, read as the reverse complement.
TGAGACTATAGTAAAGCGTATTTCAGCAGAAATTGACGCACACTATAGAGAAAGAGATTCGCGGTTACTTCTTCTCGGTATCTTGAAGGGCTCGGTCGTATTCATGGGCGACCTTATGAAGCATATAACGGTGCCGGTTGAAATAGACTTTATGAAGGTTTCTTCATACGGTGCGGGTACAGTTTCTACCGGCTCGATCAACATTATGCTTGACCTATACCGCAAGGATTTCGCTAATACCGATATTCTTATTATTGAAGATATTATTGACAGCGGACGCACGCTTTCTTATCTAGTTGAATATCTGCGTCTTAAGGGCGCAAAGAGCGTTCGCACCTGCACGCTTCTTGATAAGCCGAGCCGCCGTGAGGTGGATTTCGAAGCCGATATTGTCGGAGCGATCATCCCGAATGAATTTGTCGTCGGTTACGGTCTCGATTATGACGAAAAATACAGAGCGCTTCCCTTCGTTGGCGTTCTTAAGCCGCACGTTTACAGTGGCGAAGCGTGATCTCACGCGATATATAATATGAAAGGATCCACAACGCAAATATGAAGAAAAATCACAAGTTAGCGCTGTTTTATATACTTTTGATGGTTGCCATCGTTGCCGCGCTCTGGTTTATGATGGGTGATTCCGACAAAACCGATAAGGCAGTATACAGCGATCTCGTCACCTTTTTCAAGGAGGAACAAGTCAAATCCTTTGAGGTCGACGAAAACAACAATATCATTATCAAATTCCATGAGGAAGGCAGAGCGCCTGTTAAGTATAAGCTCCGTGATTTCAGCGTGTTTTACAATGACTTCCACGAGCTTATTAATCAGCAGAAAGCAGACGGTATAATCGAGGATTTCGAATATACCCCGTATAAGGAAACACCTTGGTGGGTATCGTTCCTCCCAACCCTTGCCATTATAATTCTCATCGTAATATTCTTCTTTGTATTTATGTCGATGCAATCGAAGGCGGCAGGCGGCAAGATCGGCGGATTCGGACGTGCCAAGGTGAAGGTTAATACCGACGAAAAGCGTAAGGTGCTTTTCTCAGACGTCGCAGGTGCTGACGAGGAAAAGGAGGAGCTTGAAGAGATCGTTGACTTCCTTCGCGCTCCGCTTAAATATACCCGTCTCGGCGCAAAGATTCCGCATGGTGTGCTTCTTGTAGGCCCTCCCGGTACAGGTAAAACTCTTCTTGCGAAGGCAGTTGCCGGTGAGGCAGGTGTTCCCTTCTTCTCTATTTCCGGTTCTGACTTCGTTGAGATGTACGTCGGTGTCGGTGCGTCGCGTGTACGTGACCTTTTTGATACAGCGAAGAAGCATCCCGCAAGTATCGTTTTCATAGATGAAATCGACGCTGTCGGTCGTCACAGAGGCGCAGGTCTTGGCGGCGGTCACGACGAGCGTGAACAGACCCTTAACCAGCTTCTCGTTGAAATGGACGGCTTCGGCTCGACTGATGGTATTATCGTAATTGCGGCTACAAACCGTCCCGATATTCTCGACCCTGCTCTACTTCGTCCGGGACGCTTTGACCGTCAGATCACGGTCAATTATCCCGACCTCAAGGGACGTGAGGCGATACTCAAGGTGCATTCCAGAAACAAGCCCCTTGAGGACACTGTTGATTTCGTAAGAGTAGCACAGTCTACGGTTGGATTCACAGGTGCAGACCTTGCTAACCTTTTGAATGAAGCCGCACTTCTTGCCGCAAGACGCGGTAAGTCCCTTATCGGTATGGATGAGATCGAGGACTCTTATATGAAGATTCTCGTAGGACCGAAAAAGAAGTCCAAGATCCGCGAAGAAAAGGACAACAAGCTTACCGCCTTCCACGAGGCAGGTCACGCTGTTGCCGCTTACTTCTCGCCGACAGCTGATCCTGTAAAGCACATTACTATCGTTCCTGCAGGAAGAACGGGCGGTGTTACCGTTATGATCCCCGAAAAGGACAGCAGCTACGATACGAGAAACTCTATGTTCGACCGTATCGTCGTCGCGCTCGGCGGACGTGTTGCCGAGGAGCTTAAGCTTGATGATATTTCGTCGGGTGCATCCTCTGACATCAGCCACGCTACCGCGATCGCGCGCAATATGGTTACCAAATACGGTATGAGCGAGAAGCTAGGAACCGTTCTTTACGGCTCTGAGCACAGCAATGACGAGGTATTCCTCGGACGTGACTTCAGCTCGGGCAAGAACTATTCCGAGGCAACTGCCGCTGAGATCGACGCCGAGATTAAGAACATTATCGATAAAGCATATCGCAGATGCGCGGAGATCCTTTATGAACATTCCGACAAGCTTCAGAAGCTTGCTGAGTACCTTATCAAGGTCGAGACCGTTGACGGTGACCAGTTCAAGGCACTCATGGAAGGCGATCCCACCTTTGAGGAGCTTGACGAGATAGCCGAAGAAAAGCGTCGAAAGAGCCAGGAAGAAAACGACGCTCGCCGCAAGAAGGAAGAGGAAGAACGCAAGAAACGCGAAGAAGAGGAAGCAAAGCGTCAGGCAGAAATGAGAAGTCACAATATCGGTGACGTTGATGAACCTATTTCCGAAGAAAAACGCGAGAACGAAAACGAAGATAATAAAGAATAACGACAAGATCACCCTCTAAAACGAGGGTGATCTTTCTATTTATCGTCCCTTTAGTAGCTTTGTTTACAAATTGTTGTATATTTTGACCATCATTTTTGATATAATAAGTTGATAATAACTCGGAGGACATTGCTCGATGAGTAAGAAAAACAAGGTTACAAACTGCCGCCTGGGTACAGTCGGCGGACAAGCTGTGCTTGAAGGCGTAATGATGAAGGGCAAGGAAAAGTATTCTATTGCCGTTCGCCGCGAAGACGGAAGCATCAGCTTGAGCGAAAATTATCATAAATCAATCAGACAAAAAAGCGTTTTTCTGCGCATTCCGATAATAAGAGGAATTGTCGGATTCGTAGAGTCGATGGTGCTTAACTTCAAGACGCTCTCTATATCTGCTAAGCAGTACGGCGGTCTTGAAGAGATAGAGCCGGAATCAAAATTTGAAAAATGGCTTCAAAGAAAATTCGGCGATAAGCTTATGAATGCGGTTATGGGCATCTCTATGGTGTTCGGAATTGTTCTCGCTATCGCGCTTTTCCTTCTTCTGCCGTCTTATGCCGTTAAGCTTATTGATATGATACCGGGCGTGAATCTTGGAATATGGAAAAGCACTGTAGAGGGTATTATAAAGATTGCTATTTTTGTATCTTACCTTTTTCTCGTTTCGCTCATGAAGGACATAAGACGCACTTTCGAATATCACGGTGCTGAGCATAAATCGATCTTCTGCTACGAGGCGGGCGAAGAGCTCACCGTTGAGAACGTTAAGAAGCATCGCAGATACCATCCGCGTTGCGGAACGAGCTTCATTTTCGTTGTTCTCATAATAAGCATTCTCATCAATTCCCTTCCGATCATCACCTGGGATAATATGCTTCTCCGTACCCTTCTTAAGCTTGCGATGCTTCCTCTTATCGTAGGTATAAGTTTTGAGTTTATCATGCTTGCAGGCAAGCATAATAACATTATAACCCGCATCTTCTCTGCTCCCGGACTTTGGATGCAGAGGATCACTACCCGTGAACCCGATGAAAGCCAGATCGAATGCGCTATAGTTGCGCTCAAGAGTGCGCTTCCCGAAGAGTTCCCGGATTTCGTTCATATTGACACACATGAAGTAAATGCGGTCGAGAATGAGGGCGAGAACGTTATTGAAGCCGTCGATCTGGGTGCAACCGAAAATGAGGGCGAGGATAATAATGAAGCTCTCGAATCTTGAGGAAAAACTACTAAAAGAAAAGTTCTCGGATAACGTGGCGTATAACAAGGCGATCGAGCGCCTGGAAAACGGAGAGCCGTTTGCCTACGTAATCGGTGAATGGTATTTTTACGACGAAACGTACAGAGTCTCACCCGACTGCCTTATTCCCCGTCCCGAAACTGAGCATCTCGTTGAGTGGCTTATCAAGAATCTTCCTCAAAACGGCGCTTTTCTAGATCTATGTACAGGAAGCGGTTGTATTGCTATATCTACTCTTGCTCACCGCAAGGATCTTACGGCACTTGCCGTTGATATTTCCGAAAAAGCGCTTGAGATTGCGAAGAAAAACGCAGTTCTGAACGGAGTCAGCGACAGGATTTCATTCATCCAAGCTGACGTTTTGAATGCAGATTTTCTTGGCGATCGAAAATTTGACGTCATCGTTTCTAACCCACCGTATATACAGAGCGACGTAATTGATACTCTTTCCGTCCAGGTTAAAAACGAGCCGAGAATCGCGCTTGACGGCGGCAGCGACGGCCTTGATTTCTACCGCGTTATCTTCGGAAAATATACGAATAACGTGAAGACAAACGGTGCTGTTATCTGCGAGATCGGATATGATCAGGGGCCGGTATTGAATGACCTTTTTGGTTGTACGATCATGAAGGACTATTCGGGCAATGACAGAATTGCGCTACTAAATGTGAAATAAATAACATAAACTCGGGTATTTTTTACAAAAAATGTAAAATATCCGAGTTTTTTAGTGAAATCTATTGATAATTATTATTTTTATGATATAATATATTATGTGTGCCTATGCGCAGGTGTAGGTATAAAACGTCAATTTTACCGATTATCGGTTTGGAGGTTTAATATGCAGTATAACAAGAAAACAATTGAAGACATTTCCGTTTCCGGCAAGAAGGTTCTTGCAAGATGCGACTTCAACGTTCCTATGGACGGCGGCGTAATCACCGACGCCAAAAGAATCGTTGGCGCACTTCCTACTATTAAGTATCTGACAGACAATGGCGCAGCCGTTATTCTCTGCTCTCACATGGGCCGTCCTCACAACGTTCTTAATTCCGAGCTTAAGCTCTCGAAGAAAGAAAAGAAGAAGATCGAAGCTCTCCCCGAAAATGAGCAGGCAGAAGCAACCGCAGCTGCTCTTGAAAAGGCAAAGGGCGATATAAAGAAGCTTTCCCTTAAGCCCATCGCAGATAAGCTCTCCGAGCTTCTCGGCAAAGAAGTTATCATGGCTTCCGACGTTGTTGGTGAAGACGCTGTTAACAAGGCGGCTAATCTCAAGAGCGGCGAGATCCTTCTTCTCGAAAACGTTCGTTTCCACGCTGAAGAGGAAAAGAACGATCCCGAGTTCGCAAAGAAGCTCGCTTCCCTTGCAGACATTTACGTAAACGACGCATTCGGTACTGCACACCGCGCACATGCTTCTACCGCCGGTGTTGCTGACTACCTCCCTGCTGTTTGCGGATACCTCATTCAGAAAGAGATCTCCATCATGGGCGGCGCTCTTTCCGATCCTAAGCGTCCCTTCGTTGCTATTCTCGGCGGTGCTAAGGTCTCCGACAAGATCGGCGTTATCAACAACCTCATCGAAAAGGTCGACACTCTCGTGATCGGCGGCGCTATGGCTTACACCTTCAACAAGGCGCTTGGCTACAGCATCGGTACTTCCCTTTGCGAGGATGACAAGCTTGAGCTTGCTCTCGAGCTTCTCAAGAAGGCAGAGGACAAGGGCGTTAAGGTCCTTCTCCCCGTTGACAACCACGCAGGCGACTGCTATGATCCCGAGTGCCACGATATTTACGTGAACTCCGACAACATTCCCGACGGTTACATGGGTCTTGACATCGGACCTGCCTCCATCGAGCTTTTCGCAGACGCTATAAAGAACGCAGGCACCGTTGTTTGGAACGGACCGATGGGCGTTTCCGAGTGGAAGAAGTTTGAGCACGGCACCTTCGGTGTTGCAACCGCTGTTGCAGAAAGCAACGCTATCTCGATCATCGGCGGCGGTGACTCCGCAGCTGCTATCGAAAAGCTCGGCTTTGCTGATAAGATGACTCACATTTCGACAGGTGGCGGCGCTTCCCTTGAGTTCCTTGAGGGTCTTGAGCTTCCCGGTATCGCTTGTCTTCAGGACAAGTAATTTAGAGGTGAATGACAATGAATAAGAGCGTAAGAAAGGCAGTAATTGCCGGTAACTGGAAAATGAATATGACCCCCTCCGAAGCAGAAAAGCTCGTAAACGAGCTTAAGCCGATGGTTGAGGGAAAGAACGGCTGTGACATCGTCGTATGTGTTCCCTTCGTTGACATCGCAACAGTTGTTAACGCAGTTAAGGGCACAAATGTCAAGGTTGGCGCTCAGAACGTCCACTTCAAGAAGAACGGCGCGTACACAGGCGAGATCTCCGCTGATATGCTCAAGGAATGCGGCGTAGAGTACGTCGTGATCGGACACAGCGAGCGCAGACAGTACTTCGGCGAGACCGACGAAACTGTTAACCTTCGCCTTAAGGCAGCTCTTGACGCAGGTATTACTCCTATCCTCTGTGTCGGTGAGGTCCTCACCGAGCGTGAGCAGGACGTAACTGCTGAGGTCGTTGCACGTCAGACGAAGATCGCGCTTCTCGACGTTGACGCTGATGCTGTCAAGAACGTTATAATCGCATACGAACCCGTTTGGGCTATCGGTACGGGTAAGACCGCTACCTCTGATCAGGCAGACGAGGTCTGCGGTATCATCCGCGACGTTCTTGCCGCTAAGTACGGTAAGGACGTAGCTGAGGCAGTTACTATCCAGTATGGCGGCTCAATGAAGCCCGACAACGCAGCTGAGCTTCTTTCAAAGTATCACGTTGACGGCGGACTTATCGGCGGCGCTTCTCTTAAAGCTGCTGATTTCACCGCTATCGTTGACGCTGCACAATAATCATCACAATAACGGGGCGAAGCTCACTTGCTTTCGCTCCGTTTTTCGGAGGATATAATGAAGCGATTTATCGCATTATTTTTGATATTTGCTTGCCTGATCCCTTACTCTTCCGCATATGCGGAGGACCCCGCCGGTACGGGCGAAGCTGAAAAACCCGCAGAACCCACTTACGAATCAGAGATCGAGGTAAGCAAGGACGGTAAGACTCTTAACGCGACTTATCTTTTAACTCCCGAGACGACGGGTACCTACTACCTTTTCAGAGTAACTCCCGACAACGAGGAAATATCCTCGCTCGCTCCGTTTTCACAGGCAAATGCCGAAAATGGGAGGGTCTCGTTTGCGCTTGAGTATGACGTAAGCGATCATTCTGCAGTTCTTTACGGCTACGTTCTCGCCATCAAGTCTTCTGACGGCTACACCCCCCTCACGAATGCCAGATACATTGATAATATTTCTGAATTTTCTCATAACAACAGACCAATCTTTAAGGCATCTACCGTAAAGGGACTTGAGGTTCAGTATATAGCAGATGCACAGCTTATCGGTGTTGGTCAGACCGTCGTACACGTTAAACTCAACGAGCTTATCTCAAACGACCCCGAGAAATCAACTGCATTCGTTTACGGCGCAGATAGGTATCTTATTGACAACGAAGCACTTACGCTGCTTGATTACAGAGTCAAGACACTTTCCGACGCCGGTATCAACGTGCATATCAATTACATCCTCACATTTGATGCGAATGCCGACGAAGCGCTCTATTATCCCGACGCAAAGGGCGAAAGTGATACAATCTTCGCTCCTAACGTCTCGAGCTTTGATAACGCCAAGACATTCGCGGCAGTTATGCACTATCTTGCCGAGAGATATTCCCTTTCAGACGCTAAATACGGCTTCTGCGGCAGCTATATTCTCGGATACGAGGTCAATAACACCTACGAAAGCCACAACAGCGGAAAGAGTGATCTGATCTCAAACGCCAAGGATTATGCGGCATATCTCAGATTTGCTGATCTTGCGGTAAGAAGCGCCTATTCGAAAGGAAAGGTCTATGCTTCCGTATCTAACGTATGGAATGCATCCGACAGCGAGCTTGTCGGAGTTTTCGGTGCAAGGGATTTTCTTACCGAGGTTTCGAAGCGAGTTTCCGACGTTAATTTCGGTATTGCTGTAAATCCATACCCGTCTGACCTTCAGATGACGGAATTCTGGCTTGACGAAAAGGCGACCGAAACGCTCGACACAGAGTACCTTACGATGAAGAATATAACAGTTCTTAACGAGTTCTTGAGTCAGAAGGAGATCCTCTGTAACGGAAAAATTCGTTCGGTCATCATTCCCGAGTTTGGCGTCAGCGGTATTTACGGTGAGGAGAGCGAGAAGAAGCAGGCGGCAGCTTACGCACTTGCCTTCTACAATGCCTCGCGTCTTCCCACTCTTGAAGCTTTTGTTTGGCACCGCCACGTTGACCATAATTATGAAATAGGTCTTAATTACGGTCTTTATTCTTCAAGTGAGCTAACGCTTGAAAGAAAAGACAAAAAGGAAATTTACGATATTTTCGCGGCAGTCGATTGCTTCGACAGCGAAAGCGTGAAGGTCATTAAAGCCCTTTGCTCGCGTCTACCCGTTAAAGACTATGAGGAGCTGATCAAGAATACGGCGACGAGAACAAGAGTTATACTGACTATTCCGAGCGTATCGGCAAGCATTAGCTCGAGCAGATTTGACTCTTCTACGATCTTTGATTTTTCAAAGAGTCTTTACAGCTTCTATCCTACCGACAATACTAATTATATCGAGCAAAAGAAGGAAGGCAAGACTCAGTTCATGCGAATTGCCTCCTTGCGTCTTTCACCCTTTGAACACATGGGCGCGGGAATTAATCTTGAAGACGGTATGAGCATGGCAGGTGCTGAATATCTTACCGTGAGGGTGAGAGTGAATGCGTCCTGCAAGAACGCAGACTTCGTCTTTATGGTAGACGGTAATTCAAGAAATGGTAGAGCTACTCTTAGGTTTTCGTCTACGATCCCTACCAACGAGTGGGTAACTCTTAAATTCCCCGTTCATTCCCTGACGAGAAAAGAGATTTCTAACGCGCGCGTAAAGATCTGGGCGCGCACCGATACCTCAAATGACGAACAGATATTTATCGACGTTCAGTCGGTACAGCTTCATTATGAAAAGGACCTCACGCCCTTCGTAATGATTACTGTTATAGTCGTTCTCGGTATTGGAAGCAGTGCGGCATCCTTCATCTACGTTGCATACAACAAGAAGAAAAAAGGCAGACGTATGTATTAATACAACCTCCCTCCGAATATAATGTTAAAAAAATCTCGGAGGGGTCATGGTTAGAAAAATAGGCGAACGTCTTCCGGTATATTTCTTTTTATCGATACTGATAATCCTTTGCGTAATGCTTCTCCGAAGCGTTTTCGCGCCCTTCTGTCCGCCACTTAATGAGCTTGAAACTGCAGGTTATGAAAGACGCAAAATAGTTCTAGACGCAGGTCACGGCGGCAAGGACGGCGGCGCAGTTTCGGTTACGGGAACGCACGAAAAGCAACTTAACCTAGATATTTCCCTTTCTATGCGCGAAACGCTCCATATTCTCGGTTACGAGGTCATAATGACAAGGGAAAGCGACGTTGAGCTTACACATATCGACGGCGGAACGAGAAAAATGCAGGACTTGAAGGGTCGGCTTGAAATTGCTACCTATAATAAAGATGCAGTCTTTGTGAGCATTCATATGAATAAATTTTCAGCTTCTCAGTATAGCGGATTGCAGGTTTATTATTCACCGAATGACGCTCATAGCTTTGATATGGCAAGGTCAGTACAGGATACCGTTAAGTCGTATCTTCAGCCCGAAAATGACCGCAAAATAAAAAAGGCAGATAGTTCTATTTTTCTTCTTCATAAGATAACGTCACCTGCGATCTTAATTGAATGCGGGTTTCTATCAAACGAAAACGAAGCGGTGCTTCTTGACACTCCTGAATACCGTGTCAAGCTTTCCACCGCAATAGCTACGGCTATTATTAACTCATTCGAAAGGCAAGAATATGAAAACTAAAAGCGTATACGTCTGTACCGAGTGCGGATATCAGAGTGCAAAATGGCTCGGCAAATGTCCGTCATGCTCGGAATGGAATACACTTGAAGAACAAGTCCTTGTTGACGAGAAAAAATCTAAGGGCGCATCTACACCTTACAGCGGAAAAAGCTCTCCTGCTGTTCAGTTAAACAAACTTGAAGCGCCTGATTATATGAGAATCAAGACCGGTACCGACGAACTTGACAGAGTTCTCGGAGGCGGTCTTGTAAGCGGCTCGGTCGTGCTTATTTCAGGCGAGCCGGGTATCGGTAAATCGACGCTTCTAATGCAGATCTGCGGCACGATCGCCGATGAAGGCAAGAAGATACTTTACGTATCGGGTGAGGAATCACCCTCTCAGCTTAAAATGAGAGCTAACCGTCTCGGTATCAATTCTGAGAATCTCTACATTCAGACTGAGACTAATCTTGACAGGATCGTTGAGGAGATCTCGCGGCTTAATCCCGACATTGTTATTGCCGATTCTGTTCAGACCATTTATTCGGAAAACTCTTCTTCTATGCCCGGTTCTGTTAATCAGGTCAAGGAAGCATCCTCGCGTCTTATAGGAATCGCGAAGAACGAGGGAATCTCTATATTTCTTGTCGGTCACGTAAACAAGGACGGAGGAATAGCAGGTCCTAAGGTACTTGAACACATGGTTGACGCCGTTCTTCATTTTGAAGGAGAGCGCGATCACGCTTACAGAATAATACGTTCTGTAAAGAACCGTTTTGGATCAACAAATGAGATCGGCGTATTTGAGATGACGTCCGAAGGACTAAACGAGGTTCCGAATCCCTCTGAAGCACTAATGGCAGGACGTCCGAAAAACGTATCGGGCAACTGCGCCGTTTGCGTAATTGAAGGCACGCGCCCGATAATTGCCGAGATTCAGGCGCTGACGTCAATGACTGTTTTCCCCTCTCCCAAGAGAACGTCAAACGGCTTTGACTATAACCGTCTTTATCTGCTTCTTGCAGTTCTCGAAAAGCGTCTCGGGCTTCGTTTTTCGACGCATGACGCTTATATTAACGTAATAGGCGGTCTACGTCTTTCCGATCCTGCGGCAGACCTTCCTACGGCTCTTTCTCTTATCTCCTGTCTTAAGGACAAGCCGCTTCCCGACGATATGATCGCAATTGGCGAGATAGGTCTTGCCGGTGAATGCCGTGCAGTTGCGGCAGCAGAGCAAAGAGTGCGCGAGGCAGAGCGCCTCGGCTTCTCAAGAGTTATTCTCCCCGAGCGAAACGTAGGCAAGGGCAAGCTTGACCCTTCTAAATTCACAATCAAGATCGAGCCGGTTAAGGGCATATTCGACGCAATTTCGGTGGCGCTGAAATGAGTATTGATAAGAAAGATAATCCACATAAGTTTCATCGCTCGCGTCTTCGCGCGCGATTTATGAAAGAGGGACTTCGTTCCTTTGAGGATCATAACATACTTGAGCTTCTTCTCTTCTATGCGATCCCTCAAAAGGATACTAACGACCTTGCGCATGCGCTTCTTGATAAATTCGGATCTCTTGCGGCTGTTTTTGACGCAGAGATCGGAGATCTGTGCAAGGTGAACGGTATCGGTGAGAATGCCGCGACCTTGATCAAGCTCATACCGCAGTTGTCCCGCGCTTATCTGATGGACAAGGATACGAGATACCCCGATTTTACCGATCTTCACAAGCTCGGAAATTATCTCGTCAATTACTTTATCGGTGAGAAGAACGAAAAGCTTATTGCTGTGCTTCTCAATAACAAATCCGAAATGATCGACATAATTCTTGTCAGTGAAGGAACTGTAAACCGTACTGAGGGCTCTGTGAGAAAGATAGCCGAGGCGGCGTTTTCAAAAAATGCTTCTTCCTTCGTTCTCGCGCATAATCATCCCGATGGTAATTGTACGCCTTCCGCTGCTGATGTTTCATTCACGTCGAATTACCGCAAGATATTCGATGAGCTTGGTCTGTCGCTTGTAGAACATATTGTCGTAGGCGGTGTATCATACGTTGGAATTATGACAGGTCAGAAATCGTTTGATATTGAAGCATACATATAACGAAATGATACTTAAAATTAACGCAATTATAACTACCATGGAGGTAAATTATGTTTATTGACATTCACGCACATTGCTACAGAAGAAAGCCACCGTATATCCCCTTCTCTACTCCTGATGAGCTTATTGCTCGATATGATGAGATGAAGGTCGATATGGCTGTAATTCTTCCCGTCGTCAGCCCTGAGATCTATATGCCTCAGTCAAACGAGGATGTGCTCGATATTTGTCAGGACCATCCCGACAGATTCATTCCTTACTGCAATATTGACCCGAGAATTATGACCAATTCTCCCTTTGCGAAGATCGAGACAATACTTGAGCATTATAAGAATGCCGGCTGTAAGGGCGTTGGCGAGATAATGTGCACGATGGATATGGACGATCCCATGATGCAGAATCTATTTAGAGCTGCTGAAATGACGGGACTTCCCGTTGTCTGCGACGGTTCGGCTCAGAGACGAGGCGATTTCGGCGTTTATGATGACGTCGGTCTTCCTATGCTCGAATATTCTCTTCTTGCATTTCCGAAGCTTAAGATCTTCGGACACGGTCCCGTATTCTGGAACGAGATCGCGAAGCTTTCGACAGTAGGCGCAAGAGCTGCATTCATGACTCCTTGGGGCGATCAGGTATATAATTTCGATAAGGGACCGATCGACGAGGAAGGTGCTGTTCCGAAGCTCTTCAGAAAGTACGAAAACCTTTGCGGCGACCTTTCCGACGGAACCTGCTTCAACGCTATCAGCAGAGACCCGAACTACGGTCCGCGTTTCCTCAGCGAGTTTGAGGATCGACTTTATTTCGGCACCGATATAATGAGCAGACACATGGTCATAGAGCTAGACAGTCTTCTCATTTCCTGGAAGGAACAGGGCAAGATCAGCGAAACTACCTTTAAGAAGATTGCTTATCAGAATGCCGAAAAGCTTTTGGGACTGTAACAATTTGAAGCAAAAAACCCATCACATTTCTGTGATGGGTTTTCTAATTATACTCAGCTATCAGATCTTCTTCATAACGAAGCGGAAGCTGATCTTTTCGTCATTAACACGGTACTGCTCAAATAGTTCAGGACCGCAGCTGTTAGAGCCGATTCCGCTTACCTTGTAGTCGATGCGGACGTTAGCGTAGCCGTTCTTTACAAGCTCAAAATTATGCCACTTTGTTGAAAGCTCTTGAGTGCTGTATTCGGAAACGTTACATTCCATCGTGTTATCGGGTATGATTTCGAATGCACCGAGCTTGAGGTATTTAACGCCGAAGTGGTTACCGTGCTCCTGCGGCTTGATATAATCAACGTATTCCTTCTCGGCTGTACTTTCGTACATACCGAGCTTCGATGCGTGATGAATGTCGCAGTAGGAGTCGTAAGGACCGTAGCCGAAGTAGGTAAATTCCTTTTCCTTTGTCGTGAATTCAAATCCGAGACGCGGGAAATAAGCTCTTTCGATATTTGCGAATACACCGTTAAGCTCGACGCCCACGCTTCCGTCACCAAGGAAGGTATACTTGACTTCATAAGTAAAGAAGGGAGCGCGCGAAAGCGATGCGAGCGCCGCATTAACTGTAATTACATTTCCGTCAACAGTGCAGCTATAGACCTTATTCTTGGTATTGTCGTATCTTTCAAAGTACCATGTATTCTTTATGAATCTATCGTTGTCAGTCGGCGCTCTCCAAACTGTCAGCTTAATGGGCGAAGCGTTATATCCGTTAAGGTCTTCGATGTATCCGTAATGAGTATTGAACTTATACTCAAAGCCGTTGCCCTTGATATATGCAAATTCGCTATCAGTCGTGATCTCGGGCTTGGTATCGCATAGAGCAACTTCATTCTTGCCCTCGCAGACAGTCATTTGAGTAAAGGCGACCTCATAACCGTCGGAATTTTTCATGCTCAGGTTAAGATATGCGCCATACTTGCAATCAACGCTATCAATCGGAAGCTCGATGTTCTCTGTTGCATGGGGGGCGGTAACGAGCGCAAGCTCGCCTTCCTTTACTACGTTACCGTCAACGGTATATTCGTAATTAAACTTATACGCGCCAAATGAAGTGAAGTCGAGGCGGTTAAGAACGGTAAGAACGCCATCCTTCCATTCGGCAGCGAGGGGCTGATACACTGCCTTTGCTTCATATGAACCTGCCTTAAAGGAACGGTCGTTAAATACGAGACCGTCGCAGCAGAAGTTTCCGTCGTGAGTTTCCTCGCCGAAGTCACCACCGTAGCAGAGCTTTCCGTCGTTACGAAGAGCAACGTGGTCTGCCCACTCCCAGATACATCCGCCAATGAACTGCGGACGGCTGTATATTTCCTTCCAATAGTCGTAGAGGTCGCCGGGGCCGTTACCCATTGCGTGGCAGTACTCGCAAAGGAACATAGGACGCTTATCACCCGACGCGTTAAGATACGAGATCATATCGTTCTTACCTGGCTCGGTATAAACGTTTATCGTCCAGTACATACGGCTGACGACGTCAACAGTATCGGGATCCATTGCTTCCTTGTTATTGATAAATGCGCTCTCGTAATGAATCGGGCGAACGATCGACGCATTCTTCATCATAAGGCGAAGCTCGTCGCTCATAGCGGCGATATTCGGACCGTAATTCGCCTCGTTGCCCAAGCTCCACATCGTTACGCAGGTATGGTTCTTATCGCGCTGATAGAGACGTCTTACGCGGTCAAGGTGCATTTCTCTCCATTCGGGATTATAGCAGGGCCACTTTTCATCTGTGCCCCAATTATATCCGTATTTAGCGGATCTGCTGACAAATCCGTGAGTTTCCATATCCGCTTCATCAACAACGTAGAAGCCCATCTCATCGCAAAGCTCAATGAAGCGTGCCTGAGGGGGATAGTGAGAGGTTCTGATACAGTTAATGTTGAGTTCCTTCATCTTCTTAAGGTCGAGGATCATATCCTCCTCGGTCATCGAATAACCGTTAAGCGGATGAGTATCGTGATGGTTAACGCCCTTAAGCTTGACGCTTACGCCGTTGATAAGAAGTTCTCCGTTTTCGGAGATGCTCTGTGTACGCATACCGATCTTGAACGGTATATACTCGCCTGCTTCTTCAACAATTACAGTGTAAAGATAGGGATTCTCAGCGTTCCAGAGGATCGGCTTAAAGGGATTTGCGATATTGTTATCTGCGTCGTATACGCTGAAGGGATAGTCGCAGCTTATGTTTTTATCATCGTAATTTACCGTTACGTCAGTTACGTGTCCGATCGGACGCGAAAGAATATAAACGTCGCGGAAAATACCGTTGAAGCGGAAGAAGTCCTGGTCCTCAAGATAGCTTCCGACGCACCACTTATAGACCCTTGCAACGATCTCGTTTTCACCCTCATTAAACTTCACCTTGAATTCGGAGGTTGAATGAGAAACCGTTGAGAAGCCAATGCGCTCGCCGTTTACGAAAAGCTCAACGCAGGGCGCTACGCCCTCGAATACGATATAGTTTTCCCTGCCCGATTCTTCAGAAGTAATATTGACCGTTCTTCTGTAAACGCCGACGGGGTTATCGTCGGGAACGTATGGAGGATCTACGGGATAAGGATAGTTAATGTTAGTATAATGAGGTGTCTCATATCCTCTTGCCTGCCAGCAGGACGGAACGTCTATCTTATCCCAGCTTTTGATCTCATCAGGCACGTCAATATCGCGCGTGAAGAACGCGAAATCCCATTCGCCGTTAAGCGGCTTAAAAAATTTCGACGCGGTCTTGTCACCAGCGAGCGCCTTTTCAAGAGTATCGTACGGGAAATAATGAGCGCGAGGCGGCTCGGTATTTACGTGAATATTTTTGACATTTTCGTAGAAGCGCATAGTATTTTTTCCTTTTCAAGTAATTATGGCAATGCCTATGATAATTTTACCATATATTTCTACTTAAGTCAATAACAATGAGTGATTTTGTTTGTAATAAATCAAAGTTCCTAACATTTTGAGCCGCTAAGCGTTGGGTTGGAAAATGTTTACAGTTTATTCATAAACAGCACTGCCGCTGGTGGTATAATAATAAGGAATATACACTTGGACGGAAAATAATGAGACAGTTTATCGAAATTGGAAAAATTATAAATACTCATGGCGTGAAAGGCGCGATCAAGGTAGAGCCGTGGTGCGACTCGCCTTCCGTTTTGTCTAAAATGAAGCGCGTATATTTTGCGCCGAAAAATAGCGGTGACGGCTTTAAGGAGACCGCTGTTTTAAGCGGCTCTGTTCAGAAGGACAAGGTTCTTTTGACGCTTGACGGAATTGATACGGTTGACGCAGCAATTGCGCTTAAAAATACCGTCATTTATGCTAACCGTGAAGATATTCCGATCAAAGAGGGTTCGTTTCTTATAGCCGATCTTATCGGGCTTGACGTAATTGACGCGAACAGCGGACGAGTTTACGGAAAGCTTACCGACGTTATACAGGGCGGCAGCGGCGATATTTACGATATTAAGACCGAAAACGGAAGTGCACTCATGCCTGCCGTAAAGGAATTCGTAAAAGAGATCAAGCTTGATAGTGGTATCTACGTTACGCCTATAAAGGGAATTTTCGATGAAGATTGATATTCTGACGCTCTTCCCCGATATGATAAACGCCGTTCTTAACGAAAGCATAATCGGGCGGGCGGTTGACGCGGGAATATTAGAGATAAACGCACATAATATACGCGATTATTCGACCGATAAACATAGGCGCGTTGACGATACGCCATACGGCGGCGGAATGGGTATGCTGATGGCGGCACCGCCTATTTATTCTTGCTACAAGGCAGTTAGGAATAATATAGCGAACGGAGCTAAAACAAAGGTCGTTTATATGTCTCCGCAAGGAAAGGTCCTCACTCAAAGCAAGGCGAAGGAGCTTTCCGAGCTTGATAATCTGATAATTCTTTGCGGTCATTACGAGGGTATTGACGAGAGAATCATTGAAACGATAGTTGACGAGGAAATCTCGGTCGGCGACTACGTATTAACGGGCGGTGAGCTTCCTGCCTGTATTCTCGTAGATTCTGTTTCGCGCCTGATTCCCGGTGTGCTCTCCGACAGCGAATGTCACGAAATTGAAAGCATCTCCTGCGGCATGCTTGAATACCCGCAGTACACAAGACCTCTCGTTTTCGAGGGGAAAGAGGTTCCTGCCGTTCTTCAGGGCGGTAACCACAAGGAGATCGAAAAATGGCGATACAAGCAAGCCGTTGAAAGGACGAAGAAAAAGCGTCCCGATCTGATCTAAAATCTACGAAAGGAGTCCGTTTATGAATAAGAACAAGTCGGCAAAAAAGAAAAGCTCAATATTTTCTTTTCTTACGCGTTTTTCGGAATACATCTATTCCAAGATGCCCGAAAGCTTGAGCGCGCACCTCTTGATCGGCAAGAAAAAGACCGAGAACGGACTTTTTTCCAAGCTGATCTCGAAGATCAATTTTACTAAACGCGTCTCCCTACCCGTCAAGCGCTTCATTGCAAAAAGCTTTGACAACAGCTTCATTTTGGGATATTTGAAGCAGCTTATCGCTAAAGTTCCTCTCATACAGTTAAAGTGCGTCGGACTTTTCTATTTCTCGTTCGGTCTATACAGCACGATAGTCAATCTGATCAAAACAAATCTCGTTTCGGACGTTGGCGATATGCCGCTGTACTTGAGTATTGGCACGTTCGTTGTCGGCGGACTTCTCTGCGCTTCGCAGAAAAACTGCTACGCGGCCTTTGCCGAGAGTAAGATCCTCTCACGCATATTTTTCGGATTCTTTAAGATACCGACCAACAATTCATTCCTGCGCGGTGAACCTATAGGTCGACCGACGTACTTCCTGATCGCAGGTATTATAGCCGGTATACTCGGCTCGCTAACGTCAGTGCAGTTCATTCTTCTGCTTTTCCCGACGCTTCTTGCGCTATACGCCGTACTCGCTTTCCCTGAAAGCGGCTCGGTTGCGCTCTTCTTTGCGCTTCCCTTCCTTTCGTACGAGCAGCTCGCAGCATTCGGTGTTTTTGTAACTGCGTCGTGGTTCATAAAGCTAATTCGAGGAAAGAGAGTATTCAAGTTCAGCTTTTTCGATTTTACAGTTCTGGCATTTGGAATTGCTATTTTCTTCGGCGGCGTTATTTCGGTTTCGCCGAGCGAAAGCTCAGAGCTGTCTTATCTTTTCCTTGCGATGCTCGCAACATATTTTGCCGTATCGAATCTGCTTCGAACTGCTGAATGGATCAAGAAATGCGGTGCGGCGCTCGTAATATCCTTTACCATCTCGCTTGTGGCATCGGTTATAGGTAAGACGACGCTCTTCCTACCCGCTACGGTCACTGACATTTTCAGTGAGATGTTCTCGGGCCCGATCCTTTCTCTTATGTATACAACCCCCTTGTTCATTCATATGGCAGTCGCTGTCGTGCCGCTGATGCTGCTTCGTTCAGCCACGTCCAAAAATGCGCCTAAAATGACCTGGTCGGTTATAGCGGTCCTTCTAACTCTTATTTGTCTTTTCATTGGCGGCTCAAGAAGCGGCACGCTCGCGGTCATAGTCGGCATTATGCTACTGGTGATGCTTGTGTCGAAAAAGTCACTTTCTTATATTATCCCTGCGATAATAATCATTCCGCTTGTCGTAGCACTTCTTCCTTCAGATATAACAGGCGCGGTAAACAAGCTCTTCTCCTTCGACGGAACGATCGCTTCCTACAGGCAGAACGTCAACTATACAACGAATAAGGTGATATTTGACTCGTTCCTCGGCGGTATTGGTCTTGGTGAGGGTGCTTTCTTGAAAATTTATCCGCTCTATACGAACGATCTTTCGATGACGATGACTCACGCGTCTTCTTTGTATTCCCAGATAATTGTTTCGCTTGGAATATCGGGACTCATTATTTTCTTCATTTTTATTGCACAGCTATTACGAAAGTACTTCTCGTATATCACTTTAAGCCGTCACGATGATACTGAGCTTAAAAACACGGTCATAGCAACATTTGCAGGTCTATCATCACTACTCATCATGGGATTCATTGACCATATCTGGTTGTCGCCCTCCGTATTCTTTATGTTCTGGCTTATGACCGCACTCTTCTCGGCATCTATCAAAACTGCAGAGTCGGAAAGATATTCAATGCCGTCAGACGAGCCAACGCTTGAACTCGACTGCAAGACACTCAATCATTTTTCTAAACGAAAAGGATGATATATAATGAACGTAGGTCCAAAGAAAAAGAAAATAAGCTTTAACTTAATAGACGTTGCGCTGATAGTTATTGCGCTTACCGCTATTGCAGTACTTATTTTCGTATTTAACAGTAAGGATATTGTTTCGCCAAGCGGCAAGGAAAACGTGAAGATCGAATATACAGTCACTCTCTCACCCGTCAGAGAGGAGTATATCAATCTCGTTAAGGTCGGTGATAAGGTCGTAAACACTGCCGTTATGGAAAACGGAGGCGAGGTCGTTTCGATCACCAACTCCGACTATTATCACGTCGGTATCAATTCCGAAACGGGCGAATCTGTATCAACACGTTATCCCGGAATGAAGACAATGGTCGTTAAGATCAGAGCTACTGCAACAAAGACCGATTACGGTTACTCTGTAAACGGCTTTGACGTAGTTATCGGCGAGGACGTTTCATTCAGAGTTCCCGACTTTACAGGTACGGGAAAATGCACCTCGGTCACCGAGCTTGGCAAGTAAGGAGGAAACGTTATGAGTAAGAAGCAAAATTCCGAAAGAAAATTTTCATTCTCCGTAATTGACCTTGCAATAGTTCTTGTAATACTGGCTCTGTTTATCGGCGTTATCGCAAGATACAACGTCGTTGACCGTCTGTTTTCGAAGACGTCTCTTGAAAATGCAAAGGTAACGTTTGTTGCCGAGGCAATTACCTCGGAAGAGGCGGCGGCATTTACCGAGAATAACAAGTTCTATACCGACGGCGATCTCTTCGGCACTCTTACTGCCGTTACCGATCCCGTCAAGGCGCTCATTTACCGTGAGAACTCCGCAGGCGAGCTTGTTTCCTACGAGCATGAAACCCTTCTCGACGTACGCGGAAGCTTTACCTGCAAGGTGATGGAATCAAAGAACGGATACCTCCTCGGCGGTAATAGATACATTGCTGCCGGTTCCGTTTTCACCGTAAGAGCTGACGGTGTCGCGGTTAAAATCACTGTAATTTCCGTTGAAACGTTAAATTAAACCGTTTTTTTCAATAAAAACGCAAAAATAATTAAAAAACTATTGATTTTATTTTTCAAATTTGTTATAATACTAGTTGTTAATTAGATTTATCTGACAGGAGCACTAAAATGATCACTCGCGATGTTACAATACAGAATAACGTAGGTCTCCACGCAAGACCCGCGACCTTCTTTATCCAGAAGGCAAATTCCTATAAGTCGACTATCTGGGTCGAAAAGGATGACCGCCGCGTTAATGCGAAGTCGCTTCTCGGTGTTCTTTCTCTCGGCATTATCAAGGGTATGACTGTTACCCTTATCGCTGACGGAGCTGACGAAAACGAAGCTCTTGACGGACTCTCCGAGCTTATTACTACCGGCTTCGAGGGCTGATACTAATTATAAGAACGTTGGCAGACAGCACCTCTCGGTATGTCTGCCTTTTCTACTTTTAGAGGTGCGGTATGAGTAATTACGATCATAATGTAATTTCGCAGTTAAAAGAAAAAGCAAGCCGTCTGCCTCTGTGCCCCGGCGTATATCTCATGAAGGACAGGGGCGGAAAAATTATCTACGTCGGTAAATCGAAGGCCCTAAAAAACCGTGTCCTTTCCTATTTTACCGACCTTGACAGTCACACAGTTAAAACAGCGCATCTCGTATCGAATATCCGTGATTTCGAAGTGATGCTTACAACTACCGAAATTGAAGCGCTTGCCCTTGAAAATCGGCTTATAAAGCTTCACACTCCGAAATTCAACATCAAGCTGAAGGACGGAAAAAGCTATCCGTATATCAAGGTAACTATGAACGAGGAGTATCCTCGCATTCTCGTTGACCGAAAACGCGTAAACGACGGCGCAAGATATTTCGGCCCTTATTCGGGTATGTCTGTTGCTTACGATATTGTAAATACGGCAAGAAAGACCTTCGGTATTCCCGATTGTAAGCGAAGCTTTCCTAAAGACATTGGAAAAATGCGTCCTTGTCTTAATTATCAGATCGGACTTTGCTCAGGTCCATGCACGGGAAAAATATCAGCCGAAGAATACAGGAAGATCTTTTCAGACGTTCTTCCCTTCCTTGGCGGATCTATTGACTCTGTTAAAAAATCTCTTACGGAGCAGATGGAATTTGCCGCTGAAAATATGATGTACGAATCTGCCGCGCTCAACCGCGACAGGATCCGTTCTCTCACGAAGCTATGGGACAAGCAGAAGGTCGTTGCGGCGCCTAACGTCGAGCAGGACGTCATCTCTCTTTACAGCGACGAGACCTCGTCCGCTATTGCGGTATTCTATATAAGAAGCGGTGCAATTACCGATAAAGAATGCTTCGTTTACGGTGCCGATATGATAATCGATAGCGAAGCGCTTGCGTCGTTTATCTTTGAGCTTTACAGAATACGTGAGTATATCCCAAAGGAGATCTTACTTGATTTTCCTCTTACTGACGATGATCTCATCGCACTTTCCGAGCTTCTGACCGAAAAAGCGGGACGCAAGGTCACCATTCGTCTGCCGGAAAAAGGAAACCTTAAGCAGCTTTGCGATATGGTTCGCAGTAACGCAAAGGAATATGCTAAGCAATATAACACCAAGGTCGAAAAGGAAAGTGACACTCTTATTCGTCTCGCTCAGCTTCTTTCTCTTGAGGTAGTACCGGAGAAGATCGAGGCGTTTGACATTTCAAACTACGGTAACGAGAACATTACAGCGGGCAAGGTCCGCATAGAAAACGGCAAGTTCGTAAAGAGCGCGTACAGGACGTATAAGATCTCGGGAAGTCAGGACGACTACGCCTCTATGGTCGAGGCAGTCAGACGACGCTTCTCTCACACCGAGGATGAGTTCCCCGATCTGCTTCTTCTTGACGGAGGAAAAACGCACGTCGGTGTTATCAAGCCCGTTTTAGCCGAAATGGGAATCGATATTCCCGTATTCGGAATGGTCAAGGACGAGTATCACAAGACACGTGCATTGACTACAGAAGATGAAGAGATCAGCATTGCGCGTGAACAGCCCGTTTTTCTTCTCATTTACAAGCTACAGGAAGAAGTGCACCGTTACACCGTCTCGAGGATGACGGGTGCCAAGAGAAAAACGCTGAAGCGTTCCTCGCTTCAGAATATAAGCGGTATAGGTCCTAGCAAGGCAAAGACACTGCTATCTGCTTTTGGCGGGCTTAACGGCGTTAAAAACGCCTCATACGAGGAGCTTTGTGCTGTAAAGGGCGTTACAAAGAAGGACGCCGAGCAGATCATCAAATATTTTAACGACAAGGAATAGATCCTATGATGCGAATTATAACCGGAAGCGCAAGAGGCACGAAGCTCGAAACGCTTGAGGGAGAAAATACGCGCCCGACATCTGAGCGCGCAAAAATGGCAATATTTAATACTCTGCAGTTTGATATTGAGGGCAGAAAAGTTCTCGATCTCTTCGGAGGATCGGGACAGATGGCGCTTGAGGCGCTCAGCCGTGGGGCACTTTCCGCTTTCATTTGTGAAGCTGATAACGGTGCCTTTGAGGTCATTAAGCGCAACGCAAGAAAGACGAAACTTTTTGACAAAGTCCGTCTTGTTTGCACCGATTATAAGTCGGCGCTCCGTTCCCTCTCGGGCAAGGAAAAATTCAATATTATTTTCCTTGATCCGCCTTACGCCACCGATTATCTTAATGACGCTCTTAAAAAGATCGCCGAGGGCGACATGCTTGAAAACGGCGGATATATCGTTTGCGAAAGTGACAAAAGCGAGCCGTTTACCTGTGAAGGCACGACCCTTTACAAGCATTCAAAATACGGCAAGGCGTATATAACTATACTTGAAAAGTCCGATAACGCAGGAGAATAAAAATGAAAGCAGTTTTTACAGGAACTTTTGACCCAATAACAAACGGGCACGTTGATATTATCAAGCGCGCCGCTACTATGTTCGACGAGCTTCACGTTCTTCTCTGCATCAATTCCGAGAAAAAAGGAATGTTTACAGCGGAACAGAGAGCCGCGATGGTCAAGCTTGCTTGCGACGGAATCGACAACGTAAAGGTTGCGATATGTGAAGGACTTCTCACGGAATATACCGAAAAGAACGACATTCCATTTATCGTGCGCGGTGTGCGCGACGGTAACGACCTTTCCTACGAAGCGTCGCTTGCAACGATCAACAGAGGACTTCGCAATCATCCAGAGACTGTTTTTCTGCCGTCAAAGCCCGAGTATTCGCATATTTCCTCCACCTATGCGCGCGATATGATAAAGTACGGTGAGGATCTATCTTACGCTCTTCCCCTCTCTGTTATCGAATATCTTAAAAAGATCGGAATGGCACGATAAGGATTGACCTTTTTTCTCAGTTGTGATACAATACTTTAGATAACCGATCAAGGAGTTTTGACAATGAAATTTGAAGAAAGAGAATTTCTCCCCGTAATACTCGGAGCTGATATAACCGCTTACAGTCTTGTTCGATCCTATCACGAGGAATATAAGATAAAATCTCTTGTGCTAAGCCGCGCAAGGGCCAATATAATAGCACAAAGTAAGCTTTGTGAAAACAGAGTTTTTCCCGATCTTGAGGACGTTGATGCTCTCGTTACGCGCCTTATTGCTGTCGGCGAGGAATTCAAGGGCAAGAAGAAGCTTATACTTATGGGCTGTGGCGACTGGTACGTTCGTGCCATCGTTGATAACAAGGAAAAGCTTGCTCCCTATTTCGTGATCCCCTATATCGACAAGGAGCTTCTTGACAGGATCGTCCTTAAGGACAAGTTCTACGAAATTTGCGACGAGCTTGGTATTGATCATCCCAAGACATACGTTTACGAATGCGGCAAGGAAAACGATCTTAAATTCGATTTTTCATATCCCGTTATTGCGAAGTGCGCCAATTCCGCGCTTTATCATTATGCAAAATTCGAGGGCAAGAAAAAGGTCTTCCGTTTTGAGAACGAGGAAGATCTTAAAAAGATGCTTTCGAACCTCGAAAAGTCTAGCTACGACTACAAGTTCTTAATTCAGGACTGCATTCCCGGTGACGACACGAATATGCGAGTCCTCACCTGCTACTGCGATCGAAACAGCAAGGTGAAGTTCGCTTCGCTAGGCCGCGTTCTTCTCGAGGACCATACGCCGTCAGCTATCGGAAATCCTGTCGTCATCATCAACGACGTTGACGAAAAGATCGTTGCCGCGGCAACTAAGTTCCTTGAGCATATCGGATATACCGGATTTGCAAACTTCGACATCAAGTACGATGAAAGAGACGGAAGCTATAACTTCTTCGAGATCAACGTCCGCCTCGGCAGAAGTAATTTCTACGTTACGGGAAGCGGCTTCAACACCGTAAAATGGATCGTCGACGATCTTATTTACGAAAAGGAGCTTGAATATACCGTTGCTGACAATACCGAGCATCTCTTCACCGTCGTTCCAATGGGAATCATCAAGAGATACACGAAGAACCACCCTGAGCTAAAAAAGAAGGCAAAAAGCTTTTCCATTCGGGCAAGTGCAGCTACCCTCTGTACTACAAGCCCGATATGAAGCTTAAGCGCGCTTATTACGTTCTCGGAGCTTACTTCAACCAATACAGAAAATACCGCAGAATGGAAAAGACCTCCGTTCCTGTGTACGGAAAGCTTGAAAAGTAATATGGAAACTAAAACTCTCGGCATTTTGGGAGGCGTCGGTCCTCTTGCCTCGGTCCGTTTTTCGGAAATGATGATAAATATGACCGAAGCCAAAACCGATCAGGAGCATATTCCGCTTCTTATGTTTAACGACAATACGATCCCCGACAGAACCTCGTTCATTCTCGGAAGAAGCAATATTGATCCTGTACCGAAGATGATAAGCGGCATTAAAAAGCTTGTTGATTTCGGAAGCAACTATATTGTTATCACCTGTAATACTGCTCACTATTTCTATGATCAGCTACAGGCATCGACTTCCGTCCCGATAGTAAATATGATCGAGGAGGCGGTAACCGCCGCAATTCTCAAAAAGCCCGGCGTTAAGAAGATCGGTGTTCTTGCAACCGACGGAACTGTCGAAAGCGGCGTCTACGCAAAGGTTATAGAAGAGCGCGGCCTTACCTGCGTCGTTCCCTCTAAGAACAGTCAGAGCGTCGTTATGGACATAATATATAATCAGGTAAAGGCAGGAAAGGACGTTGACGTTCACAGCTTTTTGAAGATCATAGATGAGCTGAGGCACTTGGGATGTGACGTTATCATTCTCGGCTGCACAGAGCTTTCGGTAATCAACTCCGACAACAACCTTACCCTACATAGCGGTGATATTGTCGACGCGATGGAGGCCCTTGCACAAAAGTGCATTACCCTTTGCGGTAAAAAAGTAAAATAAAAGAAGCTCTCAACGGTGATATGCACCCCAAAAGTTAGACACTTTTGGAGGTGCATATTTTTATGGGAAAAACAGGCAGAAAAAACAAAACATACTCGCCAGAATTCAAAATAGGTGTTATAATGGATATGCGAGAACACCACCTTGGGTATCGTG
>JAGASS010000055.1 GCA_017621655.1 Clostridia bacterium | reverse complement strand
TACTTCCTCCGGACTTGACTTTGCTCTCGGTTCGTTCGCGTTCCCGGGCTTCAACCCCTTCGGCGAGTAATAACAAACAAAGAAAAGCACCTGCTTCGGCAGGTGCTTTTTTAGATGACAGGGAATGTAGATTTTGAAATAAGCGATAAAGGCGAACCCATCTCCCAAAGAAAATGAGTTCGCCTTTAACTTGTTTGGTGGATCCGAGGGGAGTCGGTCTCGCCTGCGGGCTCGGTCAGGGTCGGCTCTGACTGCCCCCGGCAGTCATTCACTACCGACCCGTTCGATTCCCTCCATCAATCAAATCAAAAACAAAAAACACACCACGAGGGTGTGTTTTTTGTTTTTGGTGGATCCGAGGGGAATCGAACCCCTGTCCGAAAATCCTTCCACGAAGCTTTCTACGAGCGTATTCGGCTTGGTGTTCTCCCTCCCCGTCGCCAAACCGACAAAGATCGGGGGAGGCAGCTCTTTTATCCGTGGCGGCTATAAGAGCAACTCACCGCGCACGTTCACTGCTAAATGACGCTCCTTACCGAGCCGCAGTACTCTCGGGGGAACGGGCGGCATTATATGAGCCGCGGCCTGCCGTTAGGCAGCTACTAATTCGTTATTAGCGTTTAATTTTAAAGTGAGACCTTTTAAGAGATTGTCTCAGCTCTGCTCGCTTACCTCGCATCTAGATCCCCGTCGAAACCTTTACGGACCCATATATGGGGCGAAAGCCCCAATTAATCCTTCATCAGCCACTCTTTTGCGAGAGGTATCCAGGACGCCACCTTGGACATTCTCGGAGTGTAGTCGGTACACAGAAGATCATTTGCAAGACTCAGACCGTGTCTGAAATGAGGATAGATATGAAGCTCGGTCGAGATGCCGTTCTTAACGAGCGCGCTCGCGAAGAGAAGGGAATTTTCAACGGGAACGCAGTCGTCCTCATAGGTGTGCCAGATGAACGCTCTCGGCGTGTCGGAAGTGACACGGTTTTCAAGAGAAAGATACTCAACCATTTCGGGATCGGCGTTTTCGCCGAGCAGATGCTCAAACGAACCTCTATGCGCCTTTTCGCCGCCCGTTATTACGGGATAGCACAGGATCATTCCGTTTGGCTTGTGGCTATCGTCCGTAAAGCCGCACTTTCTTATGATCTCTGTATTCCAGAGAACTCCGCTTGAAGCGGCAAGGTGTCCGCCCGCCGAGAAGCCGATGACCGCGATGTTGTTCGGGTCGATGTTCCATTCGTCCGCATTTTCTCTTATCTGCTTAATTGCCGCGTATACCTGACAGACCGAGATCGGAAAACGGTCAGGAGACACGGAATAACGAAGAACGAAGGCAGCCGCACCGCAGGTGAGAAACTCAAGCGCAATAGGAGTTGCCTCACGCTCGGAGGTGTAGTGGTATCCGCCGCCCGGAAGAACGAGGACCGCAGGACGACGTCTGCCCTCGCAGTATTCGTCATAATTTTTAGGGATAAAGCCGATGAATTTCGGCGTGACGGTCGGGGTAGGAAGCCCCGCCTTTTCATAATCCAATTTCAGATCAAGCTCTTTAACTATCATATTTTACCTCACTCGTAACGGTTGGTTTTCATAACTCTGTCGATATCGCGGTTTGCCTGACGCTCGGCGTCGCTGTCGCGCTTATCGTAAAGCTTTTTGCCGACGCAAAGTCCGACCTCCATCTTAACTCGGCTTCCCGAGAAGTAAAGCGAAAGCGGAACAAGCGTGTAACCCTTTCGACCGACGAGACCGAAAAGCTTAAGTATTTCCTTTTTGTGCATAAGCAGCTTTTTGGGGCGAAGCGGATCGCGGTTAAAGACGTTGCCCTGCTCATAAGGGCTGACGTGAACGCCGTATGCGAACATTTCGCCGCCGTCTATACGGCAAAAGGAATCCTTAAGATTGACCTTGCCACCGCGAATGCTTTTGACTTCTGTTCCGAAAAGCTCAATGCCTGCCTCGTACGTATCCTCGACGAAGTAATCGTGACGGGCTTTTTTGTTTTGCGCTATAATTTTTTTGGCTTCTTTTTTGTCCGCCATGATCTTCTCCTTTCGGGGGTATTTTCAGCAGTTAATTCTAACACAATCCGCCTTGTTTGTCAAGGCAAAAAGTGTAGATGCTATTATTTACAGTCGTACCAATTATCTCCGATTCCGACCTCTGCTTCCATCTTGACCGCAAGCTCGACTGCGTTTTCCATCTCTCGCTTGAGAAGTGCGGCGGCATCCTGTGCGCAATCCTTGTGCGCCTCGAGAATAAGCTCGTCGTGAACCTGAAGAATGAGACGCGCGTCAAGACCGCTTTCCTTAAGTGCCGCATCGACCTTTATCATCGCAATTTTTATAATATCCGCCGCAGCGCCCTGAATAGGACTGTTCATCGCAACGCGTGCGCCGAACGCCTGAAGATTTCTGTTTGACGCGTGAAGCTCGGGAATGTACCTGCGGCGACCGAAAACGGTAGTAACGTAGCCGTCACGCTTGCCGTCCTCAACAACGGCTTTGAGGTACTCGTCT
This sequence comes from Clostridia bacterium, assembly GCA_017621655.1. GTDB lineage: Bacteria > Bacillota > Clostridia > Oscillospirales > CAG-272 > Colimorpha_A. The sequence goes on along the minus strand of JAGASS010000055.1, from coordinate 30,055 downwards.
ATCTGCGGATATTTTTCGTGGTAGCTCTTGATGTATCTGTCCGCCTCGTATTTTGAGACGCCGATGTCAGCACCGAGCGAGAAGCCGCCGATGCCGTAAACGATACCGAAGTTGACCGCCTTCGCGCGCTTTCGAAGCTCGGGAGTAACGGCGTTTATCGGAACACCGAAGACCTGCGAAGCGGTGACGGTATGAATATCCTCGCCGCATTTGAATGCGTTTATCATAGTTTCGTCGCCCGAGATCGCGGCAAGAACGCGAAGCTCGATCTGCGAGTAGTCGGCGTCGATAAGAACGTAATTCTCGTCACGCGGAATAAAGAACTTGCGAAGCTCGCGACCGAGGGGAGTGCGGATCGGAATGTTCTGAAGATTCGGCTCGGAGGAGGAAAGGCGTCCCGTCGCGGTCACCGTCTGATTGAAAGACGAATGAATTACGCCGTTTTCGTCCGCGACCTTAAGAAGCCCGTCGCCGTACGTGCTCTTCAGCTTTGCCGCCTGACGGTATTCGAGAATACGGTCGATTATCGTGTGATAGGGACGGAGCTTTTCAAGTATCTCCGCACCCGTGCTGTAGCCGGTCTTCGTCTTTTTGAGAACGGGGAGCTTAAGCTCGTCGAAAAGCACCTCGCCGAGCTGCTTGGGGGAGTTTATGTTGAACTCACGTCCCGCCTCGAAATAAATGCTCTCCGCGTACTGCTCACAGCTTATAGCAAGCTTGTCCGAATATGCCTTAAGTCCTTCGCGGTCTATCTTGAAGCCGATGCGCTCCATATCGGCAAGTACGCCCGAAAGCGGCTCCTCAATATTGTAGTAGAGAGAGGTCTGACCGCTTTCCTTGAGCTTTTCGTTGAGCGCGTAGGCAAGCTCGTAAAGCACCTTCGCACGATCGTAGCTTTCGTTAAGCGACGCGCCGAGATACTTGATTGCAAGGCGTTCAAGCTCATAGTGACCTTCAGACGTATCTACGACGTAGCCCGCAAGGGTGACGTCGAAGAACTTGCAGGTGACTCTGCCGTAGTCAAGGCAGAGACGCTTGCTGTCGCTGACTATTACGGTACGGTTATTATCGTAGAAAAAATCCTTAATATTATCCTTTTCGGATATCTGAACCCGATAGGAGCATTTGCCGTCGTATATCTTTATATATTCGTCTTCAAATGAAACGGAGCAGTAGGGAATATCAAGAGTCAGAAGCTCGGATGCGCTTAATTCCTTGACTTCGCCACAGCAGTAGCATTCGGAGCTTTCGCCTTCGGCATTTTCTGCGACCTCGTCCTCGTCCTTGTCAAGACCGAGGCGCTTTATCATCGAGCTTAGTTCAAGCTCGGTAAGAAGCGACTTCATCTCGCCCCTTGCCATCGCCTTCATTTCGAGGTCCGAAATGGTGATTCCAAGCGGAACGTCGGTTACTATCTGCGCCAAAAACTGCGATACGTAGGCGCTGTCCTTGCCGTTTTCAAGCTTGGTAAGCGTTGCGCCCTTGATCTCTCCGTCGTGAAGATGCTCGTAAACGCCGTCAAGAGAGCCATTGTCGGAAATGAGCTTGAGCGCGGTCTTTTCACCGATTCCGGGTACGCCCGGAATGTTGTCCGACGTATCGCCCATAAGCGCCTTTACGTCAACGAACTGCTCGGGCTGAACGCCGTACTTTTCGTTAAACGCTGCGCGGTCAAATATTTTGGTCTCGCCTGTAGAAGCAAGAAGCACGGTAATATTATCACGGATAAGCTGGAACGAATCGCGGTCACCCGTTACGATATATACCTGCGTTTCGGAATCGGGCATAAAGGCACAGGTGCCGATAATGTCGTCCGCCTCGTAGCCGTCAAGCTCCAGCACGTTAAGACCGAGAAGCGCCATGCACTTTTTTGCGTAAGGAAGCTGTTCGGCAAGCTCCTCGGGCATACCCTTGCGGTTTGCCTTGTAGCTTTCGACCTGCTTGTGACGGAAGGTCGGTGCCTTGCGGTCGAAGGCAACCGCGACCGCGTCGGGCTTTCGCTCGGTCAGATGATGAAGCACGATATTCATCATTCCGTAAACGGCGTTGGTGTTTAGCCCCGATGCCGTCGTCAGCGGTCTTATTCCGTAAAAGGCACGGTTAAGTATTGAGTTTCCGTCAATGAGAAGTAGTGTTTTCATTTCAATGTCCTTTGTTAATGATGCCTCGCCCTTCGGGAGAGGTGTCAACCGAAGGTTGACGGAGAGGGGAATCAAAAGGCGATAAATGCCCTCTCACCGCCTATCGGCGGATGCTCCAAGCAGATACCTTTGGCATCTGCGAAGGGGGAGCCATTTGGTTGTATCATGTTTTATTGTTTGGGCTCTCATTCCCCCGCGAATCTGCGGCTTAATTTATCAAGCAGCCAAGCTGCAACGAATCCTAGAACGATAAACGCTATCTTAAGCACGACGGAGCTGCCCCAGCCGATCGTAAAGAAGAGGACGGGCAGGGTAGTACCGAGAACGATACCGAATATGGTGTGATACATCTGCGACGGCTTTTTGGATAGCAGATAATTTACGGGCTTAGCAAGTCCTATAAGAGTTACGATTATCGCAATACCGAAGGGAATTGCGTTTCCGAACTGCATTCCGCTTATTGCCGCGGAAAACGATAGCTTTCCGGTTACGAATCCGACACCGTTATCGAGGAAGCTTGTAATAACGCCCATAAGCGGATCGTAAAGCCCAAGGAAGAGAAGAGGGCTTGACGCGCTCATTCCCGGGACAACTACGCCGAGACCCCAGAAAATACCGCAGACGGCGTACCAGAAAGGGTTAGGATCTATTGTGACCTCGGTGCCGAACTCAATATAGGTAAAGAATCCGAAGAGAAGCACCGCCGCGATAGCGCCGCTGATGAAGGACGACTTCGGACGTCCGTACTCTCCTGCTTCCTTCCAAAGCGAGGGAAGCATTCCGAGAATAAGTCCGACGAATACGCAGGTCGCAACCTCCATATTGCTCTTGAATAGCAGCTCAACGAGCTTCGCAAGAGCTAAGAATCCGATAGCGATTCCGATAATTACGGGAATTATTAGCTTGACATGCTTTTTGAAATTTTTGATAGGGTGCGCGAGCACCTCCATAAGCGGCTGATAGATGCCGAATATCGCGCAAAGCACGCCGCCGCTGATGCCGGGCAGAATTCCGCCGACACCTATGAGCGAGCCCTGAAGAATTCGCACGAAAAACGACGCGACACCGTTTTTCTTCTTGTTATCTTTACTCATGATACACCTGTACGTTACTTATTTGAAAGCTCTGCACGCTCGCGGCAAAGCTCGTTATATAATGTATGTGCGTCCCAGACCGCGTTATGCGGAGTGAGAATAGCTTTAAGAGATACTCTGATGCCCTTTTCACGCAGTACGCCGAGAAATACGTCAAGCATCGTGTCGGGGAAATTAACGAACACGAGCATTCCCTCACCTAGGGTACTTGATGCAAGGGGATTTGCGTTTGCTTTAACGCCCGACGCGACTGAAAGAAGCGGCAGTCCGTAGCTTTCGGGTGCTACGAGGACCGTCTCGGCATTCAGCTTTTTTGCCTCGCGCGTAAGCGCTGTAAATGTTTCTGACGAGATATTGTAGCACAGTATCTTTGATCTGTTCATATTATTATCGTCCTTTCGGAGTTATAAGCTTGTTCATTACGCAGGTCTTAAGGTCGATGGTCTTCGATACGGGATAGCGGTCGAATTTGATCTCGGCGAATGTGCCGTTCAGATATATTATCTTGCCCTCACCGAACGTTTTATGCTTGAAGGACGCACCGACGTGCGTAAGGGAATCGAGAAAGATCTGCTCGTTTTCGGTCAAAAAAGTGCTGTTTTTTGACACTTTTCTGCGCGTTAAGATGCCGTTTTGAGCCGTTTTTGACACCTTTTTCGGCTCAAAAACGTCGTCGGGGAATTCAAATCCCGAATTAAGCGACCCAAACTCGCTTTCCCACGTCACGATCTCAAGCACGCTTTTTGCGCGCGTCATTCCGACGTAAAACAGCCGCCTGTCCTCCTCGCGCTCCGCCTTTTCCTCGTCGCGCAAATTGCTTCTGTATTTCGTCATCGGAAGCACGCCGTTTTTACAGTCGCAGAGCAGTACGCGGTCAAATTCGAGCCCCTTTGCCGAATGTATCGTCGAAAGTATTATGCCGTCTTGGCTGACCGAACCGCGTTTGACCTCGCCCTCAAGCTCAGTCAGTCGGCGGTAGAAATCGCCTCTGTTACGGTGACGGTAGGCGAGGGCGAGCAGGGTATTGCGCTTCGTTATTTCCGAGACCTTGTCGGAGCGCTTATTATTGTACCCGAGCGAGAAGAATATCGTTCTTATCGCCTCGTACGTGTCCTGCTCGGATATGCGTCTTATATCTTCCCAGACGCGCTTTGCACGCGCACGTTTTTTATCGTTCAGAAATACGGCGGTGCTGAGAAAATCGGGGATCGGGAGCATATCGTCACCGTAGTTGTAGGCGATCGCGCGCTCGGTCTCTTGCTTCGTTATCCCAAGCGGAAGCTTATAGTATATCTTTTTCCAAAGCTCGCCATCGTATGGGTCTGATGCGAAATTCAATATATTGATTACGTCTGTGACGGTCGCGCTCGTAAAGAACAGTCCGTCACCGCCACGGACGCGGAACGGTACTTCTTTTTCGGAAAGCAGGTCGATTATCGGAAGCATCGATTCGTTCAAGCGGAAGAGGCACGCGGTAGTCCCAGGCGTCTTCTCGGCATAAACTCGGCGGACGTAGTCGGGAAGCAGACGAAGATCCGTCAGCTTGATCCTGACAGGGTCGACGCCGTCGGGATTTCCTGTCTTCATTGACTTGTCGTCCTTTATGCGTTCCTTATTTTGCTTTATGAAGCTGTCGGCTGCCTTGACGATGCTTTTCGTGCTTCGGTAGTTATTGCTGATAGTCAGTATCTTTGCGTCGGGGTAGGTCGCTTTGAAATCGAGAAGCGCCTTCGGATATGCGGCGCGGAAGCCGTATATGCTCTGGTCCTCGTCACCTACCATAAAGACGTTTCCGCTTCTGTCGGTAAGCAGCTTGATTATATCGTGCTGGAGCTTTGACGTATCCTGCGCCTCGTCGACGCAGACGTATTTGAAGCGGTCGGCATAGACTGCGTTTACCTCGGGGTGATTCTTGAGGATCGTATAGCCGTAAACGAGCTGATCGTCATAGTCCATAAGGCGGCGCTCACGCTTATACGCCTCGTATGCTCGGTATATATCGGAGAAGTTTTTGCCTTCAAGCTTGACAGTCTTTTCGATCTCTTCGTCACTGAGCATACTGTTTTTACAGTAGGTTATCGCGGTCTTGACCTCGCGCAGGTCGTTTTCCGTCGGAAATATGCCTTGCTCCGCCATGACCGTGCGGAGGATCGAGCTTACGCTTTCGTCTTTTTCGATAAGCTCAAACGCTTTGCGTCCCTTGACCTTTTCGTAACGGTTTATCATCGTCGCGCAAAAGCCGTTTATCGTTCGGAACTCAATGTCGCACGCGCCGAACGCCTTTTGGTAACGCTTCTGCATTTCCTTCGTTCCTGCGACGCTGTAGGTTATTGCGAGGATGCTTCGCGGACTGATACCGCATACTCGCGTCATGTAACCGAGACGCGCGATCATGACCGTCGTTTTTCCGCTTCCGGGTACGGCAAGCAGGAGTACCTTTCCGTCAACGGTCTTACACGCCTCGCTCTGCTCGGGGTCGAGAGGGAAGCCGTATTCAGTTTTGAAGCTTTCAAACAGTTCTTCGGCTTCCGACATATTCTCCTCGCAAAGTTACGAAAAGGGGCGTTTATTAACACCCCTTTCGATCATTAATTGTTTGTAATATTGCCCTCTACGTCTTTGATCTCGACGGCTATCTTGTTATCTTCAAGGAAGGTGCGAAGACCGCCTCTGAAGCGGCGGAAGTTCGGCTCTTCAAATTCGTAAACTACAAGCTCTTCGGGAATGTCGGGATCGTCGACGGTGAAAACGATTCTTTCTACAAGCTCCTTCTTAAGACCGAAGAAGGTCTTAAGTATAGCGTAGTCATAAATTACCTTTTTAATGTTATTTGCGTTAAGGCGGTAGTGTCTTTCTTCAAACTTATCGTAGAAGACGACCTCTGTCTTGTGTACGATCAATGCATCTTCAACTACTTTTTTAGCCATGATGTGTTTCCTTTCGGTTACATATTATATATAATAGGATAACATAAGATAGTCCATTTGTCAAGAGCGGAGTAAAGGGGAATATTATGCCTTTATGAGCTTTTCCGCGTCTGCCTTACAGGAGGCGAGGCGTTCGCTTACGGCTTCGGGATTATTGCCCTTTGCCATGAAGTAAAGCTTTATCTTCGGCTCAGTACCCGAGGGGCGGATAACGAATACGCAGCTTTCGGTCGTATAGTAGAGGACGTTTGAAGAGGGGAGACCTGTTTCCTCTGTTTTTCCGCTATTGAGGTCCGTTATAGTTCCCAACAGATAGTCACGAACCGATAGAACCTTTTCGCCTGCGATAGTCTTCGGCGGATCGTTACGGAGCTGCGACATCATTGCAGTCATCTTCTCCTTGCCGTCGGAGCCACTAAAATAGAAGGACGTTCCCGATTCGTTATAGTTTCCGTAGCGCTCGTAGAGGGAATCGAGTGCGTTTTTGAGCGTCATTCCCTTGCTTCTGTAATAAGCCGCCATTTCGGTTACGAGAAGCGTTGCAACGACTGCGTCCTTATCGCGTGCGTAGGTGCCTTTAAGGTAGCCGTAGCTTTCCTCGAATCCGAGAAGGTAAGTACCGAAGCCCATTTTTTCATGGTTTTTTATGACCTCACCTATATACTTGAAGCCGGTGAGAACGTCATGCATCTTCACGCCGTTTGCCTTACATATAAGACTTGCAAGCTCTGTACTTACGATGCTTTTTACTGCGTAAGCGTCAGACGGAACGCCGCCGTTTTCGCGGTAAGCTGTGATTATATAGTCGAGAAGGAGGCAACCGACCTGATTTCCCGTAAGGGAGAGATAATCGTCACCGTTACGTATAGTGATTCCCATTCTGTCTGCATCGGGATCGGTAGCGATAATGAAGTCACATCCGTTCTCGATCGCAAGCTTTTTGCCAAGCTCGAACGCTTCTGGGAACTCGGGGTTCGGGAAGCGAACGGTCGGGAATTCGCCGTTCGGCGTGCCCTGTTCGGGAACGGTTATTACGTTCTTGATTCCCGCGCGGCGAAGCACCTCGGGGACAAGCTTATAGCCCGCGCCGTGGAGGGGAGTATAGACGACTGTCATGTCGCTCTGCTCTTTGATTGCATTCGGGTTTACGCGCTCGCCGAGGACGTTTTCCATATACTTTTCGTCAAGCTTGTCGCCGATAACGGTGATGAGTCCCTTTTTCACACCCTCGTCAAAGGGCATCTGCTCCACCTCGAAAATATCGCATTTCGAGATGTTTTCCGAGATCGCCTTTGCCTCTGTACCGCCTATCTGTGCGCCGTCCGACCAATATACCTTATAGCCGTTATATTCCTTCGGGTTATGCGATGCGGTCACGTTTATACCTGCGATGCAGTTAAGCTCGCGGAGCGCGAAGGAAAGCTCTGGTGTCGGGCGCGGTCCGTCGAAGATGTACGAGGAAATGCCGTTATACGCGAGCACCTCTGCGGATATGCGCGCGAAAAGCTCGGAGTTTATTCTCGTATCGTAGGCAATTGCGACCTTTCCGCCGCCTTGCGCGAGAATGTAATCCGACAGACCTTTAGTTGCCTGTGCGACGGTATGGATATTCATCTTTCCGATACCTGCCGCCATCGTTCCGCGAAGTCCTGCGGTACCGAAGGAAAGCGGGGCAGAGAAGCGGAGCTTGAGTTCTTCCTCGTTATCCGCTATTGCCTTAAGCTCGTCTTTCATTTCGGCGCTGACCTTGTCGCTATTTAGCCATTTGTTAAGTTCTTTTTTCAGGGTTTCGATTGCCATTGGTTATTATCTCCTTTTGTCGGCTCCGCCGACGGGGTTATTATATTTCCTCGAATATTCCTATCGGGGTATAATCGGGGTAGTTTAGTGACAAATAGGTTAAAAATCCGCAGAAGCCGAAGGCGGATACCTTTAGTATTATTCGGTTTTCACCGTTACTTTCGGGCGTGAATGAGACACTTACGGTCTTCATTCCGCAACATTCCGCCGCGTTCAGTATCTCTCCCGGTCCGTTTTCGTTTTTGACCGAAAATTCAAAATACGTTTCGCTATCGCCGTTCGGTATCTGAACGTCCTTACGGAGAAGCGCGTAGACGGTATATGAATCGTCGTCGCTTTTGACCTTATGACATAGCGCGGTCTTCAGCCCGTATTTGAGCGCTAGGTTGCTGATTCCAACGAGCCGCCCGTTATGAGAATCCGCTATCGGAAGAATGCAGTAGGCGGTCTTTCCGTAATAGACGTTTTTTACGACCTCGGTAAAATCGTCAGCGTAGCTGACTCTCGGATCGGTCATTTTTGAGGCGAAGGAAAGATACGCGGTGTCGGTTGCGTGATTCTTTACGCAGGAGACCGTTTCGTTTTCCGCCTTTTGAAAGCCGTCGAAGAAGGTCTCAGCGCCGTCTATGCTTTTTATCCCGAGTATCTCACTGAGAAGCAGACACAAAAATGCCTTTTCTGCGGTACTGATCAGGCGTTCCTCCGCTTTTATCTCGTTTTCGTTAAACGGTGCAAAAGACGTTGGGATCGGGGTATCTGTCAGCAGGCGGAAGCGCTTTATGAACGCTTCGTCGCGGAAGAATATCTCGTCGTCGTCCGCTTCGTCGCAAAGCATCTCGGCTAGCTCCGATAGGTGCGAAAGCATTTTTTCGCTCATCTTTACGCGCTCGGAAATTATTTCCTCGGCACTTTTCGTTACCGAATTTATCTTTGCGTCAGACACTTACTTGATTCCTTCGTTTATGCTTTCGTAGGAAAGCGTCAGAAATTCCTTCAGCTCGTCGGCGCTAAGACCTCTTTGAGAGAGCGCGGAGAGCATATAGATCTGCTTTGCGGTCTTTTCTGCACCCTCGGGGTCGGTTTCATATTTCTTTTCCAGAAGCGAGAGGGTATCCGAGCTTGTGTTGAGGATAAGCTCATCCTCGGGAGCAGGGATATTATCGCCCATGCCGTAGAGCTTCATCATCTCACCGAAGCGTCTGCTTTCCTCGGAAACGGTGAGGATCGCGGGGATATTTCCCTTAAGCGACTCGAAGCGGAGCTTCGTTTTTTCGCCCGTTACCTTTTTGAACAGCTCGGTCAGCTTTTCGTTTTCACTTGTTTCGCCGTCGCCCTTGAGTGCGTCTGCGAGTGAAGAGTCTACGCGGTAGAACTTGACCTTTTTGTCCTGCTCGACCATCGAGATGAACTGATTGTCGAGTCCTTTATCAAGATATGCTATCTCGATATTTTCGTTTTCGAGCATCGAGATATACTGCGCCTGACCTACCTTATCGGTACAGTAGTAGACGGTGTTTTCGTGCTTTTCCTTTGCGTTTTCAAGGTACTCGTCAAGCGTTACCGTCTTGCCGCTTGTCAACGGATAGACGATGCTGTCCTTGATCCTACTATAGAACTTTTCGTCCTTAAGCGAGCCGTATTCGACGAATATCTTTATATCGTTCCAAAGCCCCTCGTATTTTTCTCTTTCGGTATTGAAGAGGGAGTTAAGCTTGTCCGCAACCTTTTTGACGATGTGCTTCGAGACCTTACTTACGTAGGTGCTGTTTTGCAGGTAGCTGCGCGACACGTTCAGGGGAAGCTCGGGGCAGTCGATCACGCCGCGGAGCATAAGAAGAAATTCGGGGATAACTTCCTTGATGTTGTCGGCGACGAAGACCTGGTTATAGTAGAGCTTGACCTGTCCCTCCAAGCTTTCGTACTCGCTTCCTATTTTCGGGAAGAAAAGTATGCCCTTGAAGTTGAGGGGATAATCGGCGTTTATATGAATATGGAAAAGAGGGTCGCGGAAGTCGCCGAAGACTTTGTGGTAAAACTCGTTATATTCTTCCTCGGTGCAGTCGGACGGGTTTTTCATCCAGAGGGGAAGCGTGTCGTTTACCGGCTTCTTTTCCTCATCTTCCTTTTCGCCCTCGAAATAGATCTCGACGGGCATGAAGGCGCAGTAGCGGTCGATGATATTTTTCAGCTTGCTATCCGAGAGGTATTCCTCTTCGTTTTCGGCAATGTGAAGGATTATATCCGTTCCGCGCTCGGTCTTATCGGAGGGCGAAACGGTGTATTCGCCGTTTTCGCCGCATTCCCAGAGGACAGCGGGGGCGTCGGTATACGATTTCGTATTTACGGTGACGCTTGACGCGACCATGAATGCCGAATAGAAGCCGAGACCAAAGTGACCGATTATGCCGTTATTCTCTCCCTCGCCCTCGTATTTCTTGATGAAATCGAGAGCGCCCGAGAGTGCGATATTGCAAAGGTACTTATCAAGCTCCTCCTCCGTCATTCCGATACCGTTATCGGATACCGTTACGGTCTTTTCGTCCTTATCGACCTTGACGGTGATGCGGAAATTTTCGTTATCGAGAGAAATGTGTCCGAGGGAATTCAAACGCTTGAGCTTCGTTACCGCGTCGCAGGCGTTAGAGACAAGCTCGCGCAGGAAGATGTCTTTATCGGAATAGAGCCATTTTTTGATTATTGGGAAGATGTGCTCGGTCTCGACCGAGATCCCGCCTTTTTTCATTTCGTCCATTGTCGTGTCCTTTCTTAAAGTGAATCAGCGATGTCGTAAATAAGCTTTTCTGTCTTATTCCAACCGAGACAGGGGTCGGTTATCGACTTGCCGTAGACGTTTTCGCCGATCTTCTGGCAGCCGTCCTCGATGTAGCTTTCGATCATGAGACCCTTGACCATCGAGCGCACGTCCTTGTTGTGACGGCAGGAATGAAGCACCTCTTTTGCTATTCTTATCTGCTCGAGGTACTTTTTGCCCGAGTTTGCGTGGTTGGTATCTACGAGGACTGCGGTGTTACTTAGTCCCTTTGCGCTGTATGCTTCGTAGAGGTTTATGAGGTCCTCGTAGTGATAGTTCGGGTGTGAAACGCCGCGATCGTCAACATAGCCGCGGAGGATCGCGTGTGCGAAGGGGTTACCGAGGGATTTTACCTCCCAGCCGCGGTAGATGAAGGTATGCGAATGCTGTGCGGCAACGATAGAGTTGAGCATTATTGAGATGTCACCACTCGTCGGGTTCTTCATTCCGCAGGGAATGTCAAGTCCGCTTGCGCAGAGACGGTGCTGCTGGTCCTCGACCGAACGTGCTCCGATCGCCACGTAGGAAAGAACGTCGGAGAGGTAACGGTGGTTTTCGGGATAGAGCATTTCGTCGGCGCAGGAGAAGCCGGTTTCACTCAGCGCTCTCATGTGAAGCGCGCGGATCGCGATTATGCCCTTCAGCATATCGGGGCGCTCGTTCGGGTTCGGCTGATGGAGCATTCCCTTATATCCTTCGCCCGTCGTTCTCGGTTTATTCGTATAGATTCTCGGTACGATAACGATCTTATCGGATACCTTATCCTGTACCTTACGAAGACGCGATATATAATCGATCACCGAGTCCTCGTTGTCAGCAGAGCAAGGTCCGATTACGAGCATAAATTTATTCGACTCGCCCGTGAATACCTTTCTTATCTCCTCGTCCTCTTTCGCTTTGATCGCGGCGAGTTCGGAGGTAAGGGGGTACTGCTCCTTTATGTCCTTCGGTATCGGTAATTTGCGGTAGAATTCCATATTCATGGTGCTGGGTTTCCTTTCTATTTGCGGGGGTTACTTTTTATCAAATTTATCGCGTCGGACAGTCGACTTTCTCATCATTTCCTTCATGCCGTCCGTGTCGCCGTCCTCAAGCTGTTTTTTCAGCTTATCAAACTGCTTTGAAAAGAGGTTCATCTGGTTGAGCAGAGCGTCCTTATTCATCATGAAAAGCTCGCTCCACATATTTTCGTTTATATGTGCGATACGGGTCAGGTCGCGGAACGAGTTACCCGTATAGTCTTCGAGGTTATTAAGGTCGTTACAGGTCATAAGGACGACTGCAAGACAATGCGCGAGCTGCGATAGGAACGCGATCATTTCGTCGTGCGCTTCGGGCGTCAAGGTCGAGATATGCGCAAAGCCGATCTCGCATCCGAGCTGTTTTATCGTTTCGATATTTTCCTCGGTGTTTTTATCCGTCGGGGTGACGATGAAGTTTGCCTCCGAGACGTTTACGCCCGCGGAGTTTTGCACGCCGTAGACCTCTCGGCCTGCCATCGGGTGCGCTGGGACGAATTCGACGTCGGGGCGGAGGATGCTTTGTATTTCGTAGACTATTGAGGTTTTTACGCCCGTTACGTCGGTAATGAGCGCGCCCGACTTGAATAGGTGCTGATTTTCCTTTATCCAGTCGATGAATACTGCGGGGTAGAGACCGAAGACGATAAGATCTGCGTTTCCGATAAGCTCGGGGTCGATCTTTGTTGTTCCTTGATCTATTATGCCGTTTTCAAGTGCGTAGTCGATAGAGGACTGTGAGCGTGTTATTGCGGATATTTTATAGCCGTTTTTCTTTAAGCCGATGGCGTAGCAGCCGCCCATAAGTCCGAGGCCGATTATTAGAATGTTTGTGTTTTTTGTGAGTTTCATTTTTTACCTATGATTTGTGGGTTTGCGGAATGTAATTCGTAGGGCGGGGGCTTGCTCCCGCCGCATCATAAGATTTTTCTTTTTTCTCACCTTTCTTGCTTGCCCAAGAAAGGTGACCAAAGAACGGCACCAAGGGGACAACCGATGAAAATTTGCCTTCGCAAATTTTCACACGTTTTCCCCTTTGGATACCCCTTTCGGGTTAAGGAAGCTTTTTGAAGTTTTATTGTAGGGGCGACCATTGGGAACCCCCAAAGCTCATTTTACTCGCTTCGGGGAACCCCGATATTGGTCGCCCGTCTGCCGCGGCGCATTTTGCGGGCGACCAATGGTCGCCCCTACAAGGTGTGGCGGAGATTTTGATGTGCTTTTGACGGTTATTTTAATGAGTTGAGAATCTCAAAGAAATCGGGGAAGGATTTACTTACCGCCTCGCAGCCGTCGATCTCGCCGCCGACAAGGGAAAGAATGACGGCGGATGCCATAACAATTCTATGATCGTTATGTCCAAGGAGGGGTTCTTTCGGTGCGGTAAGCGAATCTGGGGCGGTGACCGTTATTTCGTTATCGCCGACGGTAACTGTAACGCCGAGCTTACGAAGCTCGGTTGCCATTGCTTCGCCGCGGTCAGATTCTTTGATCTTCAGGCGGTCTGTATTTATGAGGCGGACGCCGTTAAGAGCCGATGCCGTCGCCATAAGGATAGGGGCGAGGTCGGGGCAATCGGATACGTCTATAGTCGGGCAGGTGCGTGAGAGCTTACCGAGAAGCTTTATTATCACCTCATCGCCCTGGAGCGAATGACGGCGCAGACCGTTTATTTCGATGTCCGAGCCGAGTGTGTTCAGCGCGAGAAAGAAGGCGGCGTTTGACCAGTCGCCCTCGACTGTGGTTTCTGTCGGCTTATATTTTTGACCGCCTGGAATTATTATTCTGTCGTCATCTGTGACCTCGACGCGGACACCGAATTCCTTTAGCGCTTCGACTGTCATTGCGATATAGGACGCCGACATAACGGGCGGTATCAGCTCAATTACGCTGAAGCCGTCGCAGAGGGGAAGTGCGAACATAAGTCCGCTGATAAATTGGCTCGACACATCGCCGCGCAGGCGGAAGTGTCCGCTTGTTATCGGTCCTTTGACGGTCAAGTCCTTTTCTGTCAGGATATAGTCCATTCCCTGAGCGACGCAGATTTCTTCATACGGCTCGAGGGGGCGCGACATCAGACGCTCGCTTCCGTTCAGAGTCGCTTCCTTGTCGGAAAGCAGACATATCGGAACGAAGAAGCGGAGCGTGCTTCCGCTTTCACGGCAGTTAAGGGTTGCTTTTTCGCGGTTTTTCGGATCGCATCCGATGACGGTCACTGTATCGCCGTCCTTTTCGACCGTCGCGCCGAGCGCCTTAATACAGTCGATGGTCGCCTTCATATCCTCCGATTCGGAAATGCCGTGAATGACGCTTTTTCCGTTCGCGAGGGCCGCGCAGATGAGCCGTCTGTGTGCGGCGCTTTTTGAGGGCGGCGCGGTGATCTCACCCGAGTAGGTTGTTTTTTCTATCTGTATTTTCATTGTTTGTCTTTCAGGAGCTTGATTATACTTGATGCGACCTCGGCAACGGTTCCGTTGCCGTCTACAACGTCATCACAGACCGACGTATATATCGGATATCTGTCCTCGTATCGGCGGCGAAGTGAATCTATATCGCCGGAAAGAGGACGGTCGGGAGTCGGGGTAAGGTTGTTTAGGGATCGGTCTATGAAAATAAGGCGTCCGTTTGCCTTCAGCATATCGACGTTTTCCTCACGAATGACAGCGCCTCCGCCCGTTGCGATGACAGCGTTCCAGATACCGCTTGACAGCTTCTTTATTGATTTCGTTTCGAGATAGCGGAAATGCGTCTCTCCGTAGCGCAGGAAAATTTCGGGGATAGACATATTCGCGTCCTCTGCTATCGGCTCGTCACTGTCGTAGAAGTGACGGCGAAGCGTGACGGAGAGCGCCTTGCCTATGCTCGATTTTCCGCAGGACGGCATACCGACGAGGACGATATTCTCCTTTTCGAGAAGAACCTCGTTATATATACGGTCGCAAAGCTCTGTCGGCGCTTCGGTGTCGAAGAAATATCCGTAAGCGGCAACTGCCTGAGAAACGAGCATATAAAGACCGCCCTCGGCAGGTATACATAGCTTCTTTGCCTGACGGATAAGAGGCGTGCGGAGGGGATTATATATTGCGTCGATTACGCCCGAAAGCTGAGTGAAGGGCGTCAGGTCTATCGGGCTTTCAAAATCGTTCGGGTACATTCCGACGGGCGTGCAGTTTATGATAAACGACGCGTCGGAGTGAAGCTCGACTGCCTCTGAGTAGGTAACCGTCTCTTCGGTTTTAGTACGGCTGACTGTAATTATTTCGTCAGCGCCTAGGTCGTGCGCAACGACCTTTGCAGTGACTGCCGTGCCGCCCGTTCCAAGAATGAGCACCTTACCGCTGAGTTTTTTGCCGTCTGTTACGCGCATGATGAGACGCGACATACCTATGTAATCGGTATTGTAGCCGTAAAGCTTTCCGTTGCGGTTTACGACGGTATTGACCGCGCCTATTTTTTTTGCCTCGTCGCTTATTTCGTCAAGGTAGGGAATGACATCCTTTTTATAGGGGATCGTTACGTTTATAGCCGAAAAATCCTTTTCGGTCATAAATGCGCCGATCTGTTCCTTATTAAGCTCTACAAGCTCGTAAGGGTAGTCGCCTAATTTTTTGTGGATCTCGGGGGAAAAGCTATGTGTGAGTTTTTCGCCTATAAGTCCGTATTTCATATATTTCCTTTCGGCGCGTTTCCGTCGCGCATATAGATAAGGTCAAGAAGCGTGAGTGCGGTTACGGCGTTTACTACCGATGCCGCGCGGTGTACGATGCAGGGGTCGTGTCTGCCGTGAACCGAGAGAGTTTTGTTCTCGCAGTTTTTGAGATCGACTGTTGACTGCTCCTTGGAGATAGACGGCGTGGGCTTGACGGTTACCGTGAAGGTTATCGGCATACCGTTCGTGATTCCGCCGTTGATCCCGCCGTTATTGTTCGTTTTGGTCACGACCTTGCCGCTTTCGCATACGAAAGCGTCGTTTGCCTCGCTTCCGCGCATATTGCCGAATCCTTCGCCTATGCCGAAGCCGACTGCCTTTACACCGGGGATCGAGAATAATGCGTGAGAGAGCATGCCCTCGCAGGTATCAAACCACGGCTCGCCGTAGCCGCCCTTTATTCCGATGACGGCAGTTTCGAGCGTTCCGCCTATGCTGTCGAGGTCATTTCTTGCTTTTTCGATCTCGTTTATCATTTCTTCGCCCGACTCTTCGGAGAGCACGGGGAATGTCTTATCGGAAAGGTATGCTATATCGTTTTCGAGGTTTTCAAAGCCGCGGTCGGTCACGGGACCGATATTCTTTATATGCGTACCGATCTTTATTCCCTCATTTTCAAGCGCAAGCTGTGCGATCGCACCTGCCGCGACGAGCGCGGCTGTAACTCTGCCCGAAAAATGTCCGCCTCCGCGGTGGTCCTGATAGCCGCCGTATTTTAAGAATGCGGAATAGTCTGCGTGTGATGGGCGGGGAAGATAGCGCGTTTCATCATAATCTGCGCTCTTCTTCGCGGTGTTCGGGATAAGTATACAGAGGGGAGTTCCCGTTGCCTTGCCTTCGTATACGCCGCTGATTATTCTGAATTCGTCTGCTTCCTTACGGGGCGTCGATATATTGCCCGACGGACGGCGGAGCGTGAGACGCGAGGCGATATAGCTTTCGTCGACTACCGTTCCGGGACGCAGACCGTCGAGGACTGCGAAGAGCGAGTCGCCGTGGCTTTCGCCGCCGAGGGTTATATGAAGATTGTTTCCGAATGTGTTTTTCATGATTTTGGTCCTTTTTATCGGAGATGGTTAGAAGCTTCACAGTAGGGCGGGGGCTTGTCCCCGCCGCCTTCTCCAGTGGGAGAAGGTGTCAACCGAAGGTTGACGGATGAGGTGTCTAAAAAGGGAATTTACTCCTCATCCACCACTTCGTGGTCCCCCTTCTCCCTCAGGAGAAGGTATTTTGTGCTTCAATAAATTTTAGCGTTTTCTGTAAGCTCTTTCAGCTCATTTAGAGTTACTTTTTTTACCGTATACGTGCCGATCTTTTCGCAGAATACTGCGTTTATTCCCGAGGAGGTCGATTTTTTATCGTGCGAGACTGCTTCGAATGCTTTGTCGATATCGAAATCCGATTCCGTCGGTAGGTTCAGCTTCTTGAGTATCGGGACGAGGCGATCTCTTACGCCCTCTGTGCACATCGGTATCATTCCGAGCGCGACGCACTCGCCGTGGTAATATCCGAGTCCGAGGGATTCGATCCCGTGACCTACCGTGTGTCCGAAATTCAGCACGCGGCGCAGCCCCGATTCCTTTTCGTCCTCTTCGACGACCTTTACCTTTATCTTGATGCTTTTTGCGATTATCTTTTCAAGCTGTTCTGTCGGGATCTCGTTTTCGAATATCTCAAACAGCTCGGAGTCGAAGGTTGCCGCCATTTTGAGCGCTTCACAAAGTCCGTTTGAAATTTGACGGTCGGGGAGCGACGCGAGGGTGTTTATATCCGCGATAACTCCCTTCGGCTGCTTGAACGCGCCGACTGTGTTTTTTACTCCGCCGAAGTTGATTCCCGTTTTTCCGCCGACAGACGAATCGACCTGCGAGAGGACCGTCGTCGGTATATTGTAGAAGTCGATCCCTCTCATATAGCAGGATGCGGCGAAGCCGGTAAGGTCTCCGACAACGCCTCCGCCGACTGCGACTGCGCAGTCATTTCGGTTGAAGCCGTTATTCAGCATTTCGGAGAGGAGCAGGGAAAGCGTCTCAATGCTTTTTGATCCCTCGCCCTGCGGCACGGTTACTATATATGCTTCCTTGCACTGCTCGGCTATCTGCTTTGCGTATTCGGAGGGGACTCCGTCGTCTGTTACGACGAGGACCTTGCGGTCAAGATTAAAGAGATTTTTCGCCTCGTTTATCAGACCCCCACCGACGTATACGTTATAGCTGTTTTCGCCGAGGTTTACTTTTATCGTGTTCATAAATATTCCTTAAAGGGTTTTCGTTTTGTATGCGCCTGCGATCTTGAGGCGGTCACAGCAGCAGGACAGCTCGTCCTTAAGCACCTTTGCTTCGGCTTCGGTGAGCGTGCCTTCGCATTCTACGTAGAAATAGTAGCTCCAGAGAAGCTCCTTCATAGGACGCGAACGGAGAGTCGTCATGTTATAGCCGTGGCGGCCGATTATGTTTATCGCTTCGGAGAGCGATCCGGCTTCGTTGCGGACAGTGAACATCAGTATGAAGCGGTTTTCGGGTGCTTCCTTTATGCCGTGGTCGATAGGCGCGCGGGTGAAGACGCCGAAGCGCGTCGTGTTCGAACGGCTTTCGTTTATGTGTCTTTCAAGCACTGTAAGACCGAATATTTCGGCACATTCCTCGGAGCAGATAGCGCCGACGGTCTTGTCCGCCATTTCGCTTACTGCCTTTGCCGCCATTGCGGTATTTTCGTACTGAACCTGATCGAAGCCGTTGTTTCTTATATAATTTGCGCACTGGCTTAGTGCCTGCGGATGACTTATTACCTTTTTGATGTCGCTCTTGACCGCACCGGGAATAGCGACAAGGTCGTGGACGACGGGGAGGTCGTACACGCCGCTGACGTAAAGCGGACCGGAAAAGAGCATATCTATTACCTGTCCGACGTCGCCTGCGTAGCTGTTTTCCATCGGAAGGACTGCGCAGTCGCATTCGCCCGAAACTACGGAATTATACGCCTCGGTGAAGTTGCCGAACGATACTCTTTCACCGACTCCGAATATCTTGCCTGCCGCGATATGTGCGAAGGCACCGACGGTGCCGGAATACGCGATCTTCATACCGTTCATAAGGCGGTTCTGATACGCACGGGAGACCTTCATCGTTTCGGATATGTAATTAACGTAATACTCTCTTATGACGGGGTTGGAAACGTATTCGCAGTTACGCGTTATGACCTCGCGCTCGCGCTTTTCGTCGAGGATCGGCATACCGACGCTTTTTTTATGCTCGGCAACCTGCTCCGCCGCCCTCATTCGACGCTCGAAGAGCTTTGCCATTTCCTTGTCTATTTCGTTTATTTCTGCTCTGACTTTTGTAAGATCGCTCATTGTGTTCTCCCAATCGGGTTGGTTTTTAGAAAAATTTTGCTATAATATCATATTATATAACATAAATCAATTAATTTCAATATGCTAAAGCAATTTTTATTGACGAATTGAGAAAAAAGTGTTATTATGTTTCTATCAAGTGACTTAGGTGGTTTTTATGATCAATTCCGAAATGTACCGTCTCGGATCGGCGCCGTCGTCGATAAGAGAGCTTTTTGAATACGGAAGGAAGCTGAAGAAGGAGATAGGCGATGAAAACGTCTTCGATTTCAGCTTGGGCAATCCCTCGACTCCTCCTCCGCAGGCGGTTTTATCCGAAATGGAAAGAATACTTACCGAGAGCGAGCCGTGTGCGCTTCACGGCTATTCGTCTGCGCAGGGAGATTTAGCTGCGCGAAAGGCGATAGCGGAGGATCTGTCTTCACGCTTCGGCGCGAAGATCTCTCCCGACAAGATATATATGACCTGCGGCGCGGCGGCTTCTCTATGTATTACCGTTCGTGCGCTCGTCAGCGGCGAGAATAACGAATTTATCGTTCAGGCACCTTTCTTCCCCGAATACAGAGTTTTTACCGAAAATAACGGCGGTAAGCTTCTTGTTGCCGATGCGGATACCGAAAATTTTGAACTTAATATCCCCGCGATCGAAAAGCTGATAAATGAAAGAACACAGGGTATTATTATAAATTCTCCGAACAACCCCTCGGGCGTTATTTACAGTGAAAGGTCGCTTAACGAGCTTGCCTCGCTTCTGACCGAAAAATCGAAGGAATACGGTCACCCGATATATATAATTTCGGACGAGCCGTACCGCGAGCTTACCTACGGTAAGAGAGTTCCGTATATCCCCGATATTTACCCCGATACCGTCATTTGCTACTCCTACTCGAAGTCGCTTTCGCTCCCCGGCGAGCGAATCGGATATATCGCGCTTCCCAACGGCGTGAGCGATATTGACGAGCTTTACTTCGCTATATGCGGCGCAGGCAGATCGCTCGGTTACGTTTGCGCTCCGACATTTATGCAGAAGATAGTTGCCTCCTGTACGGGGCAGGTGAGCGATCTTACCGTTTACAGAAAAAACCGCGATAATCTTTATGCCGCGCTTACCGTTATGGGCTACAGCTGTGTCGTTCCCGACGGCGCGTTTTATCTCTTCGTCAAGGCGCCCGGCGGTGACGCCGTTAAGTTCAGCGAGAAGGCAAAGGAGCTTGGACTTCTTCTTGTTCCGGGCGATCCTTTCGGATGCCCCGGTTATCTTCGTGTTTCTTATTGTGTCTCGGAAGAGACTGTAAGACGCTCGCTTCCTGCCTTCGGACGTGCGATAGATCTTTTTCAATGATAGAGATTTTTGAAAACGAGAGCTTGACCGAGGTAAACGACGGAATCAAGCTCATTCAGAATAAAAAGGGACTTACCTACGGTACCGACGCCTATCTTCTTTCTTGCTTTATAAAGGGAAAAAAGACGGGGACCGCCGCCGAGATAGGATCGGGAAGCGGTATAATCTCGCTTTTGCTTGCAGAGAGGGGTAAGTTTAAGAAGATATTTGCTCTTGAGGTGCAGGAGTATTACGCGTCTTTGACCGAGCGGAATGCCGTTCTTAATTCTCTTGACGGAGTTATCGAGGCGGTATGCACCGACGCAAGAGATTTTAAGACCGAATGCGATGCGGTATTTATGAATCCGCCGTACATGAAGGTCGGTGACGGAAAACGCAACGAGGATGACGGCAAATACGCCGCGCGTCACGAGCTTAACGGAGATATAGGCGACCTTTGCCGTGCAGCGTCAGGAATGCTCAAATACGGCGGTGACGCTTACGTCGTTTACCGACCCGATCGGCTGACCGATCTTATCTCGGCTCTCCGCGAAAGCAAGCTTGAACCGAAGAATATCTGCTTCGTTCACCAAAGCGCTTCCCACGCGCCCTGCCTTGTTCTCGTTTCTGCCAAAAAGGGCGGAAAAAGCGGAGTTAACGTGATGCGTCCGCTTATTCTGACCGACGGAAACGGAAACGAAAGCGATGATTGCAAATACGTTTACGACAACGGAAATTGGATGAAAGGATAAAATTATGTCCGATACCGAGAAAAACAAAATTTTACCGTCTACGCTCTATCTTGTCGCAACGCCGATAGGAAATCTCGACGATATGACCTTCCGCGCCGTCAAGACCTTGACGGAGTGTGACTTTATTGCCGCGGAGGATACAAGAGTTACTGCAAAGCTTCTTTCTGCTTACGACATAAAGAAGCCATGTGTTACCTATGAGGAGCATACGAAGCGTTCTGCTGGCGAAATGATACTGTCTCGCCTCAAAAACGGCGAAAGCTGTGCGCTTGTGACTGATGCCGGAACGCCTGCGATAAGCGATCCCGGAGAGGACCTTGTCCGTCTCTGCGCGGAAAACGGAATAAGCGTCGTTGCAGTCCCCGGCGCCTGCGCGGCGGTAAACGCGCTTGCGCTTTCGGGGCTTTCGACGCGCCGATTCGTCTTCGAGGGCTTCCTTGAGGGCAAGGATAACGCAAAAAAAGAGCGTCTTAATACTCTTGCGGGCGAGGACAGAAGCATTATCTTCTACGAGGCGCCTCACCGCCTGATCGAAACCGTTGCTATGATGGCTGACGCCTTCGGGCGCGAACGCAAGGCGGCTTTTTGCCGCGAGCTTACCAAGCGAAACGAGGAGGTGCTTCGTTTCACCCTCGGTGATGCCTTAGCGCATTTTGAAAAGACCGAGCCGAGAGGGGAATTCGTCATCGTCGTTGACGGCAGAAAGGACAGCGGCGACGCGTTCTGGGTCGATATGACTCTGCCCGAGCACGTTCTTTATTACGTTGAGAAAATGGGACTCGACAAGATGTCGGCTGTAAAGGCGGCGGCAAAGGATAGAGGACTTCCCAAAAACGCGGTCTACAAGGAATTTTTGAATTACGAAAATAAATGAGAAAACGGCGGAGTGATCCGCCGTTTTTGTTGCGACGATACATTGTTTTACACGGGCGAGCAATGCTCGCCCCTACGAGGACGCTTGGAATTCTCTTGTAGGGGCGACCATTGGTCGCCCGTTTCAACAGGATAGGCATTGATTTTTGTGACCGCAAGGCCCGTCGGTGACGCGCACTTAAAAACCGCATATCATATAAATGTGAAGCAATCTCCGCCGACGGCAAAAATTCGTTTTCACTCAAAAAACGAAGCAAATCTTTCAACAAAACGCATAAAAAGTGTCAAAACCGGCTGTAAAATACTGACATATCAGCAAAAATCACGAAAAACCCTTGATTTATTGAATTTTTTGTGCTACGATAGTATTCGGGTTAATTGGCGAAAATGATTTTTACGAAAGGAGAGCCACCGAAATGGACTTCCGTGCCATACTCGAAAAGCTGAATAAAAAGCTCGACGCTGTACGCTCGTTTGTTCGCAAGACGATGAAGCTTCGTTACGCAAAGACCATAGCGGCGGTATCTGCTATCGCGATCCTTTTCGCTTCATCCGTTGCTATCGTTTCCGCGAGCGCGTCGGGCGTCGTTTACGTCGACGGCGAGGCGGTATGCAAGGTCGGAAGCCGCAGCGAATTCAATAAGGCAATGGCTCTTCTTGAAAAGCTGCACGTTGAAAACGGCGTTTCCGACAGAACGGACAAGAAGATAACCTGTTCATTCACGCTCTCTACCGTTGAAAAGGTCAGCGCGAGCAAATGTGCAGACATCCTTTATAAGGAATGCCTTGACGATTACGTCCGTGCGTACTGCATTTCAATGAAGGGTATCGAGATCGGCTTCTGCGCTACCTATTCAGAGGCGGAGCAGGTCGTTGAGCATTTCAGAGAGCATATTATCGACAGCGTTCTTGAAAACAACAGCGTTGCCGATTTTGTAGAGCTTACTACCGATTTCTCGATAGATTCGAAGATCTGCCGATCCGACAGAGTAATGAAGCCCGAGACGCTTTGTCGCACAGTCCTTAACGTTGACGATCATGACGAGACGGAGGATGAAGACTCTTCGAACAGAGTAACTGCAGGCGGCGCGCAAGAGTTCCTCTACGTTGACAAGAATTTTGCATTCGGTATGCTGAAGAACGAGGCGGAGGTCGAGCTTCCTAAGTTTGATTTCTCCTTCAACCTCGGACAGCTTAACTCCTCTATTGAATTCAAGACCTGCGTTATAGAGACCTATTCCGAGATCGTTCCCTTTGAGACCATAACGGTCGAGACCGACGAGCTTTATATAGGACAGAGCAAGATCCAGGTCCAGGGCGAAAACGGTATTGCCGATAACGAATACGAAATCGCGTACATAGACGGTATCGAGGTATCGAAAACGCTTATTTCCTCGAACGTCATTTCCGAGCCGATCGCTTGCATCAAGCTTGTAGGCACGAAGAATTATCCCTCTACTGCTCCGACGGGTTCGTTTATGTGGCCTGTTCTTGACAGATTCGTTATAACGTCGGGCTTCGGTGTTAACCGCGAGGGACTTGACGATGCAGGAACATATCATAAGGCAATTGATATTGCGGCTGCACGTGGTACGTCTATTTACGCTGCAGACGGCGGTGTCGTAACCTTCGCTTCCTATAGCGGTACATACGGTCTTATCGTAAAGATCTCTCACGAAAACGGCGTTGAGACAAGATACGCGCATATGGACAGGATCGACGTTAAGGTCGGAGACAGAGTTTACAAGGGACAGATGATAGGAACGATGGGTATCACGGGACGCGTTACCGGACCTCACGTTCATTTCGAGGTACGCATCAGCGGAAATCCCGTTAACCCGAGAAATTATCTCCCCTCCGCTAAGCCCTGGGAAAATTAATATGGTTTGGATTTGAGCAAGACCGAATTTTCGGTCTTGCTTTTGCTTTATTTTTAAATTCACTATTGTTTATTTTACTTTGCTGTGTTATAATAAATATAACTATGAAAAAACGGTGGTATTATGGAGTTTTGCGTCTCACTTGCGGGCGTTCCTGTCCGCGTTGTGCATAAATACGAGCATATACGCGCTCTTTGTAACGATTATCTGACCGACGAAGAGCCGATAGTTACCGTCTTTGCGACTGACGAGGAGATCGAAGCGGAATACAAGCTGACAAGCGGCGAGTTCCCTCTTGAAATATGCGAGGGAACCTGTATTCACCGTGCGGCGACCCGTGCGCTTGTGAAATACGGCGTCATGCTCATTCATTCGGCAGTAATTACCGTTGACGGCGAGGCGTTTGTCTTTATGGCGAAAAGCGGTGTCGGAAAGTCGACGCACATTCGTCTTTGGCAAAAGGTGTTCGGCGAGCGTGCCGTTGTTCTCAACGGCGACAAGCCGTATTTTACCTTTGAAAACGGCGTTCTTTACGCACACGGAACTCCGTGGCGCGGCAAGGAATTTCTCGGATGTAATATAAAAGCGCCTGTACGCGGAATGTGCCTTTTACATCGCGGCGCTGAAAACGAGATCTCGCCTGCGACCTCTCGCGATGCCGTCGGGCAGATATTCCATCAGGTGCTTCTGCCGCAGGACGGCGCGGATATGGCTGCGTTTATGATGATGATGGACAAGATAGTAAGAAACGTGCCGATGTATAACCTTTACTGCAATATGGAAGACGACGCCGCGCGCGTCGCGTATAACGGAATGAAGGGAAACTGATATGAAGATCAAAGAAGGATTTGTTTTGCATTCGGTCGGTGACGAAAACGTCGTCGTTGCGATCGGAAAAATGACGAAAAAGTTTCGCGGAATGATCCGCCTCAATTCAACGGGTGCGTTCATCTTCCGTCAGCTCGAAAAGGAGACCGACGAGAAGGGAATAATTGACGCGCTTATCGCCGAGTACGGTATCGACGAGCAGACAGCGACGACTGCCGCGACGACCTTCGTATCTCAGCTCAAGGACGCGGGCGTGCTTGATATATGACGGATAATTATAACGCTGAAACGAAGCATACGACGCTTAAGGAAGAGCTATGTAACGGCAGAAGCGTAACGTTTTTTACCGTCGGATGCTCGATGCAGCCGCTTCTTTACGAGCGTCAGACGCACGTTATGCTGTCGCCGATAAAGGACGGCGTCAAAAAGTACGATATCGTGCTTTATATTCGCCGCGACGGTACGCACGTTTTGCACAGATGCGTTAAGGTTATGGACGGCTACTGCCTTATGCGCGGTGATAACACCTATTATCTTGAAAAGGTCGATAACGAGCTGATGATAGGCGTCGTTACACATATTTACCGAAAGGGTAAAATGATCGACGTAAATAAGAGCAAATCGTACCGTTTTTACAGCGTATGCTGGACATCGACGTACGGCTTGAGATACTTTATTTTAAGAGCAGGACGGAAGATCAAAAGATGGATTCGGAAAACAAAAAAATAAACGCCGCCTGCGATATGCTTCGCCTTTGCGTCTGCGCTCTTACGGGACGCGGCGGCGAGACGGTTGACAGAAGCACGATGGCTCTTGCTGATGTCTACAGAATGAGCACGTTCAACGGGCTTGTTTCGCTTGTCAGCGAGGGAATCGAAAAGCTCGGGATTGAGAGAACTGAGGAAAACGCGCCTGTTCTCGACGCCTTCGTTCAGGCACGCGCAATGGCAGTCCGCAAGAATCTGCTGCTCGACACCGAGCGCGCGACGATCCTTTCGCATCTTGAGGAAAACGGCATATGGTATATGCCGCTGAAGGGCGTTATTCTCAAGGATATGTATCCTAAGCTCGGGCTTCGTCAGATGTCCGATAACGATATTCTTTTCGACGGTGCTTTCCGTGAGCATATCCGCGATTATTTCCTCTCGCTCGACTATTCGATAGAGCATTATAACGAGGGATTTCACGACGTTTACCATAAGAAGCCGATCTTCAATTACGAGATGCACGTCGAGCTTTACGGCGAGAACTGGGTCGCACTTCAAGACTACTATAAAGACGTAAAAAAGCGTCTTATCAAGGACGACGATAACGGCTTCGGTTATCACTTCACCGACGAGGATTTTTATATTTTCCTTGTGTTTCATGCGTACAAGCATTTTGCTTTAAGCGAAAGCATAGGGGCAAGACATCTTATCGACGTATTCGTTTATCTTAAGAAGAAGCCGAACCTTGATTTTGAGTATATTGAAAATGAGCTTAACAAGCTTGGCGTCTGGCAGTTTGACTGCGATTGCCGCGAGCTTGTATGCGAGATATTCGATAAGGTCGAGACCTTTGACATAGTCAAGCTTTCAGACGGAATGCGTAAGACGCTCGAGGCATTTATGCTCAATATGTTCAATATTTCGAAGACTGTTAAGATCGATAACAGTATCAAAAAGAAGGGCAAATTCGGCTACGTTATGAGCAGAATCTTCCCCGGAGTTAAGTTTATGGGTAAGTACAAGCCGATCTTCGGACATTGGTATATGCTTCCTGTCGGCTGGGTATACCGTGCGTTTGATATTATGTTCAACCGATCCGGAAAGATCGCAAGCGAAATGAAGATCGTCGCAAAAACGAAACAGAAGAAAGATAAAGAATGATTAAAAACCTCCGCCACGGCGGAGGTTTTTGCATGCCTCGCCCTTTGGGAGAACGGTGCAAGTGGCAAGGAGTGCCGGAGAGGGCATTGAACCAGATGTAATATCATTTTACGCGGACTGTCGAATGATGTATTATAATAATAGTTGGAAATTTTCAAAAAAATATTGACGAATTCAGTAAAATATGAGATAATATCATTGACATTTGATCAAGTTTTCAAAAAAGACGGGCGAAATCCCGTCTTGTTGTCATTGCTATAATCTTTCCGATCTGCGCAGAGGACCGGTCACCCTCGGCTCGGGGAAGAAATGAATATAGAAATTTTCATGAAAATTTCGCAAATACCCCTAACAAAAAAATCTAATAAGGAGGAAAATTTTTATGAAAAAACGCATACTCTCATTTCTCGTAGCGTGCGTTATGGTTGTGTCCACTTTCATAATCTCGAAGCCGCTCGTTCACGTGCATGCAGTTGAATCCGAGACGACTTTCGTAGAAGGTGAAAATCAGTGGACGATGCCTACCAACTGGCATGAAGCTTCTACAGAAGATGCTAACGGTTGGGTGTTGCCGGTAATGGGACAGTGGTCGTTACAGGGATATACCAACTTGGACACGGCAGACAAGAAAGTTGCTGCATCAACCCAAACGCCCGAAGAATACAGAGCATGGAAAGCGGAAAATCCAAAAGCTAATAACCACGGTGTGCTTCCTGCTCCGTACATTGCAGTAAATGCAAACGAAGCCGCTACTCAAAACTCTGACTCTGTAAACTACGGTGCCACCGGTTGGTACTGTAACTGGGGTCAGCGTTGGGGCGGTCTCGTATTCCGCTCAGGTGACGTTGATGGCTCTATCCGTAACGTTTGTCTTAACGGCAAGCCCAGTGCAGTGGTGTTTACCGCTCCCGAGGACGGTACATACTCATTCACTGAGACCCTTGTCGGTCTTATCGACCCCACTAAAGCAACTGTAACCGCAACCGTAAGAAAGAACGGCGAGGTTCTTGCTACATTCAATCCTACCGCACTTAACGAAAGCAAAGTTCTTTCCGGAGAGGTTATGCTTGCGAAGGGCGACGTTCTCATGTTTGCTTTCCAGCAGGACACTACAGTTGCAATCGCAGAAAGCGATAACTGTTTCAGAATTTCCGACGTAGTTGTTAAGAGAATCGGCGACTATACTGAGAACACAGGAGTTGGAGCGACGTGGGAGCTTCCTACCGACTTCTATACCTGCAACCCCGGAGCAGGCGAGAAGATCAACGGTCACTGGCAGCTTGCTACCTACGATACTCAGACGCAGACAACTTACTATGCTTTCCAGGCAGCAGGTGCGTCACATACCGCGTCCGGCTGGTATTTTGACTGCACTCAACCGTATCCCGGCCAGTGCGGAAGCTTTGCCTATAATACTAGAGGATTTGAAACCAATCCCGGTCATGCCAATAACACTCAGATGGCGTCGGCAATTATCTTCACTGCACCTGCAGACGGTGTTTATGAGTTTGACGTAGATACGTTCAGCTACGGCTGGAAAGTCGCTAAAAACGGTTCGAGAGCTGTTATCTTCTACGTTATGAAGGACGGCGTAATATACGATATCACTAATCCGAAGTATAACGCTGATAACACCGAAAATATGACCGGCACTATCACTCTTAAGAAGGGTGAAACGATCTATTTCTGCGCTCAAAGATACACACATTATACCCAGATCAGTGGCGATACCAAAGACTGGCCAGCATGGATCGGCGCACGCTATGAAGGACTTTCCGTAGAAAAGGTTGCTGAGCTTACCGAAGGATACGATTTCGTAACGAAGTACACCTTCGCTCCCGACGGCACGGCACTCGCTGACGGTCAGTTCGAAATGAAGGCGTACGATTTCACTAATAATACCGTTTCCGGCGCTACCCTTACTGCCGGCGAGGATTGGTACGTTTCGGCTACCTCCGGAAACAAGCTCTTCTGGAATACCGACACCGCTAATGCGGTTGCAGGTTGGGGTCCCGACGGCAACACTGCTAATGCAAACGAAGGCGCGGCAATAGTATTTACCGCACCTGCAGACGGCACCTATAATGTTACCGGTCACTTCTTGAAGAATTACATGAAAGATGCAAACGGAACATTCTATTGCGATTACAGAATAATTCTCGAGGATGGCACCGTAGTATTCAACGGAACCAACTACGACGAATCTCAGTCTGCATCGTTTAGCAAGCTTTATAGTACCTTCGGCGGAAGCGTAGAGCTTTCAAAGGGCGAAAAGGTCTATATCGTTAAATCTCCTAATGCAAATGTAACAGCAACCGGTGCGCAGGGTGCAGAACTCTATTCTCTTACTGTTGCTCAGATCGGCGACGTTTGCGAAGGCAACCATACCTTCGTTGACGGCGTTTGTACCGTATGCGACTACGAGTGTGCTAACCACGCTTGGAAGAACGAAGACGGCGCTTGTACTGTTTGTGGAGCAACTCACACCCACGAAGGCGGCGAGGCAAATTGCACTACCGGCGCTATCTGTGATATTTGTAAGTACGTTTACACCGACGTAGTTGCAGATAACCACGACTGGAACGCCGAAACCGGCACTTGTACTCATTGCGGAACCGGATGCGAGCACGATTGGATGGACGGCGTATGCAAGACTTGCGGATACGAGTGCCAGCACACCGGCGGCACTGCTACCTGTGCTACTAGAGCTATGTGCGAAATTTGTGATTCCTACTACGGCGACACCGTTGCCGATAACCACGAGCGCGAAGGCAAGTGGGTTGATGATGTAGACGGCTGCTACCTCTACTATGGATGCTGCTACACTTCTGAACCTGTTCAGCCCCACGAATACGATGACGACGCTGATATGACCTGTAACCACTGCGGTTATGACCGAACCGTAGAAGTAAAGGAAGAAGATTTTGCCGGCGTATTCGAAGACGTATACGGTGAGGGTGAAAGCGACGTTGTTGCAGAAGCACCCGAAGAAAATGCTTTCGATAATTACGCAGCAGTTGCAGGCAGCAAAGTTGATGCCTACCTCGGCTTTAACCTTGAGCTTGTAGGCGCTAACGCTGATTACGTATATCTCCGCCATCACATTCTTTACAACGGCGGAGAGGTGCTTGTTGACGGTAACGAGGTTGCTCTTAATAAGGTATCCGGTAACTACTATTACTTCGACGTAGCAGTAGCAATCGGCGACTTTGACAAGGCACACGTTGTTACTATCGACGGCGACACAATCGTTACCGCATCTGTTTACTCCTACATGAAGACCGCATACGGAAGCGGCACGCTCAACGCTGAGCAGACCAACCTCCTCAATGCGCTTTATCAGTGGGATAAGGCAGTAGCTGACGCTACCTATAACGGATAAGAAAGGAGAAAATAATAATGGAAAAGAATTTTGAGATGCCTACCCTGACCATGGTAGTATTTGAAAACGAAGACGTTATTACTTCCTCCGGACTTGACTTTGCTCTCGGCTCCTTCGCGTTCCCGGGCTTCAACCCCTTCGGCGAGTAATAACAAACATAGAAAAGCACCTGCTTCGGCAGGTGCTTTTTTAATGAATAATGAATAATTGGCGGGAGAACAGGGACATTATCTTGCCTTCCCCAACGGGTAGCGAAGCGGCGCGAGGGTGTTGAATGACGTGCCCCCGGCACGTCAT
>JAGASS010000054.1 GCA_017621655.1 Clostridia bacterium | reverse complement strand
GTCTTTTTGCTTCGCAAAAATCCACCTCCCTCCCGGAGGGAGGCAATGAAACGTCCCTGAACCCATTTATGGGTAGCAAGTATCCAATGCGTGGCTGGCAGGCCAATTTAAGGCGCACTTGTGCGCAGCCAGTAGTATTAGAGCTACGCCCGAAAATGAAATACCCCCCGCTATGCGGGGGGATGTTTATTATGCTTCAACCGTATAATCGTAAATTCTTACGATGCCCTCGCAGGCGGTAAGTCCGATGTAAAACTCCTTCGGAATGTCCTCGACGCGAAGTCTGATCTTGTGACCGTCAACGTCGATATTCAGATAATACTCCTCAACGTTTACAGTAAGGGTATGTATATCGTTTTCGCTTACGTTAAATGTGTCACCAAGGCGAAGATGCCAATGGCATCTGCCGTCCTCCTCGCGGAAGTGACGCCATACGTTAATACCGTTCTTCCAGAGAACGACCTCAAAGCACGCTCCGTAGCGGTACTCGCCGTCGGGGCATTTTTCGGTTTCGGGAACGATAATGATCTCGGGGCATCCGATGTCCTCAAACGCGCAGTGAAGCGTTGCGGTAACGCCCGCAGTCTGCTTTTCATGCGTGAGCATGCTGATGTTGTCGAAGCCCTCGCGGTGGTTCTTGTTTACAGCGGTCGTTACGTATCCGTCCTTCTGTGTGAACTTGGGATTTTCCACGTAACGGAAGGTATAAGCGGTAGTAAGCTCGTTTTCCCAGCCCGCCTTGTCGAATTTTACTGTTTGCATTTTTGTATCCTTTCTTTGCCGTCACTCGATAAACGAGTAGATAGTATTCATATCTTTTTCACTGCCGTAATCGGTATTTCGGCAGTTATTTTTCAGTGCTTCAAGCTTTTCGGTATCGTAAAGAAGCTCCACTATACCCTTCGCGCATCCCTCGGTATCGAGCGGAACGATAACGCCGTCGAAGCCGTCCTTAAGCTGTGAATGTGCAGTCGGGAAATTCGTTATCACAACGGGCTTACCGAGTATCTGCGCCTCGATGACCGAGACCGCCTTGCCCTCGCGCAAGCTCGGATGAACGAAAAGGTCGCATTCCGCAAAATACGGATAAGGATTTTTCTTTTTACCGAGCAGTATAACTCTACCCGTCACGCCCTCGTCCTCTATGCGCTTTTCGATCTCGGCGCGGTCGGGACCGTCACCTATTATATACCATTTAACGTCAAGCCCTTCGTTAAGCAGAATCGAGACCATTTTCGGAATGCTTCTGAAATTTTTCCCCGGCGCAAGAGTACCGCAGGAAAGGATCCTGATGCCGTCCTTTGGCATCTCAGTCTGACCCTCTTCGGCTGAACGCCTGATAAGAGACGGCGAGATCGGATTGTCGATCCTTACGATCTTATCCTTTAGCGTCGGGAGCTTTTTCGAAAATTCTATTCCGACGGAATCGGAGATCGACGCAATACCGTCGTAACGATCCCAGACCTTCGCTTCGCTCTTTGCGTCAATATCAATAAGCGAATAATCGGTGTGTATCCAGCTTAGACGCTTCTTTGCCTTGCACTTATACGCACCGAAATAATGCGGCGCAACGAAGCTTATAACGAGGTCGTATTCCTCTTTTGAGATCATAGGCAGAAAACGCTTCTGATGCTTATGAGTATAATCAAGCGCAACTGCGGAAAGCTGTACTCCGTGCTTCTTCGCATAACGCTTCGCCTTTATCATTCCGTACGCCTTACCAAACGCCTGCAATATACGTCCCTGCTTCAAGGTCGCCTTCGTCGTCATATCGACGCATCTATATGCCTTTTTTTCGGGAAGAAGCGTAACGTCATCGGGAATATACTTAAGAAACTCGCCCTCGTGGTTTCGCAGAAAAAGGTCTACCTTATACTTTTCCTTATCAAAGGAATGCAGAAGCCCAAGCTGTGCTCTCGACACGCCGCTTATACACATATCCTGACCGACAATGAGAATCTTTTTCATTTCTTTTCTTCTCCATCGTTCTTGCTTGCCGTCGTCTGTCCCTTCTTGACACCCTCGGTGCTTTCCTTCTGGAAAACGGTCTGCATTGTCTGGAAGAGAAGCTTTATATCGGTCGGGACCGACATATCGTTAATATATATGAGGTCCATTTGAAGCTTATCGTAGGGGGTCGTGTTATATTTACCGTGTATCTGCGCGTAACCGGTAAGACCTGCCTTCACGCGCAGACGAAGATGGAACTCGGGAAGCTCCTTTTCGTACTGCTCGGCAATTTCGGGACGCTCGGGTCTCGGACCGACGAGCGACATATCGCCCTTAAGTATGTTGAAAAGCTGAGGAAGCTCGTCCATTCGAGTTGCGCGGATAAATTTTCCGACCTTCGTTATACGGTCGTCGCTTTCCGACGCGAGGCGTGCAACTCCGTCCTTTTCGGCATCGACTCT
Organism: Clostridia bacterium; assembly: GCA_017621655.1. Lineage (GTDB taxonomy): Bacteria > Bacillota > Clostridia > Oscillospirales > CAG-272 > Colimorpha_A. Next base: position 1,305 of record JAGASS010000054.1, on the reverse strand, counting down.
CATGGAACGGAACTTCATTATTCTGAACACCTTTCCGCCCCTTGTAAGACGGTCCTGCTTATAGAGAACAGGTCCGCCATCCTCTATCTTAATCGCGATCGCGGCAATAAGCATAAACGGGAGCGCAACGATTGCGAGCGGAAGCGAAACAAGTATATCAAGAAGACGCTTCGACGCGCGCAGGAAAAGCGAATGCTTCTTGCTCTCGTACGACATCATTGGAATATGGAACATGTAGCGTCTTTGCGCGGTGTTGAGGAAAATGTCGCTTATCTTCGGGCGGATATAGACAGTCACGTTTTTCTTGATAAACAAGCTCATAAGGTCGTTACGGAGCTTGGTCGGAAGACCGCAAAGGAAGACGCCCTCGACCTCGGGAAGCTCGGATACGATCCCGTCGCAGTCCTTCTCGGTATCGGTGAGGTCAACGGTCTTAACTACGCGATAACGCTTCTTATCGAGGTGCAATTCGCCCATCGACTCGTAAGCGCGCTCGTCGGAATAAAGGACCGCAACCCTCTTTGCAGGGACCCACACGTTATAAAGCCAGGTTGCGCTGACCGACCAAAGCACACAGAGAATGCTCTGGCAAAGAAGCGTAACACCTGCAATTCCCATATGCGGAAGCGTTTTAAGAACAAGCGACGCGCTGAGAAGCGACGCGGCGTCACTTATAATTACGCTGAGCAGCTGACCGATAACTAGGTCAAGCGGACGTTTTTTACCAATATCGAGCGCGTGATAGGTGAGAAGAAGCGTACCGAGGCAGAGCGCGTGTATCGCGGTAAGCACGATAGTAGTCTTACCGTCGATGAGATAAAGCCCCTGCATCTCGAGCCACGATCCGACAACCATCGCAATGAGCAGTAGGAAGAATAGGAATTTATATATTTGTATCAGCGTTTTTCCGAAACGCCTGCGAGAATTAGTGTTTTTCATATAAAACCTCACAAAGATCGGTATTTTTATATTAGCACATAGTCATTCATTATATTCTACCATAAAAAGAAGATTTTGTAAAGAGCAGGTTTTATTTGTCGAAAAATAGGGGAAACGGTGTTGCATTGTTCCCCACACGGACGCTTTGCGTCCTACACCTCATCCACCGCAGACGCAGCGTCTGCGGTCCCCCTGTCTCGCTGCGGCTCGGTCACGCTCGGGGTCTGACGTGCCCCCGGCACGTCATTCAACACCCTCGCGCCGCTTCGCTACCCACTGGGGAAGGCAAGAGAACGCCCCGAAGCTTCGCCACGTTATTGTAGGGGGCGACGTCCTCGACGCCCCGCGCAAAAACGATGTTACATC
>JAGASS010000053.1 GCA_017621655.1 Clostridia bacterium | reverse complement strand
GTCTTTTTGCTTCGCAAAAATCCACCTCCCTCCCGGAGGGAGGCAATGAAACGTCCCTGAACCCATTTATGGGTAGCAAGTATCCAATGCGTGGCTGGCAGGCCAATTTAAGGCGCACTTGTGCGCAGCCAGTAGTATTAGGGCTACGCCCGAAAATGAAATACCCCCCGCTATGCGGGGGGATATTTATTTTATATTAGTAGTATTATTCCAAGTATAAACAATGCGGAAATGCATAACCACGTTGCACACCCGTCTAGAGAACCGCCGGATCTTGAAGTCACGTAAGGTCTTGACCGATATGTTGGTCTTGATTGATACGTTGGTCTTGATATTGGATGGCTCTTTGCTCTGCGGTACATAGAAAGTGGATCGGTACCGTTCAAAAGACGTCTGTAAAAACTGTCTAACCAGACAGTGTCTGTATAATCGCACGTATTTGCCTCGGTGTATTCCGGTTCGTGTACGATTTTGTTTCGCAACCAGCGATAATGCTTTATCCGTTTTAAGTCACTATACCATTCGGAAACATAACGGTCGCCGTCGGATATGATTTTCATTTCTTCTATGTAACCGGAAAAGCCGTTTGCATATCCTTGCTCTCGGCAAATTTTTTCTATTCTCTTATACGAATCGATAAATCCCATAGTCTTACTCCAGAACGATTTGTACTTATTGTAACACGTAGAATCAGGGCTTTCAATACTTTCCAAATTAAAGTTATTGCAGATACCCGTTATCACCTGCACACTTTTTAAGTCCGTCTTCAACACTGCTGAAGATCACTCCGTATCTGCGCGCCTTTTCGCAGTTCATCCACAAATTGTGCGGAGGAGGCGCATCGTTAAGCGTGACGTTTTTGCCGATGAGCGCCAAAAATTCCTTAGTTATCTCATACATCGACTTCGTTGTTTCACTGCCGAAATTGTAAATACCACCCGGCAGACGAATCACGTTTTCCATATTCTCGGCGACTTCTTTTACGTAAGTGATGCCCCTGAAGTTTTGCGAGCTGAAGGTGACTTCATTTTTCGCGTTTATCATATTCATAAAATAGTTCGGCTTTTTGAGATAATAGTCGTACATCCACTCAGCACGAAGCATGACGGCGTCGGGAGTTATATCAAGGACGCGCTCTTCCATTTCGAGCTTATGAAATGCGTATACGTTATTCGGCTTTGCCATGTCCTCGGTATACGGACCGTCCTCATCTGAGCCGCCGTAGACCTGATCGGAGCTGAAGCAGATGAGCTTCATATTTTTCGACGCACGCGCAAGATAGACGGGAAGCATTACGTTTGCACGGTAGGACGCATCGGGGTCCGCCTTGCAAACGCCGATGTCTGCGATAGCAGCTGTATGAATGACTGTGTCTATCTCATTTTCCTCGACAATGCGGCGAACGTCGTCCTCCGACGCGTTTTTCAGCGACGGGCAGGCGATGGCGTTTACGCACGTCTTTAATATTTTGTTCCCCACAAATCCGCTTGCACCTGTTACGAGTATCATAATTTCTCCCTGTGATATTTATTCTCGCAGAATTACTGCACGTTGAAAAGCTTACACGCGTTTGCGTAGGTCATATCTGCCATTTCGTCCGACGTGATACCGTGACATTCAGCGACGGCGGCGCAGATCTCTTTCATGAAGATCGAGTGGTTTACCTTGCCGCGATACGGAACGGGTGCAAGATACGGTGCGTCAGTTTCTATAAGAAGGCGGTCAAGCGGCACTGCACGGCAGGCAGCGCGAACTCTTTCGGCATTTTCAAAGGTCACCGAACCCGAAAACGAGACGTACCAGCCAAGCTTGACTATTTCCTTTACCGTTTCCGCGCTCATAGAACAGCTGTGAAGTACACCTGTGACGTCGGGAAAACGGCGGAGCATATCGAGAGTATCCCCGTGCGCGTTGCGGTTGTGAACGATGACGGGAAGGGAGTATCTTCTTGCAAGCTCCATTTGCTTGTAAAAATATTCGTATTGTAGCGGCTTGTCCGTCGGCTTGCAAAAATAGTCGAAGCCGATCTCGCCAATTGCAACGATCTTGTTTTCTTTTCTTTCCCGTTCGTCAAAAACAAGTGATTCGACGCAGTCGTATATCTCCTCGTCGGGTGTCTTTTTGCACATGCTCTGCGCGTCCTCGGGGTGGATTCCGACAGCGGCGTACATGAAATCGTATTTCCTTGCAAGATCCGTTGAAATATGTACGTTAGAAGGATCAGAACCAACGCAGATCACCTTTCCGACGGCTTCTCTGAATTCTTCGGATGATAAGATCGCATCCGCGCCGCCATCAAGCTCGTTGAATCTGTCGGCAAAATAGTGAGCGTGAGTATCGAATAATTTAGTCATTATGAAGCTTCCTTGTTATCCCCGTTAATATGTTTACAGATAAGGTTTGTCAGCGGATACAGTATATCATAATCGCTGATGAAAATCAAGACGAAAGGGAGATGATCGCCATTCTTACCGATTCTTCTGCACTTCACATAAAATGATTATAAAAATATCTTGTAATTCCAAACAAATAATGGTATAATACAGAAGGAACCAAACGCTGTATTATGCGGTGCGGTTCCCAATGAATTATGTAAGGAGAATCAACAATGAACGCAAAGGTACACGAGCTATTGAATCAGCAGATCAATAAGGAATTTTATTCCGCATATCTCTATCTCGATTTTTCGAATTATTTTGAGGACGCAGGCCTTGACGGCTTTGCAAATTGGTATAAGATCCAGGCACAGGAGGAGCGCGACCACGCAATGCTTTTCTATCAGTACCTCCAGAATGAGAATCAGAAGGTAACTCTCGAGGCGATCTCTAAACCCGATAAGGTCTTCACCTGCCATATGGACGTGCTTAAGGCAGGACTTGAGCACGAAGAGTACGTTACATCGCTTATTAACGACATATACGCTGCGGCTTACGACGTAAGAGATTTTCGCACTATGCAGTTTCTTGACTGGTTTGTAAAGGAGCAGGGCGAGGAAGAGACAAATGCCAACGATATGATCACGAAGATGGAGCTTTTCGGCTCCGATCCAAAGAGTCTCTATATGCTCAACCAAGAGCTTGCTGCAAGAGTATACACCGCGCCTTCCTTGGTGCTTTGATAAAAAACGAGGAGCTAAAGGACAGTTAAAAGCCGATATGGATTTATTTCCATATCGGCTTTTTTATGTATTTACCGCGTCTTGGACGGTGAGAAGGTGCGCTATTTCCGATGGCATTGAGCGAGGTACTTTTTTGCTTAAAATTCACATTTAGTTCATTGAATTGTTCGGTTTTGTATTGTATAATATTGAACATTCCAATATCAAATAATAAGAGGCGCATTTATGATTACGATCCAAGAAATGAACGGACACGCCAAAAAGGTTGGTCTGGTTTATGAAATGATGCTGACTCCGCTTAGTAAGGAGATCGGCATTCCGCAGACAGCCCTCAGCATACTTTTGTTTCTGGCAAACAATCCCGACTATGCTACCGCAAGGGACGTTTGTGAGATGAGGGGATTGAAGCGTGCCATTGTTTCCACTCATGTGGAACGTATGGTTTCTGAAGGGCTTCTTGAGCGCAGGGGCTATCCCGGCGACAGAAGAAAGGAACTTCTGATCCCTACGGAAAAAGCATTGCCCATCATTGAAACAGGCAGAGAAGCGCAGAGAAGATTTGCAGGAGCGATTCTCGAAGGACTTTCCGAGAATGAGCTTGCAGTAATGGAACGGTGCTTTCGGCTGATGAACGGAAACATTGACCGCATTATTAAATCCTGCGGAGTATTACAAGGAGAAAACGAAAAATGATAAAGCTGCTGAAATATATGCAAAAGCGTGAACGGTGGATGGTTCTCGCCGCTATTGTTCTCATCATCGGTCAGATCTATTTTGAGTTGACCATGCCCGATTACATGAGCGAGCTTACAGTGCTCATTAAAACCGAAGGCAGTGCAATGACGGATATTCTTGCCGTTGGCGCCAAAATGCTTGGATGCACTCTTGCCAGCGCAGTTCTGACTGTCGGCTGCGGCTTTTTGGTTTCCAAAATTGCATCGGGATACAGCTACGCTGTCCGTGAAAAGCTTTTTACTCACGTTATGACACTGGGAAAGGCAGAAACAGGCAGATTTTCCATTCCGAGTCTCATTACCCGTACTACTAACGATATTACCCAATTGCAAATGATCGTATCAATGGGGCTGCAATCCCTGGTAAAAGCACCGATCATGGCGGTATGGGCGATAATTAAGATTCTCGGCAAAAGCTGGGAGCTTTCCGCAGTTACTGCCGCCGCTGTCGTCGTGATCTGTACGACGGTTATTTCCGTTATGGCAGTATGTCTGCCGCGTTTCAGAAAGGTACAAAAGCTTACTGATACGCAGAACCGCATCGCAAGAGAAAACCTGACCGGTATTAACGTAGTACACGCCTTCAATGCGGAGACTTATCAGACCGAAAAGTTTGACGTACCCAATACCGAGATGATGAATACCCAGCTTAAAAACCAGCGTCTTTTTTCTCTTATGATGCCGGTAATGGGAACCTGTATGAACGGTCTTTCTCTTGCTATATATTGGCTTGGTGCGGCGCTTATCAACCAAATTGCCTTTACAGACGCCGCCGCAAGAATCACGATGTTCAGCGACGTAGTGGTATTCAGCACCTATGCAACCTACGTAGTTATGTCCTTTATGATGCTGATCATGGTGTTTATGATGCTCCCTGCGGCGCAGGTATCTGCCGAGCGTATCAATGAAGTGCTTAACAGAAAGGCAACCGTTATAGAGGGAAATACCGAGCATAGCAACGAGGTCGGTACGGTTGAATTCAGAAACGTTTCATTTACCTATCCCGAGGCGGGGGAAGAAGCACTCAGCGATATTTCCTTCCGTATTGAAAAGGGACAGACGCTTGCGATTATCGGTGCCACCGGTTGCGGCAAGACAACTCTCATATCTCTTATTGCAAGATTTTATGATGCTACCGAGGGTGAGGTGCTGATCGATGGCGTAAATATCAAGAATTACTCTTTTGAAGGACTGTATAACAAGCTTGGATACATTACTCAAAAGGCAGTTCTCTTTGCAGGAAGTATTCGTGACAACGTTACCTTCGGACAGTCCGAAACCGGTTTTGACGAAGAGACTGTGGATATGGCTCTCGACGTTTCTCAGACAAAAGAATTTGTTGAGAAGACCGAGGACGGCAAGGACCATAAGATCGCGCAGCTGGGCAAGAACGTTTCGGGCGGACAGAAGCAACGTCTTTCCATTGCAAGAGCATTGGCGCGCAAACCCGAAATTCTTATTTTTGATGATTCCTTCTCGGCTCTCGACTATAAGACCGACGCACAGCTCAGAAAAGGTCTTGCAAGAGCGATGAAGGATACAACAAAGGTTATCGTAGCACAGCGTATCAGTACCATTAAGGATGCGGATAAGATCATCGTTCTGGAGCGTGGCGAAGCTGTCGGTATTGGCACGCACGAAGAATTGATGGAAAATTGCTCTGTTTACCGCGAGATCGCTCAGTCCCAGCTGACGGCGGCAGAGCTTGAGTAAGGAGGTGCAATGATGAAAAAGACTCTATCTAAAATATTCAGATATATGGGGAACTTTCCGCTTGTCATTGTTGCACTGATCCTGGCGGCACTGTCAGCGGTTATGACCATCATTACTCCCGATAAGGTCGGTGAGATCACCGATATTATTTCAGACGGTCTTATCGGCGGCATTGATATGTCTGCGATTGCAAAGGTCGGCTTTATGCTTATCGCTCTCTACCTGATCGGTGCGTTGGCAAATTTCGTTCAGCATTATATTATGGCTACGGTCACCTTGAAGGCGTCACGCAGAATGCGTCACGATCTTTCGGTGAAGATCAATAAGGTGCCGCAGAAGCAGTTCGGTGAGACATCGACAGGCGACATTCTCAGCCGTATCACCAACGACGTATCGGTCCTTCAGCAGGGCATGACAAATAGCTTACCCACTATTATCAGTGCAGCTACCCAGTTTGTCGGATGCCTTATAATGATGTTCGTGACCGAATGGCGCTTGGCACTAACCGCTGTGCTGATCACAATGATCGGTATGGTGCTGATCATGCTGATCATGAGAAAATCCCAAAAGCACTTTACCGCAAGACAGGTCAGTCTTGGCGAGCTGAACGGCTACGTAGAGGAAATGTATTCGGGACACGACGTCGTTCGTATTTCCTGTGCAGAAGAAAAGGTGCTTTCCCGCTTTGCCAAGCTTAATCAAAGGGTTTACGACGCTAACTGGAAATCCCAGTTTCTGTCCGGCATGATGCAGCCCTTGATGAACGTTATCGGTAACCTTTCCTACGTTGCAGTGTGCGTTATCGGTGCGTCACTTGCTATGAACGGAACCATTAAATTTGGCGTGATAGTTTCCTTCATTCTGTACGTTCGTCTTTTCACGTCTCCCTTGACGCAGATCGCTCAGGGCATGACTAATCTTCAGACCGCAACTGCGGGTGCAAACCGCATATTCGAATTTATGGAAGCCGAAGAATTTGAAGATGAAAGTCACAAGCCGAAGCACGACACAGAGGATACCGTTGGCTCAGTAGAGTTTGAGCACGTTCGTTTTGCTTACCCCGAAAATCCGGACAGAGTTATCATTAAGGACTTTTCCGCAAAGGTCAAGCCCGGGCAGAAGGTTGCTATCGTCGGACCTACGGGTGCAGGCAAGACTACCATGGTAAACCTTTTAATGCGTTTCTTCGAGATCAACAGCGGCAGTATCACTGTTGACGGAAAGAGGATACATGACATTCGTCGCGAGGACGTTCACGATATGTTCGGAATGGTATTGCAGGATACATGGCTCTTTGAGGGAACTGTAAGAGAAAATCTCGCATATAACCTTAATAACATTACCGACGAGGATATAATGCGTGTTGCAAAGGTTTGCGGCATTGATAAGTTTATACGATCGCTGCCAAAAGGACTGGACACGGTGTTGACCGAAAGCACGACGATCTCCGCAGGTCAGAAACAGCTTCTTACTATTGCCCGTGCTATGCTGCAGGACGCGCCTATGCTTATTCTTGATGAAGCGACCTCATCGGTGGATACGAGAACAGAGGTCATCATTCAAAGAGCGATGGATGAACTGACAAAGGATAGAACGAGCTTTGTGATTGCACATCGCCTATCCACGATTCGTAATGCCGATCTTATACTTGTTATGAAGGACGGAGACGTAATCGAAAGCGGTAACCATGATGAACTGATGAATAAGGGCGGATTCTACTGTACGCTCTATAACAGTCAGTTTGAAGTAGAGGAAGAATCCGAAAGCTGAGGATAATATAGCCCGTTCCACAGGAATGAATTTCATTGAAAAAAGCACTTCTTTCGAAGTGCTTTTTTCTTTCATGGGCTAACTGATATAATGTAAAAATAAAGACCGCAATTCGTGAGGATTGCGGTCTTTTGGCGGAGAGGGAGGGATTCGAACCCTCGTGTCCGTTAAGACAAACTGATTTCGAGTCAAGTGTCAAAAAACGAACTTAACGGAATTTAACGGAAGATAACGGCAACCAAGAGAACCCCGAAAACCCCGATGATTTCAGGGTTCTTTCGGTTTTTATATCAAAAAACACAGTGAAAATCAGAGT
>JAGASS010000052.1 GCA_017621655.1 Clostridia bacterium | reverse complement strand
TCTCATTACTTGATTCCTCCTTCGTTTTTTGGTCGTGGTTGGCAAACCCACTCCTATTATAAACGAAGGAGGATTCTTTTTCTACTCATAGCTAAAGCTTTTTGGAACCACCAGCACCGCTGGTGGTTTTCGTTGCACAATAAGATAACCGACTTGAAGGACTCCTTCAAGTCGGTTTTTTATCTATCCTCAGTCGGCGGAACGCCGAATTCCGCCTTATAAGCCCTTGACAAAACGTAGACCGAGGAATAATTCAGCATCTCCGCGATCTTGCTCACCGTCAGCTTGTTCTCTCTGACAAGCGTTCGCGCCGCCTTAAGACGCGCGGTTTTGTAGTAATCGGAAAGAGTGCGTCCCGTCGTGCTCTTGAAAAGCGCGGAAAGATAGCTGTAATTATATCCCGTTATCTCGGACACGTCGGTCAGGCGCTTCATGCTGAAAATATGAGTATCTATATAATTCATTATGCGGTAGCAGAACGTCTCGCTGTTCGTCGTATCCGCATGAATAACGGTGCTCTTTTTCTCTCCGTACACGCGTATCAGACGGATGATTATCTCGTCGAGAATATTCGTCAGAAGTCGCTCGGAAAGAGGTGCTGTGCCGTCGCACAGCTCGTTTATCCCTGCTTCAACCAGCTTCTCGATACGGTGATTTCCGATCAGTCGGTCCGACGGATCCTTGAAGAGCGCGGTAATGCCGTCAAGCTCCTCCTTTATTATCGGATCGTCGGAATTGAAGGCAAAGAAATCATAGCGGAGCGGCTCGTTCTTATCGGACACTATTCTATGCGTTTCCGCAGGAAAGGAAACGACAATGTCACCCTCCTTGACGTGAATATCGACACCTCTTACTCCCACAGTTCCCCGTCCGCCCGTCACGACGGTAAGCTCAAAAAAGTCGGTCTGAAAATGCTCAGGGCATTCCGATGCGCCCTTGCAGTATATCCTGCCCATTTGTATAAGACGCGTGCTTCCGAAGCGAAGCGGATCGTGCGGATAGAAGTTATTTATGTGATAAAAATTTTCCATAGCATGCCTTTCGTTTACTCACCGTTATTTTTATTTTATCTCAAAAAACAAGCGCCGTCAAGTAAAATGTTAAACGAAAACCGCCGTTTTTATCCAAAATACAAAAAAATGCTAAACCAAAACAAACTCATACTATTTACATATCAGGTCATAAGCTCTATAATTTAACTGTAAATATTTTTTTGGAGGAACACCAAATGAAAACAGTTGCAGTTATCGGATGCGGAAGGATCGCAAAGGGCGCGCATTTTCCCGCCCTCGACACTCTCGATGACGTCCGCATCAAATACGCTTGCGACCTCATCCTCGAAAAAGCAGAGGCAATGAAGGAAGCACATCCCAAGGTTGAAAACGTAATTACAGACTACAGGATCGCACTTGACGACCCCGAGGTCGACGCGGTATTCGTTCTGACTCCAAACTACGCGCACTACACCGTCTCAATGGACGCGCTCAGAGCAGGCAAGCACGTTATGTGCGAGAAGCCCATCACGGTTAATTACGCCCTCTCATGCGAGATGGCAGAGGAAGCAAACAAGCGGGGGCTTATGCTCAATATCGGTGTTTGCAACCGTTATCACAAGTCGGTCGAGATGCTTCACGACTACGTAAAGGAAGGTAAATTCGGTAAGCTTTATCACGTTTACGCTTCATTCCGCGGCTTCAGAAATATCCCCGGTCTCGGCGGTGCGTTTACGACCAAAGCGCAGTCGGGCGGCGGCGTTCTCATCGACTGGGGAGTACATTTCCTCGACCTCATTCTCTACGTTCTCGGCGGCGCAAAGCTCGTTGACGTTACCTGCGACGCTTACTGCGAGATTGCAAAGGACATGAAGGCGTACAAGTACAACGGCTCAATGTGGGCAGAGGAGACCTCTGACATCGAAAACGGTGTGAACGACGTTGACGACTTCATTTCCGGCTACATTCGCACTGACAAGGCAAGCATTTCCTTCAACGGCGCGTGGGCGCAGAACATCGGCGAAAGCGAAATGTTTATCGACTTCCTCGGTGATAAGGGCGGAGCGCGCCTTATGTACGGTAAGCATTTCACGTTCTGGTCGGCTGACACTCTTGAAAGCGTCACCCCCGAATATGATATTCCCAATATGTACGCTCTCGAGGACAAGGACTTCCTTGCCTCCATCGACAGCGGCGTGAAAAACAAGAATCATATCGACAACATTCTTGAAAGCGCAAAGCTTCTCGACTACCTCTATCAGTCTGCTGAAAAGAAAGGTGAGATAAAGCTCTGATGAAAAAGATCGGATTTATAGATTACTACCTGAGCGAATGGCACGCAAATAACTATCCTATCTGGATAAAGGAAATATGTGAAAAAAAAAGGTGATGAATTTTCCGTCGCGTACGCGTGGGCGGAGCTTGATATTTCCCCCGTTGACGGAAGAAGCACCGATCAGTGGTGTAATGAATTCGGCGCTGAAAAATGCTCAAGCATCGAGGAGCTTTGCGAAAAAACGGACTTCATCGTAATTCTCGCTCCATCAAATCCCGAAAAGCACTTAGAATACGTTAAAGAGGCGTTCAAGTGCGGCAAGCCCACTTACGTCGATAAGACCTTTTCCCCGAACTACGCGGAAGCAGTAGAAATGTTTGAGATCGCGAAAAAGTACGGCACTCCGTTCTTCTCAACCTCGGCACTCCGTTACGCTACCGAGCTTGATAACGTAGGAGATCCCGATCTCTTCGAAACCTGGGGCGCGGGCTTGACGTTTAACGAATATGCCGTACATCAGATCGAAATGGTCGTTAAGACGGTAAAGTCAAAATGTATATCCACCAAGGCGGAAACGCTCGAAAACGGCTTCAAGTTCTACCTTGAATTCGAAAACGGCAAAAAAGCTGAGATAAACTACGATCCGCGTAATTCCTTTGTCATTTCCTCAGACGGAAAGAAGCAGCCCGTATCCTCGCCGTTCTTCAATTATCTTATTGCCGACATCCTCCGTTTCTTTAACACGAAAAAGGTGTCTTTCGATACCGAGGAAACCCTCGAGATCATGAGAATAAGAGAAGACCTGCTTTCGCAGATAACGGAATAACAAAAGTAAAAGCCCGTCACCGACGGGCTTTTTTCTTTTTGTATCCGAGATAGATAAGGTATCCGAGAAAGAAGCCGAGGGTGTTCAGAATCAGGTCATCTATATCGCTTACCCTGTCAAAAAACGGGAGCTGCAACACCTCGATAGTCAGTGATACACCAAATCCTGCAAGCATCACCTTAACGTGAGTGTTCGGCTTCTTAAAAACACTTGGCCAGACTATGCCGAGAGGAACAAACATAGCTGTATTTCCTATAACGTTCAGAAGTATCTCGCCGATACTCGGATAATCGAAAAGATAGACAAGCGGAATAAAATTCACGCGCGGCGGAAAGAGATTTTCCATATCAAGAACGAGCGGCTGAATTTCACCGTTTACCCTTGAAAACGGGAAAAGGGTGAAACGCGAAAGCACTATCAGGCAAATATAAACCAGAAGCATCTGCGCTTCCCTTTTGAGGATAATTTTCTTGTTTTTGAGCGCAAGCACTATCCTGAGCGCAATATACAACGCAGTTATTATCAAAAACACGGTCGGATAATATATCTTTATCATAAGCTTGTCCTTTCTCTGTACTCTGTCGGCGTCATTCCAATTTGCTTTTTGAACACCTTTGAAAAATAAAGCTGGTCGGAAAAGCCCGTCGAATAGGCGATAGTCTTTATCGAATAATTACTGTTTTCGAGTAGCGCGCACGCCTTTTTTATGCGCAGCTTGATAATATAATTTCCGGGGGAAATATTAAGCTCCTCGGTAAATTTACGGTGCAGAGTCGCGCGGTTGATCGAAAGCCGCTCTGCGATCTCGTCAAGGTTTAGCGACGGGCGGCGGTAGGCGTTTTCAATATACTCCGCCGCGCGGGTTATGATAAGCTCGTCGTTCGTTTTTGTGCTTACGGACGGATAGTGCTTGATATACACCGAGAGTATCAGACGCGCAAATCCTACGTTGCGGCAAACGTCGGCGGGCGTTACGGTAGCGAACTGTTCCGATGCGGTTTTGAAAAGCGTATCAAGCTCGGAAATTTCCTTGTAAGCAACGGGATTTTCGGGCGTTATACCGCAGTATGAAAGCAGTTTTCTCGCCTCTATTCCCGAAAAATCGACCCACGCGTACTTCCACGGCTCATTTTCGTCGGGATAATAATTCACGAGCTGTCCCGGTACTATAAGAAAGCTCTGCCCCTTCGTCAGCGTATATTTTTTGCCGCCGACTTCAAAATACCCCTTTCCCTCTCTGACGTAGTGTATAATGAAAATGTCTCTTACACCCGGACCCCACCTGAACCTCTCGTTTTTTTCGGGATAATGAATACCCCACACGGTCAGATAAAGCTTTTCGTTATTATCGGTCATCATCTCTCGCTCCGCAACAATAATACATATATTTGCGATAATTTACACTTCAAATGCAATGTTTTTGCATATATAATGATTATATCACATAACAATTCGGAGGTCAATATAAAATGATAGTAAACAAGCCGCCGCTCGGGTGGAACACTTGGAACACCTTTGGTGCGAATATTAACGAACAGCTTATTATGGAATCCGCTGACGCAATGGTAGAAAGCGGTCTTAAGGACGCGGGCTACGAGTACGTAGTTATCGACGACATCTGGGCGCTCAAGGAGCGCGACGCAAACGGTCGCCTCGTTCCCGATCCCGAAAAATTCCCTCACGGCATGAAGTACGTCGCAGACTACATTCATTCAAAGGGACTTAAGTTCGGTATGTATTCCTGCGCAGGGTATCTCACCTGTGCCGGTTATCCCGCAAGCTACGGTTATGAGTGGGTAGACGCGATGACGTTCGCCGAGTGGGAGGTCGACTTCCTTAAGTACGATTTCTGCTTCCATCCCATGACGGAGCGCGCCGATATTCTATATAAGAGAATGGCGATCGCGCTTGCCAACTGCGGACGCGACATTCTTCTCAGTGCTTGCTCGTGGGGCTCGGAGAACACAAAGCAGTGGATCAAGGAAACGGGTGCTCATATGTGGCGCTCGACCTACGACGTAAACGATTCCTGGGCATCAATAAAGGATCTCGGACAGTCGCAGATCGTATCTATGGAATACAACGGCAGAGGTTGCTTCAACGATATGGATATGCTCGTTGTCGGTATGAACGGCAAGGGCAACGTCGCGCTTACGGGTTGCACGACCGATGAGTACCGCCTGCATTTCTCTCTTTGGGCGCTTCTTAATTCTCCTCTTATGATCGGTTGCGATATACGCGATATGACGGACGAAACCAAGTCGATCCTTCTCAACAAGGACGTTATCGCAATAAACCAGGACGAGCTCGGTGCTCAGCCCTTCTTTGCAAACAACCATAAGTACGAAATCAATAATAACCGCAAAGAGAACGAACCCTTCTACAAAAATTATCCGATCGACACGCCGATAATCGCAAAATACCTCGATGGCGGCGATATAGCTATCGGATTCTTCAACTTCACCGACAGTAACGCAACGGTTTGGCAGTTCACGCTCACACCGGATAATCTCGGACTGCCGATCTCGTCGGGTAAGACCATAGAGCTTACCGACCTCTGGACGGGTGAGACCGTCAAAACCGAGAGCGGCGTCGTCCGCCTCGACAAGGTGGCGCCTCATTCCTGCCGCCTCTTCCGTGCGAAGGTGGTTGACGCGTAATGGCAAAGTGTCAGAAGTGCAAAAAGGAGCTTTCGTCAAACGAGATTGGACTTCACAAACGGCTCATCAACCGCGGTGCAGTCAGCTATATGTGCATAACCTGCCTTTCCAAATTTTTCGGTTGTACCGAAGAATTACTGAAAGAGAAAATCGTACACTACCGAAATCAGGGCTGTACGCTCTTTACAGATGATAACTAAAAAATTCCCGAGCATCGCTCGGGAATTTTTGTTTACTTAAGTACAGGCCATTTCATATACGAGGGGCAAGAGTTGCTCGCAGTTCTTGTGCAGTTTCTCCACGGCCCCTGCGGAATTTTGCAGGTTCCCTTCTCGGACGAGTTCTCAACGGTTGAGCACTGATTTAAGGCATCGGTGGTTCTCATACCCGCCCAGTATGCGCAGGTCGCGCAAGTTCTCGAATGACTATAATAATTCTGTGCCATAATTTTCCCCCCGATATATTTTAATATGCTAATTGTATCACAAAATTCACATTTTGTCCACGCAAAAGCACAACCAGATACCATAATTACGCATTATTTTGAATTGAGCTATTCCTATACAGGTAAAATCAATCGGTTTCTCTTTCAAAAAAGCCCGGGAACGATACGGGATTCTTACCGCGTGCCTTGATCTCACCTGTCAACAAGCGCGCGTACGCGCGTTGTGTGTCTGCGGAATGGTCATAGCAGTTTACGTAGCTTCTGATATACGGATAGTCGTAAAGCTTATACGGATCACCGAAGGAGGCCATGATCACGCGCGGGTGCTGAAGCAGATACGCGCGCCACATTGTCATTGCGTTTGACCAGCTGATGCGCATAGATCCGCCGCCGTTATTTGCCGTATTGAAGCAAACGCTCACAAGTACGTAATTAAAGTCATCGATGCATGCTTTGATCTCGTAATGACCGGGGTTGATCTTTGTCGTTACGTCGATTCCGCGCGCCTTCAGCTCCTCCTCGATTACCGAAAGCTGAGTGTTCTTTGCATACGGCGTATCGGGGAACGAGCACACGTGCAGCACCTTATCTCCCGGCTTCAGCTTAATATTTGACACAAGCCCGTCTGCATCACGCACAACGGTAATTGCCTTTTCGGCGATTTCCATAGCAAGGTCAGATATTTCTGATTTCTCCCCCTTCAGGATCGGCTCTTCACAGTCAAAAAGACCGAGCTGATTCTTCATCCTCCAGATGCGAAGCACTGCATCCTTCAGGCGTTCAACAGGCAGTTCCCCGCCCTCCGCTGCCGCCTTGATGTAATCAAAATCCGAAGGCAAAGGGAAAAGGAGCATATCTCCGCCTGCTTTCAAAAACTCAACAGCCAAACGCTCTGCAGGCATCATGGAGCAAGCACCGATCATACTAAGTGCATCCGAAACGATGCAGCCGTCAAAGCCAAGCTCGCCCTTTAGCAGACCTGTCATCAGGTTTTTGCTAAGCGTTGCGGGTGGATAGCCCATATAATCGTCTATCTTCTCGTCGAAGGCAGGAAGAGCAATATGTGCGACCATGATAGCCATTGTACCTGCTTTGATCATCTCGCGGTACACACGGCCGTAGGTGTTCATCCATTCTTCTCTCGACATGGAGTTTACAGTAGTCATAAAATGCTGATTACGCTCGTCCATGCCGTCGCCCGGGAAATGCTTGCAGCAAGCAGCCATTACGTTGTCCTGCTGGAAGCCCTCTACCGCGGCACGCGCCATTTTAATTACCTGATCGGGGCTGTCTGAAACAGCGCGTACGTTCAGCACACTGCTGCGAAAATTATAGTTTATATCCGCAACGGGAGCCAATGCGAGATGAATGTTGTCCTGACGGCAACGCTTGGCGACCGCATGATGAGCACGTCTTATAAGATCAGGATCGTCTGCAGCTCCCCACGCCATCGCATAAGGCAGTGAAACCGATTCACCCACGATAGCGTCGGTTCCGTTTTCCACGTCCGTCACGAAAATGGTGGGAACGGGGCAATATTTGTTATGTGAACGCATGAGCGACGCCTTGCGTTCTGCCGTTATCTTCCAGTGATACACTCCGCCCGGCATTGTTTTCTTAACAATGGCGTCATATTGCTCATCGCTAAATGAGTCAAATGAATAGCACAAGGTCTGCCCAACCAACTGATCCAAGGTCAATCCGTCAATTCCTTTGCGAAGCTGCTCGTCGGTCAACATAATTATACCTCACTTTACCGTACGTTTTGCAGAATTATATCATAGCAAAAACGACATGTCAATATTTTTCATTAAATCAGATTTAATAAGTATTACTTAATGAAAAGGAAAAGCCGACCATAAATCGGGCCGGCTCAACTATATAGTGCTGAATCGCGCTGCGCTAATAACCTACGAAAATCAAGCTACAGCATTTGCGTTTATTTTTTCAATTACTTTTCTAATCCCCAACCAAATCGAAATATCAGTAAACACTTCAACTATACTACCCCTATCGCTAAAAGGAGCTTCCTGAAGTACCGACATATCCTTCATCACACCATTTCGCACAATATACTCAATAATCTGATTGACAAAATAAATTTGGTCAGCATCAAGATTAACCTCATTCAAATACTCGTCAAACGCCGCTTTGGCTGCCATCATATCAAGTCCAACGATTTCACGAACAAACTCGCCGAGCGGTTTTTCGCCACATTCCGCTTCGTAGTCCTTTTTGCTGCCAACCTCGCTCCACAAAATACGTTCAAGTGCCTTAACATCATCCGCGCTCAAAGGAACGTTGCTCTTTAATTTGGCAATAGCCGCTTCATCCTGATGTAGACGGATATAGAATTCTGCCTTTGCTTTATAATTCTTCAGATCGTCGCTTTCAAGATCGGATTCATTCCACTCGACAGAAAGAATTTCATCATCAAAATTGGTGATATACTTTACGCCGATTCTGGGAATATACTTCATCAAATCACGGAGATTTTCACGAATATGCTCGAATTCATTGATTCCGGCGTTCTCCAAATAATCAGTGTGCAGAATCTTGTTGATCAGCTCAGACTGAACCATAATTTCGGGTATGTTTGCTACGCTTGCAATACCGCTGACCTTTTTGTAAAGATCGGTGCGAGCGCGAGAATATTTCTTTCCGGCAAGGTATGCAAGCTCAATGCCGTACATCAAAGCATCAAAGCGAACTGCAGATGCCTCGTCCTCGTCGGGCGTGATCAGCGGAGCAAGCTCTTCTGCCATAAGTAGTGTATCCTCATACGTAAGCGAATTATAGTTGTCGGGGTTCGCATATTGCTCTACGTAACGCAAATGCTGCCGAACAGCAAAGTTGTCTTTGTTGAGTTCACGCACCTTGCGCACCATATCGTCAACCAAAGACTTACGGAATGCAATCAAATCGGTAGTCTGATAAGCAAGATCTTGTAGCTTAAACGCGATCTGTGCCTTGAGTTTAAAAATCGCTCCCTGCAGGGCAATCTGGTTTGCCGTAGGACGACCGTTATTCATACGGAAAAACTCAAAGTTTCCGCAGAAATCGAAGATATAGAACTTGTCTTTATCCTTGCCATCCATAAGCCCATCGCAACGACGAGTTCCGCGACCGATCATCTGCCAGAACTTCGCCTTACTCATTACCTTCTTGAAGAAAACAAGATTTAACACTTCAGGCACGTCGATACCTGTATCAAGCATATCCACAGAAATCGCGATTTGAGGCAATTTCCTGGGGTCGGAAAACTCATCGATCGCGCTCTGCGCATAGGTCATATAGTTGTCAATAACCTTGGTATATCCGGGCAGATTGGGGTATTCCTTGCCGAATATCTCGTGAATCTTTTCGGCGTGTTCGTGGTTCTTAGCAAAAATGATAGTTTTTCCAAGCTTTTCGCCGTAATCAATGCGCAGACCGTCCTGCATCAAAATATGAAGCACCTGGCGGATGGTATCCTCGTTGAACACCCACTCATTGAGCGCAGACGATGCTATGCTTTCGGGAAGTTCACCGTTTTCGTCCTCAAAGGTATCCTCGTAAGCTTGTCTATCTTCTTCGGAGAGGTCATCGTATACGATGCCTTGCTCGATGAATTTCAATTTGCTCTCAACAGACATAAAGTCAACAAGAAAACCATCGGTAACAGCTTGTCCAAGCTCGTAACCGTAGGTAGGAACACCGTTTTCAAGCTCGAAAATCTCATAGGTATTCTTGTCGATCTCATCCTTTGGTGTTGCGGTGAGGCCAACCAAGGGAGCATCAAAATAATTGAAAATATCCTTATACTTGTTATAGATAGAGCGATGTGCCTCGTCAACGATAACAAGGTCAAAGTGACCGACGGTAAAGAGCTTTTTCTCGTTCTCATCCTTGACCGTATCAATGCAGTTCATCATCGTCTGATAAGTCGAGAAAACACAACGCGCGTCAAAGTTTTCCTTGTCTTCGCAAAGATTTGTCACTGAAAGATCGGGTAGCATATTCACAATGGCACGCTTTGCCTGCGTTACAAGAGAGTTGCGGTCAGCAAGGAACAGAATATTCTTCACCCAACCGTGATCAAGCAATACCTTGCAAAGAGCTATGACGGTTCTTGTCTTGCCCGAGCCCGTTGCCATAACGAGTAGCGCTTTGCGGCGATTCTTCTTATCGAACGATTCGCAAACGGCTTTGATCGCGCCCTCTTGATAGTAACGTCCGGCGATTGCCTTGTCCACCATTACATTTTTTAAGCTTGTCCGCATAGTATGCAGATTGAAAAGCTTTTCAAGGTCGCGCTTGGAATAGATCGATGCCACCTTGCGCTCGGGATAATATTTGTCGTTCCAAATGCGTGTGTCAAAGCCGTTGGAAAGGAAAATGATCGGTCTGCGGCCGTATTTCTGCTCCAAGAGGTCAGCATAAAGTTTTGCCTGCTGTCTGCCCTTCGCAACGTCCACGCAGGTGCGCTTGGCTTCAAGAACAGCAAGCGGCTTACCGTCATCGCCAAAGAGAACGTAGTCGGCATATCCGACCTCGCTTTTGTTGGGCATACCGTAAAGCTCGACCTCGTTGAGCCAATCCTTACCCTCAACCCAGCCGGCGTCCTGAAGCATAAAGTCGATATATATCTTTCTCGTTTTATACTCGGAGAGATCAAGCGGCTTCGGCACATATGTCTGCTGCTGCTCGGCACGGCGCGCGGTCAGCTCGTCTTTGAGTGCCTTATTTTCCTCAATGAGCTTGTTTATGTCAATGTCGCTTTCGGGAACGAAGGAAAGCGCTTCGTCCACGGTAAGTTGAAGCAATGACTTATCAAATTGCTGTTCAGTATGCTCTTGAGCATAGCAATAGGAAACAAAATCAAGGAAAACGAAGAGATTCTCAAGGCAAAGCTCCGCCTGCTCATGTGTTACCTTTTTGCCGCCGTGAGCCGCGTTGTTGCCGACCTTGCGGATAAATTCCATGCGCCGCCAAATGTCTGTTCCGACGATATCACGGAACTCTTCGCCGTTCATCAAGCTGACAAGGTTGTCCTGATAAGGCATGACGAGATCACGGTCAACAGAATACATCCATTTCACCGCAAACTCCATCGCCCTGCGGCAGTTCAGCACGCAGGAATCCACGTCAATATGTAATATTTTCTCCGCCGATATTGCTACGTCCGAAAACGTGTCAAAATCGGGGGTGTTTTTTAGAAAATCAAAGTTGGTCATAATTGACTCCTTTGTAGGAATATTTATTTTATATTCTTATTCTTTTATAGTGTTCTTCTAAACATTTTTGAAGTTCAGATTGCGAAATTTTGCAAAAATCATCATGCGAATCCAAATACTTAACAACCCAAGCCTGAAGAACAAATTGAAAGGTAAATACACCAATACCATCACCAACAGACGAAGCGTATGCAATGATTTTCTTTTGCAATAATGCCCCCGTTATTCCTTCCTGAACAGACAATGAGATTGCATGAGCCGGCATATGATACATTAGTTTTACTATTATCTTTTCGGGATCAGTTAGGCGCTGTAACTCTTTTTCCAAAGATTTGACAAAGAATATTCTTTTGATCAATCCAACAATTGAAAAGGTTAAAATGGATACTATCAAAGACAAGGATATCACAAATGTAAAGCCACAAACAGTTTTAAAAGTACCTCCTAAATTGTCAAGATTAATTTTTCTCATAAACTCTTCGGGAGCAAACAAGAGAAATGATGTTGCTATCAAAAGAGCAATCAACGCAGGAGTTAGCTTTTTTAAGCTATCAAAGACATTATCTATTATTTTATCGAATGATGTATTGCTCACATTTTCACCTCACCCAAAATATTTTTGCATCAATGATTTTTTTAGCATTTCGAGTTTTTCAAGACTTTGCTGAATTGCCAATTTTGATTTGTCGGTCTGTTCGACGAAGGTTGCAAACTGGTTTTGTAATTCCATTGGTGGTACAATGAGCGGAAGTTCTTGTTGAGCAGTTATGCCAATATACGCTCTTGTTGAACCAACACTCGCAATATTACCAATTATCCCTTGGAAATAGTCAGTGTCAAAATAGGCTTTTAGATATTCTGGGATTATTCCACTTTTGGGACGATAGTAAGTAACCTGTGGTGTTAGCATTATATACGGATATGAGCAATGGAGAATGGCGGTTCTGCCTATTGTGCCTTTGTGTGTAATCAACACATCTCCGTCCTTAGCAAATCCCTTATCTAAGAAATCTGCCTGTTTTCGTGAGATAAACGCACAATTTTCTAAATCTACTTTTCCCTCTACCAAGTTATTTGCCATTATAAATGGTATACCCGATGGAACATAATCCGAAGTTTTCGGATGCTTTCCCCCATGATTACCATCTAAAGGTTTGTCGATAATCTTCTCGTCGATTGCCTGCTGCACCGTCAATTTTCTCCATCCAAAAGGATTAGCAACAGGATCACCAAACAGTTCGATAAATCGGGATTTGACAAGCTCGTCCAGTTTCGAAAGCTGCTGTTTGCGGAGAGAAATCAAGGCAAACATCTTATTAAGTTTCTCAACAATTGCAAGTTGTTCGCTTAGAGAAAGCAGAGGGATTTCTATTTCTCTCATATCTGCCTGCGTTAATTTTTTGCGTGTAGCTCCATTTACAACACTTGAAACATCACGAAACATCAAAGAATAACACAAGTAATCAACATCAACGTCAGATTTAGGCTTTAGTACATGGGCATGATTGTTTACCCAGCATTTTCCCGAAACACGATAAGCTATCGGCTTGTCGATTGAGCCAAAATGCCCTCCATCCTCTGCCAACAAAATAAGCTCATCGTCAAATATGTAATCATCTACATAGTCTTGAATACCGTTTGCGCCGTAGTAGGGGTATATTCCGGCTTTTCGATTAGAAGCCGTAATAGGCACTCTTTTAGAATCTAATATCTCACATATATCTCCCAGTTTCGCCATCATCTCACCCCCTTAAAAAGCGCTATCAAAGCTACTACCAAAGCCACAAAACCAACAACTCCCGAAAACACGGACATAACATAATTTTTATCTTTTTCCTTTTCAATCTCTTTCGCTGCCTTCCAAAGAAGATGGGAAAATGATGCTATCAAGAAAAATAGTCCAAACAGTATGGCACAACTCAAAATAAAGATTATAAGATGTCTTGTTCCGTTCCATGAATACGATTCTGCCGTATCATAGATAGCTATAAACACGCAAGCTACAGCTACCCAACAAAGCACTGATACAATTCGCAGAACAGACAATGTAAGCTTTGAAAAAGCGGATGGGCTATATTCTTTACTATAATGGGCTTTTAATTTGCTTTTTTCTTGTGCCTTCACAATGGCATCCGCAAGCTTATCGTAATCTATTTCAAGATTCAACTCTTTGATATTATTTATAATTTGAGGTTTATCTTTCTTTTTAGCCATTCAGCAACTCCTCCAACTCAGCCAACCCCTTTGTAATCTCCATTTCAAGCTCGTGCAGATCTACCATTAGCTCAGCGGTAGAGGGGTATTCTACCGGCTTATATTCGGTCTTTTTATACTTGTTGATCGAGAGGTCATAGTCGTTACCTACGATATCGTCCTTGGGTACGAAAAATGACTTTTCGGTACGTGCGCGGTCGGTTTCTGCTTCAAGGTTATGGAAGCGTGCGATGATATCGGGGATATCGTTTTCCTTGACCTCGGTGCGTTTATCGTCAAGACTGAAGCCGTCAGCTTGCATATCATAGAACCAAACCTTATCCGTGCCGCCGTGTCCTGTCTTTGTGAAGATCAGAATTCCCGTAGAAACGCCTGCGTATGGTTTGAACACGCCTGAAGGCATTGAGATCACAGCTTCAAGGCGGTTGTCGTCAACGATCGCCTTGCGAATCGCTTTGTGCGCGGTCGAAGATCCGAAGAGAACTCCGTCCGGAACGATGACGGCACATCTACCACCAACTCGAAGCATGCGAAGCATCAACGCAAGGAACAGAAGCTCTGTTTTTTTGGTCTTGCAGACCTTGAGAAGATCTGCTGAAACGGTATCGTAGTCAAGACTTCCCTTGAACGGAGGATTTGCCAGAATCAACGAATACTTATCCTTATCGGGGTTCTGATCGGACAAGCTGTCACGGTATTCGATATAGGGATTGTCCACGCCGTGAGTCATCATGTTCATCGCGCCGATACGGAGCATTGTTCTGTCCATGTCGTAGCCGTGGAACATTCCGTTCATATAGTGCGCTTTTTTCTGTCTGTTGAAGAAAATTTCCTCTTTGCGCTTTTCCTTGAGATAGTCGCCAGCGGCAACAAGGAATCCCGACGTACCACAAGCCGGGTCGCAGATGATCTCATCCGCATTTGGATCCATCAGCTCTACCATCATACGAATGATGTGACGAGGGGTACGGAACTGACCGTTCAGACCCGACTGCGAAATCTTGGAGAGCAGATATTCGTAAACGTCTCCACGAATGTCGCTATCCTTTATCTGTGCCATCTGTGCGTAGATGTCGTCAAGAATGGTAACGATTTTATCGAGCAACAGCGGCGTGGGGATTTTGAATATAGCATCATCCATATATTTGGAATATGCGCTATCCTTATCGTCGTGAAGCCCCTTGATAAACGGGAAAACCCATTCCTGAACGGTGGAATACATTTTTGCCGCCGGGAAGTCGTGGAACACAGACCACTTAAGCTGATTTCCGTCGATCTCGCGATCGCCGACCTTTACTTTTTCAGCGAAAATGCTCTTGTGAGGGAGACCGAGCATCACGGCTTCTTTGGCACGAAGATTGTCGGTATCATCAAGGTCGCGAATAAACATAAGGTAGGTAACCTGCTCAATAACGTCAAGAGGATTGACGAGTCCGCCCGCTGCAAACACATCCCAGAGTCCGTCAATTCTATTTTTAAGTTCGCCTGTAATCATTTTTAATTCTCCTTATTGTGATTCCACATATATGCGGTGTAACGACCGCCGCCGATTTTCAAAATCTCTCCGCTTGTTACCAACTCATTAAGTGCACGCTGTACAGTGACTTGGCTAATATCGGGGCATTTTTCCATAATCTCGGTTTTTGTTATTTTACCGAGAGTTTCTTTTATAATCTCCCT